>NZ_CP097253.1:1298333-1947500 GCF_023380025.1 Sphingomonas glaciei
TTGACCACCCGCTGGCTATGACCGCCGCAGACCTCGCCGCCACCGCGACCGCCCTCGGCCTACCTGCCGAGCCCGGTCACGACCTCCAGGCCGCCATTGCCAACGTCCCGCCGACCGCCGCCCTCCTCATCGCCGGCTCGCTCTACCTCGCGGGCGAAGTGTTGGCGCTCAATGACGAGGTGCCCGACTAGGCCGTGTCGCCTTCGGCAGCCCGCGCCGCGTCGGCCGCCGGCACCGGGCCATTGGCGCGCTCTCGCCGCCCATTCCAGCTGGTCCGCGCCCATTCCAGCGCCACGAATGCCACGGCCACCAGCCCGATGGTCGCGGTCAGGTAGAAGACCGGCGCATAGCCGACCTGGTCGATCATCTCGCCCAACGCCGCCCGGCCGAGCGAGCCGATCAGGAAGGTCAGCGAGGACAGCAGCGCATATTGCACCGCGCTGAATTCGCGGCTGGTGATCGACGACAGGTAGGCGACGAACGCGGCCCCCGCGAGGCCGCCGGCAATATTCTCACCCGAAATGGCGATCAGCAGCCGCACCATCCGCAGGTCATGGCCGAAGGCATCGAGCCCGAAGGTGCGCGCAAAGGCGTCGATATAGACCGCGCCCGAAGCAAGGTCGGCGTAAAGGAGGTTGCTTGCCGCCGCGACGATGGCGCCGACCATCAGCGTCGGCATCCGCCCCACGGTCGCGAACATGATCCCGCCGATCGCGATCCCAGCCATGGTCATGAAGACGCCGAAGATCTTGGACGCGAACGCCACCTCGTCGCCCGTGTACTTCAGCTCCTGGAGATAGAAGGGAAAGGCGAAGCTGCCCCAGATATTGTCGGTGATGCGGTAGCTGAGGATCAGTCCCAGCACGACGATGACGCCCCAGCCCATCCGCCGGACCAGCTCGGCCAGCGGCAGGATCAGCGCGCTATAAGCATGATCCGAGGCGCGCTCGAGCCCGCTCGACGCCGGCACGTCGCTTTCCAGCACATAGCCGGGGCGCGCCGCTAACCAGTTGAACACTGCAGCCACGATGGCCGGCACCAGGACCGTCGCGGCGACGATCAGCGGACCATAGCTTTTGGTGAAGTCGCCGACGCTCGGCGGCTTCCCGGTGGCCGGGTCGATCGCGCCGCCCAGCATGTTCGCCATGAAGGCGCCCACCGTCCAGATCGCCCACGCCCAGCCCAGCCCGACGATGGCCAGGCCGATCGCCCGCAGCTTGGGGGCGGTCGCCCCGGCCCGACGGAGCGCGCTCTGCTGCTCCTCCAGCGCGGTGCGGGGGGTGTCGGGGGCCATCAACGTCGCGATCAGCGTCAATGCCATGAACAGGCCCATCACCGCATAGACAGCGGGCCAGCTCATCCGCTCGGATAGCACCAGCGCCAAGGCGCCGCCGATCAGGGCCGCGATGCGAAAGCCGAGCTGGTAAATGGAGGACAGGATCTCGACCGGCGCCGCTTCGTCGGCGACGTCGATCCGCCACGCGTCGATCACCACGTCCTGGGTCGCCGAGGCAAAGGCGCCGATCACCGCAATCAGCGCAAAGGTGCCGAGCGCCAGCCGCGGATCCGACAGCGACAGGCCAAAGAAGGTCAGGGTAAGGATGACCTGGCACAGCAGAAGCCACCCGCGCCGCCGCCCCAGCCGCTCCAGCCCCGGCAGCCGCACCCGATCGACTAGCGGCGACCACAGAAATTTGAAGGCGTAGGCAAGGCCGATCCACGACAGTACGCCGATCGTGGCAAGGTCGATCTGCCACTCGCCAAGCCACGCGTTCAGCGTACCGATCAGCAAGGTGAACGGCAGCCCCGCGCCGAACCCGAATGCCAGCATCACCGCAGTCTTGCGGTTGGACAAGGCGGTCCGGATCAGCCGCCACCCCTTGGGCTGCGCCGTCACCGCCGTCTCGCCCGCTGCTGCCGTCGCCGTCGCCAAGGACCGGTTCCTCCGATTGTCGCTAGCCCATCGTCTAGCAGCAGCGCTGCGCCTGAACAGCCCGTGAGTGCTTGCGCCCGCGCGGCCCGGCGCGCACTCTGCCGCGATGGACGCACCGCTCAAGTCGACCCGCCCGACCCCGGGCCAACTCGCGCTGGCGGAGTTGCTGGCAAGCGGCGGCGAAATGCTGGGCGAAGGGATCGCCCGCCTCCCCGCCTCGCCCTACATCGACGATGACCGCTTCGTGACCGAGCAGGACCGCTTGTTCGCGCGGGCACCGCTGGTCCTCGGCCCGTCGGCCATGCTGCCCTCCCCCCGCACCGCGGTCGCGCATGACGGCTATGGCGTTCCGCTGATCGTCAGCCGCGACGGCAACGGACAGGTCCATGTCCTCGCCAACGCCTGCCGCCACCGCGGCACCCGGCTGGTCGAAGGCAGCGAGGTCGTTCCTGCCGCCCGGATCGTCTGTCCCTACCACGCCTGGGCCTATAGGCCCGACGGCGCGCTCGCTGGCCTGCCCCGCGCCGACTGCTTCCCCGGCCTCGACAAGGCCGCGATGAGCCTGCGCGCCTTTCCCGCGGTGGAGAGCGGCGGCCTGATCTGGTTCTCGCGCGATCCGCAAGCCGACTTCGCCCCGGCCCAGGCCCTTGCCGAGGATCTCGACGCCTTCGGCCTCGCGCATCTCCACCTCTACCGCCGGCGGTCGCACGAGGTCGCTGGCAATTGGAAGCTGATCGTCGACGCCTTCCTCGAAAGCTACCATGTCCAGCGGCTACACGCCGCCACCATCGCTTCGTTCTTTGCCGACGGGATCACCGTCGCCGACCGCATCGGCCCGCATCAGCGCGCGGCGGTTGGCCGGACCGACTATCTCGGCCGGATCGATCGCGGCGACTGGCGGCAGCTGCGCAAGGCGGTCACCTACACCTACCACCTTTTCCCCAACGCCATCCTGATCATGAGCCCCGATTACCTAAACCTGCTCACTTGCTGGCCGCAGGCGGCGGGCCGAACGATCGTCGAGGACATCATGCTGATTCCTCAGCCGCCCCGCACCGCGGAGGAGGAAGAGCATTGGGACAAGAGCTGGACCCTGCTCGATGCCGGCACCTTCGCCGCTGAGGACTTCCGCGCCGCGGCGCTGTGCCACCAGGGTCTCGCCAGCGGGCTTGTCGACGAGGTCACCCTTGGCACGCTCGAACATGGCGTCGCCGAGTTCCACGCGATGATCGAACGGGCCCTCGGCCGCTGAGGATCAGGCGGCGAGCGGCCGGTTGTAGAGGATCACCCCGGTCGGTGCCTTGACCTGGGCATTGCCGGCGATCAGCTCCTCGACCGCCTTCAGCGCTGCCTTGAGCCGCCCTTCGTTGTAGGGCTTGCACAGGACGCCAAGCGCATTGCCTCCCCCATCTTCGGGCGGGTTGGCGGTCGCGAAAAGCACCGGGATGCCGCGCTGCGTCGCCTCGGCGGCAAGGTCGATTCCGCTGCGCCGGCCGGTCAGCGTGATGTCGCTCAGGATGAGGTCGATTCCCCGCTCCGGAGCGCCCTCGTCCTCATCGCCCGGGTGGCCGACTTCGCGATCGAGGATTGCCAGCGCTTCACGGACGCTATCAACCGTGGCCACGACCGTGTAGCCGGCGTTGCTCACCATTGTTTCATTGTCGAACGCCACCAGCGGCTCGTCCTCCACGATGAGGATGCGCTTGACGTGACGTTCCCGTGTGCCGAACAGCATCGCTTAGCCTTGGAAGAGGAAGAACACTTGCCCCCTCAACGACCGACGGGAGGCCGCGGTCCCCGCCCGCCGCAGCAATCGCGCGATAAATCTCCACGCCGTGCTCCGCCCGCCACAGGCCCGAGCGCATCAGGGCCGCGCCCGACCGGTCCGCGCGGCAAGCCCCCGGGCCCGCCGCGTGAAAGCGGCCCGCAGCGCATCGCCAAGCTGCTCGCCCGCGCCGGGGTCGCCTCGCGCCGCGATATCGAGCGAATGATCGCCGAGGGTCGCATCGCGCTCGACGGCACCGTGCTGACTACCCCAGCCACCCTGCTCGAGGACCTGCGCGGGGTGACCGTCGACGGCAAGCAGGTGGCGCCGCCCGCCGCCGCTCGCCTGTGGCGCTTCTACAAGCCCGCCGGTTGCCTCACCGCCGCCAACGATCCCAAGGGCCGCCCGACCATCTACGACCGACTGCCCGCCGGCCTGCCGCGGGTGATGCCGGTCGGCCGGCTCGACTTCATGACCGAAGGCCTGCTGCTCCTCACCAACGATGGCGAGCTGAAGCGCCAGCTCGAGTTGCCCGCCACCGCGGTGGTCCGCCGCTACCGCGCCCGCGCGTTCGGCGATGTCACCCAGGCCCAGCTCGAGGAACTTGCCGACGGGATCGAGATCGACGGCATCCGCTACGGCTCGATCGACGCCAACCTCGAACGCCGGACCGGCCGCAACTGCTGGATCGAACTGTCGCTGACCGAAGGCAAGAACCGCGAGGTCCGCAACGTCCTCGCCCACCTCGGCCTGCAGGTCAGCCGCCTGATCCGGGTCAGCTACGGCCCCTTCGACATGCTTGATCTCGACCCCGGCCATATCGGCGAGGTCCAGCGCGAGGATCTGTTCCGCTTCCGCCAGACACTGAAGACGCCGGCTGCGAAAGAACCTCGTTCGCCTTGAGCAAAGTCGAAGGGCGCCTGCGCTGGCGTGCCTCGACTTCGCTCGGCACAAACGGAACGGTCGCGATTTGCCATTTGACCCCACCCGCGCTATGCGCCCGCCCGCTCCTGCATGGTCATCCCTGGAGGCGTGGGGAGCGTTCTACTACCTCTTTTTCAAAGGAATGCACGTATGAGCGAACAGCTTTCGCTGACCGCCGAGACGCGCGACCGGGCTGGCAAGGGAGCCTCCCGTGAGCTGCGTAACCAAGGCCGGGTCCCCGCCGTTGTCTATGGCGCCAATCAGGAGCCGCTGAGCATCCACGTCGAGGAAAAGCTCCTCGCCAAGATGCTGTCGACCGGCCACTTCATGAACTCGGTCGTGATGATCGACGCCGGTGGCAAGACGACCCGCACCTTGCCTAAGGACGTGCAGTTCCATCCCGTCAGCAGCCGCCCGGTCCACGTCGACTTCCTCCGCATCAGTGAGCACAGCAAGGTGACCGTCAACGTCCCCGTGCGCTTCACCGACGAAGAGGAAAGCCCCGGCATCAAGCGCGGTGCGGTGCTCAACATCGTCAAGCACGAGATTGAGTTCAGCTGCGACGCGGCCGAAATCCCCGACGACATCGAGATTAGCCTCAAGGGCCTCGACGTCGGCGATTCGATCCACATCTCGAACGTCACCCTGCCCACGGGCGTCGAAGCCACGATCACCGATCGCGACTTCACCATCGCCACCATCGTCGCTCCGTCGTCGATGAAGAGCGATGCCGGTGACGCCGAAGAAGACGCGGCGGAAGCTGCGACCGACGCCGAATAATCGGCTCCTCCCCTCCCGCGCCCTGCGGGAGGGGAGCTTCGCTTCATGCAAATCTGGACCGGCCTCGGTAATCCCGGCGCGCGATATGCGCTGCACCGGCACAATGTCGGCTTCATGGCCGTCGACACGATCGCCGAAATCCACGGCTTCTCGCCCTGGCAGAAGAAGCATCGCGGCTTGGTCTCGGAAGGCCGCATCGGCGGACAGAAGGTCCTGCTGCTCAAGCCCCAGACGTTCATGAACGACAGCGGCGACTCGGTTCAGCAGGCGCTGCATTTCTTCAAGCTCGACGAGACCGCCCTCACCGTCTTCCATGACGAGCTCGACCTGGCCCCGATGAAGGTCAAGGTCCGCGTCGGCGGCGGGCTTGCCGGGCATAACGGCCTGCGCTCGATCAATGCCTCCCTCGGCCCCGACTTCCGTCGCGTCCGGATCGGCATCGGCCACCCCGGCCACAAGGACCGGGTGACCGGCTACGTGCTGGGCAATTACGCCAAGAGCGAGATGGATTCGCTCTCCGATCTCCTCGCCGCCCTCGCCTCCGAAGCCGACTGGCTGGCCAAGGGCGACGACGCCCGCTTCATGAGCGACGTCGCCATGCGGCTGCATCAGGACTGACGATGCGCCAGCTGTTCGCCACCCCGCTCTACGAAGCAGATCTCGCCCTCGACCTCGCCGAGCTCGCCCACTCGATTCGCAGCCTCGCCGAAGACGATGGAGCCGGTCGTCGCTGGGCGAAGGAGCATGGCTACAAGGGCTATACCAGCTACGCCTCGCTCAACGACCTCCCCCGCCGCGATCCGGTGTTCGCCGACCTCGCCAAGGCCCTCACCCGCCACGCCGCCACCTTCGCCCGCGACCTCGCGTGGGAGGTCAAGCCGAAGCTCGACAGCCTGTGGGTCAATGTCCTGAAGCCCGGCGGCCACCACAGCGCGCACATCCACCCGCACTCGATCCTCTCGGGCACGCTCTACATCGATGTGCCCGACGGAGCCGGCGCCATCCGCTTCGAAGATCCGCGCCTGCCGATGATGATGGCCGCGCCGATCCGCGGCGCCGACGCGCCCGAGCCTCTCCGGCCCTTCGTCACCCTGCACCCCCTCCCCGGCCAGCTCCTGTTGTGGGAAAGCTGGCTGCGCCACGAGGTGCTCCCTGGCAACGCGCGCGGCGAGCGGCTGAGCGTCAGCTTCAACTTCGCTTAGGCCGCCAGCAGCAGCTGATCACGTCCGCCCTGCTTGGCGCGGTACAGCGCCTCGTCCGCCGACTTGAGTGCGGCAGCCAGGCCATCGGGACCGATCGGCGCCACGCCGCCGCTGACGGTGATCTGCACCTCGGCAATCCTGAGCGTGCCGCTCACCTCGCGCCGGATCCGCTCGCAGATTTCATACGCCTGCCCGATCGAGGTGTCTTCGAACAGCAGGCCGAATTCCTCACCGCCGATGCGCGCGAGCATGTCACCCGGGCGGGTCAGCTTGAGCGCGACTTCCGCGAACCGCTTCAACACGTCGTCGCCGGCGTCATGGCCAAAGCGGTCGTTGATGCTCTTGAACCGGTCGAGGTCGAACAGTGCCACGCAATCGGCCCCGACCGCACCGGCGGCGATCCGTCCGTCCGCGGCCCGTTCGAAGGCGCGGCGATTGTGAAGGCCTGTCAGGCTATCGGTCAGCGCAGCCTGTACCCATTCGCGCTCGTCGGCCTTGGCGCCGGTGATGTCGCGGATGTAGGACAAGAGCTCGATCGGCTCGCCATATTCGTCGAGCAGTGCGCGGCCGTGGGTCGAGAACCAGCGCTGCTCTCCGCTGCTGACTATCGTGCGATAAGCGTAGGTCCGGGGCTCGCCGCCCGCCGCGAGGGTGGCGCGATGCTCGTCCCGGACGCGCGCGAAATCCGCCGGGTCGATCAGGACACGACTATGCCGCCCAACCAGTTCGCTTGGATGATAGCCGGTAACCAACTCGACCGAGGGCGACGCGTAGAGGATTTGGCCATCGATCGAGATGCGCATGATGACGTCGGTGCAATGGTCGGCCAGCAGCCGAAATTCCGCCTCGCTTCGGCGCAGACTGCGATTGAGCTTCTGGCGATTGTGCAGGTCGGCGGCGATCGGAATGACCGTCAGAACCGTCGCCGCCAGGTAGAATTGGAAGAATTGCATCCGGTCGCCAAGCGTCGCGCCGGTTAGCGATACCGGCCCCATCCCCTTGGCGGTCAGCAGGCCCCCAATCCCGGTCAAAAGCGCAAGGCTGACCGCGGCACCGAGACGGCCGAGTCGGAAAGTGACCAGCACGACCCACATCACCGGCAGGAACAGGATTGGCCAATCCGACTGCCAGAAGGTGAAGAAGACGATCAGGCCAACCGTCGGAAGCAGCGTCAGCGCCGCCTTCTTGTGTCGCTTGAATATCCGCCGCGTCTCCTTCCGGGCGGCACGGCCGGTCATCATGTAGGCGATCGGAGTCAGCGCAAGATTGCCCAAGGCGTGGCCGATCGCGAAATGCTTCATGGTCGCAACGAAGCTTCCGTCGAAGGCCCACAGGACCGCACCGGCGACTGGGGCCATCAGGACAGGTCCGACGAGCATCGCAATCACGAACCGCCCGAACCAGCTTAGGCTCGCCATCAACTCGCCGCTGCTTCGGTCGCGCTTCAGGAGATAACCCGCGATCACCGCCTCGCCCATGTTGGCGATCAGCAGGAATGGCGCCACCGCCCAGCCGAGCCCGAGGAAGCCTGTCACGAGGAAGCCGACCACCGAGCAGGTGACAAGCGGCGCCCACCAGTTGCGCATCGAAGTGCGCACCAGCGCGGCGATCAGCAGCGCGCTCGCCCCCCACAGGAACGCGACCCCGCCGTCGAAGCGGGTCAAGGTCACCGCCAGCGCCGCTAGCAAGGCATAACCAAGGGCCAGCATCCACTGGCGGGCAAGCATCATCGTCGAACTCATCGCGTGGAGTGGTGACCGATCAGCATTAAAAACGGGTGAGGGATAATAACCATTTCGGAGGAGACGCCAGCCAACGTTGCCCGCGCGGCGGCTGCGGGCTAGAGGGCCGCCAGCTTTCCTTCACATCCGAGACACTTTCCATGGGCTTTCGCTGCGGTATCGTCGGCCTGCCGAACGTCGGCAAATCGACCCTTTTCAATGCGCTCACCGAAACGCAAGCGGCGCAGGCGGCCAACTATCCGTTTTGCACGATTGAGCCCAACGTTGGCCAGGTCGCGGTGCCCGACCCCCGCCTCGACAAGCTGGCGGAGATCGCCAGGTCGGCCAAGATCATTGCCACCCAACTGGGGTTTGTCGACATCGCCGGGCTGGTCAAGGGTGCCAGCCAGGGCGAAGGCCTTGGCAACCAGTTCCTCGGCAACATCCGCGAGGTCGACGCGATCGTCCACGTCCTGCGCTGCTTCGAGAACGACGACATCCAGCACGTCGCCAACAAGGTCGACCCGCTGGCCGACGCCGAAGTGGTCGAAACCGAACTCCTCCTCGCCGACCTCGAAAGCCTCGAGAAGCGCGTCCCCAATCTCGTCAAGAAGGGCCAGCAGGGCGACAAGGAAAGCAAGATCGCGGCCTCGGTCCTGTCCCAGGCGCTGGAGCTGCTGCGCGAAGGCAAGCCCGCGCGCTTGACCGAGCCCAAGGACGAGGAAGAAGCCCGGGTCTTTTCCCAGGCCCAGCTGATCACCGCCAAGCCGATCCTCTACGTTTGCAACGTCAACGAGGAGGATGCCGCCAACGGCAACGCGCTGTCCGAGCAGGTGTTCGCCAAGGCCAAGGCGGAAGGCGCCAATGCGGTCGTCGTCTCGGCCGCGATCGAATCCGAGCTGACCGGCATGGACGATGCCGACAAGCTGGAATTTCTCGGCGAACTCGGCCTGACCGAGACCGGCCTCGCCCGCGTGATCCGCGCCGGCTACGACCTCCTCCACCTGATCACCTTCTTCACCGTCGGCCCCAAGGAGGCCCGCGCGTGGACGGTCGAAAAGGGCGCCAAGGCCCCGCAGGCGGCTGGCGCCATCCACTCCGACTTCGAACGTGGCTTCATCCGCGCCGAAACCATCGCCTTCGACGACTATGTCGCGCTTGGCGGCGAAGCAGGCGCGCGCGACGCCGGCAAGCTGCGCCAGGAAGGTAAGGAATATGTCGTCGCCGACGGCGACGTCCTGCACTTCAAATTCAACGTCTGAACAGGCTCCGGCAGGAGCGGCACAGGGCCGCTCCCGCCCTTCACGTCAGCCGAGCCCGCTGTCCCACAGCAGGATGATCGAGGTGATCGTCAGCAGGGCGACCAGCAGCAACAGCAGCTGGTTCTTCCGGCTTGGGCGAAAGAAGCCCGGATGGTCGCCGCGAAAGCGCTCGACCTGTGTCCAGGCCGTCGGATTGGCCGACAACAGCCCCATGTCGAGCGGTCCAGTCCGCCGCAGCAATTTGCCGGCTTCGCTGACTTCCTCCGCGCTCAGCTCGGGATAGCGCATCAGCAGGCTTTCGACGCGCGTCAGGGATTGGGGGTCGTCCGCCACGCGGGCGCGACCCACCAGGTCTTGGGTAAGCATGGGTAAACTCCAGTGGCGCAGGAGCGGATTGTCGCCCGCTCCCGCGCCGTCATTCGTGAAAAGGGGAGGCGCTCGCCTAGCGGCTGAATAGCCGCCGGAAGCGCAGCCTCAGCGCCTCGCGCGCACGGCGCAGGCGGAACACCCGAAGCGCATTGGGCGTCCGCTTGCCCATCTCGCCGGACAGCGCGCGTTCGATGTCATAGCTCAGCGCGCTGAGCCGAAGTGCCTGTGTGGACATGGCATGTCTCCTTATCTGCCGGCAGCCCTCGAGGCTGCGGCATCGCTGATCGATTGGAACGTATTCGATCAGGCGGCTGGAGGAGCCCTTGCCCGATAGGGCGACGCGCCGCGCGCGGCCGCGACAGCCTGCACCGCAGCCGTCGCTTCGCCCGAAGGCCGGACAACCAGCAGGACGACCGGCGCCGGATTGGAAGGAAGCAGTGCGGGACCGGGTGTCGCGCGCTGGCCCTTGAGCGCGACCTTGCCGCCCTTGGCGGTCGCCGCGAGGATCGCGTGACCGTCGCGCACCATGCTAGCGGCATGGGGCTGGGCCTGAACCGGCATCGGCGCAAAGGCCCCGCCGGTGAGCACTCCGTAGAAGAGCGCCAGCAACAGGGCCAATCCGCGGCCCCGGGTCAGTCTATGCTCGTCGCAAGGTCCCATGGTCCCGCCATTCCAGATGGTTCGGCAACGCCGGCCCGCAACCCGGAAAAGGATCGGATGGGCCCCCAATGTGGTCGGCCGAGCCTAGTGGCCCGCGAACGCCAGCAGGCTCTGCGTCTCGATCCCGTCCGTCTGGAGCTTCGCCGCGCCGCCGAGGTCGGGCAGGTCGATCAGGAAGCGCGCGCCGGTCACCCTCGCCCCGGCCCGCCGCACCAGCCGCGCCGCGGCCAGCGCGGTCCCGCCGGTCGCGATCAGGTCGTCGGCCAGCAGCACCGCCGCGCCCGGCGCGCAGGCATCGACATGCATGGTCAGCCGATCGGTCCCATATTCAAGCGCATAATCCTCGCCGATGGTGGCGCCCGGCAGCTTGCCGTCCTTGCGGATCAGCAGCAGCCCCGCGCCGAGCTTTAGAGCCAGCGCGGTTGCCACCACGAAGCCGCGCGCTTCCATCCCCGCGACCAGGTCGGGCCGCCCCGGCACCGTCCCCGCCAGCGCCTCGATCGCCGCCGCAAAGCCCTCGGCGTGCAGCAGCAAGGTGGTGACGTCGCGGAACAGGATCCCGGGCTTGGGATGGTCCGGAATGGTCCGCACCAACGCACGAAGCTCGTCTCGCGTCATCTCGTCACTCCCAAACGAGAAAGGCTCCCGTCCGTGGACGAGAGCCTTTCCTGTTGCCTCGATTGGCGCGGATCGCTCAGCCGGCGATGCCGCGCTCGGCCTTCTGCTCGTCCATCCGCTCGCGATAGTCCGGATCAAGCGGACCGTGGGCGCCCACCTCGCGCTTCGCGTTGGCCCAGATGTTGCGATACGCCAGATAGGCGAGGACCGTCGCGATCAGCAGGAAGATGATCACGGCCCAGCCGGTCCGGTGCCGATTCTCCAGCGTCGGTTCGGCCGTCCACACCAGAAACGCCGCGACGTCCTTGGCCATCTGGTCCTTGGTCGCCTTGGTGCCGTCGGCATAGGTCACCTGACCGTCCGACACGATTGGGGCCGGCATCGCGATGTTGAGGTTCGCGAAATAGGGGTTGAAGTAGAGCCCCGGCGGGGTCGCTGCGTCCGGGAATTCCTTCAGCAATTCCTTGCCTTCGGAATTCTTATAGCCGGCCTGGTCGACGTAGCCCGTCAGCAGCGAATAGACATAGTTGGCGCCGTCGTGACGGGCCTCGGTGATCAGGCTGAGGTCGGGTGGATAGGCGTTGTTGTTGGCCGCGCGCGCCGCCGTCTCGTTCGCATAAGGCGACGGGAAGCGGTCGGAGACCAGCGCCTTGCGGGTCGCCGCTTCACCCGTGTCCGGGTTCACCGACGGCACCTCGATCGCCCACTGATTGGCGATCGCCTTCACTTCGGCTTCCGAATAGCCGAGGTCGGCCAGCTGGTAGAAGCTGACATACTTCAGGCTGTGGCAGGCGGCGCAGACTTCCTTGTAGACCTGGAAGCCGCGCTGCAGCTGCTGGCGGTCGAACTTGCCCGCCATGCCGTCGGACGGCAGCTCGGCCTCGCGCGGGTCCTTGTGGAAGTAATAATAAGCGGCGTGTTCCGGCGGGTTCCGGAAATAGTCGACGCCGTTCACGACCAGGCTGATCAGCAGGACGCCGACAAAGCCCAGCCCGACGAAGAAACCGATGATGCGGACCATGGGTCTGTGTGCTTTCTTATTCGGCCGGCTGCGGCGCGGTGGTCGGCCCGGAGGGAGCGAGGCCGTAAGGCCGGCTCTCCGCCTTCTCACCGTGGAGCACGCTCTCGGAGATGCTGTTGGGGAGCGGCCGCGGCTTCTCGAACTTCGAGACGAGCGGCAGGATGATCAGGAAGTGGGCGAAGTAATAAGCGGCGGCCAGCTGGCTGAGCGCGATATACGGCTGCTCTGCCGGCATCACGCCGCAATAACCCAGCAGCATGATGTCTGCCACCAGCACCCAGAAGAAGATCCGGTAGACCGGGCGATAGCTGGTCGACCGGATCGGCGACCGGTCCAGCCACGACAGGAAGAACAGCAGCAGGATCGAGCTGAACATCGCCAGCACGCCCCACAGCTTGGCCGGCAGGATGAAGTCCACCGTGAAGGCGCGCAGGATCGCGTAGAACGGCCAGAAATACCATTCGGGGACGATGTGCGCCGGGGTCACCAGCGGGTTGGCCTCGACGTAGTTGTCGGGGTGGCCCAGGCTATAGGGGAAGAAGAACACCACCAGCGCGAAGATCAGCAGCGCAACGCCGATGCCGAAGCCGTCCTTGGCGGTGTAGAACGGGTGGAACGGCAGCGTGTCCTTCTCGTCCTTAACGTCGACGCCCGTCGGGTTGCTCGACCCCGGGATGTGCAGCGCCCAGATCTTGAGGATGGTGACGCCCGCGATCACGAACGGCAGCAGATAGTGGAGCGAGAAGAAACGGGTCAGTGCGGCCTGGTCGGGCGCGAACCCGCCAAGGATGAACACCCGCAACGGCTCACCGACCACCGGAATGGCGGAGAAGAAGCCGGTGATGACCTGCGCTCCCCAGTAGCTCATCTGGCCCCACGGCAGGACGTAGCCCATGAAAGCGGTCGCCATCATCAGCAGGTAGATGACCAGGCCGAGGAGCCACACCATCTCACGCGGCGCCTTGTACGAGCCGTAGTACAGCCCGCGGAAGATGTGAATGTAGACGATCGCGAAGAAGAAGCTTGCGCCGTTCTGGTGGACGTAGCGCAGGACCCAGCCCGCGTTGACGTCGCGCATGATCCGCTCGACGCTGTCGAAGGCGGCTCCGGTGTAGCTGTAATAATGCATCGCCAGCACGATGCCGGTGATGATCTGGATCATCAGCGCGAGGCCGGCGAGGACCCCGAAGTTCCAGAAGTAGTTCAGGTTGCGAGGCACCGGATAACCGCCGCCGATCGCGCCATAGACCAGGCGCGGCAGCGGCAGGCGCTGGTCCATCCAGCGCATGAACGGCGAGGTGGGTTCGTAGGGCTTGGCCCAGGCAAAGCTCATTGTGTCAGTCCTCAACCGATCCGGACAACGGTGTCGCTAGCGAATTCATAGTCAGGCACGGCCAGATTGGTCGGCGCCGGGCCCTTACGAATGCGTGCCGCAGTGTCATAGTGCGACCCGTGGCACGGGCAGAAATAGCCGCCGAAGTCACCCTTGGTCTCCCCCTCGCCGATGCCGAGCGGCACGCAGCCGAGGTGGGTGCAGACGCCCAACGTCACCAACCACTGGCTCTTGCCGGGCTTGGTGCGGTCGGCAAGGCTCTGCGGATCGCGAAGCTCGCTGACCGACACGTCATTGGCGGCCTGAACCTCCTGCGGGGTCAGCTGCTTGATGAACACCGGCTGCTTGCGCCAGCTGGTCTTGATGCCCTGACCCGGCTGGATCTTGGAGATGTCGACTTCGATCGACGACAGTGCGCGGACGTCGGCCGACGGCGCGGCCTGCATCAGCAGCGGGGCGATCGCGGTGACCGCGCCGACCCCGGCGAAGCTTACCGCGGCGATATTGATGAAGTCGCGGCGACGCACGCCCGGGTCGCCGGCCTCGGCCGCGCTTGGCTCGCCGGGCATCACCGGCTGGGTTTGTTCGACGGTGGCCATCAACGGGTCCTTGAGCTCGCTTATTCGCACCGGTCGGGTGCATGACGTGGGTACCGCGCCGGCTGGGCGGAGCGGATGATCGCGCGCCTGATAGCGGGCCGTTCATCGCTCCTCAAGGGTCCATTGGTCGGTGAGGCCCCCGAAACGATCCTCCTTTGATCTCGATCATTGGCGTGTCCGGCCCGAGCCGCTAGCCTCCACCCCCATGCAAGCCCTCGACGAGCAACAATCCGCCGCCCGCGCCTGGTTCGAAACCCTGCGCACCCGAATCTGCGCCGCGTTCGAGGCGATCGAGCGCGAAGCGGGCTCGGACGCCACCTTCGACTATCTGCCGTGGGACCGCGAGGATCCGTCGGGCGAGCCTGGCGGCGGCGGCGTGCGCGGACTGATGAAAGGCAAGGTGTTCGAAAAGGTCGGGGTCAACGTTTCTACCGTCGGTGGGACCTTTTCCGAGGAATTCGCCAAGTCGATTCCCGGCAGCGCGGAAAACGGCAATCGCTTCTTCGCCACCGGGATCAGCCTAGTCGCACACATGGCCAACCCGCACGTTCCCGCCGTCCACATGAACACCCGTTTCCTGTGCACCGCCCGGCGCTGGTTCGGCGGCGGGGCCGATCTCAACCCGGCAATCCCCTACCCCGACGACACCGCCGCCTTTCACGCCGAACTGAAGGCAGCGTGTGACGCCCATGGCGCCGACTATTACGAACGCTATTCCAAATGGTGCGAGGAATATTTCTGGCTCCCGCACCGCAAGGTCGCGCGCGGGGTAGGCGGCATCTTCTACGACCGGCTGGAGGGCGACTTCGACGCCGACTTCGCCTTCACCCGCGATGTGGGCGAGGCCTTTCTCGCCATCTTTCCGCAGATCGTCCGCCGCCGCATGGGTCAGGACTGGAACGAGGCCGAGATGGACCGTCTGCTCGAATTTCGCGGCCGCTATGCCGAATTCAACCTGCTCTACGACCGCGGCACGATCTTCGGCCTCAAGACCAACGGCAACGTCGACGCCATCCTGATGAGCTTGCCGCCGCTGGCGAAGTGGAGCTGAGCTGAGCCTCAGTCGCCACCGGCGTGCGGGACCGACGCCACGGTGCCGCCGCCGGTCGCCTGGACGTAGAGCCGGCACACCACCACGACGAACAGGACCGAGACTATCGCCGCCAATCCCTGCTGGATCAGTGCGACCAGCGCGGCGCTGACGTTACCGGCCGCGATCGGGCCCAGGGCGACAAGCACGACAGTCGAAAGCGCGCTGCCGAGTCCCCAGACCAGCAGTGCGGCCACCAGCGCCATGATCAGGATCAGCCCGAGCAGCTTGAGGAAATGGCCGCGTGACAGCTGCCAGGCCTCCTTCAGAAGCGCGATGGGTCCACCGCCGCGGTCGGCGGCAAGCGGGGTCAGGAACAGCAGCCGGATCAGCACGAAGATCCCGACCAGCAGGATCAATGACACTGCCCCGGCCAGGCCCGGCGGCACCGTGGCGGGTGTGAGGTCGGCGCCCTGCGACATGCCGAGCGCGGTTAGCATCAGCGCAAACGGCAGGATCGCCAGCAGCAGAGCCCCGAACAGCGCCGGTAGGCGGCGAAAGGCCAGCGCTAGCACCTCGCCGACGGTGGCAGGGTAGCCAATGGCGATGCGACTGATCGCAATCTGGCTGGTCAGGCTGAGCAGCGCCGAGATAAGGCCGAACAGGGCGATCCACCACGGCACTTCCTGAGAGCGCAAACCGGAGGGTGAAATGGTCTCCAGGATTGCGCCCGGAAGCACCGTCAGCGCCAGCGCCACGGCGAAAATCGCCTTTCCGTCGGCCCGGAAGACGCCCTTGGCCTCGTCCCACGCCTGACCGATCGACAGCTTCATCCTTGACCCACCCTTATGTTGCATAGGGCGAGATGTAGCCGCCCTCTTGCCCCTTGGCCACTTTTCATGGCTGGGAGGGCTCATGCGCAGCATCGACGGCATCGAATGGCGGGTCAGCGACGGCCTGATCCCCTACCCCCAGGCCCTTGCCGACATGGAGGAGCGCGCCGCCGCGGTGCGCGAGGGGACCGCGCCCGAACGGGTCTGGCTGCTCGAGCACCAGCCACTGTTCACCGCCGGCACCAGCGCCGACCCCGCCGAGCTGTTCAATCCGCAGGGCTTTCCGGTGTTCGATGCCGGACGCGGCGGCCGCTACACCTATCACGGCCCGGGGCAGCGGGTCGGCTATCTGACGCTCGACCTCGCCGCGCGCGGCCGCGACATCCGCTGCTTCGTCCATGCGCTCGAAGGCTGGGTGATCGACGCGCTCGCCGCGCTGGGCGTGTCGGCGCATCGCTCGCCGGGGCGAATCGGGATCTGGACCGGCGAAGGCGCGGCCGAGGCCAAGATCGGCGCCATCGGGGTGCGGGTAAAGCGGTGGGTCACGCTGCACGGCTTTTCGATCAACATCGCGCCCGACCTCACCCACTTCGGCGGCATCGTTCCCTGCGGAATCGCCACCCACGGAGTGACCAGCCTCGCCGCGCTCGGGCTCGCCGCCGACATGGCTGCGCTCGACCGTGCGCTCGAAGCGGCGCTGCCGGTTTTCCTGTCCAGACTAGGCCGTTCGGCACCCCTCTTGGCGGAAGCTTGACTAGCCTCTACACAGCGCGGTGATTTGCGACGTGGAACTGCCACGCCAGATCTCATTTTCTAGGGAGTGAATCAAAATGCGTGCTCTGATCCTGGTCGCCACTGCGGCCCTCGCTGTCTCGGCTTGCAGCAGCAATGAAGCCGCCAACAACACCGCCATGGAAGAGAACATGGCCGTCGACACCAACGCCGTCGCCGACATGAACGCGATGGACGCCAACATGACCATGGACGCCAACATGACCATGGACAGCAACATGGCTGCCGACAGCAACATGATGATGAACGACACCAACATGATGTCGAACGACAGCAACATGATGATGAACAACGCGATGTAAGTCGCTCCGGGCTCCCTCGGGAACCCGGGAGTTCTAAGGAAAGGGGCCACCGGCATCATGCTGGCGGCCCCTTTTCTGTTGCCGCCAAAGCGGCTAGCCACGCGGCCATGTCGCGCACCCTCCTTCCCCTCGCCCTCGCCCCGCTCCTCCTGCTTGCAGGGTGCGGCGATCAGCAGCCCGCCACGGTCAATGAAAGCGTCGGCGACGCCGGGCTGGAGCAGGAGAATGTGGTGTCGGGCGACGTCACCGCGATCGACGCCGCGACCGCCGACGATGCGCGCATGGCGAACGACCTGCCCGCGCCGGACTTCGACGCAAACGAGGCCGACCTTCCGTCAAACGAATCCAACGAAAGCGATAACGAGGCCTGAGTTCGCCTCAGGCCAGGCCCACCATCTTGTGGGTCTGCAGGCTCAGCCGCCAGCGCGGTCGGTCCATCGCCACCGCGATCGCCTCCGCGACGCTTCCCTCCGGCCCGTCCATCGGCTGAATCAGCAAGTGGCGGAAGTCCCAGCCTTCGAGCTCGGCGAGGTCGATCCCCGCCTGCGGCCAGACCAGCTTCAGCTCGTCGCCCGACCGCTGCACGACCTGCGTCCCGGCCTTGGGACTGATGCACAGCCAGTCGATCCCCGGCGTCGCGGCGAGCGTCCCGTTGCTTTCCGCCGCCACCCGGAACCTGCGCCGATGCAGCGCATCGATCAGTGCGGCGTCGAGCTGCAGCATCGGTTCGCCGCCCGTCACCACCACCAGCCGCTGCTCAGGTCCCTCGCCCCACAGACGCTCGACCAGATCGGCAAGCGCTTCGGCATCGGCGAACTTGCCCCCGTTAACCCCATCGGTGCCGACGAAATCGGTGTCGCAGAAGCGGCACTGCGCGGTGGCGCGATCGGCCTCGCGCCCGCTCCACAGGTTGCAGCCGGCAAAGCGCAGGAACACCGCCCGGGCGCCGCTCTGCACGCCCTCGCCCTGCAACGTCAGGAAGCATTCCTTGATCGCGTAGGTCACGGCGCCGCCGCATAGCGGGTCGGATCGGGCAGCCCCGCCTGCTCGAAACCCATCGCCCTGAGGCGGCAGGCATCGCACTCGCCACACGCGCCGCCGTCGGGGCCCGGGTCGTAGCAGCTGTGGCTCAGCCCCGCGTCGAGCCCTAGGCGGGCCGCTTCGCGCGCGATGTCGGCCTTGGTCATGTCCTGCAGCGGCGCATGGATGGTGAACGGATCGCCCTCGACCCCGGCCTTGGTCGCCAGATTGGCCAGCCGCTCGAACGCCGCAACGAAGTCCGGGCGGCAGTCGGGATAGCCCGAATAATCGAGCGCGTTCACCCCCACGAATAGATCGCGCGCGCCGCTTGCCTCGGCCAGGCCCAGCGCCAGGCTGAGGAAGATGGTGTTGCGGGCCGGCACGTAGGTGACTGGAATGCCCTCGCCGACGCCGTCCTTGGGCACCGCGAAGTCGGCGGTCAGCGCCGAGCCGCCGAATGCGCGCAGATCGAGCGGCAGGATCACGTGGCGGTCGGCAAGGTCCGCCGCGATCCGCTTGGCGGCCTCGAGCTCGACCCGGTGGCGCTGGCCGTAATCCACCGTCAGCGCGCAGACCCGGAAGCCCCGCTCCCGCGCCAGCGCGGCGCAGACCATGGAATCGAGCCCGCCCGAAAGAAGGACGACGGCAGTGGAAGGGGTGCTGGGCATGGCGGCGCGCCCATAGGACGGGGGCGTCCGAAACGCAAAAATCGGAGGCCCTGGAAAAGAAGGGCCGCCCCGAAGGGCGGCCCAGGTTCGGGCTCAAAGGCCCGTCAGGGAGGAAAGCGTGCCGAACCATCGGTCAGGCACAAACAAGCCCTAGCAGCTTATGGTTAAACAACGCCTTAACGTCGACCGGAAATAGGACATTCTCCGACCCTTCGGGCATAAATACTGAGGTCATAAGGCTCGCCGCGGTGAAAGCCCTGCGTACTGAGCTTGAGCGATCGCGGCGTGGTGACGGTGATCTCCGAGCGACCGAAATCGCCCGGCCCGCAGTCCAGCGTCATCAACAGCCGCCGCGGCGAGTTGGCAAGGATCGTCCGTTTGCAGCGATCCCCGGCGTGGGCATAGGTCGCCAGCAATTCCATGTCGGGCAGGCAGCCGCGCCGGGCCCCGCGCCCGGTCGCGTCGCGGCTCACTTCCCACAGGCCGGGCTCCACCCCCGGCAACACGGACGGCGCCCGCGCGGCCTCGGCGAACCCGCCGGCCAGGGCCGCAAGCAGCATGAAGGGCGCGACTCTGCTCATCCCGCCGCTTTTATCACGCTTCCGTTTCAATCGAAGACCAGGGGAAAGCTGGTCGAGCAGAATTCGCAGTCGACGCGGATCACGCCCTCGTCATTCTTCATCTGCTCGCGCTCCTCCTCGGGAAAGCGGGCAATGACCGAGCGGACATAGTCGGGATCGCAGCGGCAGCCGCGCGACAGCGGGGCTCCGGGCAACACCCGCACTTCCTCTTCCTCGTGGAACAGGCGCCAGACGAGGGCATCGAGCGACAGGGTCTCGTCGGTCAGTTCCTCGGGGCGCACCGATCCCGCCAGCACCGCGACATGGTCCCAGTCGGGATGGTCGAGCCGGGTGTGCAGCCGCTCGCGCCCTTCCTCGCCTTCGGGCAGGTGCTGGAACAGGATTCCGCCCGCGACCCAGCCGTCGGCCTTCTTTTCGGCCGCCAGGCGGACGATTGAGGGAATCTGCTCGGACTGGGTGAAATAGCTTTGCGCGGCCTCGGCCAGGCTGTCGCCTTCCAGCGGAACGATGCCCTGGTAGCGCTCGTCGGTGGCGGGCTGGTCGAAGGTGATCGCCAGATAGCCTTCGCCGAACAACGTCTTGAGCGTCGGGGCGTGGGCGGCATCCGCCAGCTTGACCGGATCGTGACGAACATAGCCACGCAGTTCGCCACCTTTGTAGTCGCACACCAGCAGGTCGACCACGCCTCCTTGGGTCTGCGCCTGAAGCGTCAGCTGCCCGCCGGGATCCTTGAGCAGCGAGCCAAGCAGCGCGGTCAGCGCCAGCGCTTCGGCCAGCATCCGCTCGATCGGCGGCGGGTAGGCATGGGCGGAAAGGATGCGGCGCAGCGAAGGGCCGATCCGGGCCGCGCGGCCGCGGGCATTACGCGCCGGAACGGTCACGCCAAGCGCGGCATCGAGAGTAAGAATGTCGGGGGTCATGCAGGGGAGATAGGAAGCCCCCCTGCCGACCTCAACCGCCCGTCCCGTGTCCCGGCAAGTGCCGGGGCGGGTCGTCAGGCGGAGCGCGCCTCGCGGGCGGCTTCGTTGGCATCGCGGTGGGCGTTGGTGCGGGTCAGGCGCTCGGCCATGGCTTCCCAGGCCTCGGCGGCTTCCAGGTTGCGGCGCTTGACGTTCTCGAGGCTGGCGGCGTCGGCGTCGCGGCGGCACTCGGCGGCGCGCTCGGAATAGAATTGGAGGGTGGACATCGGGGGCTGTCTTCCTTCGCTAGGGTTGGCAGGAGAGAGAAAGAAAGCGGCCCGCACGCCATCACACAAGCGGGCCGCTCTCTCTAACTCAGGCTCAGGCGCTCTGCAGGTTCACAGCGCTCGCGCGGCCATCACGGCCGCTCTGCAGCTCGTACTGGACCTTCTGGTCGCGATCGAGCGTGCGCATGCCGGCCGCTTCAACTGCCGAGATGTGGACAAAAGCGTCGCCGCTTCCATCCTCGGGCGAGATAAAGCCATAGCCCTTGTCGGCGTTGAAGAATTTGACGGTTCCGGTGATCATGGTGGTAGTCCTTCTCGTAGCGCCACCCGAAAGCCGGGCAGCACGCTAGGAGCAGCATGGAGAGAAGGAGTAAGGAGCCGCAAAGCGCCGTAGACCGTCAAAACTTGCGACTGATAGCCATCTCCATATGCGCCCGAATGGCCGGAATTACAACTGTGGCCCCCGCGGACCTTCGCGGGCGGACCGCGCGGAGAGCAATTGAGGGCCGGGTCACAACCATGTGCCTTCTTGCCAGTCGACCCGGGCACGCGCAGTTACGTGGTTACGAAAGAATACCATGCAACAGGAGCTTCGATCCCATGCACAAGAGTCTCGCCTTCGTCGCCGCCCTCGCCCTTGCCGGCACCGCCGCGATCGCTGCTCAGCCCGCCCCGCAATCGGCCGCCGCCGCCGCCCGTTTGGTGCAGGCCGGCCGCTACACGGTCGACGCCAACCATACGCAGGTCGTCTGGTCGGTCGACCACTTCGGCTTCAGCCGCCTGTACGGCATGGTCGGAGCGATGAGCGGGACACTCAACATCGATCCCGCCAACACCCGCAACGCCAAGGTCGCGATCGACATTCCACTGTCGGGCCTGACCGTCACCTCGCCCGGCTTCGCCAAGCATCTCGCCACCGCCGACCTGTTCGACACCGCCAAGTTCCCGACCGCGCGGTTCGTGTCGCGCAGCGTCACCGTGCGCGGCACCCAGGCGACGATCGCCGGCGACCTCACCCTGCGCGGAGTGACCAAGCCCCTCACCCTCGACGCCCGCCTCCACGGCGCCGGCGCCAACCCGATGAACAAGAAGCAGACGGTCGGCTTCTCGGCTACCGCCACCCTGAAGCGCAGTGACTTCAACCTCGGCTATGCCGTTCCGGCGGTGTCGGACGACGTGAAGCTCGAGATCACCGCCGCGTTCGAGAAGTAAGGCCGCGCCCCCGCCACCTCCTTGTCCCCGCAGGAAATGACGCTATATTGCGTCAAAGGAGGTGGCACATGGGTTTGGCACAATATGCGGAAGGCGGCCTGTTCGCACCCGGCAAGATCGCGACCCTGCTGCGCACCACCAGTCAGGAAGTGGCGGCCTCGGCCGGTCTCGCGCGCGACGCCGTACAGCGGCAGGAGCGTCTCCGCTCGCCCCGCACCCAGGGCCGGCTGCGCGAGATGGTCGAGATCCTGAACAAGGTCGAGCCGCGCTTCGGCTCGCCGCTGATGGCCTTTGCCTGGTACCGCTCGGAGCCGCTGCCGGGCTTCGCCAACCAGACCGCGATGACGCTGGTCCAGCAAGGCCGCGCCGGGGACGTGCTGGCCTATATCGATGCGGTCGACGCGGGCGTGTTCGCCTGAGTGGACTGCGCTTAGGTGGACTACAGGGGCACGCTCTACCGCTCGCTCAACCCGCTCTACGCTCGCCAACCGCTTTCGGGCGAAGGCGCCGCACGGTTCGGCGGGCGCTTCAATCCGCGCGGGGTCCCGGCGCTCTACACCGCGCTGACCATTGCCACCGCCATCCGTGAGGCCAACCAGGCCGGCGATCTCCAGCCGACCACCCTGGTCGCCTATCGCGCCACGTTCACCAACCTGTTCGACTGCCGCGACGCCGCGGTGCTTGCCCGTTTCGAAATGACCGCCGAGACGCTGGCCGACCCGGCCTGGCGCGAAGCGATGCGCAAGGACGGCCGCGCCCCGACGCAGGACTTCGCTCTCGCGCTGATCGCCGCCGGCCATCCCGGAATGCTGGTCCGCAGCTTCGCCCGCGGCGCTGCCCCGGACGACCTCAACCTCGTCCTCTGGCGCTGGACCGGTGACGGGGCTCGATTATCCGTCATCGACGACGAGGCCCGGCTTGGCTGAAGCGGGGCTCTCGACGACCGGCGGAAACATCTCGTCGGCGACCTTCAGCAAAGGATCGGCAGGATCCCTCCGGCGCGCTTCGTCGAAGTCGAGATCGGCGCGGGCACAGTCCCCCGCCAGGCGATAGGCAATCCCCCGGCCCGCCAGCGGCCGTGCCTCGCCGGGCAGCCGTTCGATCGCGCGGGTCAGATGGGCGATAGCGTCCGGAAACCGCCGAAGTTCAACCTCGACCATCCCGAGCTCGAACCAGCCATCACCCCGGTCGGACTCTAATTGGGTATGGGCGAGAAACGCCTCACGCGCCTGCTCGAAGTCGCCAAGCTGCCGCATCAGCACGCCGCTGTTCCAATGCGCCGCGCTGTCGGAGGGATAGCCGCTGAGGGAATGGCCATAGGCCCCGACTGCCGCCCGCCGCAGACGGGTCGCCTCCACCTCGTCACCCACCCGTGAGAAAGCGTCAGCCTGCGCACTCATCGCCAGGCCCTTGTCGAAGGAGCTCGCGCGCACCGTCTGCAGCCAACGATTGCATGCTGCGATCGTGTCGGCCGGCGGAAGCGCGGGCTTTTCGGCCACGCAAGCGTCGCGAAACGGCTTTTCGCGCGCACTCACCCGCTCCCCCACGACCATCAACAGCCCGGCGAGGACAAAGAAGAACCCGACGACGCAATTGTAGACCAATGAAGCCGAGTATCGCCGTGGGTGAAGGCCACGGTGATAGGCTCGTTCCGGAAGGTGCGGAGGAGAGGCTTGATCCGCCCCCGCCGCAATCCAACGACGCAATAGACCAGCATGCCGGCGCCCATGCCGGCCCCGGCCAACCCGAAAAGCCAGGGCTCGAGGTCGACGCTCAAGCGGCCTCGGCCGGCACCTCATAGTCCGCCGACGCCGCGCTCAGCCCGTCGACGAAGGCGCGGATGTCATTGTCGTCGATGATCAGCGGCGGCAGCACGCGCACCACATTGTCGCCCGCCGCCACCGTCAGGATGCCGCGGGTGCGCAGGTAGCCGACGAACGCCCGGCTGTCGGTCTTCATCTTGATGCCCAGCATCAGGCCCATGCCACGCACGCTTTCGAACAGCCCGTCATGGTTGGGGATCATCTGCTCCAGCGCCGAGCGCAGGCGCTGGCCGGTGTCGCGCACCCGGGCCAGAAATTCGGGGTTGGCGACCACGTCCAGCACCGCATTACCCGCCGCCATCGCCAGCGGATTGCCGCCGTAGGTGCTTCCGTGGGTGCCGATCACCATACCGCTCGCGGCCTTCTCGGTCGCCAGGCAGCAGCCGAGCGGGAAACCCCCGCCGATGCCCTTGGCGCTCGCCAGGATGTCCGGCACGATTCCGTACTGCTCGTAGGCGTAGAGCGTCCCTGTCCGCGCGACGCCGCACTGCACCTCGTCCAGCACCAGCATAAAATCATGCTCGTCGCACGCCTTCCTGAGGCCGGTCATGAACTCCTGGCTCGCCGGACGGATACCGCCCTCGCCCTGAACCGGCTCGACCAGGAAGCCCGCGGTGGTCTCGTCGATCGCCGCCAGCGCGGCGTCCAGATCGTCGAACGGGACCACTTCGAACCCCTCCAGCAACGGTGCAAAGCCGTCGCGCAGCTTCACCTGGTCGGTCGCGCTGATGGTCGCCATGGTCCGCCCGTGGAAGGCATTGGAAAAGGTGATCAGCTTGTTCTTGTGCGGATTGCCCGCGGCATGGTGATAGCGCCGCGCGGTCTTGATGGCGCATTCCACCGCTTCGGCGCCCGAGTTGGTGAAGAATACGGTGTCGGCAAAGGTCAGCTCGACCAGCCGGCTCGCCAGCGCTTCACCCTGCGGAGACCCGTACAGGTTCGACACGTGCATCAGCGTTTCGGTCTGCTTCTGGATCGCGCCGATCAGATGCGGGTGGCTGTGCCCCAGCAGGTTGACCGCGATGCCGCTGGCGAAATCGAGATAGCGCTCGCCCCCCTCGCCGATCAGCCACACGCCCTCGCCTCGGACCGGCCGCACCTCGCAGCGCGGATAGACGGGCATGAGCGGCGTGATGGCCATGAACGGGCTCCTGGAGGACAGACAAGAAAAAGGGCGCGGCTCCCGGGTGGAAGCCGCGCCCTCTTAGCGGGAGCGGAGGGGAAGGTTAACCCCTCCGCTCGTAGCCTTAGCGGCGATAGGGGTAGCCCTCGCGGCGATCGTCGACACCGTTGCGGTTGTTGTCGATGAAGCCCTCGCGGCGATCGTCGATACCGTTACGGTTGCGGTCGACCCACCCATCGCGGTTGTCGCGAACACCGTCCCGGTCACGGTCCCGACCGCCGCCGACACCGCGGCCATAGCCGTTGCCGTAGCGGTTGTTGCCGTCACGGGCCTGCACCACGATCCGCTGCTGCAGCTGGGCGATCCGAACGTCGAGATCACGCTGCTCGCTGGCATTGATGCCATTGCGGGCATAGCTGCGAGCACGGTTCTGCAACTCGATCGCCTGGCCACGCAGACGGTCCGCCTCACGCGGGCTCAGCCGGTTGCGGCTGTCCACCTGAAGGCGAAGCTGATCGGTCCGCTGCAGGTAGAACTGCACCAGCTGCTGCTGGTTGGCGTAGCCGTAGCCCTGGTTGTAGCCATAGCCCTGGTTGTAACTATAAGGCTGCTGACCCTGATAATATTGCGCGCTGGCCGGAGTGGCGGCGGCAACGGCCGCAAGGCCGGCGGCGGCGAACAGGAACTTCTTCATGCTTACTCTCCCTCATCGAGGCTTGATGAGAGAAGTTCTAGGCGCTGCCCGAGTTCCACAGGCTGAACACGCCCGTTATCTGCCATTCACCAGCCGAAACGACCAAGTGACTGAAAAGTCTAGTTCTTGATCTTCCACCCGCTCTTCAACAGGCCATAACAGAGCGCGAACAGCCCCAGGTTGAGCACCAGCAGCAACATCGCCCCGAATAGGATAGGCGAATCGGCTTCCGACAGGAAACCATGACGGAAGCCCGAGATCACATAGAAGAACGGGTTGGCGTGGCTGATCCCGCGGAACAGCGGGCTCAGCGCCTCGACCGAATAGAAGGTGCCGCTCAGCAGCGACAGCGGCGCCACCACGAAGTTGGTCACCGCCGCCGCATGATCGAACTTCTCGGCCCAGATGCTGGTGATCAGTCCGAGGAAGCTCAGCAGCAGCGATCCCATCAGCCCGAACCAAATCACGCTCAACGGGTGGATCACCGTGACCTCGACTCCGGGCCACAGCGCCATTGCCAGCCATACCGCGCAGCCGACCAGCAGCGCGCGGGTCACCGACGCCCCGACCAGCCCGGCGATCAGCTCGCCCACCGACAGCGGCGGCATCAGATAATCGACAATCGTGCCCTGGATCTTGCCGACCAGCAGCGAGAAGCTCGAATTGGCGAAGGCGTTCTGGATCATCGCCATGATGATCAGGCCTGGGGCGATGAAAGTCGGGAACGGCACGCCCATCACCTGCCGGTTCGCCCCGCCCAGCGCGATCGAGAAGATCACCAGGAACAGCAGGGTGGTCACCGCCGGCGCCCAGATGGTCTGGGTCTGGACCTTGAAAAAGCGGCGTACCTCCTTGACATAGAGGGTCCTGAGGCCGCCCCAGTTGACGCCCCGCAGGCGCGCCTGTCCTGGCGCGGTGCGAGTGGATGAGGGCTGGTCGTTCACGCGATCAGCGCCTATCGGCTGCGGGCTGGGACGGCAACCGGTTAACCCGAAGAAGCAAAGCGACGCAAAGAATGAGCTGGACTGACGAACGGATCGAGCGGCTGAAGGCGATGTGGGCCGAAGGCAAGACAGCGAGCGCGATCGCGGATGACCTAGGCGGCGTCAGCCGCAACGCGGTGATCGGCAAGGCGCACCGCTTGGGCCTCGATTCGCGTCCCTCCCCGGTCAAGCCGGGCGAGGACAAGGGCGCCTCGGCACCCGCTGCCGCGCCAGCCCCCTCGGTCGCTCCGGCGTCCGAGCGTGCCGCCCCGTCGCGAGTCAAGGAGAAGCCGGCGATCGCCGCCATCCTCGAAAGCGCGGCGCCGATGCCCGACGACGACCTCCCCGCGGCACCGGCTGCCGCGCCGGCGCCGGCTCCTAGCACTCCGGCTCCCGCTAAGACCGGCGAAACGGTGATGGTCTATCGCTCGATCGGCCCGGGCGGCTTCGTTCGCCAGGGTCCTGGCGACCAGCAGCCGCCGATCCCGCCGGCCCCGCCGCGCCGCCTGATGCCGGCCAAGCCCGCGCCCGAAATGGCCGACAAGACCGGCCTGCTCGACCTCAACGACCGCATCTGCAAGTGGCCGATGGGTCACCCGGGCGAGCCCGATTTCCACTTCTGCGGGCAACAGGCCAATCCCGGCTATCCTTATTGCGTCCAGCATTGCGGCGTCGCCTATCAGGCGCAGTTGCCCCGCCGCGATCGCCGCCCGCCGCCGCCGCTTCCCTACGGCGGCCCGCGGGTCCGCTGAGCTCGCAAACCCGACAAAAAGGGCTCCGGAAGCATTCGCCTCCGGAGCCCTTTTCTCGTCAGCCGGAGCGGGTCAGGCCTCCGCGCCCTCACGCTCCCCGGCTGCGGCCTCGATCCGGTCGTGCCGCGGCTGGGCCGTCCCGCCGATCTCGATCCGGCGCGGCTTCATCGCCTCGGGGATCTCGCGCTTCAAGGTCAGTGCCAGCATGCCGTCGGCCAGGTCGGCGCCGGTCACGTTGACATGGTCGGCCAAGGCGAAGCGCCGCTCGAAGCTGCGGGTAGCAATGCCGCGGTGGATATAGTCGGCCCCACCCTCGTCAGCCTTGCGACCGCGGATGATCAGCACATTCTGGTGGCTGGTGATCTCGATCTCCTCGCGGCGGAAGCCGGCCACGGCGATCTCGATCCGATATTCATGCTCGCTGGTGCGAATGAGGTCGAACGGCGGGTAATTCTCGCCCGCGCCCGAGGCCGCGCTGCTTTCCAGCATGTCGAACAACCGGTCGAACCCTACCGCGCTGCGGCGAAACGGGGTGAAGTCGAATGCACTACGCATGTCTTGTCCTCCTGATGAGTTGAGCAACAAGGCGGGCGGGAGCGACAAGCTCGCAGCCCGTCACCGGGCCCTCAAGCGGCGCCCGGCAAGACACATGTTGGAAGCAGCATTTTCCGGTTCAAGAGGGGTACAGCGCCCGCAGGCCTCGATCATTTCTCCACTCAGCCCTTGGCCATTTGTCGATCGACGGATCGGCAACGCCGCTTTCGGGACCTTAGTTCGCTGGCCATCGTTCCGCCCCCGTGCCTGTTCGCCCGCCCCCGCCCCCCGCGAGGCTGCCCGCCCCCGCGAGACCGCCTGCGCACGCCTCGGCGCGGGTGCTGACCAATCGCCAGGTGCCATGGGCGACCAGCCAGCTGCAGCTGCGCCGCCGCTCGCGCTACGGGACCGCGACCCAGCTCGCCATCCGGCTGGCGATCATGGCGCTGCTGCTGGCGCTGATCATCGGCTTCCACTGGATCGAGCGCGACAGCCTCAAGGACACCCACGACGGGTCGATCAGCCTCGCGGACATCATCTACTTCACGATGATCAGTGCCACCACGACCGGATACGGCGACATCGTGCCGATCACCGAACAAGCCAGGCTGTTCGACGCGCTGGTGGTAACGCCGATCCGCATCTTCTTCCTGCTGATCCTCGCCGGAACCGCATACAGCTTCTTCATCAAACGCCTGTGGGACAAATATCTGATGCGCCGACTTCAAGCAGGTCTGACCGGCCACATCATCGTCGCCGGCTTCGGCAGCAGCGGCTCGGAAGCGGTGGCCGAACTGGTCGCCCGCGGCAGTGAGCCCTCCTCGCTAGTCGTGATCGACTGTGACGAGGAAGCCCTCACCCACGCCCACGATTATGGCTGCATGGTGCTGCAGGGGGACGCCACCCGCGACGCCACGCTGCAGGCGGTCCATGTCGAACGGGCCCGCGCGCTGCTGGTCACCGCCGGCCGCGACGACACCTCGATCCTGGTCTGCCTGACCGCCCGCCACCTCGCTCCCGACCTCAGGATCACCGTCTCCGTACGCGCGTCCGACAATGAGCTCCCAGCCAGAGCCGCCGGGGCGACCACCGTGATCAACCCGGTCAGCTTCGCGGGGCTGCTGATGGCGGGCTCGGCAGCGGGCTCGGGGGTCGCCGATTATCTTGCCGACCTCGCTTCAGCCAAGGGCCGGGTCCAGCTGCGCGAGCGGACGGTCGAGGCGAATGAGGTCGGCCGCCAGCTGGCCGAGATCGACACCGGCGTCGGCCTGCGCATCATCCGCGACGGCCAGGCGATCAGCTTCGAGGATCCCGGCGCCTGCACCCTTCAAGGCGGCGACCGGATCATCGAATTGTTCGGCGAGGGTGCACCCGGCGATCATGCGCGAACCGCGGCGGGAGCAAGTCGGGGTTCAGCCTTGCCGGTCTAGGACGCTCGACGCCATGCGCCGCCAGCTTGCCACCCCGGCCGACCGGGTCCGTTCCGTCGGCCTCGCCGCGCTGATCCACCTCGGGATCGGCTATGCCCTGCTGACCGGTCTCGGGGTCACCCCGGTCCCGGCCAAGCTGGCCGAGCCGCTGACCCTGCTCGACATCACCGAGCCGCCCGAGCCTGAGCCGCCCGCCGTCCCGATGCTCCCCGAGCCCGCGCCAAAGCCGACTGAGCGCGCCGCCGACCCCGAAGGCGCCGCCGCTCCGCCTGCGCTGAAGAACACCCCGACGCCCGTCGTCGCTCCGCCCCCGGTGGTCCGCCTGCCCGTTCCCCCGCCGCTTCCCGCGGCGCCGATCGCTGGCATCGGCACCGCCCCCAACCCCGGCGCCGCGCCGTTCGACGGCCCTGGCACCGGACGCGGCGGCGAAGGTGAGGGCCTTGGCGCCGGCCGTTCCGGCAACGGCACCGGCGGCGGAGGGTCGGGTGGGGTGGCGCAGGAGCCTGAATATCTCAGCGGGTCGATCGAATGGCGTGACGTACCGCCCGCGGTTCAGGCCCAGGGCCCCCGCGGCATCGTCCGCTTCCGCCTGCTGGTCGGGACCGACGGCCGCGTCCGCGACTGCCGGGTGACGCGCTCCAGTGGCTATCCCGGGCTAGATGCCGCGACCTGCACGGCGGCGATCCGTCGCCTCCGCTTCGCCCCCGCCCGCGATACCGCGGGCCGGCCGGTCGAAGCTTGGTCTCCTGGCAGCAATGAATGGAACCGCCGCCCCGGCGCCGACCGCTGGGTCGATCCGGTCGAGGTCCGCGACTAGAAGTTCACCGGGGCCTGGACATAGCCATACCAGCGCACTTCGGGCCGACCCTGGCCGTCGAGCGCCGGGCGGAAGCGCACCCGTTCCTCGACCAACCGGCAGGTCCACTGATCGACGATCGGATTTCCGCTCGACCGATTGACCTTGCAGTCGGTGGCGCGGCCATCGACCTGGACCCGCACCGCGACGAACACCCGCCCGCCCCGCGGCCACACCCTCAGCACCTCGCGCGGATAGCTCCGCCCGGTCAGCGTCGTCGCCTGGATCACCGACGGCCCGGCGCCCTCGCCCCCGTCCCCGCCGCCGCCCGGACCCGACCCGGCGCCGCCCGACCCGGTGCCGCTGCCCTGGCCCCCGGCCCCGCTCCCCGTACCGTCGACCGGCGCAGCGCCCGCACTCGGCGCGCTCCCGGCACCGAGGGTCGGCGCGACAATCACCGGCGGCGGTGTCGGCGGAAGTTGCACCACCGGCTCGACCTGCTTGACCGGCGAAGCCTCGGCCTTTCTTGCCGGCGGCGCGGCGGCCCCCTCCTCCTTTGGCACAGCGCGGCTCTCGACCACGACCGGCGGCGGCCGTGGCGGAACCGGCTCTTCCGGCGGCACGACGTCGAAAATCTCGAGCGGCCTTTGCAGGCTATGCGTCAGACTGGCCGACGACCCCAGGGTCAGCAGCCCGGCAAGCACCCCGGCGTGGACCAGGATCACCAGCGTGATCGCACCCGCACGGTCGCGAGAGTTGAGGGGAGAGGGCTGCATCGCCAGTGCTTTAGCGGAAAAGGTCCAACTGCTCCGTTAACCGAAAATCCAGTCGAGGCTCATCATTACCGCCAGCCCGACCATCAGCGCAAAGGTCGCGGTCCCTTCCTGGTGGTCGCGGTGCGTCTCGGGGATGATCTCGCTCGACACCACCCAAATCATTGCCCCGCCGGCAAAGCCCAGTCCCCACGGCAGCAATTCGCTCGACAGCGAGATGGCCGAGATGCCGAGAAAGCCCCCGACCGGCTCGATCAGGCCGGTCAGTACTGCGATGAAGAATGAGAACAATCGCCCGTAACCGACCGCCGCCAGGCTCACCGCCACCGCCAGGCCCTCGGGTATGTTCTGCAACCCGATCCCGAAGGCGGTGGCATAGCCGGCGGTGTGGTCGGGGCTTCCGAAACTCACCCCTACCGCCAGGCCTTCGGGAAAGTTGTGCAGCGAGATGGCGATCACGAACAGCCAGATCCGCGACAACTTGCTCTTCTCCGCCCCGCTCATCGGCCCAGAAATGAAATGCTCGTGCGGCGCGACACGGTTCAGCAAATGGAGCGTGCCGGCGCCAAGCAGGATCGCCGATCCGACGATCAGCGCGGCCACCGTCTTGTTGCCACCGTGAAGGTCGCCGGCGGCATTGAGCCCCGGAATGATCAGCGAAAAGAAGCTCGCCGCCAGCATGATCCCGGCGGCAAAGCCGAGGAAGATGTTCTGCGTGCGCTGGCTGATCCCCTTGAGGAAGAAGACCGGAAGCGCGCCGAGCGTCGTTGCCTGCCCGGCCAGGAAGCTCGCGAGCGTTCCTGCGGCGATAAGGTCGGACGCCACCTAGGAAACCAGCCCCAGCCGCAGGTCGAGACGCATCTCTTCGCCGGGCTCCAGAACCCGCAAGCCAAGCTCGCCCCAACGCTCCTCCGGCTCGTTCAGCGCGGCATTGGCGTGGGTCACCGGCTCTGCGACGAATATCCCGCCGCTTTCCGGCGAGTAGAGCTGGAAGAAGCCGGCATCCGGGCTCGAAAGACGAAGCAGCGCCGGCCATTCGGGATCAGTCAGACGGGCCTCGCCGCCCCAGCCGCCGAACCCATGGTCGAGCCCCTGCCCGCACGCCGCCCGCTCCCGTAGGTCGAAGCGACCGGTCGCCGCCACCTCGCCGGTCGGCAGCACATGCTCGTCGATCTCGAACGCGCTGCGGACCTCGGTATCGATCCGGGTCTCGGCGGTGCAGGGAAAATAGGGATGCTGGCCAAGGCCGCACGGCATCGGCTCGCGGTCGAGGTTGCGGCAGTGCAGCTCCAGCGACAGTCCGCGCTCGTAGAGCGAGACGACCTGCTTCGCTTCATACTTCCACGGCCACTCGCCGGCTTCATGCATGAAACGCAATTCGGCATCCTGCGCGCCGGCGCTCTCCACCGTCCATGGCGCCAGCCAGCCCTGGCCGTGCAGCGGCGAGATGTCGCCCGCCATGTTGGGCTTGATCACCACCTCGCGACCACGGAAGCTGAAATGTCCGTCCCGGATGCGGTTGACATAGGGCACCAGCGGGAAGCTCGCCATGTCGAGCACGCTGTCCGCCCCTTCGCGGGTCGGCCGCAGCAGCGGGACGCGGCGTCCCTCCCCGGTCCAGGTCAGGTCGCGGATCGCACCACCGAGCGCCGGGCTGAGCACCAGCTCGAGATCGCCCGCGCGGAGCGTGAGATTGTGTTCGGCCTGCAACATGAACCCGTTCTTGGCCATTTGTTCAGACCATCGCAACTGATCTGGGGATAATTACCTCCCCGGCGCTTGCGATGTTGGAATCAGGGCGCGAAACAACAGCCCCGCTCCGGGGAGGGATGCGATCATGCGCACACGGGTTAAAGACTATATCGAGGTCAGCGAGTACACCTCGCTCGACCGGTTGATCACCACGTTGAACGCTATTCGCGACAGCCTGCCCGAAACGGCCGAGCCCGAGCTCAAGATGCGCGGCGACGACGTGTTCGGTCGCCGCCTGTCGATCAGCTACTGGCGTGAGCTGACCGCCGAGGAGCAGGCCGCCGACGCCAAGTACAGCGCCGACGCCGCAGCCGGCGAGGCGATCGCCGCCATCGCTGCCCAGCTCGACGAGGTGCCGTTCGAGCAGGCGGCAAGGGCAAAGCGCCAGGCCGCCTGAACCCGGCTCGTCCCGGTCACGGCCGGGACGAAAACCTCACCATTCCGCGAAGCTGCCGTCCTTGTGGCGCCAGATCGGGTTGCGCCAGCGATGGCCTTCCTTGGCCACTTCGCGCACCTTGGCTTCGTCGATCGTCACGCCGAGGCCCGCACCCTGCGGGATCGGCAGATAGCCATCGACCGGGGTCAGCACCTCCGGATCGGTGACGAACTCCAGCAGGTCGTGGCCGACGTTGTAATGGATGCCGAGGCTCATCTCCTGGATCGCGACATTGGGCGCGTTGGCGGAAAGCTGGAGGCAGGCGGCGAGCGCCAGCGGTCCCAGCGGGCAATGCGGCGCCACCGCCACGTCATAGGCCTCGGCCATCGCTGCGATCCGTCGGCATTCCGAGATTCCGCCGGCGTGGCTGAGGTCGGGCTGGATGATATCCACCGCACCGCGTTCGAAGAACGGCTTGAAGTCCCAGCGCGAATAGAGCCGCTCGCCGAGCGCGATCGGGGTCGAGACCAATGCGGCGATGTCGGCGAGGCCCTCGGGGTTCTCGCTGAGAAGCGGTTCTTCGATGAAAAGCAGGCCGAGCGGTTCCAGCACCTTCGCCAGCTGCTTGGCCATCGGCCGGTGCACGCGGCCGTGGAAATCGAGCCCGACGTCGAGCCCGGCCGCCTGCGCCGCCTGCACCCGCTCGATCACCTCGTCGAACAGGCGTGGGGTGCCGATCCAGTCGAGGTCGGCGGTGGCGTTCATCTTGACCGCGCTGAATCCCTGCGCCTTGCGCGCCTTGGCGGCGTCGGCGATCTCGTGTGGGCGGTCGCCGCCGATCCAGGCATAGGCCCGGATCCTGTCGCGCACCCTGCCACCCATCAGCTCCCACGCCGGGACGCCAAGCGCGCGGCCCTTGAGGTCCCACAGCGCCTGGTCGAACCCCGACAGCGCGCTCATCAGCACCGCGCCGCCGCGATAGAAGCCGCCGCGATAGGCGATCTGCCAAATATCCTCGATACGCCGCGCGTCATGCCCGATGAAGCGGTCGCGGATCGCCTCGAACGCGCCGTTCACCGCTTCCGCATGGCCCTCGAGACTCGCCTCGCCCCAGCCATGCGCACCGTCGACCGTTTCGACCCGCACGAACAGCCAGCGCGGCGGTACCAGGAAGGTCTCGATCCGGCCGATCTTCAGTTCGGGAAGGGCCATCATGCCGCCTCCGGCGTCTGTTGCGACTGGTTGCCCAGCGCCAAGCCCTTGTTCTCCGGCTCGACCCGCTCGCCCGAAGGAGTGTCGCGTGGCGGCCAGCAATCCTGGCCGAGCGGCTTGACCGGCACTGCCAGGCACACCGACGAAGCGGGAAGCACATCGCGCCAGTCCTTGATCAGCTGCTTGTATGCCTTGCCGACGTTGCGGATGTTACGGTTGAGATCATACAGGCCGAGCGGATTAACGTTGCCGTTCTGCTCACGCAGCGCGGTGTCCCAGTCAACCTGGTCGGTCAGCGAATACCAGGTGAAGCCGACGGTGGGGATGCCGACGTTGCGCAGCCGCAGCACATTGGCCCATTCCTTCCACAGCCACTGCACCGCTTCCTGGCCGGTCGGACCTTCGCGCAGGTTGGTCTCGGTGTGCATGATCGGGAGGCGGTAGCGATTGTGATATTGCCGGGTGATCTCGCAATAACCGAAAGTCTCGCCTGCCGCCTCGGTCCGCCCGTTGGCGTGGACCCGGTGCTCATTGGTCCAGTAATAATCGTTGCCGAGGATGCAGTGCTGCTTCAGCCGGTTGCCGAGGAAGAAATGATATTCCTCCCGGGTCATCCCGTTATCCATCAGATATTCGTACATCTCGCTGTCGACCCGCCGCCCGTAATTGAGGTCGAGCGTCAGGAAGCGGCGGCTGTTGAGCACTTCGGCCGGACCGATCGCGGCCGGGCTGTCGGCATGGAAATATTCGGATGATTCTGACTGGATGAAGATAGCGTCGGGGCGCCGCTTCAGGATCTCCACCATCGCCAGCACATTGGCCTTCACGATGTGCTTGATCGCGGTGACGAAGCCGAGGTCGGTCTTCAGCTGCTCGTTCCACCAGCCATATTTGGCGCTGAACGCGGCGCAGATAAACATCTCGTTCACCGGCGTGTAAAGCTGGATCCACGGATAGCGTTCGGCGAAGTCTGCGGCGTAATTGGCGAATTGCTGGCTGAAATCGGGGTTCTGGAAATTGCCGATCCAGTCCGGCACGCCGAAGTGGCACAGGTCGACGATCGGGGTGATGTCGCGCCGCTTGAGGTCGTTCAGCGTAAGATCGGCGAACTCCCAGTCATATTTGCCCGGCCCGAGGAAGGTCTTGTGGATCGGCGGCCCGAAACGGAGGTAGTGGATCCCCAGATCCTCGACACAGTCGAAATCCTCGCGCCAGCGGCGATAATGGTCCGAGGCCTCCATCTGATCGACGCGGGTCTTACCGCCGTTGATCGTGGGGATGCTGTTCTCGATCCCCGTGGCAAACATGAAATTGGCGATTGTTGCCTCCTGGCAAATACGGCAGGTCGAATAACGCTGAGCGGGTTCAGCCCGCGAACGGTTGCTCCGCCAGACCGACGACGCCGGGTACCGTCATAAACAGTCCGCCGGCATAAGGTTGCGAAGCGAGTTGCTCCGCGTCGAGCCCGATGCGGGCGGAAGTGATGAAAAGACGGTCGAGCGAGCCGCCGCCGAACGCACAACTGGTCGGCCGCTGCACCGGCACGCGGAGCTCCTGCAGACGCTCACCCTTGGGCGACAGCCGGCGCAGGCACCAGCCGTCCCAGAAGGCGATCCACAGGCAACCCTCGGCATCGATCGTCATCCCGTCGGGATAGCCCTCGCCCTCGCCGTAGCGGGCAAGCTCCAGCTTGTTGAGCGGGGTGCCATCGGGCGCTAGGTCATAGCGATAGGTGACCTGCAGCGCGCTGTCGTTGGCGTACATGGTCTTGCCATCGGGGCTGAACGCCGGCCCGTTGGTGACCCGGAAGCCATCGTCGATGCGGGTGCAGGCAAGGCTCTTGTCGATCCGGTAGAAGGCGCCGCTGGCCTGCTTCTCCTCGTCGTCCATGGTCCCCGCGAACAGCCGTCCGTTGCGATCGACCTTGGCATCGTTGAAGCGATTGGTCTCCCGGTCCTCCTCGGGATCGAACAGCAGTTCGAACCGCTCGAGGTCGTGGTCGACGTGCGCGATGCCGTGCTCGGTCCCGGCGATATAACCGCCGCTGGCCCGCGGGATCAGGCTGCCGATCCGGAACGGCGTGCTGACTTCCTTAAGTTCGCTATGGCTCCGGCTCCAGCTCACGACGCCTCCCAGCAGGTTCCTGCCCTCGTGTTCGCCGCTCCAGCGGAAGAGTCGCCGGCCCTTGATGTCGACAAAGGTAAGTTGCTGACGCTCGGGGTCCCAATGCGGTCCCTCGCCCAGCAGCGCTTTGACGTCGGCTATGCAGGTGACTTCCATCGCACCGCCCAAAATACAGTGGTGAGCGCACTTGGGTAGGACCCTTGTCGCCCTTTGTCGCTTTTGTTGGCATGAGCACGGGGATGTGGACAGACGGATATATTGCGGTCGACTGGGGCACCACCAATCGCCGCGCCTGGCGGGTGGTGAACGGCGCGGTCGAACAGGAATTCGCCGACGACCTCGGCTTCACCAGCGTTCCCCCCGGCGGCTTCCCGGCCGAGGTCGCCACCATCCGCGAGCGTCTCGGCGACCTGCCGTTGCTGATGGCGGGCATGGTCGGCGCCCGCGGCGGGTGGGTGCCGGCGCCCTACATCCCCTGCCCGCTCGATCTCGCCACCCTCGCCGCCTCGCTGATCGAAGTGCCCGAGGCCCGTGCCTTCATCGTCCCCGGCGCCTCGTTCGTCGACGGCCTGCGCGGCGACGTCATGCGCGGCGAGGAAACCCAGTTCTTCGGCGCGGTCGCGGCCGGCCTGTGTCCGCCCGACGGCCTGATCTGTCACCCCGGCACGCACAACAAATGGGCGCTTATGCAAGGCGGGAACCTGGTCTGGTTCCGCACGGTCATGACCGGGGAGATGTTCTCCATCCTGAAAGCGCAAAGCCTGCTCAAGGCGTGGCTCGAAAAGCCGGCCCACCCGGGCAAGGTCTTCGCCGAAGGGGTCGCCCGCGGCCTTGAAGGGCGGGCGGTCACCGCCGACCTGTTCACCGTGCGGGCGCGCGTACTGCTCGGTAGCCTCGTCGAGGCGGACGTAGCGAGCTTCGTCAGCGGCCTCCTGATCGGGGCCGACGTTCGCACCGGGTTGAACGGCATGCCTCAGGGCGAGGTGATCGTCATGGGTCGCGGCGCCCTTACCCAGCTCTATGCGGCGGCCCTGACCCAGTTCGGCCGGCCCAATCGCCAGGTCGACGGCGAAGAAGCCTTTCTTGCCGGAACCAACGCCATCGTGGAGCGACTGTCATGACCGCCGAAGAGGACTTCACCCGCTACCTGGCCGAGTGCCCGCTGATCGCGATCATCCGCGGCGTCACCCCTGACGAGGTCGTCGCGATCGGCGAGGCGATCCTGGCCGGCGGGATCCGCATCATCGAGGTGCCCCTCAACAGCCCCCACCCGTTCGAGAGCATCGACCGCCTGGCCAAGGCGATCGGCGACCGCGCGCTGGTCGGCGCCGGCACCGTGCTCGACACCTTGAGCGTCGCACGGGTCAAGGACGCGGGCGGCCGGTTGATCGTCGCGCCCAACACTAACGCCCAGGTCATCTCCGCCGCGGTGCAGGCCGAGATGGTCGCCGCGCCTGGCTACTTCACCCCGACCGAAGCCTTTGTTGCGCTCGACGCCGGCGCCCAGGCGCTGAAGCTGTTCCCGGCCGAAGGCGCTACCCCCGCGATCCTCAAGGCACAGCGCGCGGTGCTGCCGCGCAAAGTCCCGGTACTGGTCGTCGGCGGCGTCCAGCCCGACAACATGCGGCCGTGGCTCGACGCGGGTGCCAACGGCTTCGGCCTCGGCTCGGGCCTCTACGCCCCCGGCCGCAGCGCCGACGACGTCCATGCACGCGCCAAGGCCTATGTCGCCGGGTGCCAGGCATGAAGCCGATCCGCACCGCCATCATCGGCTTCGGTAAGATCGCCGAGGACCAGCACGTCCCCGCCATCGCCGGCAACCCCCGCTTCGAGCTTGCCGGCAGCGTCAGTCGCCAGGGCAAGGGTCCCGCGCCAAATTTCACCTCCGCCGAGGACTTGCTTGCCGCCGTGCCCGACCTGCAAGCGGCGGCGATCACCACCCCGCCGAGGCCGCGCTTCGACATCGCCCGCACCTGCATCGCGCGCGGGCTTCACCTGCTGCTGGAAAAGCCGCCCTGCGCCACGCTGGGCGAGATCGAGGAATTGCGGCGCCTGGCCGAGGCTGCCGGCACCACCCTGTTCACCACTTGGCACGCCCAGCATAACGGCGGCGTCGCGGCGGCGAAGAAGCTGCTGGCCGACGCCCGCATCCGCTCGATGAAGATCACCTGGCACGAGGATGTCCACAAGTGGCACCCGGGCCAGCAATGGGTGTTCGAGCCCGGCGGTTTTGGCGTGTTCGACCCGGGCATCAACGCCTTCTCGGTCGCCACCGCCATCCTCCCCGCGCCGCTGTTCGTACGCGAAGGGACATTGTTCTTCCCCGCCAACGCCCACACCCCGATCGCGGCCGAGCTCAGCTTCACCTCGCCCGCGGCCGACGGCCCGCTCAGCGCCAGCCTCGACTGGCGCAAGACCGACGGCGAAGAATGGACCATCGACATCGAGACCGCCGACGGCTCGCGCCTGCAATTGCTCGATGGCGGCGCTCGGCTGCTGCTCAACGGTGACGAGGTGGCGACCAGCGGGATCGGCGAATATCCCGATCTCTACGCCCGCTTCGCCCAACTGATCGACTGCCGGGAAAGTCTGGTCGACGTCGAACCCCTTCGCCTGGTCGCTGACTCATTGCTGGTCGGCAAGCGCGAGACGGTGGAGGCAGTGACAGTCTAGCGCCGAATCACTGGCGCCGGCTGCGCCGAACTGGTCGGGCTCTTGCCGGCAATTTCCGGCCAGCCGCCGCGCCACTCCAGCCGATCCATCAGCATCACCCGCCGAGTATTCACGTCATCGGCGGGCTTGGTCCGCGGGCGCCGCGCGTCGACCCCATGGTAGAGGATCCAGTCGGTTCCCGCATCGTCGCGGATGACGCTGTTGTGCCCCGGCGCCACCCATCGCTCATTGGCCTCCAGCACCAGGTAGAGCGGCCTTGTCCGAACCTCGAACGGTCCGGTCGCCGACCGGCTGCGCGCCACCATGGTCGCATAATGCGCCTTGGGTCCGCAGCAATTGTCGCCCGAGAAGAACAGGTAATACCAGCCGTCGCGGACCGTCACCCACGCGCCCTCGACCAGCCGGCGATACTCGCGCGCATCCTCGGTCCTGATCACCGGCACCAGCTCGACCGGCGTGCTGCCCGGCGCGAAGGACATGCCGTCGGCCCCAAGCTCCTGCACCTTGATCGGCTCGAAGCCCGAGCCCCAGTAAAGCAAGGTCTTGCCCGTCGCTGGATCGTCGAACACGAACGGGTCGATGTTCACGAACCCTTCGCCGCACAGCAATGGCTTGCCCATGTCGGTGAACGGCCCTTCCGGCCTGCTTGCGCTCGCCACCGCCAGGCACAAGCCGCGCTTGTCGTCGCTCAGGGCCGCGTCGGGTTTGGCCGAATAAAAGAGCAACCAGCGGTCGCCGCGACGATACACGTCGGGCGCCCAGAAATCCTGCGTCCGGCTGGCCCACGCCGGCTTGACTGGCAGGACGTCGGGCAGTTGCGTCCAGGTGACCAGATCGCTCGACCGCGCCGCCTGGATGTTGCGCATCGGCTCCCCGCCCTGCGTCGCATAGACGTAAAAGCTTCGGTCGGGCGCCCGCACCACCGCGGGATCGGGAAAGTCCTGGTCGATTGCGGGATTCTGATAGCTCGCCGGGGGTGACACCGTCGCACAGGCGGACAGCAGCAGGGCTAGGCCGGGGAGGAGCATTCTCATCGGCCGCCAGCCTAGGCCCCTCCCCGCGCCCTTGCCTAGTAGGATCGCCGCCGCCATGGTCGCGCCCGATCCCAAGCTCATGGAATCAAACGAAGTGGACGGTATGGCCTTTTCGCCCGGCACCCCCCTGCTGACCTTCGCCGTCGAAGCCATCGAGGAGGGTGAGGGCTTCGCGCTCAACGTCTCGCCCAGTGACGGCAGCGGCGTTCGCTCCTATCGCGTCGAAGGACCCGAGCCCGAAGCCTTTGCCGCGATGTTCGATGCGCTGCACGCCGACTTCGGCACTCGCCGCCCTCATCATGCCGAGCCGCCGCAGGACTATCCCGCCCCGCCCTGGCGGCCGCTGATCACCGGCAACCTCCATCCCCGCATCCTGTCGGGCTATGGGGACCCGGCCGTTCTGCGCACCGACGATGGCTGGTGGCTGGTCGCCACCTCCAACGACGCGCCCGACGCCTTTCCCATCCTCCACTCGACCGATCTCGAGACCTGGGACCCGAAGGGCTTCGTGTTCGAGAAAGGCCGCACCCCCGCCTGGACCGCCGCCGGGCTGAAGGTGGGTGACTTCTGGGCGCCCGAAATCGCCCGGGTGGGCGAGGAATATTGGCTCAGCTACACCGCCCGTGCCGCCGATCGCACCCTGTCGATCGGCCTCGCCCGCGCCACCCATCCCGGCGGTCCGTGGACCGACAATGGCGAACCCTTGCTGACCGGCACGGTCATCGACAGCCACGTCCATGTCGACGCCGAAGGCACCCCCTGGCTGCTGTGGAAGAAGGACAGCAACAGCCACTGGCCGCGCCCGCTCGCCGCCCTGCTGCGCGAGAATCCCGACCTCATCCCGGTCCTGTTCGACGAGGAAGGCGACCGCCGCACCGCCGCCTTCTGCGCCGCGATCCAGCCCTTCGCCAACACCCGCCGCCCGATGGAGCGCTTCTTCCTGATGCAGCCGCTGATCCGCGCGGCGCTCGCCAATTGGCGCAAGGTCAAGTCGGCGCTGGAGGCGAGCGGCCTCGCCGCCCACGTCACCGAAAATATGGCGACCCCGATCTACGCCCAGCAGCTCGGCGCCGATGGCCGCAGCCTCGTCGGAGACCGGCACCTGCTACTCGCCAACGATCTCGACTGGGAAGGTCATCTGATCGAAGGGCCCTACCTTACCCACCGCGACGGCCGCTATTACCTGTTTTACGCCGGCAACGACTTCACCTCGCCCAGCTACGGCATCGGCTATGCCGTCGCCGACCGGATCACCGGGCCGTGGCGCAAGGCGGAGCAGCCGTTGCTCCGCTCGCATCCCGACTGGTCGGCGCCGGGTCACGCCTCGGTCTCGGTCGGCATCGACGGCGAGCCGCGGCTGTTTTTCCACGCCTTTCATCCCGGCACCGGCGGCTATAACGTGTTCCGCGCCTTGATGACCGTTGGCTTGGCGTTCAGCGGCGACGAGGTAACGCTGGTCCCATGACGGACCCGATGGGGAGAGTAAGCGTGCGGCGACTGGCTTTGATTGCGTTGATCCTGGCAAGCACAGCCGCCTCGGCCCAGCAGCAGCCGATCATGGAGCCCGTGCTGCGCGAAAACTTCCCCGACGCCTTCGTCATGGCGGAAGGCAATGGCAGCTTCATCGCCTACGCCACCAACGACGGCGCGAACGTGCCGATGGCGGTCAGCCGCGACCTCATCAGCTGGACCCCGGTGCGCGACGCTGCCGGCAAGAAACAGGACGCCATGCCGACCCTCGCCCCGTGGGTGAAGCCCGGCTTCACCTGGGCGCCTGAAGTGATGAAGGTCGGCGCCAATTACATCCTCTATTACACCGCCAATCACCGCGCCCAGGACAAGCAATGCCTTGGCGTCGCGGTCAGCGCCTCGCCGCGCGGTCCGTTCGTCGATCGTTCGGCCGAACCGATGGTCTGCCAGTTCGACCTCGGCGGCTCGATCGACGCCAACCCGTTCCGCGACAAGGACGGCAAGCTCTACCTCTACTGGAAGGCCGACGGGAACCGAATCGGCAAGCGCAGCCGCCTGTGGGGAGCCGAGCTCACCCCTGATGGCCTCAAGCTTGCCGGCGCGCCCAAGGATATCGGCCTGACCGACGAAGACCCGTGGGAGCAGCGCGTGATCGAAGCGCCGACCATGCTTCGCGTCCCCGACGGTTATGCCATGCTCTACTCGGGCGGCTATTTCGGTTGGAACGACGACCAGCGCCTCTCGCCCTACGCCATGAACTGGGGGCGCTGTTCGGGTCCGCTCGGCCCCTGCAACGACGGCGGCGCGACCCCGATCCTCAACAGCTATGCGCGCCCCGGCAAGGAAGGCTGCCTGTCAGGTCCCGGCCATCAGTCGGTGTTCCGCGCCAACGGCGGCACCTTCATCAGCTTCCACGGCTGGTCGACAACCAAGGGCTGCCGCAAGGGGGAGGGCAAGCGCTTCCTCTACGTCGCACCGTTCGGGTGGGAGAATAACGCCCCCGCCATCGCGCCGAGCCTTCGCCCGGCCCGCTAGGACGAGGGCTCCCGCAAACTACGGGAGCCCTCTCTAGCGATCAGAGGCGGGCGCGAATGCCCAGGCTGAACGTCGTCTCGTCGTAGCGCAGGAAGCGGATGTAGTCCGCTCGCGCCGCGCCATTGCGGGCCGAGCTCAGATATTCGCGATACGGCTTCTCGAGGATGTTGGTCCAGTCGCCGAATACCGTCAGGCGGTCATTGATCGTGTAGCTGGCCGACAGGTCGAGACGGCCCGACGGCTTGCCATATTGATAGTAATAATCGCCGCCGAAGTTGGCCGGATTGTTGTTGTCGCGGATGTCGATGAAGCCGAGAAACTTGCCCCGCTTGTTGTAGCTGACCCGCGCCGAGAAGCCGGCATTCTCGTACATGCCGACGAGGTTATAGGTCCACTTGCTCACCCCGTAGATCGCCCGCTGACCGATGATCGTGTTGCCATCTGTAATCTCGGTATCGAGATAGGTCAGGTTGGCCTGCGCGCCGAAGTTGCGCAGGAAGCCGGGCACGAACCCCCAGTCGAAGAAGCTCGAGAATTGCACCTCGGCACCATCGATCTGCGCCGCGTTGGTGTTGATCGGCGCGGTCAGCTCCAGCGCGCCCAAGTTGGGGTCGATGTAGCGGAGCGTCTGGTTCTGGAAGAAGCCCTTGAGGTCGCGGCGGAACACCGCGGCGGCCACGAGCCCGCCCCGCCCGAAATAATATTCGAGGCTGGCGTCATAGTTGTTCGAATTGAACGGCTGCAGGAACGGGTTACCGCCGCCGCCGCGCCGGACGCAATCGAACGGGTTGGAGGTCGTCGACTGACCCGCGGCATTGCACTGCCCGGTCGGCGCACCCGTATCCGACGCCGGATTGAGATCGCCGAAGGTCGGCTTGGTCCGGGTCTGGGTCGCCGACAGCCGCAGCTGCGCGCCCGGCAGGAAGCGCCAGCGCACCGAGGCATTGGGCAGCCAGTCGGTATACTTGTTCCCGACGTCGACCGGGGTGAAGACGTTGTTGATCCGGCTGGTGCCTTGGACCTGGCTTTCGGTTCGGACTGCACGAAGACCGATCACGCCGTCGAGATTTTCACCGAAGGCGAAACGGCCCTGCACGTAACCCGCGAGCGTGTCCTCGCTGGCGGTGTAGCGCGAGCGCGGATCGGCTGCGACGGGATCGAGGGTGTAGCTCGCGCAGCCGTTGCCGGGATCGCCCGGCAGGATGCTTGGGCAGCGGCTGATGATGAACTGCCGCAGCTCACCAAGGCTGTCGCGGACGCTGCCGTAAGTCGGGGTCAGCCAGCTGCGGAAGCCCTGCACGTCCGTCCCGCGAAAGCCCGGCCGGTTGAAGGCATAATCGATCGGAAGCGCGCTTGCCGGAATGTCGAGCGGAAGCAGGAAGGCGTAGCGATTGCCGAACCGGCGCGCGGCGTCGCGGGTGGTGTAGCGCGCACCCGCCTCAAGGGTCGGAAGGAAATCGAACCCGGTCTCATATTGCGCGTCGGCCCGGAACTGCCAGTCGTCGCCCTGCGACTTCTGGTCTTCTTCGTACAGTCCGCGGAAGCGATAGTTGGCGACATTGTCGAGGCCGGGTAGCGCGCCGTAGCTGAACTCGGGAACCTCGTTGTTGAAGTTGACGCTGAACGTTCCGGTCGGGCGGAACACGGTGTCGACCGACTCCGTCGAACCCCGGAAGGTCGAGCGGGTGCGGGCGACGTCGGCGGTCAGCCTCAACCGGCCGAGGTCGGCGCTTCCGCCGGCGGCGAATTGATAGGTGTCGGTCTTGTTGTAGGTCGCGCCCTGGAAGCTGAAGATGTCACCACCGGGATTGGTGACGGTGCCGCTGGAAAGCAGATCGGTGCCGGGGCGCAGCACGACGTTCGACAGCGTGCCGCCGTACAGTGGCTGTTCCCACTGGCGATCGCTGATCTTGTTGCGGAAGCCCTGCCACAGGCCCTCGACATAGAATTGGACGTCGGGCGAGACCTTAAGCTGGATCGCCCCGTTGATCGACGGGCGAACGCGGTTGCCGCTGCGATAATACAAGCGCTGGATGTCGGGGAAGCGCCCGGCCGGCCCGGGAGCGATGAAGTCGGTGTTGCTCGGTTCGCTGTCGAGATAATCGAGCTCGGTCCGGCTATAATTCAGCAATACGCCGATCTCACCGCCGTCACCGAAGCCCCAACGATTGGAGACCAGCAGGTTGACGTTCGGATTCCACTTGCCCGCCTGCTTTGTATACAGTCCCCAAGCCGAACCCGCGACCTCGAAACCCTGGAAGTCGAACGGTCGCCGCGAGCGGACGTTGACCTCGCCCGCCAGGCCGGCCTCGACCAGATTGGCGGTGGTGGTCTTAAACACTTCCAGCGCGGCGATGTTGGCACTTGGGAAGTCCTGCAGCGCGACGACGCGGGTTTCGGCGGTAAAGATTTCCCGCCCGTTGTAGGTGGTCGCGAAGTCGGGAAGACCGCGGACCAGCACGGTGTCGGCTTCGCCCCCGCGGCGGGTCACCTGCAGACCGGGAATGCGCGCGGCGGTTTCTGACACGGCGATGTCCGGCAGCTTGCCGATATCCTCGGCGACGATGGCGTCGATCTGCTGCTCGCTGTTGCGCTTTAGATTGACCGCCGACTGGAGCGAGCGGCGAAGGCCGGTGACGACGATCGTCTCGTCCTCGGCGGCAGCGGCGTCGGACTCCTCGGCCGTCTGTTCGACTGCGGGGTCGGCTGGCTGCTGCTGGGCGGCGGCCGGGGCGGCAACCGCCAACGCGGTAAAGCTCGCAGATGCGAGGGCGAATGTCCGGATGCGCATATGTTCCTCCCCAGGCCTCCTGGCGCTGGGAACACCCAAACGCCCCTGTTGAGGCGACGCTACACCCGCTTTCGCCGCAGCGACAATGAGAGGGGTAGTTAACTTCGGTATCGTCGGGCCGCTGTTGCAGAAAGGTGACTACTGCACCTCGGCCAGGAACTCGTTCACTCGTCGCTCGGCATCGGCCAGCGCCTGGGGCACCGGCTTCTGCCCGGTGATCGCCGCCGCCATCTCCTCGCCCACCAGCCCCTCGATCGCATTCTGCCGAAGCACCCCGTCGGGAAGCGCACGGCCGATGGTCGCGACCACTGCAAAGTTCTGGCGATGCGGCAGGGATCGGAACGCCGGACCATCCACTTGTGCCTGCACCGCCGGCAGATGCCCGGTCCGTGCCCAGTCGCCGTTGCGCGCCGCCATGAAGCGGAAGAAGTCGGCGATGGCCTGCTTCTCCGCCGCTGTCCGCTCACGCTTGGGCACCACCCAGGCGTGCCCTGACACGAACATCAGGTTGCGCGCAAAGAGTTGCGGGAAGGGCTGCACCGAATAGCTTTCGAACAACGGCCGCCCGCGGGTCTTCTCTTCGGTTTCGAACTGGCCGATCATCCAGGTTCCGGTGGCGTAGACCCCGCCCTCACCGCTTATGAATGCGGCGATCGCTGCCGGCGTATCCATGTTGCTGGTGCCGATGCCTTCGCGCGTGATCTCGCGGAACAGTTCGGCCACGCGTCGGCCTTCGGGCGTGTTGAGGCGAATGTGGCGGGGATCGCTGAACAGCGGCGACCCTTGCGCCATCATGTAGGTGTAGAGGATGCGCGCCGCCCCTGCCGGATCGCCGACCAAGCTCTGGATCAGATAGGGCTTTCCGGTCCGCTCGCGGAATTGGCGGCCCTGACGCAGCAACTCTTCCGGACTGCGCGGCAGGATCGGCCTTCCGTCCGCACCGACCAGCCCGGCCTTGCGGAACAGCGCCAGGTTGATGTGCCACAGCCCGCCGTGGGTGTCCCACGGCAGGCCGTACATTCGGCCGTTCCACGTCACCCCCTGCCGCGCGGCGGGGGTGAAGATGCCCGGCGCCAGCCCGGCCGCTGCCAGGTAAGGCTCGACCGGTTCAAGCAGCCCCTTGCCGGCATAATCGGGAACGATACCGCTGTGCATCGTCACCAGATCGGGGGGTTGGCGGGCGGCAAGTTGCGCGGTCAGCTGCGAATAGCCAGGCCACGCCACCACGTTCTGACTGACCCGCGTCTCCGGATGCGCCGCGCGGAAAGCGTTGATCATCGTCGTGACGATCCCGCACTCCCCCTCCGCTTTTGCGACGTCGGTCGCGGTACCATGGTCGCTGGTGCACTCGCCGAAGAAGCGCTGGATGTAGAGCCCCTGCCCGCGCTCGTCGGGCGAGCAACTGCCGAGCAGCAGGGCCGCGGCCAGCACCAGCGCGCGCCTCACTTTAGTGCCGTCCCGGCCATCGCCGCGATGATCTGTTTCTGAAAGATGAGGTAGACGATAAAAATCGGAAGCGAGGCGAACACCGCCTGCGCCATCAGGAAACCCAGCCCGCTGGTCTGGGCATAATTCATCTGCGCCGCCGCCAGTCCCACCGTCAGCGTGTACATGTCGCTGCGCGTGGCCGAGATCAGCGGCCACCAGTAATCGTTCCAGCTGCCGAGGAAGGTGAACACCGCCAGCGTCGATTGCGCCGGCACCGTCAGCGGAAGGATGATGCGGGTGAAGATGCGCCAGTGACTTGCCCCGTCGAGCAGCGCCGCTTCGTCCAGTTCGCGCGGGATCGCCCGCATATATTGCGTCATGAAAAAGACGCCAAAGCTGGTGGTCAGGCCGGGCAGGATCAGTCCCGGATAGCTGTTGTGAAGGTTGGCCCAGGCGAACAATTGGTGCTGCGACAGGATCACCGCTTGCCCTGGAATGGCGAGGCCCATCAGCACGAACAGGAACAGCAGCCGCCGCCCGCGAAACTCCAGCCGGGCGAAGCCATAGCCGGCCAGGCTGGTCAGGATCAGCACGCCCAGCGTCGTTCCCGCCGATACGATCAGGCTGTTCAGCAGCCAGCGCAAGGTCTGCCCATTGCCCATGATCGCGCCGTAATTCTCGAGCGTCCACGGCGGGGACAGCGCCGCACCGCTATTGCCGACCAGCGCCGCGTTGGACTTGAAGCTCAGCGCCAGCGTCCACAGCAAGGGCGCCAGCATGATCGCCGCGCCGATGCCCAGCGCGATCGCTGCCGGCAACGGCAGGCGCGTTCGGGCGGCTACCGCATCAGCGGCCACCGTCGCCCTCCCCCGCCCGGCCGGTCAGCCAATATTGGGTCAGCGTCACCACCAGGATGATCGCGAACAGCACTTCGGCGGCGGCCTGCGCATAGCCCAGCTCCCAGCGCCCGAACGCGACTTCGTTCATGAACAATACGACCGTCCGCGATGCTCCGCTCGGACCGCCCGCGGTCAGCAATTGCGCTTGTCCGAACAACTGCAGTTGCGCCGCGGTCTGCAGCATCACGACCAGGATGGTGGTGCGTTTGAGCGATGGGACGGTGATCGAAGCGAAGGTCCGCCAGCGGCTCGCCCGGTCCAGCGCCGCCGCCTCGTACAGGTCGGCAGGCACCTGCTGCAGCCCGGCCAGGAACAGCAGCATCGGCAGCCCGATCGACCACCAGATGGTGGTGATCGCCAGCGCCCACAGCGCGAGGCTGGGCGAGGACAGGAACGGTAGCGGCTCGGCCCCCAGCGCCTGCGCCGCCTCGCCCAACAGACCGGCGTCGGGCGCGAGGATGAAACGCCAGATCAGGGTCACGATTGTGACCGACAGCACCGCCGAACTGAAGAAGATTCCGCGCAGCACTGCAGCACCCCGGCTCGCCCGGTTGAGCGCCAGCGCCAGGGCCAGCGCAATCGCGGTCAGGATCGGCACCACCATCAGGGTGACGACAAAGGTGTTGATCAGGCTCTGCCCAAACACCGGGTCGGCCAGCAATCGTCCGTAATTGGCCAAGCCCGCGAACCGGCCATCACCCCAGATGTCGACGATGTGCAGCGACAGCCACATGCCGTGCAGCGTCGGCAGGATCAGGACCGCGCAATAGATGAGAAGAAACGGCCCGACGAAGGCGAGCCCTGGATCGCGGCGGACGGACCGGAGCCCGCTCACTCCGCCGCCCGGTGGAAGCCGCTGCCGTCGGGCCCGAACAGATGCGCCGACTGCCCGTCGATCGCCAGCATGATCTGGTCGCCCGTCTTGAGCGACGTGGTGCCGACATCCTCGCCGGTGATAGCACCGCCGTCGGCCAGCTTGGCATAGACCAGGCTGCGCTCCCCCAGGCGCTCGACCAGAACGACCTCTGCGGCCACCCCCTCCGGGGCGACCCGGACATGTTCGGGGCGAAGGCCGAGTTCGATCGCACCGCTTTGCGGCAATCCCGCGCGCGGCACCTGCGTCTCGATTCGCGTACCGTCGCCCAACATCACCGCCGCATATTCGCCGCCGTCGACCAGCCGCACCGGCAACATGGTCATCGCCGGCGATCCGACGAATTGCGCGACGAAGCGATTGGCCGGCCGCAGATAGATTTCCATCGGCGCTGCGACCTGCTGGATCTGGCGGTCGTGGAATACCACGATGCGGTCGGCCAGCGTCATCGCCTCGGCCTGGTCATGCGTAACCATGACGACGCCCGCGTCGACCCGGTCGCGCAGCTGCGCCAGTTCGACCCGAGTGCGCAGGCGCAGGGCGGCGTCGAGGTTGGACAAGGGTTCGTCGAGCAGGAACAGTTGCGGCTTCTTGACGATCGCGCGTCCGATCGCGACCCGCTGGCGCTGTCCGCCCGACAATTGTGCCGGCTTGCGATCAAGCAGCGGCTCGATCTCCAACACCCGCGCGGCGTCGGCGATCAGCGCGTCGATCTCGGCTTGCGGGACCTTGGCGTTGCGGAGGCCGAACGCCATATTCTCGCGCACGCTCATGTGCGGGTAGAGCGCGTAGGACTGGAACACCATGGCGACGTCGCGCTCGCCCGGGCCGAGTGTATCGATCCGGCGATCCTCCAAGATCACCTCCCCGCTGTCGGCGGTTTCGAGCCCGGCGATGATCCGCAGCAGGGTGGTCTTGCCCGACCCCGAAGGCCCAAGGAAGGCGATGAATTCGCGCGGCGCGATGTCGAGATCGACCGCCTCCAGCACCTGGGTTCCCCCAAACGACTTTGACACGCCGCGAAGCTGAAGACCTGGCACGACGGGCAACTTAGCGGTGAGTCACGTCCCTGCAACAACCATTATCGGGAAAGCAGCTCCACCGCCTGCTCAAACAGCGTTGGGGTCGCCGCCGCGACGATCGCGCCCGGCTCAAAGTCGGTTCCGCCCCGCCAATCGCCAATCACCCCGCCAGCGCCGCGCACCACCGGCACCAGCGCCGCCCAATCGTGCCGCTTCAGTCCGCTTTCGACCACTAGGTCGAGATGCCCGGCAGCCAGCCGCGCATAGGCCAGCGCGTCATACCCGTAGCGGGTCAGCCGAACCGAGCGGCGCACCCGGTCGAAGGCTTCGGCCTCGGCGCCGGAAAAGAGATGCGGATCGGTCGACGACAGTCGGGCCTGCGCCAGGCTGGTGCAGCTCGAAACCCGCACCGGCTGGCCATTGAGGGTCGCCGCGCCCGGCATGCCGATCATCAACTCGTCGAGCGCGGGCGCATCGATGAACCCGGCGATCGGCTCGCCGTCCTCCAGCAGTGCGACAAGGGTGGTCCAGCTCGGCAGGCCGCAAATCAGCGCGCGCGTCCCGTCGATCGGGTCGAGCAGCCAGCGCCGCGACGATTGCTCGCGGACGAGGCCATATTCCTCGCCCTCGATCCCGTCCTCGGGGTGCGCTGCCTCGATTTCCGCCCGCAACGCCCGCTCCGCCGCGCGGTCCAGTTCGGTGACCGGATCGTAGGCGCCCTCCCCCGCCTTGTTGTCGGCATCGGGAACCGCCGCACCGCGCGTCATCGCGCGCGCGGTTGCAGAAAGCTGGTGGAGGAAGGGAAGAAGGTCAGCCATGCGCCGGCCTTAACCCACTCCTCCGCTCTCGCGAAGCGGGCTGGCACAAGTCCTTCGGCCCAGCCGGTCAGGCCTCCCGGACCCTCAGCGTCGCAAGCGCGGCCAGCCCCATCACCGCCGCCGCAAAGGCCATGGTCCAGATCGGCTCGCCGGGGAAAAAGGCCTTCATGATCGAACCCATCACCGTCGCCACCAACAGCTGGGGCACGACGATGAAGATGTTGAACAGCCCCATGTAGGTGCCGAGCTTGGCCTGCGGCAGCGCGCTGGCGAGGATGGCGTAGGGCATGGCGAGGATCGAAGCCCAGGCGATGCCGACGCCGATCTCGGCCAGCAGCAGGTGCTGCGGATCGCGCAGGAGGAAGAAGCTGGCGTAGCCGAGAGCCCCGGCGCCGAGGCACAGGGCATGGGTTCGGGCCTTGCCGATCCGCTTCGCCAGCGCGGGCAGGACCAGCAGCGCAGCGATCGCCGCGACGCCATTGTAGACGGCGAACAGCACGCCGACCCAATTGCCCGCCTCCTGATAGAGCGCGCTGTCGGGGTCGCTGGCGCGGAAGAAGTTCTGGGCGACCACCGGGGTGGTATTGATCCACATGATGAACAGCGCCGACCAGCTGAAGAACTGGACCAGCGCAAGCTGCTTCATCACCGGCGGCATGCCGGAGAAATCGCCGACCAGGCTGCCGAGCATCCCTGAGCCGCGGCCGCGCTTAGCGGCGGCGATGGCGAAGGCCGACAGCGCGCCATAAGCGACCAGCAAGCCGCCCAGCAGGTAAACCTCTTTCTCGAGCCCGAGTTCGGGTACCAGCGCGATCACCAGCCCGCCCGCCGCGCCCCATACGAAGGGGACGAGCATCGAGCGGCTGGCCAGGGCCGCGCGGCTGTCGTCGAGCGCGTGGCCAGGCGCTTCGCCGAAGCTGAGCATCTGCTCCGGTGAATATTCGCGGGTGGTCAGCACCGTCCACATCACCGCCAGGAACAGCGCGGCGCCTCCGGCCCAGAAACTCCATTTGACCGTGTCGGGAATGGCACCACCGGCGGCGACGTTGCTGACGCCCCAATGTTCGAGGAGGTAGGGGAAGATCGAACCAATCACCGCCCCGGCGCCGATGAAGGCGGTCTGCACCGCATAGCCGGCGGTATGCTGATCGCGGCGAAGCTGGTCGCCGACGAAGGCGCGGAACGGCTCCATCGAGATGTTGAGGCTGGCATCGAGCATCCACAGCAGGGCAGCCGCGGTCAGCAGCACGGGAGCGAGCGGCATCAGCAGCAGCGACAGCGCCGCAAGCAGCGCGCCCGCAACGAAGTACGGACGGCGCCGACCGAACCGGCCGAGCCAGGTCCGATCGCTCATGAAGCCGATGATCGGCTGGACCAGCAGACCGGTGAGCGGCGCCGCGACCCACAGCGCCGGCAGGTCGTCGAGGCTGGCGCCGAGCGACTGGAAGACCCGGCTCATGTTCGCATTCTGGAGCGCGAAGCCGATCTGGATCCCGAAGAAGCCGAACGAGATGTTCCACAGCCCCGCCCAGCTCTGCCGCGGCTTTTCGAGCCGGCCCGTCACCTGATCCATGCACACTCCTCCTGGCGGCGCAGACAAGCAGGAAAGGGTGGCAGTGCCAATGCTTGGTGCAGTGCAGCAGAATAGGTATTCACAGGTGACAGGAACGTGGGCGGCGCTAGCGTCCCGGGCCAGTACCTAGGGGAGTTCGGATGGCCGTAGCCGCACCAGCAGATGTCAGCAGCAGCGAAGCCGCAGACGGCGTCGATGCGCCTGAGCTGCGCTATTTCGTCTTCGCTTTGTTCTTCATCTTCGGCGGCATCACCAGCCTCAATGACGTCATCCTGCCCAAGCTGAAGGAGCTGTTCACGCTCAACTACACGCAGGCGATGCTGGTGCAGTTCTGCTTCTTCACCGCTTATCTGGTGATCGGAATACCGGGGGCGCAGCTGGTCAAGCGGATCGGATACATGCGCGGGGCGATGACCGGCCTGCTGGTGATGATGGCCGGCTGCCTGCTGTTCATCCCGGCCTCGCGGACGGCGACCTATGGCCTGTTCCTGTTCGCGCTCTTCGTGCTGGCGAGCGGCGTCGTCGTGGTGCAAGTGGTCGCGAACCCACTGATCAGCCTGCTCGGCAAGGCGCAGACGGTGCACAGCCGCCTGACCTTCGCACAGGCGTTCAACAGCCTCGGCACGACCGTGTTTCCGATCGTCGGCTCGGCGCTGATCCTCGGTGGCTTGGCGGGCGTCAGCGCGTCGGACTTCAGCGGCGCGGAGCTCGCGGCCTATCGCACTGCCGAGACCCAGGCGATCAGCAACACCTACATCGGCCTTGCCGTGGCGCTGCTGGTCATTGCAGGCGCGGTGTTCCTGTTCCGCAACCGCCTGCCTAACGAGAGCCACGAGAAGAGCTCGCCGCTGGCCGGTTTCTCGCTGCTCGGCCGCAAGCGGTTCGGTTTCGGTGCGCTGTGCATCTTCCTCTACGTCGGCGCCGAGGTCTCGATCGGGTCGCTGATCGTCAATTATCTGCAGCAAAAGCACGTTCTTGCCCTTTCCGAGCAGGGCGCCGGCAGCCTCATCTTCCTCTACTGGGGCGGGGCGATGGTGGGGCGCTTCATCGGCAGCTGGTTCCTCCGGATCATGAGCCCGGGCCTGATCCTCGCAAGCGTGGCTATCGGAGCGATCGCCTTGCTCGCGATCTCGACCAACAGCACCGGGGCGGTTGCTGCCTACAGCCTGCTGGCAATCGGCCTGATGAACTCGATCATGTTCCCGACCATTTTCAGCCTCGCCTGCGAGAAGCTGGGCGCGCGCGCGGCGGACGGGTCGGGGATCATCAATATCGCCATCTTCGGCGGCGCGGTCATCCCGCTGCTGACCGGCATGCTGGCCGACGCGAGCGGTAGCCTGGCGATCGCCCTGCTGCTGCCAACCGCCTGTTATGCGGTGATCGCGGGCTACGGCTTCTACGCCCGGCGGCCGGCGTCAGACCTGGCGTAAGCACCCGCTTGCCGGATGCGTCAGACCTGGCTTGAGCCGCGCACCTTGAGGCTTACGGGAAGCAGTCGCGGTTCGCCGTCGCGTCCCTCGATCCGCTCGATCAGCGCTTCGACCAGCGCCGAGCCGGCGGCGCGGGCGTCCTGCGCAACGGTGGTGAGCGGCGGACTGGCATAGCCGGCGGCGGCGAGGTCGTCGAAACCGACCACCGCGACGTCCCCCGGCACCTGGCGGCCGCGCTCCTGAAGCGCCTTCATCGCGCCGATCGCGGCAAGGTCGGAGGCGGCGAACAACGCGTCATAGGCAATGTCGCGACGTTCGAGTTCGGCGACCGCGGCGCGGCCCTCCTCCTCGCTCGGTCCCGCATCGACCCGCAACCTGTCGAAGGCGGGCAGATTGGCTTCGTCATGCGCCTGGACATAGCCACGGTAGCGATCGAGGAATTCGGGATAGCCTTCGCTGACGGTGCCGACGAAGCCGATCCGGCGCCGACCCAGCGCGATCAGATGCGCAGTCGCCTCGCGCCCGCCGGCCTGGTTGTCTGAGCCGATCATCGCCCCGAATTCATTGGCGCGCGGGTTGCCCCAGCAGACGAAATGGGTGCCGCGGCGAACCAGAGCCTCGAGCCGCGGGCGATATTGGAGATAATCGCCATAGCCGAGCAGGATGATGCCGTCGGCCTTGCGGCTGTCCTCGAAATCGACGTGCCAGTCGTCGCTCAATTGCTGGAAGCTGATCAGCAGATCGTAGCCATGCCCGGCGCAGGCGCGGACCATCGATCCGACCATCGACAGGTAGAAGGGATTGATCAGCGTTTCGTCGGGGGTCGGATCCTCGAAGAACAGCAGCGCGAGCGTCCGGCTCTGCTGGCGGCGCAGGCCCGAGGCATTCTTGTCAACCTTGTAGTGGAGCTGTTCGGCGGCAGCGAGGACCCGGGCCCGAGTCTCGGCGCTGACCGCGGGATTTCCGGACAAGGCACGGCTGACGGTCGGCTGCGAAACACCCGCCAGGGCCGCGATGTCGAACGATGTCGGGCGCCGCTGCGTCATTGCGGCCACAGTGTAGCGGGCTGAATACGTATGTATAGCGGGACGGCATTCTAGCCACTCCGCCAAACCCCGCATAATCTTTCGGGATTGGTGACGTGATGCGCGCTTGTTCGCCGCGCCCGTTCGACCAGGAGGGGTGACAACAGATGACGAATTCTTCGAGCAATCGCCGATTCTGGCTTGCCGCGAGCCCGCTGGCGCTGTGCGCCGCACTGATCGCGACGCCCGCTGCAGCGCAGGATGCGACCGCCAGCAATCCGGCGGTTCCGTCCCCGATCGCGCCGGCACCAACCGCCGACCAGAGCAAGGACGAGGCCGACGCCGCGGCACAACAGGCTGCCGCCGCACCGGTCGACGACACCATCGTCGTCACCGGCCTGCGCGCCTCGATCCGCAATGCGGTCAACCAGAAGCGCAACAACAGCTCGATCGTCGAAGTGATCGCGGCCGAGGACATCGGCAAGCTGCCCGATGCCAGCATCGGCGAAGCGCTGTCGCGTCTGCCCGGCCTCACCAGCCAGCGCTTCGATGGCCGCTCCAACAAGCTTTCGGTGCGCGGCCTATCGCCGGACTTCACGACCACCACGCTCAATGGGCGCGAGATGGTCAGTTCGGACAGCAATCGCGCGGTCGAGTTCGACCAGTTCCCGTCCGAACTGCTGAACGGCGCTGTGGTCTACAAGACGCCCGACGCGGCGCTCACCAACCAGGCGATCGGCGGCACCATCGACCTGCTCACCATCCGTCCGCTCAGCCAGAAGCGCCGCACGGTGGCGATCGGCCTGCGCGGCGAGCTCAACGACAAGGGCCGCCTCAACCGCGACACGCAGGACAAGGGCTATCGCTTCAACATTGCGGTGGTCGACCAGAATGACGCCGGGACCGTCGGCTGGGCGCTCGGCTATGCCCGCATGATGCAGCCGATCCAGGAGCAATGGATCCAGGCCTGGGGCTATGGCAACAATGTCGGCGGCAACGCCGCGCTCGAGGGCATCAAGCCCTACGTCAAGTCGAACGAGCTGACCCGCGACGGCCTTGCCGGGACGCTGGAGTTCAAGCCGGTCGACAATTGGGTCAGCCGCCTCGACCTCTTCTATTCGCGCTTCAACGACGAACAGACCCTTCGCGGGCAGGAGATCGCCGGCTACACCGCCAGCAGCTTCACCCCGGTGACGACCGCCGACGGGCTGGTCACCAGCGGTCGCTGGAACGGTATCCGCACCCAGTCGCGCAACGACTTCACCGATCGCAAGGTCAACACCTTTGCCATCGGCTTCAATAACGTCGCGAGCTTCACCGACCGCTTCCGGCTCGAGCTGGACGCGAGCTACAGCCGCGCCGACCGCAAGTTCACCGCGGCCGAAACCTACAGTTCGACCGGCCGCGGACAGACCGGCCGGACCGACAACATCACTTATACGCTGGGGGGCCCGAACGGCATCAGCGTGGCGAGCGGCCTCAACTACGCCGACCCCAATCTGTGGCGGCTTGGCGACAACCTCGGCTGGGGCGGCCCGTACTGCACCGAGGCCTTCGGATTCCAGTGCGCGAGCCAGGACGGCTATATCAACCGCGAGGCGTCGACTGACGACCTGGCCGCGATCAAGCTGGCCGCGTCCTACGAGTTCGGCGGACCGATTTCCGACATCCGCGTCGGCGCCCGCTATGCCTCGCGCGAAAAGACGCAGACCAAGACCGGCGAATTCCTGACGCTGGACGTCTACCCGGCGATCCTGCCGATCCCGGCCAATCGCCTGGTCGCGCCGGCCGACCTCGGCTTCCTCGGCCTCGGGCCGACGATCGCCTATGACGCCCGCCAACTGATCGCCGACGGGGTCTATTTTCAGACCCCGAACGATCTGCTCGGCAGCGCCAAGGCCAGCTGGGACGTGTCGGAAGACATCTTCAACACCTATGCGATGGCCAATATCGACGCCGATCTCGGCGGGATGGAGCTGACCGGCAATGCCGGCGTGCAGCTGGTCCACACCGACCAGAGCAGCGTGGGCAATGTCGTCAGCTTCAACACCGCGGGCGGGCTGGTCATCACCCCGCGGCTCGATGGCGACAAATATTGGGACGTGCTGCCGAGCATGAACCTCAGCCTCGGCCTCGCCCGCAACCACAAGCTGCGCTTCGGCGCCGCCAAGGTGCTGTCGCGCAGCCGCATGGATGACATGAACGCCAGCCGCGACGTCAACTTCGTCGCCGCCAATGCGTTGTCGACCGACATCACCCGTTCGCCGTGGACCGGCGGCGGCGGCAACCCCAAGTTGCGCCCGTGGCGCGCCTGGCAGGTCGACGCTTCCTACGAATTCTACTTCGGCAACGGCGGCTACATCGCGGTCGCGCCTTACTACAAGAAGCTGCTCAACTACGTTTACACCGAGAACGTGCTGACCGACTTCAACGGCATCGTCGCGCCGGGGCCGATCCAGCCCGTCCTTCGCCAGGGCTTCATCAGCGCTCCCGCCAATGGCCGCGGCGGCCGGATCTACGGCCTCGAACTGTCGGCTTCGCTGCCGTTCGGTTCGTTCGTCCCCGCGCTCGAAGGCTTCGGCGCGATCGGCAGCGCGTCGTTCACCGACAGCAAGGTTCGTCGCACCGCCACATCGGCTCCGGAAGACCTGCCGGGCCTGTCGAGGCGCGTTCTGAACGGCACGCTCTACTTCGAGCGCGCAGGCTTCGGTGCCCGGGTCAGTGCCCGCCACCGGTCCAAGTTCCTGGCGGAAAGCTTCGCGCTTGGCCTGACCAGCGAATTGCGGTTCGCCAAGCCCGAGACGATCCTCGACGCGCAGGTTAGCTACGACTTGACCAACATCGGGTTCAACGGCCTGTCGTTGTACGTGCAGGGGTCGAACCTGACCGACGAACCCTTCATCCAATATTTCGGGGACGACGAGCGTCGCGTCCGCAACTACCACACCTACGGCCGCAACTTCATGGCCGGCGCGACCTGGAAGTTCTAAGGCCGCGCCTCAGGTCGGGACCGGTCGCGTGCGGCGGCCGGTCACCACGTCACAGGCGGAACAGGAAGCTTTCCCGTGCAGCGGATAAGCAAGGTGGTGATCGTAGGCGGCGGAACCGCCGGGTGGATGAGCGCAGCGCTGCTTGGCCGCACCTTCGGCCGCACGCTCGACATCACGCTGGTGGAAAGCGACGAGATCGGCACCGTCGGCGTCGGCGAGGCCACCATTCCGCCGATCCTCGTCTTCAATCAGGCGCTCGGCATCGACGAAGCCGAATTCCTGCGCGAGACGCGCGGCACCATCAAGCTGGGCATCGAGTTCCAGAATTGGGGCGCCCTCGGCCACCGCTACATGCATGCCTTCGGAGACGTTGGTCACTACCATGGCCTGTCGCCGTTCGTGCATTACTTCCTGCGCGCGAAAGCGGCCGGGCTGGCCGACCGGCTGGGCGACTATTCGCTGGGCGAACGGGCGGCCTATGCCGGGCGCTTCGGCCACTTGCCGCGGGTGCCCAACACCCCGCTGGCCGGATTGAATTACGCCTATCATTTCGACGCCGGTCTCTACGCGCGCTATCTGCGCCGGATCGCTGAGGGGTATGGGGTCAAGCGCCACGAAGGCCGGATCCGGTCGGTCGAGCGCGATGGCGAAAGCGGCCATGTGCGCTCGGTCACCCTGGCCGACGGATCACGCGTCGAAGGCGAGCTGTTCCTCGATTGCTCGGGCTTCCGCGCGCTGCTGATCGGCGAGGCGATGGGGGTCGGCTACCAGGACTGGACGCGCTGGCTTCCGGCCGACCGGGCGTGGGCGGTCCCGACCGAGAATGTCGGTGAGCCGCGCCCCTACACCCAGTCGATCGCGCACGAGGCCGGGTGGCAATGGCGCATCCCGCTGCAGCATCGCACCGGCAACGGGCATGTCTTTTCCTCCGCCTTCACCAGCGAGGAAATTGCCCGCGACGTGCTGCTGGCGAACCTCGAGGGCAAGCCGATCGCTGAACCGCGGCTAATCAAGTTCACCACCGGGCGGCGCGAAACGTTCTGGGAAGGGAATGTTGTCGCGATCGGGCTGTCGAGCGGATTCCTCGAACCGCTCGAATCGACGAGCATCCACCTCATCCAGTCGGCGGTGGTGAAGTTGTCGACCCTGTTCCCCGATGCCGGCTTCGAGCCCGCTTACCGCGACGAATTGAATCGCCAGATGATCGCCGAATTCGACGGCGTGCGCGACTTCATCATCCTCCATTACCACGCCAACAGCCGGACCGATGCGCCGATGTGGACCGCCTGCCGCGAAATGACGGTGCCCGACAGCCTGAAGGAGCGGATCGACCTGTTCCGCGACACCGGCCGGATCTTTCGCCACGGCCAGGAACTGTTCCATGAGGTCGGCTGGCTGCAGGTGATGCTGGGCCAAGGCATCGTTCCTGAACGCTACGACCATATGGCCGATGCGCTGTCCGAAGCCGAGCTCGACAGCTTCCTCGCCAATCTGAAGACCGTCATGGCCGGCACCGTCAGCCGCCTTCCCACCCATCGCCAGTTCCTCGAAGGAACCGGCGCCAAGCTTGAGGCCGTCGCCGCATGAGCCTGATCACCGCCCTTGCTCTCGTCGCCGCGCAGCCGGCCCCTGCCGCGGACTTCCGCACCAGGCTGCCGGAAGACGAGGTGATCTACTTCCTGCTGCCCGACCGGTTCGACAATGGCGACCGCAGGAATGATACCGGAGGGATCACGGGCGGCCCGCTGCAGAGCGGATTCAACCCGGCCCACAAGGGGTTCTACCATGGCGGCGACCTCAAGGGGCTTATCCGCCGCCTCGATTACCTGCAGGGCATGGGCGTCACCGCCATCTGGTTCGCGCCGGTGTTTAAGAACAAGCCGGTGCAGGGCGGCAAGGGCCAGGAGAGCGCGGGCTATCACGGCTATTGGGTGACCGATTTCACCCGCGTGGACCCGCATTTCGGCGAGAATGCCGACTTCAAGGCCTTCGTCGACGCCGCCCACAGGCGCGGGATGAAGGTCTACATGGACATCATCACCAACCACACGGCCGACGTCATCAAGTTCGCCGAGTGCGAGGCGGCGAATGCCTGTCCGTACCGCTCGATCGCCGACTATCCCTATCAGCGCCGCGGCGGCACGGGCGGTGCCCCGATCAACCCGGGCTTCCTGGGCGAGACCGTCCGCACGCCGGACAACTTCGCGAAGCTGACCGATCCCAATTACGCTTACACGCTGAACACCGACGCCAAGGAGCGGAACGTCAAGGTGCCGGCCTGGCTCAACGACCCCCTGCTCTATCACAATCGCGGCGACAGTACGTTCACCGGAGAGAGCTCGACGCAGGGCGATTTCGTCGGGCTGGACGATCTGATGACCGAGCAGCCCAAGGTCGTGGCCGGCATGATCGAGGTATACGGCAGCTGGATCGACCGGTTCGGAATCGACGGCTTCCGCATCGACACCGCGCGGCACGTGAATCCCGAATTCTGGCAGCAATTCGTGCCGGCCATGCTGAGCCGCGCCAGGGCGCGCGGCATTCCGAACTTCCATATCTTCGGCGAGGTCGCCAACGACGACTTCAGTCCGGGCTTCCTCGCCAAGCATACGGTCGAGGACAAATTGCCCGCAGTGCTCGACTTCGCCTTCAAGCAGGCCGCGTTGCGCAGCCTGGCCAGCGGACAACCGACCGAGATCTGGCGCGAATTTCTCAATCAAGACGTGCTTTACGCCGGCGGCAAGGCGAGCGCGCGGCAATTGCCGACCTTCCTCGGCAATCACGACCAGGGCCGCTTCGCTTTCTATGTCCGCGAAGGCAATAAGGCGGCGAGCGCGGACGAACTGCTGGCACGCGTGAAGCTCGGTCATGTGCTGATGTTCACGTGGCGCGGCGTGCCGACGGTCTATTATGGCGACGAGCAGGGCTTCGTCGGCGATGGCGGCGACCAGGATTCGCGCGAGACGATGTTCCCGTCGAATACCGCGACATATCTCGACAACAAGCTGCTCGGCACCACGCGCACCAACGCGGTCGAGAATTTCGACACCGCGCACCCGCTCTACAAGCTGATCGCCGAATTGGCCCGCATCCGCACCGGCAGCGAGGCGCTGCGCCGCGGTGATAGCCGCCTGCTCGCGGCCGAGGACAAGCCCGGGCTGCTCGCCTTCAGCCGCCGCATGGTTCCGCCGCTTGTGCGCACCGTCTCGCTGGAACCGGCCGACCGCTACGAGGAAGTCATCGTCGCGGTGAATACCTCGGCCCAGCCGATCACCCGCAATGTCGCGGTCGCCGCCGATATCAGCGGCCTCGCCTCGCTGTCGGGCCCGTGCCCCGCCGCCCCGGTCGTCCCGGGGACTATCCGCGTCACCTTGCCCGCGTTCGGCCATGTCATCTGCCGCGCCGTTCGCTGAGCCGCCGGTGCGGGCCAAGCCGGCCTCTGCCGAGCCCTGGTGGCGCGGCGCGTCCATCTATCAAATTTACCCGCGCAGCTTTTGCGACAGCGATGGCGACGGGATCGGCGATTTGCGGGGGATTACCGCCCGCCTGAGCCATGTCGCCGACCTGGGGGTCGATGCGGTGTGGGTGTCGCCCTTCTTCACCTCGCCGATGAAGGACTTCGGCTATGACGTCGCCGATTATCGCGACGTCGATCCGACCTTCGGGACGCTGGCCGACTTCGACGCGCTAATCGCCCGTGCCCACGGGCTCGGGCTCAAGGTGCTCATCGACCTCGTCTTCTCGCATACCAGCGACCAGCATCGCTGGTTCGTCGAAAGCCGGTCCAGCCGGACGGCCGAGAAAGCCGACTGGTATGTGTGGGCCGATCCCAAGCCGGACGGGTCACCTCCGAGCAACTGGCAGTCGGTATTCGGGGGGCCGAGCTGGACCTGGGACGCGCGGCGTGAGCAATATTACCATCATAACTTCCTGAAGGAGCAGCCGCAGCTCAACGGGCATCATCCGGCGGTGCAGCAGGCGTTGCTCGATATCGTGAAGTTCTGGCTCGACCGCGGGGTCGACGGTTTCCGCTTCGATGCGGTGAACTTCATGATGCACGACCGGCGGCTGACCGATAATCCTCCGGTCGCGGAGCCAAAGCAGCGGACTCGGCCGTTCGACCTGCAGCATCATTTCCATAACCAGTCGCAGCCCGAGGTCCTGCCGTTCCTCGAGCGGATCCGGGCACTGTGCGACGATCATGGCGCCGCGTTCGCACTGGCCGAGGTCGGCGGCGAGCAGGCGCGCGAGGAGATGGCGGATTATACCGCGCCCGGGCGACTCCACAGCGCTTACGGGTTCGATTTCCTGTACGCCGACCGGCTGACCCCGGCGTTGGTGGCGGAGAGCGCGCGGCGCTGGCCCGACCGGCCGGACATGGGCTGGCCAAGCTGGGCGTTCGAGAACCATGATGCGCCGCGCGCGCTGTCGCGGTGGGTCGACGAGGCCCATGCGGCGCAATTCGCCCGGACCAAGATGCTGCTGCTGGCGGCGCTCAGGGGATCGATCATCCTCTATCAGGGCGAAGAGCTTGGCCTGACCCAGGTCGAAGTGCCGTTCGAACTGCTGCAGGACCCCGAGGCGATCGCCAATTGGCCGCAGACGCTGAGCCGCGACGGGGTTCGCACTCCGATGCCCTGGTCGCGCAGCGAACCCGGGCTTGGCTTTACCGGCGGTTCGCCGTGGCTGCCTTTCGGCCAAGACCATCCCGCCTTGAGCGTCGATGCCCAGGCTGCCGATCCCGGCTCGCTGCTGCATTTCACCCGCGCGGTGATCGCGCTGCGCAATTCGCATCAGGCGCTGCGCTGGGGCTCGCTCGAGGTGATCGAGGCAAGCGAGCAAGTGCTGGTCTTCGAGCGTGTCCGTGGCAATCAACGGCTGCGTTGCACCTTCAACCTGTCGGCCTACCCTGCGGGCTTCGTGCTGGCGGGCGCTACCATCTTCTCCACCGGCGAGCGTGCCGGCGGAGAACTCGGGCCCTATGCGGCCCTGATCGAGGAACTCTGATCCTATGCGTATGCTGCTTGCCCTTGCCGCCCTGTCGCTGTCGGCGCCGGTTGTCGCGCAGACGACCGTGGCGACCGCTGCCTCACCCTCCGGCACGCTGACGCTGACGGTGACCACCAATGGCGAGGGCCGGGTCGGCTATGCGGTAGCGCGAGGGGCCACGCCAGTGATCGGCGAAAGCCACCTCGGCTTCCTGTTCAGCGACAGCCGCCAGATGCTCCGCAACATGGAGCTGAAGGGCAAGACCGAAGCCAAGGTCGACAGCACCTGGGAGCAGCCGTGGGGCGAATGGCGGCAGGTCCGCGACCACCACAATGAGGTGGCGCTGACCTTTCAGGAGAAGGACAAGCTGCGCCGCACCATGCGGGTGCGGTTCAGGTTGTTCGATGACGCGGTCGCCTTCCGCTACGAGTTCCCCGAACAGGAGAACCTCAAGACCGCCAACATCGTCGAGGAGCTCACCCAGTTCCGGGTGCTCGGGCAAGGCCGCGCGTGGTGGGCACCGGCCTATGAAAGCAACCGCGAGGAATATCTTTACAACAATACCCCGATCACCGGGGTCGGTACTGCGCAGACGCCGTTCACCATCCGCCGCGACGACGGGATCCACGTCGCGATCCATGAAGCGGCGCTGGTCGACTATTCGGGGATGAACGTCGCGCATGTGCAGGGCGGGCTGATGAAGGCCGACCTGACGCCCTCGTCAAGCGGGCCCAAGGTTGTGCGCGACACGCCGTTCGAAACGCCTTGGCGGGTGATCCTGATCGCGGCGGATGCGCCGTCGCTGTACCACGCCAACAAGGAAATCCTGAACCTCAACGCGCCCAACAAGCTGGGCGATGTCAGCTGGGTGAAACCACAGAAATATGTCGGCGTGTGGTGGGGGATGCACATCGAGACGCAGAGCTGGGCGTCGGGCCCCAAGCATGGCGCGACCACGGCCTACACCCGCAAGATGATCGACTTCGCCGCCAAGCACGGCTTCCGCGGCGTGCTGGTCGAGGGCTGGAATAAGGGCTGGGACGGCGACTGGTTCGCGACCGGCGACGAATTCAGCTTCACCGAGCCCTATCCCGATTACGACATCAGCAGCCTCGCCGCCTACGGCAAGCGCAAGGGCGTCCACCTCATCGGGCATCATGAAACCAGCGCCAACATCGCCAATTACGAGCGGCAGCTCGAGCCGGCGCTCGACCTTGCGCGTGACATGAACATGGAAGCGATCAAGACCGGCTATGTTGCCGATGCGGGCGGGGTGCAGGCGCTCGATACCAACGGCCGCAAGGTATTCGAATGGCATGAAGGCCAGGTGATGAGCCGCCACCATCTGAAGGTGGTCGAGGAAGCGGCCAAGCGCCGCATTGCGATCAACCCGCACGAGCCGATCAAGGACACGGGCCTTCGTCGCACCTATCCCAACTGGGTCAGTCGCGAAGGCCAGCGGGGCATGGAGTATAATGCCTGGGCAGAGCCCAAGAACCCGCCGCACTACGACACCGAATTGCTGTTCACCCGGATGCTTGCCGGGCCGATGGACTTCACCCCCGGCATCCTCAGCCTGATGGGCCGCGGCAACACGCCGATCCCGTCGACCCTGGCCCGCCAGCTGGCCTATTATGTGACCGTCGCCTCGCCGATCCAGATGGCGGCTGACCTGCCCGAGAATTACGAGAAGAACCCCAGGCCGTTCCAGTTCATCAAGGATGTCGCGGTCGACTGGGACGACACGCGCATGCTGGCTGGCGACGTCGGCCAATATGGCGTGATCGCCCGCAAGGAGCGGGGCGGGCCCAACTGGTTCCTCGGCGGGATCACCAACGAGGAGGGCCGCGACCTCGACCTGCCGCTCGGCTTCCTCGAGGCGGGTCGCCGCTATCGGGCGGAAATCTACCGTGACGGCGAAGGCGCCGACTTCCGCACCAACCCGCGGGCAATCGCGATCGAGAAGCGCAATGTCACTGCCGCCGACCGGATGGCGCTGCGAATGGCGCCGGGCGGCGGCTTTGCGGTGCGCTTCGTGAGGCTCGGCCGCTGATGCGCTGGCTGCTCGCCATTGCCGCGCTGATCTTCGTCCTGGTCTCGCCGGCTGGCGCACAGGGCCGCTTCGTCGAGTTCGACCAGCCGGCCGACATCGGCCAGGTCCATGTCACCGTGTGGGTCCCGCCGGGCTACGACCGCGAGCCCGGGCGCCACTATCCGGTGCTGTACATGCACGACGGGCAGAACGTCTTCTTCCCCAAGCGCTCGGGCTTCAACAAGGTGTGGGCGGCGGACAAGGCGGCGCTGAAGCTGATCGCCGCGCGCAAGGTGGCGCCGTTCATCATTGTCGCCGCCGATCATCCGGGCGCGCCGCGCTACTTGCGTTACTTCCCGACCCGTGTCGCCAATCCCGAATTCGCCAAGGGCATTGCTGGCTTCGCCAAGGGCAAGCTGGCGGGCGACGATTACCTGACCTTCCTTGCCGAAACACTCAAGCCGCGGATCGACCGGGAGTATCGCACCCGGTCGCAGCCGCGCTTCACCGCGGTCGCCGGAAGCAGCATGGGTGGCCTCATCAGCCTCTACGCGCTGACCGAGCGGGCCGACGTGTTCGGCAAGGCGGCGGCGGTGTCGACCCACTCGCCGCTGGTCGATCCCGGCCTGCTGACCCAGCAGCCGCAGATGGCCGAGATGGTGAAGGCCGACTGGCGGCGCTACCTGTCGACCCGGCTCGGCGCCCCGGGCGGGCGCAAGCTGTGGATGGATCACGGCACCGAGACGCTGGATGCCGGCTACGCCCCCTATCAGGCGGTACTGGACGAGGGCGTGGCCAAGGCGGGATGGACCCGCGGCAAGTATTTCGAAAGCCGCGTTTACAAGGGCACCGCGCATGAGGAGAATGCGTGGGCAGCACGATTGCCGGAAATCCTCGGCTGGCTGCTCGCAGACTGGAAGCGTTAGTGCCCGACCAACCTGGCAAACAGACCAAAGCGACGACCCTGATCCTGTTCGGCGCGACCGGCGACCTCGCCGCGCGCATGCTCCTGCCCTCGCTCTACGCGCTTCACCGTGACGGCCTGCTGCCCCCGGACCTGCGGATCGTCGCCACTTCACGCTCGGCGCATGATGATGCGAACTTCCGCGAGCATGCCCGCGCCGCGCTGACCGCTCATGTGCCGGCGACCTTCGTCGACGAGAGCGCGGTCGAGGCGTTCGTTGCCCTGCTGACCTACGTCACCTTGGATGCGACCGATGCCGGCGGCTACCAGCGGCTGGCCGCAGCGGTGCCCGAGGGCAGTGAGACCGCCATCTTCCTGTCGACCGCGCCGTCGCTGTTCAAGCCGACCATCGACAACCTCGAGGCAGTCGGGCTGGCCGGGCCGCACGTCCGCCTCGCGCTCGAGAAGCCGCTCGGGTCCGACCTCGCTTCGAGCCGGTCGATCAACGATGCCGTCGCCGCCGCCTTCCCCGAGGAGCGGACCTTCCGGATCGACCATTACCTGGGCAAGGAAACGGTTCAGAACCTCCTCGCCCTGCGCTTCGCCAACCTGCTCTTCGAGCCGGTGTGGAGCACTGCGCATATCGATCACGTCCAGATCACGGTCAGCGAGACCGTCGGGCTGGAGGGCCGCGCCGATTATTACGACGGTGCCGGCGCGCTACGCGACATGGTACAGAACCACATGCTGCAACTGCTGGCGCTGGTGGCGATGGAGCCGCCATCGCAACTTGACGCGACCGCGGTGCGCGACGAGAAGGTCAAGGTGCTGCGCTCGTTGCGGCCCATCAGGTCCGAGGACAGCGTCACCGGGCAATATGTCGCGGGCGCGGTCGGCGGCAAGCCGGTCCCCGCCTATGGCGAGGAGCTGGGCAAGGCGAGCGGGACCGAGACCTTTGTCGCGCTGAAGGCCCATGTCGACAATTGGCGCTGGGCCGGCGTCCCCTTCTATCTGCGCACCGGCAAGCGGCTTCCCGACCGGCGGACCGAGATCGCCATCCAGTTCCGCTCGCTGCCCCATTCGATGTTCGCGTCGCGCGGGGCCAGCGCCGCGCCCAACCGCCTGATCATCGCCATCCAGCCCGAGGAGAACATCACGCTGGAGCTGATGGCCAAGCAGCCCGGCCTCGACCGCGGCGGAATCCGCCTGCGCGAGGTCGAGCTCGACATCGAGCAGGCCGATGCCTTTGCCGACGTGCGGCGACGCATCGCCTACGAGCGGCTGCTGCTTGACCTGGTCGAGGGTGACCCCACCTTGTTCGTGCGCCGCGACGAGGTGGAAGCCCAATGGCAGTGGATCGACGGGATCCGTGCGGTCTGGGAGGGGGCCGGCACCAGTCCGCGGCCCTACGCCGCCGGCAACTGGGGCCCCTCCGCCGCGATCGCCTTGATCGAGCGCGACGGGAGAAGCTGGAATGACTAGGCTCGATCCGCGCATCGCGGCGGTGACCGATCGCGTCATCGAGCGCTCGAAGCCGGGGCGGACGCGCTACCTCGAACTGATGGCGCAGCAGGGCGAACGCGGCATTTCGAGGAGCCGGATGAGCTGCGGCAATTTCGCGCACGGCTTCGCCGCGGCGGAGGGCGACAAGGACCGGATCCGTGACCAGGCCGGGCCGAACATCGGCATTGTCACCAGTTACAACGACATGCTGAGCGCGCATCAGCCCTATGCCCGCTTCCCCGAGCAGATGAAGATCTACGCCCGCGAGGTCGGCGCCACGTGCCAAGTCGCGGGCGGGGTCCCGGCGATGTGCGACGGCGTGACGCAGGGACAGGACGGGATGGACCTGTCGCTCTTCAGCCGCGACGTGATCGCGATGAGCACTGCGGTGGCGCTGAGCCACGGCATGTTCGACGGCGCGACGCTGCTCGGCATCTGCGACAAGATCGTGCCGGGCCTGCTGATCGGCGCGCTGCGCTTCGGCCACCTGCCGATGCTGCTGGTGCCGGGCGGGCCGATGCCGTCGGGCCTGCCGAACAAGGAGAAGCAGCGGATCCGCCAGCTCTATGCCGAGGGCAAGGTCGGGCGCGACGAACTGCTGGCGTCGGAAAGCGCGAGCTATCATTCGCCGGGCACCTGCACCTTCTACGGCACCGCCAATTCGAACCAGATGATGATGGAGCTGATGGGGCTGCATGTCCCAAATAGCGCCTTCACCCAGCCGGGAACGGGCCTGCGCCAGGCACTGACCCGCGCCGCGGTGCATCGGGTCGTCGAACTGGCCGCCGCCAAGGAGCGACCCCTGGCGACGTGCGTCGACGAGCGCGCGATCGTCAATGCGATGATCGGGCTGATGGCGACCGGCGGGTCGACCAATCATGCGATCCACCTGCCGGCGATCGCACGGGCGGCGGGAATCCACATCGACTGGCAGGACTTCGACGATCTTTCCGCCGCCGTTCCGCTGCTGGCGCGGGTCTATCCCAATGGGTCTGGCGACGTGAACGACTTTCATTATGCCGGCGGGATCGCCTTCGTCGCGCGCGAGCTTGGCGCAGCGGGGCTGCTGCATACCGACATCCTAACGGCCGGCGCCGACGACTTCGGCACCTGGACCTCGCACCCCGAGATGGAGGGGGAGCAACTGGTCTGGCGTGAAGTGACGGAAAGCCGCAACGACACCATGCTCCGTCCTGTGACCGAGCCGTTCCTGGCCGATGGCGGCATGCGGCTGGTCAAGGGCAACCTAGGCCGGGCCACGCTCAAGACCAGTGCGGTGGACCCGTCGCGGTGGACGATCGAGGCCCCGGCCCGCGTCTTCTCCGATCAGAATGAGGTGCTGAGGGCGTTTGGGGCGAGCGAGCTCGACCGCGACGTGGTGGTAGTGGTCCGCTTTCAGGGCCCACGCGCCAACGGCATGCCTGAGCTCCACAAGCTGACCCCGCCCCTCGGCGTGTTGCAGGACCGCGGCTTCCGGGTCGCGCTGGTCACCGACGGCCGCATGAGCGGCGCCAGCGGCAAGGTCCCGGCCGCGATCCACGTCTCGCCCGAAGCGCTGGGCGGCGGTCCGCTCAGCCGGGTTCGCGATGGCGACCTCGTCCGGGTCTGCGCCAATCGCGGCATGCTCGAAGTGGTCGACGTCGACTTGTCCGCGCGCGAGCCGGCCCCGCCGCCGCCGCCGCCGGTCGGCACCGGTCGCGAGCTGTTCGCGCTGATGCGCGGGACTGCCGACGATGCCGAGCGCGGCGCCTCTGCGATGCTCCACGCGATGGACGCCGAAGCCCTATGACCCGCCGCATCGTCAGCGCCGACATCGGCGGCACCCATGCCCGCTTCGCGATGGCCACTCTCGATGGCGACCGCGTCGTCGCCATGGACGAGCCGGTCACGCTGCGGACCGCCGATCATGGCAGCTTCCAGCTGGCGTGGGAGGAATTCGCCCGGCTCACCGAGGAGCCGCTGCCCCCTGCCCTGGCAATCAGTTTCGCAGGGCCGGTCGGCGGCGAATTGCTGAAGCTCACCAATAACCCGTGGGTGATCCGCCCCGCGCTGATCCCCGCGAAATTGGGCGTCAGTGATTATGTGGTGGTGAATGATTTCGGCGCGGTGGCCTCGGCCGTCGCGGCGTTCGACGGCAGCGCCTACACCCACCTTTGCGGGCCCGACGAGCCGCTTCCGGACGAGGGGATGGTCACCATCCTCGGGCCCGGCACCGGGCTTGGTGTCGCCGGCCTGCTGCTGGGCAAGGGCGGCGCGCAAGTCATCGAGACCGAGGGCGGGCACATCGACTTCGCGCCGCTCGATTCGCTCGAGGACCGGATCCTGGCCGAGCTGCGCAAGAGCTTCCGCCGGGTCTCGGTCGAACGCATCCTGTCCGGGCGCGGGTTGATGAACCTCTACGAAGCGCTCGCCAGTCTCGAAGGGCGGCCGGCCACCATCCATGACGAAAAGGAGCTTTGGGGCGCCGCGATGGAGGGCCGCGACAGCCTGGCCGCCGCCGCGCTTGACCGCTTCTGCCTGACCCTCGGCGCGGTCGCTGGCGACCTCGCGCTCGCGCAGGGCGCGGTGGCAGTCGCGATTGGCGGGGGCCTTGGATACCGCCTCAAGGACCACCTGCCCCGCTCTGGCTTTCGCGACCGCTTCATCGCAAAAGGTCGATTCGAGCGACGGATGGACGCGCTGCCCGTCAAGCTCATCACCCACCCGCAACCGGGCCTGTTCGGCGCCGCCGCGGCCTTTGCGAGGAAATTCGCATGACGCTCGAAGAGGTGATGCACGCCGCGCCGGTGATCCCCGTGCTGGTGCTGGACGGCGAGCATGATCCGGTGGCGCTGGCGGAAACGCTGGTCGAGGCGGGTCTTCCGGTGCTCGAAGTCACCCTTCGAACCCCGCAGGCGCTGGGCGCGATACGTGCAATGGCGGGGGTCAAGGGCGCGATCGTCGGGGCCGGCACGGTGCTCAACGAGTGGCAATTGTTCGAAGCGCGCGAGGCGGGAGCGCGGTTCATCGTCGCGCCGGGCCTGACCAAGGGCTTGACCCGCGCCGTTGCCTCGACTGGGCTCGCCTATCTGCCCGGAGTTGCCACCGCGGGCGATATCATGCGCGGGCTCGACCTTGGCCTGACCCGCTTCAAATTCTTTCCGGCCGAGGCGTCGGGCGGCCTTCCGGCGCTCCGTGCTCTGTCCGCCCCGTTCGGGGCCGTTCGCTTCTGCCCGACCGGCGGAATCACCGAGGCGAGCGCGCCCGAGTGGCTGGCCGAGCCTGCCGTCACCTGCATCGGCGGAAGCTGGATGGTGAAGAAGGGCATGAGCCTGGCCGAGATCGGCGATGCGGCGGCACGCGCCGCGTCCCTCGCCCGGAGCTGACCGGGCAGCGCTTTCTAGCCCGCGCCCCCTTGAGCGCTCTCTCACCCTATGCTGAAAGGCGGGGGTGAACCGCTCATGGTCGTTCGCCATCGACCGGGGTGGCACCTTTACCGACGTCATCGCCACCAGTTCGGATGGCCGGCAACGCATACTCAAGCTGCTGTCAGAGCGGCCCGACCGCTATGACGACGCCGCGCTGGAGGCCATCCGGCAGGTGCTGAACGAAGAAGGCGGAAGCCTCGCCTCGGTGCGGATGGGGACCACGGTCGCGACCAACGCGCTGCTCGAGCGCAAGGGCGAACGGACGGCGCTGGTCACCACGCGCGGCTTCGCCGATGTGCTGAGGATTGGGACGCAGGCGCGGCCGGAGATTTTCGCTCGCCACATCGTGCTGCCGTCGATGCTCTATACAGCGGTGGCGGAAGTGGCCGAGCGGGTCGCGGCGGACGGCGCGGTGCTTCTGCCGCTCGACGAGGAGGCGGCGCGGGTCGTGCTCGGCGAGCTTCGCGACCGGGGCTTCGACAGCCTCGCCATCATCCTGATACACGGCTGGGCCTATCCCGCGCACGAACAGCGCCTCGCCGAACTGGCGCGGGAACTTGGTTTCGCGCAGGTGTCCGTCAGCCACGAAGTCGCGCCGCTGATCAAGTTCGTCAGCCGCGGCGATACCACGGTAGCCGACGCCTATCTGTCGCCGGTGCTGCGCCGCTACGTTGACCGGGTCGCGGCTGGGCTGGGCGAGGCTGCGGAGCTGAGCTTCATGCAATCGAATGGCGGTCTTGCCGCTGCCCACGCCTTTCGCGGCAAGGATGCGATCCTGTCGGGCCCTGCCGGCGGCGTGGTGGGAATGGTCGCGGCGGGGGCGGCGCATGGCGAAGAGCGGCTAATCGGCTTCGACATGGGCGGCACCTCGACCGACGTGTCGCATTATGCCGGCGCGCTCGAACTGGCGGAGGAAAGCCTGGTTGCGGGCGTCCGGGTCCGCGTGCCGATGATGCAGATCCATACGGTGGCGGCGGGCGGCGGGTCGATCTGCCGGTTCGACGGCATGCGCTTCCGGGTCGGACCTGAGAGCGCCGGAGCGCAGCCGGGGCCGGCCTGTTACCGTGCCGGCGGGCCGCTGACGGTGACCGACTGCAATTTGGTCCTAGGTCGGATCGTGCCCGAGCTGTTTCCCGCGGTATTCGGGCCTAAGGGCGACCAGACGCTCGACCGCGAGCACGCCTTCGCTCGCATCGAAGAGGTGGCGGAGGCGGTCCGGACCGCGAGCGGCAAGCACCTCTCGGCGGAGGAGATCGCCGAGGGTTTCCTTGCCATCGCCAACGAGAACATGGTCGCCGCCATCCGCAAGATTTCGGTCGCGCGCGGGTATGACGTCAGCCGCTACACCCTGGCCTGCTTCGGCGGGGCGGGCGGGCAGCATGCCTGCTCGGTCGCCGACCGGCTGGGGATGGAGCGGATCCTGATCCACCCGCTGGCGGGCGTGCTGTCGGCGTTCGGGATCGGACTGGCCGAGCGCAAGGTCATTCGTGAGCGAAGCTGGCGGCAGCCACTCGGGGTGAGCCATGCCGAGGCCATGGCCGAATTGACCAGCGAGGCGCGGCAGGCGCTGGAGACCCAGGCCGTCGCGCCGGACAGCATCAGGGTCGCCGAACGGGCGCGGCTCCGGCTGGAAGGCAGCGACACGTCGATCGAGCTGCCCCTTGCCGGGCAGGAGGCGTTGGCGGCGAACTTTCACGCCACGCATCGGCAGCGGTTCGGCTACACCGACGAGGGCTCGCCCGTCATCGTTGAAGCGCTGGTCGCGGAAGCGGTCGGCGGGTCGGGGCTGCCGACGGCGCTGGCGCAGCCCGCAGGTCCTGGCGCCGAAGCGACGGTTCATGGTGCGTGGTCCTGCTATCGGCGCGACGCGCTGGCCGAGGCGCAGGAGGTCGCCGGCCCGGCACTGATCCTCGATGCTTCCTCGACCACGGTGGTCGAGCCCGGCTGGGTCGCGAAGCGGGCGCATGACGGGACGTTAATCCTGTCCCGCACGCAGCCGCTGCAAGCACGCCGCACGATCGGCAGTGAGGTCGATCCGGTCCGGCTGGAGATCTTCAACAACCTATTCATGGCGGTGGCCGAGGAAATGGGCGTGGCGCTGCAGGCCACCGCCACCTCGGTCAATATCAAGGAGCGGCTCGATTTCTCCTGCGCGCTGTTCGACGCCGAAGGGGCACTGATCGCCAACGCGCCGCACATTCCGGTACACCTGGGATCGATGGGCGAAAGCATCCGCACCATCATCGAGGCGCGTGGCCAAGGCCGCGACGGTCGCGGGATCCGGCGCGGCGACGCTTACCTGCTCAATGACCCCTATCGCGGCGGCACCCACCTGCCCGACATTACCGTGATCGTGCCGGTGTTCCTGGACGAGGGCGACGCGCCGACCGGTTTCGTCGCCGCACGCGGCCACCATGCCGACGTCGGCGGGATCGCGCCCGGGTCGATGCCGCCCGAAAGCCTCTCGATCACCCAGGAAGGCGTGCTGATCGACAATGAATTGCTGGTCGACGAGGGTCGCCTGCGCGAGGCGGAGATGCTGGCGCTGCTCGGCAGCGGCGAGTGGCCGGTCCGCCGTCCCGACCGCAACATGGCAGACCTCAAGGCGCAACTTGCCGCGTGCAGTCGCGGTGCCGACATGCTGGGCCGGATCGCCGCCGACTATGGGCCGACGGTCGTCACCGCCTACATGGGCCACGTCCTCGCCAATGCCGAGGAGAGCGTGCGGCAGTTGCTCGGTGGCCTGGAAGACGGCGCGTTCGCCTACGAAATGGACAATGGCGCGGTGGTGAAGGTAGCGATCCGCGTCGACCGGGCCGCGCGATCGGCAGTGTTCGACTTCACCGGCACCAGCCCGCAGCGGCCCGACAACTTCAACGCCCCGCGCGCGATCGCCCGGGCCGCCTCGCTCTATGTCGTCCGGACTCTGATGGACGACGACATTCCCTTGAACGACGGCTGCCTCAGACCGGTCGAACTGGTGCTGCCGGAGTGCTCTATGCTGTCGCCCGAATTTCCCGCCGCGGTTGTCGCCGGCAATGTCGAAACCAGCCAGGTCGTCACCGACGCGCTGTTCGCCGCCACCGGGCGGCTGGCGCCGAGCCAGGGCACGATGAACAACTTCACCTTCGGCAACGCGCATCACCAATATTACGAAACCATCGCCGGCGGGTCGGGCGCGGGCCCGGACCATGACGGAACGGATGCGGTGCAGACCCACATGACCAACAGCCGGCTGACTGATCCCGAAATCCTGGAGACCCGGTTGCCGGTCCGGCTCGACCGCTTCGCCATCCGCCGCGGATCGGGTGGCGCTGGCCGTCACCATGGCGGTGACGGAGTGGTGCGCGAGATCACGTTCCTTCAGCCGATGCGGGCCAACATCCTCGCCAACCGGCGGCGGGTAGCACCCGCAGGGCTGGCCGGCGGCGCCCCTGCCCAGCCCGGGCGCGACTGGGTCGAGCGGGCGAACGGCGCGGTCGAACCACTCGGTGCGACGGGCAAGGCCGACATGGCACCCGGCGACCGCTTCATCATCGAAACGCCGGGTGGCGGCGGGTTTGGAGAGCGCCCATGAACTATTGGCCCCTGCTCGGCATCCTGCTGGTGGTCGCCGGCTTTGCCTTGCGGCTGAATCCGATGCTGGTGGTCACCGCCGCGGCGCTCGCCACCGGGCTACTCGCCGGACTCGACCCGCTGGCGGTGATCGCCACCTTCGGCAAGGCGTTCAACGACAACCGGATCATCGCCATTGTTTGGATCGTGCTTCCGGTGATCGGCATGCTGGAACGGTTCGGACTGCAGCAGCGCGCCGCCGCCGTGATCCGCTCCATGCAGCGGGCAACCACCGGCAAATTGCTCCTGCTCTATCTCGGCTATCGTCAGATCACCGCCGCCATCGGCCTTCATTCCACCGCCGGTCACGCCCAGACGGTCCGGCCGCTGGTCGCCCCCATGGCGCTGGCCGCGGCCGAAAAGGAGCATGGCGAGCTGGACGAGAAAACCGCCGAAAGGGTGAAGGCGATGGCGGCAGCCACTGACAACGTCGGAGTGTTCTTCGGCGAGGACATCTTCTTCGCTATCGGCTCGATCGTGCTGATCCAGGCGACCCTGGCAACCTATGGCATTGACCTTGCCCCGCTGCAGTTGGCGGTGTGGGCGATCCCGACCGCGATCCTTGCCTTCCTGGTCCACGGCGCGCGCCTGCTGCTGCTCGACCGCCGGCTGCGGAAGCCGCGGCGATGATCACGCTGCACTGGCTGTACGTCCTGGCGGGCGCGATGTTCGCAGGCTTCGCGATCCTTAGCGCCGCCGACCGCAGCAACGGCAAGAGGTGGGGCAATGCCGCCTTCTGGGGCTTGATGGCGCTGAGCCTGCTCGCCGGCGACCTGATCGGCGACCTTGGCAACGGGTTGCTGGTGCTGGGACTGGCGGCGCTTGCCGGCTTTGGCCTGGTTGGACGCGGCAATCCGCCGACCACCAGCATCGAAGAGCGCGACGCCTGGTCGGCAAAGCTCGGCAACAGGCTGTTCCTGCCGGCCCTGATCATCCCGGTGACCGCCTTGTTCGGGACCTTGCTCTACACCTACACGCCGCTTGGAGCATCCGGCCTGTTCGAAGCCAAGCGCGAAACCTATATCCTGCTGGGCCTCGGCGTGCTGCTGGCGCTGCTGACCATCTTTGTCTGGCTCCGGCCGCCGCTGCTGACCCCGCTGCAGGAAGGACGGCGGCTGATCGACTCGATCGGCTGGGCCGCGGTCCTGCCGCAGATGCTGGCCGCGCTGGGCGTGCTGTTCGCCGCCGCGGGCGTGGGTGACATCATTGGCGGCCTGACGCGCGCGGTGATCCCGGAAGGCAGCATCTTCCTGACCGCGGCTGTGTTCGGGGTCGGCATGGCGCTGTTCACGATGATCATGGGCAATGCCTTTGCCGCCTTTCCGGTGATGGCCGCAGCGGTCGGCGTACCCTTGCTGATTCAGGACTATGGCGGCGACCCGGCAGTGATCGGAGCCGTTGGCATGCTGGCGGGTTTCTGCGGAACGCTGATGACCCCGATGGCCGCCAACTTCAATCTCGTCCCCGCTGCGCTGCTGGAGCTCAAGGACCAATATGGGGTGATCAAGGCGCAGGTCGCGACCGCCCTGCCGCTGCTGGTCTTCAACATCCTGATCATCTCCGTGGCGGCCTTCCGGTGAGCGGGCTGACGCGGGAGACGGCGGCGCGGTTCGCCCGAATAGCCCTTGGTCACGTCGCCCAGGAATATCCTCACAAGCTAGATCATGTGCTGCTGAGCGACGGCGACGCGGTGCCGCCGCGCGTGCTCCACCCGATCTTCTTTGGCAGCTTCGACTGGCACAGCTGCGTCCATGGCTGGTGGACCCTGCTGACCCTCCGCCGGCTGTTCCCGGACCTGCCCGAGGCCGAGCGGATCACAATTCTGGCGGACGACAGCTTCACCGCCGACAAGGCAGCAGCCGAGCTTGCCTATCTCTATCGCCCGCAATCGGGCGGGTTCGAGCGGCCCTATGGCTGGGCCTGGGTACTGGCGCTGCACGGGGAGGCTGAGCGGCACGAGGATCGCTCCTGGGCCAGCCGCCTCGAACCCCTCGCCCGCGCCTTTGCCGAGCGTCTGAGTACCTACCTCGACAAACTGACCTACCCGATAACGGTCGGGACCCATTTCAACACCTCGTTCGCGCTGACGCTGGCGCTCGAGTGGGCGCAGTCGCACGATCAGGAGCTGGCCGAGGTGATCGGCGGCTGGGCCGAGCGCTGCTTCGCCGACGAGCGCGACTATCGCGGGTGGGAGCCTGGCGGGGACGAGTTCCTGTCCCCTGCCCTCAGCGTCGCGCTGCTGATGTCGCGAGTCCGGAGCCGGAAGGCGTTCGCGCCGTGGTTCGAGGGCTTCCTGCTCGACAACGGGGTACTCGAGGCGCGTTTCGATCCGGCGTTCGTATCCGATCGCAGCGACGGCAAGACCGCGCATCTCGACGGGCTCAACCTCAGCCGGGCCTGGGCCCTGCGCTCGATCCGCCGCAGCCTTGCTCCACATCCGTCAGAGCCCGTGCTGGAACGCCTCGCGGATGCAAACTTCGCTGCCGCCCTGCCCTATCTCAGCGGCGACTATGCCGGCGAGCATTGGCTGGCGACCTTTGCCCTCCGTGCCGTGATGGCGGGCCAGGTCGTGACGGACTAGATCGCAGGAGTGCGGCAGCGATGCTACCTTCTATCCGCGCCTGTTTGGCTGCTTATCGCACTAAGCGACACTGCCCTTATCGTGGCAATCTCTACCGTGCGGACCGCATAAGCCACCAACCTTGAGGATGTCGGCGCGGAACAGCGCCGACCGGACCTCGTTTGGCTGCTATCCGGCGCGTTCGGTCGTCAGCCAGTTCACCGCACCTTTGCAGCGCGAGGATCATGCCCTTACCCGCACCACCGACGAATCTGTTAAAAGACTCCGTCCTCTTTCTGGACTTCGACGGGACGCTCGTGCCGATTGCCGAACGCCCCGACGCGATTACCGTAGACCCCGACCTTCTTCCTCTGCTTGAGCGGCTTTGCGACAAGCTCGAAGGACGCCTCGTCCTTGTCAGCGGGCGGGCGACGGCCGACGTCAGGCGATGGCTGGGGTCCGACCGGCTGAGGGTCGTCGGAAGCCACGGGCTGGAACGCGATGGGGTCGAAATACGCCGGTCTGCCGCACTGGACGAATGCATGCCCTTTCTCCACGAAGTGGAGACGCAGCACGCCGGCGTGATCGTCGAGGAGAAGCCGTTCGGGGCGGCGATCCATTTCCGCAATGCCCCGGAGGCCGAGACGGCCTGCCGGGTGGCGGCGCTCCATGTCGCCGCGAGCGCCGACATGCGCGTGCTGCCGGGCAAGATGGTGTTCGAGATCAAGCCCGCCAATGGAAACAAGGGAACAGCCATCGTGGCGATGATGACCGAGCCCGAACTCGCAAAGCGCCGGGCACTATTCCTCGGTGACGACATTACCGATGAATTTGGCTTCGTCGCCGTCCGCGGTCTGGGCGGCGCAGGAATTCTGGTCGGGGACGAACGGGAGACGGCAGCGACTTACCGGTTGGGGGGTGTCGACCAAGTGCATCGCTGGCTCGCCGAGGCATGCGAGGAACTGCCATGACCACGCTCGATCTCTGGCCGATCGGCAACTGCCAGGTCAGCGCCCTCGTCGACCGGACGGGTGCGATGGTCTGGGCGTGCGTCCCCCGGGTCGACGGCGACCCGCTCTTTTCCAGTCTCCTCGGCGGTGAGCAGCCAGCGCAGGGACAGTGGGCCATCGACCTCGATGGGGAGGTCGAGGTCGAGCAATCCTACCAGCGCAACACGCCGATCCTCGTCACCCGCAAGACGGACGCAGTCGGCAATGCGATCGAGATCGTTGACTTCTGTCCGCGCTTCCAGCGGCTCGGACGCACCTATCGCCCGGCCGCCTTCGTGCGCCTGGTCCTCCCGGTGAGCGGCAGCCCGCGCATCCGCGTTCGGCTGCGCCCGACGCAGAACTGGGGCGAGGCGGCCGAGCCGTTGCCCGGCGGATCAAACCACATCCGCTACGACCTCCCCGCCCTCCCGATGCGGCTGACGACCGACGCCCCGGTGACGCTGGTGCGGGAAGAACGGCTGTTTCGGCTAGAACGGCCACTGGTCTTCTTCATGGGCCCCGACGAGCCGTTCACCGACGACCTGTCGCGCGCCGCCAACGAGATGCTGCGAAGTACGTCGGCCGAGTGGCAGGAATGGGTGCGCGGCCTTGCGACACCGGTCGAATGGCAGGAGGCGGTGATCCGCGCCGCCATCACCCTCAAGCTCTGCCAGCATGAGGAGACCGGAGCGATCGTCGCCGCGCTGACGACCTCGATCCCGGAGCATGCCGGATCGCAACGCAACTGGGACTATCGTTACTGCTGGATCCGCGACGCCTATTACACCGTCCAGGCATTGAACCGGCTGGGCGCGCTCGACGTCCTCGAAGGCTATCTCAGCTACCTGCGCAACATCGTCGATGAGGCGAAGGGCGGACACATTCAGCCCTTGTATGGCCTGAGCGGCGAGGCCCGGCTCGAGGAGCGGATGGAGGGAGGCCTTGCCGGCTATCGCGGCATGGGACCGGTGCGGGTCGGCAACCAGGCTTACGAGCAAGTGCAGCACGATGCCTACGGCCAGATCGTCCTGTCCAACGTACAGGCCTTTTTCGACCAGCGCCTTTTCCGAATGGCGACCGCGGAAGACTTTGCGGCGCTAGAAAAGGTCGGGGATCGCGCTTTCGAATTGTTTGACCAGCCCGACGCCGGGCTGTGGGAGCTTCGCACCCGCAAGCATGTCCATACCTATTCGGCGGCAATGTGCTGGGCGGCCTGCGATCGTCTGGCGCATGCGGCCGAAGCACTCGGGCTCGATGACAAGGCCACCCACTGGTCGGATCGAGCCGACCACGTCCGCGCCCGGATCGAACAGGCGGCGTGGCGCGAAGACACTCAGCGGATCTCGGCGACCTTCGAAGGCGACGACCTCGACGCCAGCCTGATCCAGTTGCTCGACCTGCGCTTTTTCACCCCCGACGATCCGCGCTTCAGCGGAACGCTGAAAGCCGTCGAGGAAGGGCTGCGGCGCGGATCGCACATGCTCCGATACGCCACCGAAGACGATTTCGGCCTGCCCGAAACGGCCTTCAATGTCTGCACCTTCTGGCTGATTGAGGCGCTCCAGGCGACCGGGCGGGAGGCTGACGCGCGGGTCCTGTTCGAGGAAATGCTCTCGCGCCGCACCGGCGCCGGGCTTCTGTCGGAGGATATCGATCCGCAGACCGGCGAGTTGTGGGGCAACTACCCGCAGACCTATTCGCTGGTCGGCACCATCAATTGCGCTGTCCTCCTCAGCAAACCCTGGAGCTCGGTCCGATGAGCCGCCTTATCGTCATCTCCAATCGGGTGTCCGCGGCGACCGGCGGAGCGACCGGCGCGCAGGGCGGCCTCTCGGTCGCGCTGACCTCCGCGCTGCGCGAAAGCGGCGGCCTGTGGTTCGGCTGGTCGGGCAATGTCACCGAGGAATTTTCCGGTCAGATCAGCTTCCACCGCGAGGACGGGGTCACCACCGCGACGGTCGACCTCGAGGAACAGGACGTCGAGGAATACTATAACGGCTACGCCAATCGCACCCTGTGGCCCTTATTTCATTACCGCGTCGATCTCGCCGAATACCGCCGCGGATTTGCCGACGGATATCAGCGTACGAACGAGCGCTTTGCCGAGACGGTGTTTCCCCTGATCGAACCCGACGACATGGTCTGGGTGCAGGATTATCACATGATCCCGCTCGGCCAGGAGCTGCGCAAGCGCGGGTGCGACAATCGCATCGGCTTCTTCCTGCACACGCCGTGGCCACCGCGCCGTCTGCTCCTGACCCTGCCCGAAGCCTCGGATCTGGTCGCGACGCTATTCGCCTATGACGTCATCGGCTTTCATACCGACGAGTGGCTGCAATCGTTCGTGGAATTCGTCGTGTTCGAAAGCGGCGGTGTCTACGAGGACGGCATCCTCAAGCTCGAAGGGCGGCAGATCCGCCTGATCATCTGTCCGATCGGGATCGACAGCGACGAATTCGCCACGCTGGCCACGGGGAAAACGGCGCAGCAGACCTTCCGCCAGATGCGCGAAAGCGCGAATGGCCGGGCGATGATCGTCGGCGTCGACCGGCTGGACTATTCCAAGGGACTGGAAGAGCGCTTCCTCGGCTACGAGCGTTTCCTGGTGGAAAGCCCCGAAGAGCGGAAGGAGGTCTTCCTGCTTCAGATCGCGCCGCCGTCGCGGGGAACGGTGGAAAGCTACAAGCGCATCCGCAGCACGCTGGAGGGACTGTCGGGCCGTATCAACGGGGCCCATGCCGACCTCGACTGGGTACCCATCCGGTACGTCAATCAGGGCTATCCTCGCGCTGTCTTGGCCGGCGTCTACCGGGCCGCCCGGATCGCGCTGGTGACCCCGATCCGCGACGGCATGAACCTGGTCGCCAAGGAGTTCGTCGCGGCGCAGGACCCCGAAGATCCCGGCGTCCTTATCCTGTCACGCTTCGCCGGTGCCGCCGTGCAATTGACCGAGGCCCTGCTGATCAACCCCTACAGCGCCGAAGAGATGGCGGACGCGATCCGCACAGCGCTGGCCATGCCCAAGGCCGAGCGCATCCGCCGCTGGCAGGCGATGTTCGAAGTGGTCTGCCAGCAGGACGTGCTCTGGTGGCGAGTCCGGTTCACCGATGCCCTCACGCAAGGCCATGGCACTTGAAGCTTGCTGTCCGGCGCGTCGGCATTCTGCGGAGTGGCCAATAACTCCGGAGTTGGTGCAGCCGTGAGATGCTCCTCTTGAGCAGCCACCGTTCCTGAAGCATTGCGCCGCAAGTTCAGCGACTTCGGCCGGGTTTCTGGCTTGCCCTCTTCGCCACGCCGCCTGTAGGTTCGGTGATCCTTCGCCCGGCTGCCGGGCCGGTTAGGAGTGGTTCACATGGCTAAGTTCGTCGGCACCTCCGGTAATGATGTCATCGACGGCACGAGTGGCAATGACGTGATCGAAGGCGGCCGTGGCGACGACCGGCTCTCCGGCGATAGCGGGACGGACCACATCGAAGGCGGGGACGGCGCAGACCTCATCGATGGCGGCGATGGCGGGGATTTTCTGTACAGCGCCTACGGCATGTCCTCGCCGATCATCGAATTTGTCGACGGCGCCTACCGACTATCGAGCACGGCCCGCTTCGACACGGGCACCGAGCATGATGTCTTGATCGGCGGGACGGGATGGGACCATTTGTTCGTCGGCTACGGCGATGACGCTGCGGGGGGAGACGGCGGCTATCAAGGTCCGGTCGGTCCCTTCTACCCCGACATCGACTCACTCAACATCAGCTTCATGGGTGCGTCGTCGGGGATGACCGTCGACTTCACCACCATCAACCAGACCATCGCCGGTGGGGTCATCAGCGGATTCGAAAAGGTTGCCGCGATCCAGGGGACCGGCTTCGACGATGACATCAACGCCGGAAGCACCGGTGAGGTGATCCTCGGCATGGGCGGCAATGATCGTATCCGCATCAGCGCCGAAACGCGCTACGCGGACGGCGGCGACGGCGACGATGTGCTCGATGGAAGCAACGTTCTTTTGTCCACCTACACCGGCACAACCATTGCCGGCGGCGCTGGAAACGACACCGTGCTTGGCGCACGCCTCGGCGGATTCACGGTATTCGGCGGTGACGGCGACGACCGCATTTTCGTCAAGGGCACCGTCCATGGTGGAAACGGTAACGATCATATCGAGTCCGATAATGCAACCATCTACGGCGACGCGGGCGACGACTACATCACCTACGCGGGTGAAGGCGGAAGCCTGCGTGTTGCTGGTGGTAGCGGGGCCGACACGATCATCGGTTCGCGTTCCGAAGATTATCTCTCCACGGGCGACGCGATAGAATTCACCCGCGCTCTTGGGGGGTTGGACACGGCCGTTCCGCTAGACGATCTCGGATCCGAGCATGATGTCATCAGGGCAGACGGTGGCAACGACGTCGTCTCAGGCGGCAGTGGCGACGATCTCGATGGTGGTGCCGGCATCGACCGATTGCGGCTTTCGCTCGGAGCGCAGACGACGGGTGTCGTGTTCGATGCCAATAGCATTGCCAATGGCCAGGCTGCCGTAATCCTTGGCGGGACCATTCAGGGCTTTGAAGAGCTGAGCTACCTGCGAACGTCCGACTATGACGACACTATCACGCTGGCGAGCCAGACGGGGACGGATCCCTACCGCAATTTTGCGCGCGACCTGCCGATTGAAGTTTATGCCGGCGGAGGAAACGACGTCATCACCGCCGGCGGCACGATTGCCAATGTTCGTGGCGAAGCCGGCGACGATCGCTTCGTCAGCGGCAGGGCTCCCGATTATTTCGACGGCGGCACAGGTTCGGACACGATCGATTATTCGGCCTACGATCTCGACGCCACGGTCTCGCTTGTTGCTGGCACCGGAGCCGATGGCGATCTATTCGTCAGCGTCGAGAATGCGATTGGCTCGGTGTACGACGATAGGCTGGTCGGGAGCGCCGTCGCCAACAGGCTGAGCGGTGGCGCCGGGCGCGACCTGCTGGACGGCGGGAGCGGAGACGACGAACTCGACGGCGGTTCGGGCAATGACGTCCTGATCGGCGGGCTCGGCGCCGATCGGCTGATCGGCGGGAGCGGCAATGACGAGTTCCGCGACACGATCGTCGGCCATTCGGGCGACCTGATCGTCGACTTCGAGGCCGGCGATTCGATCGTCTTCACCGACGCGTCACTGGCGACCTTCACTTACTCGGTGACGGGCAACACCCTCAGCTTTGCCGGGAGCTCGCTGACCCTTGGCGGATCGGCATCGAAGAGCTTCGTCGCCAGCGCCGTCGCCGGGGGCGGGGTCAAGCTGACGCTGGCCGCACCGGGCCAGCCGACCCCCTTCTTCCAGGCGGCGGGCAGCCCGCTTGTCGCCAATTTCAACCCGGCCAACGGCTGGGCGACGCAGACCGCCACTCCGCGCCAATTCGCCGACGTCAACGGTGACGGGCGCGCCGACCTGCTTGGCTTTGGCAGCGCCGGGCTGCTGGTATCCTACAGTTCGGCCAGCGGCAGCTACGGCCAGCCGGGACTGGTGATCGCCGACTTCGGGCGGGCCACCGGCTGGACCGACGACAATCTCTTTCACCGTCTTGCCGCTGACGTGAATGGCGACGGCCGGGCTGACATCGTCGGCTTCGGCAAGGCGGGTACGCTAGTCTCGCTAGCCAGGGCCGACGGCGGCTTTGCCGCGGTCCAGTTCGCGCTCGGCGACCTCGGCACGAACCAGGGCTGGACCAGTCAGACCGCCTTTGCCCGTCTTGCGGGAGACGTGGACGGCGACGGCAAGGCCGATCTGGTCGGCTTCGGCGCTGCCGGGGTGCTGGTGGCGCTGAGCAAGGGCAACGGCAGCTTCGAAGAAGTAGCCGCCGGACTGTCGAACTTCGGGGTCGCCCAGGGCTGGGTCGACCAGGACAAGCAGACCCGTGCGCTGGCCGACGTCAATGGCGACGGCAGCGACGACCTGATCGGCTTCGGCACCGCGGGCACCTACGTGGCCTTGTCCAACGGCGACGGGACCTTCGCTGCCGCAAAGTTGGTGCTGAGCGAGTTCGGCGCCGACCAGGGTTGGGTCTCGAACGACGCCCGCCCCCGCCTGGTCGGGGACGTCAACGGCGACGGCATCGCCGACATCGTCGGCTTCGGGCAAGCCGGAGTGGTCGTTGCGCTCGGTACAGGCGATGGCGGGTTCGCGCCGGGCCGCCCCGACGTGGCCGACTTCGGCACCGCACAGGGCTGGCGATCGGACGACGTGCAGCATCGCGCGCTGGCCGACATCAACGGCGATGGCTATCTCGATATCGTCGGGATCGGTACTGCGGGCGTTCTCGTCGGGCTCAACGCCTTTGGCCTCGTCGCCTGACGCGCACGGCGGCGGCGGGTAGGTCGATCAGCTGCTGCCTTCTCCCCTGCAGGAGAAGATGACTGAAGACGTCGGAGCGTCGTTGATGGGATCAGGCGGCGGAGAGGGTGGGATTCGAACTGGACGAGCCTCGCTCTCTACGTGATCTAGGGCAAGTGCGTGGCGCTCTCTTGCGATGCCCCCGCCAATGCCCCCAATATAGCTCCCACCCTCATTCTGCGTATCGAGCCTGAGGTGGCGGCAATGCGGCTCGTAGGATCAGGCATTGGTTTGATAAGCCCTGACGTCTGAAAGGACCCACTTGCTGACGTTCAGGGCAGCCTGCCTGCCGCCCGTAAGCGGACGATCGTTCATCAAGGCAGGGGCGGCCGGAAAGACCCACTTGCTGACGTTCAGGGCAGCCTCGCTCAAGCCCGTAAGCAGACGCTCGTTAATGTGCGCCCTAGGGCTGAAATTGGCCGTCAGGAGACCGTCCGGTTTTCGCGGCAAAGCATGGGAAGCGGCCGCTCGTTCAGCTGCCGGACTTATGTCCGTTTTCGACCCGTTGCGGACATAGCGCTGGGCTGCGACACCTCCCTGATGACCTTGATCGCTTACCTTGCAGCTGCGCTCGCCGAGATCGCCGGATGCTTCGCTTTTTGGGCCTGGCTGCGGCTCGACAAATCAGTCTGGTGGCTGGCCCCCGGCACAGCGAGCCTTTGCCTCTTCGCTTATCTGCTCACCCTTGTGGATGCGGAACACGCCGGTCGCACCTACGCTGCGTATGGCGGAGTATACATCCTTTCGGCATTGCTCTGGCTATGGGTAGCGGAGGACGTGAAGCCTGACCGTTGGGATGCAATCGGCGCGGCGGTTTGCCTTCTGGGTGCTGCGATAATCCTTTTGGGACCAAGGCCAAGCTGATGTCCGCTTTGGGTGCAAAGCGGTCTTCCTGCCATGGCTGCTTTTCGTTGAGACGTGAGCAAGCCGGCCATCTGGATTGGCTTGGTTGCCGCCCTTGCAGAAACCTAATAGGCCGCACTGAGGCTCCTATGATGGCGCGAGGTCAACGACGATGACTCCTGAACAGAGCCGCCGTTATGCGATCATAACTGCGGCACTGATCGTGCTTGGTTTCCTAGTTGCTTTCGTTCTCGGCCTGCAACGGCGAGGTTGGTGATGCAAACGGCTTCCTGTCCCGCGCGTTTCACCTAGAGCCCTAATCTAGTGCCCCATCATACGCCCCTGATCGCCACCATAGTTGCAGCTCTCGTAACCGCCTTCATCATGGGAGCGCTGGCGCAACGCCTACGCATCTCACCGATTGCAGGTTACCTGCTGGCTGGAGTCCTCGTTGGACCCTTTACACCGGGCTTCGTTGCCGATGCAGACCTTGCTGCGGAGTTGGCCGAAATCGGCGTAATCCTCCTGATGTTCGGGGTAGGCTTACACTTTTCATTCCGAGACCTGCTGTCGGTCAGGAAAATCGCTGTTCCTGGAGCCGTGGCGCAAATTGCGGCCGCTACTGCCATGGGCATGGCCCTTGCCTGGTGGCTGGGCTGGAGCCCCCTTGCTGGCTTCGTGTTTGGTCTCGCACTTTCGGTAGCCAGCACCGTTGTTCTGCTACGTGCCTTGGAGAGCCGGAACCTGGTTCAGACTGAGCGGGGTCGAATTGCCGTCGGTTGGCTGATCGTCGAGGATCTCGCGATGGTTCTGGCACTGGTGCTTCTGCCGGGTCTTGCGGCAGCTACGCAATCTCAGGGCACAGCCAGCGACATCGCCTTCACGCTTGTCAGCACGCTGTTCAAGGTTGCCGGCTTTGTTGTTCTTATGCTGGTCGTCGGTCGCCGCGTCATTCCCTGGGCGCTGCACTGGGTCGTGCACACCGGTTCCCGCGAACTGTTCCGCTTGGCGGTTCTGGCTATCGCACTTGGAGTCGCAGGTGCAGCCGCATTCCTCTTCGGCGTGTCCTTCGCACTTGGCGCATTCTTCGCGGGCATGATCCTTGGCGAGACCCAGCTCAGTCGCCGGGCCGCTGAAGAGACCCTTCCGCTCCGTGACGCGTTCGCGGTGTTGTTCTTCGTGTCGGTGGGCATGCTCTTCGACCCGGCAGTCGTGGTCGAACAGCCCCTTCCGCTACTTGCAACCGTGGCAATCATCGTTTTCGGCAAGACCGTCGCTGCCTTCGCGCTGGTTCGGGCATTTGGCCACGACAACCGCACTGCACTGACTGTGGCCGCCAGCCTTGCGCAGATCGGCGAATTCTCGTTCATCCTCGCTGCCCTTGGGACAAGCCTAGCGATCCTCCCCGCAGAGGGCAGAGATCTAATCCTGGCCGGTGCGATCATCTCGATCCTGCTCCATCCCCTCGTATTCACGCTGGTGTCCGGCCAAGCGACCAGCAAAGCGCCCCCGACCGAGAAGCAACGGGTCACGATCGAAGAAGAGCGGGAAGAGGCTCGCGCTGACCATATCATCCTGGTCGGTTATGGACGCGTCGGTAAGCTCGTTGCCGCCGGATTTCGAGAACGTCAGTGCGGCTTCGTGGTCATCGAGGATGAGCCCGACGTCGCGCGCGAAGCGGAAGCGGACGGCCTCACGGTCATTCGCGGCAACGCCACGGCACGCGACGTCCTCGCCACTGCCGGCATTGATCAAGCACGATTGCTCTTCCTAGCCATTCCAGAAGGCTTCGAGGCCGGTGCCGTCGCTGAGCGAGCCAAGCGCCTCCAGCCTGAGTTGAAGATCATCGCGCGGGCGCATTCCGATGAAGAGGTTCTGTATCTTGAACGCTTCGGTGCCGATCAGGTCATCATGGGAGAGCGAGAAATCGCCCGCGTGATGCTGAAAGCGCTCACGTAATCAGGACACCCAAGGAGGTTAACTTCCCATGCGCCGAGGCAATCCTCAATGCATTGAAGGGATGACGCCATAGGGTTTTTGCGCCCGAACGATCATTGCAGCGGTAACTAGGCACGTGCAGTCATTGCCAGCCGAACTAGATCGGAAAGCGTCTTTGCCTGCATCTTGAGCATGACGTTGGCGCGATAGACTTCAACGGTCCGGGCGCTGATGCCGAGGTCATAGGCGATGACCTTGTTGGCCGCGCCGGCGACCAGCGCGTCCATGACTTCACGTTCTCGGCCCGATAGGGTGGCGATGCGGTCGAGTATGGCTTGGCGTTCGGCCTGTGCAACCTGCCCTTCGGCTTGCTGGGCAAGAGCTTTCCGGATGGCGGATAGAAGGAGTTCGTCGTCGAAAGGCTTCTCGATGAAGTCGCTGACGCCGACCTTCATCGCTTGAATAGCTAGCGGCACGTCGGCGTGGCCGGTGATCATCAGTACTGGGACAGTGGCGCCGCGCCGTTTCAGTTCCTCGGCGAGTTCCATCCCGCTGGTACCTGGCATGCGGACGTCGGTGACGAGGCAGGCGCCGACAAGCGGCGGCCAAGCACGGAGGAAGGCGTCGGCCGAAGCAAAGGAGCGAACCTTGATGCCGGCACAATCGAGGAGGAATTCAAGCGAGTCTCGCGCACCTTGATCGTCGTCGACGACGTAGACGATGGCGTCAGCGTCCTCACTCGTCATGATGCAAATCCTCTTCACGAACGCGCTGCAGGGTAAAACCAAACTCCGCGCCTCCGCCATCGCGCGGCAATGCCCAGATGCGCCCGCCATGCGCCTCTACGATGGTTCGCGATATCGACAGGCCGACACCCATGCCGGTTCTCTTGGTGGTGATGAAGGGCTGAAACAAGCGATCTGCGACTTCGGGGTCGATACCCGGACCGCTGTCGGACACCGTGACGCGTGCCACCTCCGCATCGGCGGGTTCGATTGCAATGATCAGGTCGCGCTCGGGTGCCGAACGTTCGGACATGGCATCGACAGCATTGCGGACGAGATTGAGTACCACTTGCTGGATCTGCACCTTATCGGCGAGCACTAGGTCGACATCCGGCGCGAACGCATAGCGCACTTTGATGCCATGCTCCTTCGCGCCGACCAGCGCGAGGGCACTCGCCTCCTCGACCAGCTTGGGGAGGCTTTCGATGGTGCGCTCGGTCTCGCCTCGAGCAACGAAGTCGCGCAGGCGCCGGATGATGTCGCCGGCGCGGAGGGCCTCGCCGGCGGCCCGATCAACCGCATCGGCGACCCTAGCCTGCGGGACCTCGTCGCGGGCGAGGAGCATCCGGCTGCCCTTTAAGTAATTGGCGATGGCTGACAGCGGCTGGTTAAGCTCATGCGCGAGCGCGGAGGCCATCTCCCCGAGCGCCGTCAGCCGGGACACATGGACCAGCTCGTTCTGCAGTTCCTGGAGCCTGGCCTCGGCCTGCTGGCGCTCGGTCAGGTCGCGGATGAAACCGGTGAAGAAGCGCTCGCCACCAGCTTTCATCTCCCCAACCGAAAGCTCGAGCGGGAAGGTCGATCCATCCTTGCGCTCGCCGACAACGACCCGTCCGATGCCGATGATGCGCTTTTCGCCCGTGTCATAGTAGCGGGCGAGATAGCCGCCGTGTGCGGCACGGTGTGGTTCGGGCATCAGCAGGCTGACGTCCCGCCCTGTCACTTCGGCAGCGCTCCACCCAAACGTGCGCTCGGCAGCGGCGCTGAAGTCGCGGATTTGCCCCGCCTCGTCGATCACGACCATGGCGTCCGGCACTGTGTCAAGGATGGAGCGGAGGTGCGCCTCGCGCCGCGCTAGGCTCGCGGCGGCGGCTTCCGTTTCCCCCCGGGCTCGCTGAAACCACTCGCCCCCGGTCGCCACGGCCAGTCCAATGACGATGAAGGCAGCAGACGCGATCAGGGTGCCGCCGGAGATTGGACCTGTCAGCCAGTCGCACCACAGGCCCGCGAGCGCGCCGATGAGCGCTGCCAAGGCACCGGCCCTGACCCCGGACAAGGCGCTCGCCACCACCACGCCGGGCACGAAGAAGATGAAGGTGGCCCGCTGCCCGAGCTCGTCGGCGAACAGCAGTCGGATTGCCACCGCGCCACCAATTGCCACCAACGCAATGACGAGCGCCACCGGCACTGACAGTCGCGGCAGGAACCGGCTGGCGAAGAGCGCCGAGCGCGCCTCCGGTAAAGCCCTTAGGGGCAGTCCCGTAGGGACATCATCCAAATCGCGTCGCTCCCATCAGGCGCCTAGTGCCCACCTATCGGCGGCACGACAGACCATAAAGCCGCGAGTTGGAGAAGTTTCCATGACTGCACCGTTCATCGACCTCAGTGTCCACCATCAACCTAAGGGCGTGTCGGACCGGATTGCATACGGCTTCACGAAAGTGCTCCGCTGGACCGCCGACACCTTTTTCGCCGAGCGGTACGGCCACCGTGCAGTCGTTCTAGAAACGGTTGCGGCGGTTCCGGGAATGGTCGGCGCGACCATCAACCATCTCGCCTGCCTGCGCCGCATGTGCGACGATAAGGGCTGGATCAAGACGCTCATGGACGAAGCCGAAAATGAGCGCATGCACTTGATGACCTTTATCGAGATTTCCAAGCCCACGGTTTTCGAGCGGGCGGTGATCATCGGGGTGCAGTGGGTCTTCTACCTGTTCTTCTTCGCGCTCTACCTCGTCAGCTCCAAGACCGCGCACCGGGTGGTCGGTTACTTCGAGGAGGAAGCGGTGATTAGCTACACCCACTATCTCGCCGAAATCGACGAAGGCCGCAGCGAGAACGTGCCGGCACCCGAGATTGCCAAGCGCTACTGGAGCCTGCCGGATACGGCGACCCTGCGCGACGTGGTCCTGGTAGTCCGGGCCGACGAAGCCCACCACCGCGACGTCAACCATGGCTTCGCCAACGAGATCGCTGGCCTGCCGGTGGGGAAGATCGCCGAATGCCCGCCGCACGCCGAGCTACAGCCGAACTGGAAGCAGGCGGCCTGATACAACGACCAACGGGAGGACAGGGCATGCTGCAGACGCCAGAGATCCATCTCTTCGTCGCCGATGCGGCAGTCCTGTCCTCGCTCGAATTCGCTCTTGCCGTTCAGGGCTTCCGAGCCCTGGACGGCTCCTTGCCCGATGACGACCTCTCCACCGCGGCGGCGATCGTCATTGATGCGGCAACGGTACCGACCGCGCTTCAGCTTCTGCAAAGACTGCGCTGCCAAGGCTGCTTTACCCCCGCCTTGTTTCTTGTCACCAATCCGACAAGGCGAGACCGGAAGCAGGCGCAGGCAAAAGGCGTCGTCATTGTCGAAAAACCCCTTCTTGGTGATGATGTAAGCCGGGAGCTCCACCATCTCCTCAAGCTCGAAAAGGCCGCCTGACATGACCGATCACGTCGTCACTGAGCAGGACATCGCCCGCCTTGTCCCGGAGTTCTACGCGCGGGTCCGAAGAGATGCCCTGCTCGGCCCCATCTTCGATGGCGCCATCGACGACTGGCCGCACCATCTCGCCAAATTGCAGGACTTCTGGTCGTCGGTGATGCTGACCAGTGGCCGCTACAAAGGTCAGCCCATGGTCGCCCATGTCCGGCACGAGCAGCAGATGAGCAAGGAAGCCTTTGCGCGCTGGCTGACGATCTGGGCCGAGACCAGCCGCGAGCTACTGTCCGAAGAGGTCGCCGCCGCTTTTCAGGACCGCGCCGCGCGGATCGCGGAAAGCCTGCAACTCGGCATCCAGTTCTATCGCGATCGGAGGGCGGCATGAACGCGCTCCCGAGCGGGCTCGAAGCGTACAAACGCACTCCGCTCTTCACAGAAGAAACGGTGCCAGCGGGCCTGCTGAAGGATCATTCCACTAAAGACGGGACGTGGGGGCTGATCCACGTCGAGGAAGGATGCCTACGTTACGTCGTTACGGACCCAGCCCGTCCCCCGTCGACCGTGGACCTCGAGCCCGAAGGACCAGCAGGCGTGGTCGAGCCTACCATCGTCCACCGTGTCGAGCCTCTCGGTCCCGTGAGATTCTGGGTCGAGTTCTGGCGGTGACTAGCTCCGTGACTGCAAGATCTTAGCTGAGCGCAGAAACGCTGCAATCATTGAGCTTTGGCGCAATTACACGCTTGAGCTTCGCCCAGCTTGGTGCCCCTCGTGCGGCGAGCCGAACTGCACAGCTCAGGACTTCGCTGGACTCACCTGATATTAAAGCAGATTATTGTCCTAACGGCAGAGTCGCCACCATTCTTGCTTGGGGAAGCGAAGATGGAAGACCTCGAATACCTGCGTACGCGCCTGCGCGAAGAGAGCGAAGCAGCAAGACACTCCACGCAGGCTCGCGTGCGGCTTCGGCATCTCGAGCTTGCTGCTGCTTACGAGTTCCGCATCTCATCGATCATCCGCATGTCGAGCCCGCACATGCCGGTGCTCCATGCGATCTAGGCGTGTTTAGGATGAAGGGTGAGACTGCGGAGCAAGTCGCCGAGCGGATCCGGTCCATCGCTTCCTCGATGAGCGAGAAGGGCGATGCCGCCGAGATCGTGCGCTATGCCGATTGGCTCGTAGGGCGACGGCCTGGTGGTTCGAGCAGCGAGCCGCCCGCCTTCGGGTCATGGCCAGCCAACTCTGCGAAAGCGCCTACCGACGAGCCCTAACCCTGGTCACCGATCAGGTTGCCGCCGATCCATTCCAGTGTCGCCAATTCCTGCGTGCAGCTAGTCGCACGATCGTCGCCACGGTCACGAGACCGCCAGAAATAATGGTAGCAAGACGGATGAGGTCCTGCTCATCGCCTGCAGCCGCGTGAATGCCTGCGAGGGCCCACAGGAAGACAGCCGCATACCAAGGGTTGCCTCGACCCGGCCACAGCGTTGCAGCGGCAATCAGCCCGCCGACGATCACGACAGCCGCTGCAGCCAACCCCGCGTCGTCCAGGGTGAGGCCATGATATTTCAGGCTGGCGCTTACGTTCACGATCGTGGCTGCGGTCAGCCATGCCGCAAGAGCGCTGAGCGGGAGCGCGACGAGATACTTCTCGCCGACGGAAAGTGAGCCTGGATCGACAAGAGCCCTGAACACCGAGAGCAGGCAAAGAAGCGTGAATATGATGATTAGCGAGGAGAGCACGTCCAGTCCCGACAATTGCGCGTACAATGCCCACATGGCGTTGCCGAAAAACGCTCCAGCACTTGCCCAGCCGATCCGCGCAAGAAGCATGTTCTGCTTCTGCGAGGGCAGGATTTGGTAGATTGCGTAAGCGAAGCTGCCCGCGAAGAGCGGTCCCCAGATGGAGAACGCCCAACCGGCGGGCGTGATGAGCGTCCGGACGCGGTCGGACTGTTCACCGATCGGATCACCGACACCAATCACCGGCAGGGAGGAGAAGGCAACCTGAAGGATCGCACCAAGCAGGATCGCGCCACGCTGAAGAAGGCTACGGTAGATGTTTCCCCCTTTCACTGCAGTAGCAGTTTCTGTAATCCGCTCGCCACGCAATGGCGCGGTTGCTGGGCGATGCGCGTCATGACCTGGGCCTCTTCGGCGATGTGCCTGGACAGCAGCGCGGCAAGCGCCCCGCCGCCCGTAAGTGTGATACCGTCTTCCAGGATGTCTTCCGACAATTCTGGCGGGGTCTCGCTGAGAGCCTGCCGAACCGCGCGCCCGATCTGCTCGACCAGCTTGATCCAGACCGGCCGGCACTCTTCAGCGGAAAGCGTCAGGGTCTGCGGAAGGCCCGTGGAGGTGTCGAGGCCGCGCACGGAAACGACTGCATCCGTTTCACCAGCCCCGAAGAGCTCGGAAAGCCGCAGCTTGAACTTCTCGGCTTCACGCTCGCCGATCTGGAAGCGATGATGAAAGGCCAGATGATCGAGCAAAGCCTGGTCGAGCGCATCTCCACCGCCGCGCACCGATTTGCTGAGGCAGATCGATCCTAAGGAGATAACGGCGACTTCGGTCGTGCCGGCACCGCAGTCCACCACCATGCGGCCTCTCGCCTGATCGACGTCGAGCCCGGCCCCGATCGCCGCCAGCAGTGGCTCCGGAACCAGCTTTGGCGCACCGAAGCCTGCATCGACCGCCGCAGTCTCAAGCGCTCGCTGCTCGCTTTGCGTCGCGTCCGCCGGCACCCCGATGATGGGCTGAACAAGGTTCAGCCCACGGCGCTTGCCGATTGAACGCCGCGCGAAGTGCAGCAGCTCACGCGTCGCCCGCATGTCGCTCAGCACGCCGTTGCGAAGCGGGCGGACGATCTTCAGCGGCTTGGAAATGCGGCCGACGTATCGGCTGGCTTCGTAACCGGCGGCGATCAAACGCGGCGCAGCATCGAAGCCCTGGAAGCAGCACACGGTTGGTTGATCGAAGACGATCCCGTTACCTGCTGCGACCACGATCGTGTTGGCCGTTCCAAGATCGATGCCGATCGGCGAGGTGGAGCGTGCGTTGAAGAACATGGCTTAGGCGTAGCACATGGTACCTGCGCACCAAGGATAACATTTCCTAGCAGCGGCTCTATGCCGCCATATCAAAACTATCGGCGCGCGCGAGCTTCCATGCGGCGCTGTAGAAATCGCGATTGTGATCGTCCCTCAGCAGTTCGCCGTCCTCAAGGAAGATGTGGAGCTGCGAGAACATCCGGATCTCGGTCAGGCTGACCCGGCGGACCAGATGATGTGGGCCGATCTGGCTAGGGTGCTCAAGCCCAGCCGCAGCAAGCATGTCGGCAAGGGCGCTCAGCGTGTTGCGATGAAAGTTGAAAACGCGTTCCGCCTTCTCGGGAACTACCAGCGCTCGCTGCCGGAGAGGGTCCTGAGTCGCGACGCCGACGGGACAACGGTTGGTGTGACAGGACAAGGATTGGATGCAGCCGATCGCGAACATGAATCCCCGCCCAGCATTGGTCCAATCGGCGCCAAGCGCCATGACGGCAGCGATGTCGAAGGCACTGACGATTTTGCCGGCGGCTCCCACTTTGATCTTCTCGCGCAGGCTCGCTCCCACCAGCGTGTTGTGCACGAACAGCAGGCTTTCGCGCATCGGCATGCCGAGGTGGTCGGCGAACTCGAGAGGTGCAGCGCCAGTGCCGCCCTCGGCGCCATCGACCACGATGTAGTCGGGTAGAATGCCGGTGGCGCGCATCGCCTTGACGATGCCCATGAACTCCCATGGCTGCCCGACACAAAGCTTGAAGCCAACCGGCTTGCCACCGGAAAGCCGTCGAAGCTGTCCGATAAATTCCATCATTTCCGTCGGTGTGGAAAAGGCCCTGTGTCGCGCCGGCGAGATACAATCCTCACCCTCGGGAACGCCACGAGTAAGGGCGATCTCAGGCGTGACCTTGCTGCCGGGCAAGATACCACCGTGCCCCGGTTTAGCCCCTTGGCTCAGCTTGATCTCGATCATCTTGACCTGTGGATCGGCAGCCTGCTCGGCAAAGCGTCCAGCATCAAAGTTGCCGTCTGCCGTCCGGCACCCGAAATAGCCGCTTCCGATTTCCCAGATGAGATCGCCGCCATGTTCGCGATGATAAGGGCTGATGCTGCCTTCACCGGTGTCGTGGGCGAACTCGCCGAGCTTCGCGCCTTTGTTCAGCGCTTGGATCGCATTGGCACTGAGCGAGCCGAAGCTCATTGCCGAGATGTTGAAGATGGAAGCGAGGTATGGCTGCTTGCAATCGTCTCCGCCGATCAGCGTGCGAAAGATCGCCGGATCCGCGGCGTTGGCCGGACGCGTCGAGTGCGCGATGAACTCGTACCCATTGTCATAGACATCGACGAGCGTGCCGAACGCCCGGTCGCTGCTTTCATTCTTGGCTCGGGCATAGACAAGGCTTCGCTGTGCACGGGAGAACGGCACCTTGGCCTGATCATCCTCGATCAGATATTGGCGGATTTCAGGCCGGATCTCCTCGAAGAACCACCTCATCCGTCCGATAATCGGATAGTTGCGGCGCACCGAATGCACCGGCTGCATCAGGTCGTGAACGCCAAGGGCGCTGAGCGCCACGGCGACGACGAACATCGGAACGGCCCAGACGGCAGGCAAGTAAGCGCCAGAGACCAGCAGCGCGACGAGACTTAAGCCGAAGACGGTGAAGCGGGTAAGAAGCAATGGTTTCTCCATGCGGCACGCCTCCTCGAAGGAAGCGTAGCTGGCGCTCGGGAATTGAAAAGGTGCGTAATCGCCGAATCAGGCGGGAGGCGGCGAAGGCGGCAGATTGTCGTTCGCGGAACAAGCCACCGACCCGCCGCTAGTACCGAACACCGCCTGATGCCTCGGCGACAAAGTGTCCGCTAGCGGCGGCCTCGGGATGTTGAAACAATCTGCCAGGCTTCTCAGCAACGATCGCTCGGTCGGCCGTCGTGCGATCGAGACGCTGATGGAAGGGAAATGGCGAAGCTCGGCCGCGCAAGCTTCCGACAAGCACACTACCGTGCCTTTCCAGCAGGTCCTTTCGATCAAGCTGGCAAGCTAGACGACCTGCCTTCGGCGAGTGAACCAGAACACCGTCCACGCCCGAGTTGCCAGCTAGCAGCAGATCAGCGCCTTCGACGCACGGCTCAGTTTCGTAAACGGGTACGTGCATGGCATCGAAGCCTCGTCTAGAGAGATAGCCTGCGAAGTCGCCGGCTGGCTCGAGCGCACCGAAGTGGATGACCCGCGAACCGGATGTCGCCGAACGGAGAGCCAGCGTTTGCAAATCTGCCACCGCGCCCCCGGCGGAACGCCCTTCCAAATAGCCGCTCCGGCGCACCGCTGCTGCCGTGGTATCGCCTACGGCAAGCACGGGGACATCGGCCCATTCGCTATCGAAGGGGTGATGACGCACCCCGTGCACGCTGATGAATGCCAGCATTTCGGGGCGTGCCAGAGCCTTCTCGCAAGGCAATTGCCGCACCTCCAGCAAGGGAACCGTGATCACGTGGAAACTCATCCCCCGCAGCCGTTGGGCCGTGAGGAGGTCATAGGGTGCCGAACGCGTCACCCAGATCGAGGGAGGCTGCTTTCTCATGACTGCCGCTCAGGCACTTGCTTGAGGCGCCGGCTATGCTGCCGGGCGCGTTATTCGAGTGCGCGAGCGCGCGGGTAGATACGGCCTTCCAGCCCTTCGAAGGCAGGGTCAGAAGTGAAGAAGCGAAAGCCGCCGGTCACCCGAACGGCGACCCCAACGACATGACGATCGGCTTCGACCGCAAAACGGTCAGTCACGGCACTCTCCCGGAGGCTGTAGATAAACTTCTGCCGTCCCGCAGCGAACTGATGCTTGGAGAAGGCGAAGTCAGCCGAAGCTACGCGGAGCAGGCTGCAAGGCGCCGAATGATCGTGTCGCTTCGGCGGACACGATCAGGCGCCTAGGAGCGTGCGGTGCTGCTGCCGGGATGAAGCTCGGAACGGTCGAGGGTGAAAGTGCGAGCCATTGCTCGGCTCATCTGGACCTCCTGCAACGGAAGTCAATGGCGCCGCCCCAGCGAAGCGACGCAGGCAGTCAGATGGAGACGGGGTAACCGGTGAAGACCTTAGGCTTGCTCATGGTGACGTGGGTGATCACCCGCTCAATGGCTAGGTCGGCGCTGGTGAGATGCTCGGCCAACTTCGTCCAGGCGTTCATGTCGGGCACCGCCACCTTGAGCAGATAGTCATAGGCGCCGGTGACGTGCGTCGCTTCGACGATGGCCGGTATGTCCTGGATGGCTCGCTCAAACGCGGCGAGTTCCTGCGGCCGATGATCCTTGAGCGTGATCTCTGCAAAGATGACCAGCCCGACCGCCAAGGCGAATGGGTCGACGCGGGCGTGATAGCCCCGGATCACGCCTCGCTCCTCAAGCCGCCGTACCCTCACCAGACAGGCACTGGGCGAGAGCGCCACCCGTTCGGCGAGCGCCTGATTGGAGAGGCGCCCATCTGCCTGCAAGGCAGCAAGGATCCTCCGGTCAATCCGATCGAGCGCAGAAGCTTCGGTCATGGGCCCGAAGCTCCGCAGAAACTGCGCAAAAGGTCAAGCAGTTCAGGGGCACCTTCGCTGACATATCCATTAGAAGATCAGGCAGAAGGAGTAACAACATGACAAAAGCAAAAGCGCGGGCACCGCTTACTCGGAAAGACAAAATCGAAGGCTGGGCATTTGCCATTCTGTTCGTCGTTGTCCTTCCCGGATTGATGATGATAACCACTTGGGGCGCTCGCACGTGACATGAAGCCGTTGGCTTTCAATCGTTCTGGATGGAGAGAAGATCATGACTGAGTTTGCGATGCTCCACCCCGGCAGCAGTACCGCACGCGGGTTGAGCCCGTGGCCGGGCGATTGACGAGCCGGTCCGGCCTACGGTGAACGACTAACAGGAAACTTGCGCCCTCAATCACGGGCGCATTCCAAGAGCGGCTCGTCTCCTCACTTCCAAGGAACGAGTTCGTGTATCACGACATGCGAATGAGCAGCAGCGCGACGGCTGCCCTCCAAAACGGTGCCGCAGCCGAGGTGTCGTCCCTCCTGGCGCGCTACCCCAATCTTGGCGAAACAGCACTCGCCCGGCTGATCAATCTTTATCGCGGCCTGCCCCTGCTGGATTCCGCGTTTCTGATGACCGACCAGGCGCTCGCCCCGCGCCTGGACGCCTTCGTCGCCGATCATCGATCAGCCCTGCGCTCTCCCATTGCGGACTACGTGGCGTTGCTCCTCCTGGCGGGAACGGCGGCCGCGTTGTTGATGACGTTGGTGTTTCGCTCATGACCAGCGACATGACCCGTCCTCCCGGATGGTTTCGGTGGGCCATCTTCGCCGGCTGGTTTGCCTTCAGCATCGTCCTTGGCGCGCTTGGTGGCGCCTTCTGAGTCTGCGGCGCGAGCAGCCGACGTGTCCGCATAGCTGCGAATAGAAATGAGAATGAGATGACCCAAGAGAACCAAAATATCGGCAAGCCTTCGATTCACCTGCTTGCCTCAGAGTCCGACATGGTTGCAGACATGGCGCTGAGAATCGAACACGACCGCCCGGTCGTGGCTGCCATGCTGCTCGGCGAGCTCGAACGAGCCGATCTCCATGACCTCAATAGCCTCCCCGCGCACGCGGTCAGGATAGGCTCGACGATCGAATATCTGGACGAAACGACGCGCTGCGTTCGGACCGTGACTCTGGTGCTCCCACGCGACGCCAACATTACCGAAGGACGCATTTCGATCCTCACTCCTATGGGCGCGGCGCTCTATGGGCTGCTTGCAGGCAGCTCCATCAACTGGCCTACGCTCGATGGCGAAGAGCGCTGCCTTTCGATCCTGAGCGTTTCACCACCGATCTCGGCCGAATAAACTGCAGTGACCATGATGGAGGCGCGACAATGACGCGAATGCCCGCACTGTTCATTGGCCACGGAAGTCCGATGAACACGCTCGAAAGTAACGACTTCACCAAGGCTTGGGCGGGCATGGGCCGCGATTTTCCGCGCCCTCGCGCAGTTCTGGTGATCTCTGCGCATTGGTTCATTGGTGCAACCGCCGTTACTGCGATGGCGAGGCCCCGCACCATTCACGATTTCTACGGCTTCCCGCCGGCTCTCAATGAGTTCGACTATCCCGCGCCTGGCCTGCCGGACCTCGCATCGGAGGTAGCTGAAGAAGTGAAACCAACGTGGGTGGGCCTCGATCATGACCAATGGGGTCTCGACCACGGCACGTGGAGCGTTCTTGCCCACCTCTACCCCCAAGCGGACGTTCCAGTCGTCCAGCTCTCCATCAATGCCCTGAAGCCGATGGACTATCACGTCGAGCTTGGCGCCAAGCTGTCCGCCTTGCGGGATCGCGGCGTGATGATCCTTTCGAGCGGCAACGTCGTCCACAATCTGCGGCGCGTGCAATGGAATGATCCGGATGGCGCATTCGATTGGAACGAGCGCTTCGACCGCGAAGTCGAGCGGCAGCTCGCCTACGACCCTGCGTCCATTCTGCGGGTGACGGAACATGCTGACTATGCTGAGGCCGTGCCAACACCCGACCACTTCATACCACTGCTCTACACCGCCGGCCTTGCCGCAGAAGACGGCCAAGCCAAGGCGCTGGTTCGCGGCTACGCCATGGGTTCGCTGTCGATGACCTGCTACGGCGTAGGCGTAGATGCGGAGTGCCCCAAGGAAGCCGATGGCGCAGCGACCATCCCGAGCAACGTGCCGGCCGACCAGAGCAACATGTAGGCGCTGATCTAACGCAGAGCGCCATTGCACCCGAAAGGAGCGCCTTAACGTGACCCGCACCCTGTCCCTTCTTGTACTCGCACTTGGTGGCTGCGCCACTTTATCAGTTGGGCAGAGCAATAGTCGAACCACCTACTGGGTCTGTGGCGGAGCAACGCGGCTGGACATCGCCCACGATGGCCAGTCCGCAGTTGTCCGTAGCTCCAATGGAAAAGCGATGACGCTCCGCAGATCGGATTCTCCGCTCGGCACGCGCTACGCGGCCAACGGCATTTCAGTCCTGCGCTCCGGCGATAACTACGTCTTCACCGGGCCCGATGGCACGGCGACGAGTTGCTCGCTCCTGCAGAGATGACTTTGGTGCCTCCAGTGCAGAGGGCAGCGACAACACCGGCACGTCTACTTGTCGGTGGCGACCTTTCCTCGTGGAGCGACCGATATGGCGCTAGCCTAACGTCTGGAAGTGGCGGTCTCAGCCAAGAAAGCGCAGGAGCGGCCCTTGTAAAGAAGTCGCTCGACTAACGACTTGATCTTTCAGCCAGCAGGCCGTGCAGGGCTTGGTCAAGCCGGTTCCCACATGTCGCGAAAGCATCAGCCACAGCTTCCAGCTCCGATAGCGTCCATTGGTCGCCATGCCGGAAAAGGGCCTGCTCGCCATCGTGAGCTGTTTCCGGCTTAGCATGGACGAGGTTGTTTCTCGCGCCAACGAGAGCACGAAATTCCAATGCCCCACTCTCCAAGTCACTTTGCTTTGCAGAGTGCTCGAGACCTTGCACAAGATGCACCAGCGTATCAGCGACGCGCCCTGCGGTGCGATCTGCCAAGTCTTCCATGCTGCCGGGTTCAATCCGTTCACAGCACCAAACAGCGTTCCACTCCAAGCCTGCGAAGCAATAGACTGCCAAGCCGACGGCCGAAGCGTATTCAGCGCGTACTGGCACATCAAGCCGATCGTTCTTCATGTAAAGCAGCTCGACACGTGCAGAGCCTTACCAGCCGATGCTGAGATCAAACAGTCGAAGGTCAAGGCCTGCGGCGCAACTCGTCGCGGATCTCCGCGAGAAGCTCGACCTCGGTCGGCCCGGCGACCTCGTCCGCCCGCCTCATCACTTTGTTGGCCGAACGGACCAGCATGAAGATGATGAACGCGAGGATCAGGAAGTTGATCAGGACTGTGACGAACTGACCCCACCCCAGCACGGCTATGCCGGCGGTCTTCAGATCCGTGTAGCTGCTCGGATTGCCCTTGAAGCCGTCCGGGATCGGTCCGAGCACGGTGAAGTAGTTTGCAAAATCCAAGCCGCCGAAGATCGAGCCCACCACGGGCATTATGATGTCGTCGGTGAGGCTGGCAACAATGGTCGCAAAGGCCGCACCGATGATCACGGCTACAGCCAGATCAAGCACATTGCCCTTTGCTATGAATGTCTTGAACTCAGAAAACATGCTGGCCCCCATAACCTGAAGCAACGACAGTAACCCATCTCGAGGATTTCGCACTCTTTATCCGGTTGCTAGCGATCAACTCGCAAGAATGCTCTTCAAACCGGCAATTCGCTCGCCGACGGTGCACATCTGTGCATTCAGATCGTCCAGCTGCTCAAGGGTGAAGGCCGTTTGTGATGCTCTCAAAGAGGCGATGCCACTCTCCGAGGCATATATCACCGTTGTCCCATCTGCGGTTCTTTCCACTCCCACAAAGTGGTGGGAAATCAGGTTGCGGGTTCGGCAGAGCTGTTCCGCCAGCTTGCCAATCTCAGCCACCTCGCGGGCCGCTTCAGGGTTGCGCCGCGACTTGAGGCTGACGAGGGCACGCCACTCTGCCAAGCGCTCATTGAAAGAGCCCTGAGCTCGTGCGGTCGTCATTCCGCTGTCTCCGTCGGACAGGCGCAGCCGCTTGATGTCATCGATAACTGCGCGTTCCAGCATGCTCCAGTTCAGCAGCAGGTAGCCGAGCGCCTTCATGAGAGTGTCGGTATCGGAGTCGACATCGGTCGCTTTTTTCACGCGGTCTGATCCTTCGCCAGGCAAGCGATAGACTACATCAGCTCCAATGGCAGTGCAGCCTTCATCGTTGGAGCAAGTCGGGCTGCCGCTGGCGTTGACTTTAACACATGTTAGGCGCTCCCTCGGGGAGAAGGAGACAAATGATGGCCGTAGCCAAGACCCTCGAGATTATTTCTAGCTCCACGGAGAGCATCGAAGCAGCCGTGCGCGAAGGCATCGCCAAGGCCGGCGAGACTATTCACGACATTCAGGAGGCGTGGGTCCAGAGCACCAAAGCCTTGGTAAACGACAACAAGGTTGTCGAATGGCGAGTGACCCTGAAGATCACTTTCATCGTCAAATAGCCCTCACGGCCATTCATCTTGCAGGCACCCACAAACACGGAGCTGCCCGCTTCCGACGAGGAGAAATCACTTGGACGTCAATCAGATGCTACAGCAGACTGGCGCTGTGGAAGCTCTATCGCGTGAACTCGGCGTCGACGCGTCGACCGCTCAGGCAGGCGCCGCCGCACTCTTGCCGTCGATCCTCTCCGGATTTCAAAATCCAGTAGCAGCAAGCGCCGCCCCAGCTGCTTCTCAAGCACCTTCGGCACTTGGTGGATTGGGAGGGCTGCTCGGAACGATCGGTGGATTGGGTGGGGGCGCGCTCCTCGACAACGTCACTTCGTCACAGTCCACCGAGGTAAACAAGGGCAACGAGATCCTTGGGCAGCTGTTCGGGTCAAAGGACGGTAGTCGTGCCGTGGCCGCAAGCGCTGCGGCTCAATCGGGCGTGGAACCGTCATTGTTGAAGAAGATGCTGCCCGTTCTTGCGATGGTCGCCGCCGGCTATGTCATGAAGCAGGCGAGCCAGGGCGGAGGTGGATTGGGCGGAGCACTTGGGAGTGTGCTGGGTGGTCAGGCTTCTGGCGCCGGTAGTTCGGCATCATCGCAGAACACACAGGGTGGCGGGTCGGCCGACATCCTTGGCGATCTGATTGGAGCCGCCGGCAAGTTCTTGGGACGATAGATCAAGATACTAGGAGGCATATGCCATGAGCATTTTCGGCAAGATCAAAGACGCGATTTTCGGCAAGAAGTCGGCGCCGGCACCGGCACCGTCACCTACCAGCGGCGGAACGCTACAGCCGCCCTCTAACTCAGGCGCCGCTACAACTTCTCCCACAAGCCAGACCAGCCAACCTCAACCCCAAAGCCAAGTTGACGTTGAGCAGGTCCTGACCGGGATCGCATCGTCGAAGGGCAACCCCGATCTGAATTGGCGGACGTCAATCGTCGACCTGATGAAGCTACTCGACATGGACTCCAGCCTTGCAAATCGGAAGGAGCTCGCAACCGAACTCGGCTACACGGGTGAGAAGGACGGCAGTGCCGAGATGAACCTGTGGCTACACAAGGAAGTGATGCGGCAGCTGGCCGCTCATGGCGGCAAGGTGCCCGCCAATCTTACCGACTGACACGCGGAGTCCGCGAGGTGCCAGAAGAGGGAGACTCTACCGACTGGGTCAAGCGAGCAGATCGCGACCCTGTGTCAGTCGCTGCCTCTCTGGCACTCGCTGGGCGGCACTTACCCGTTCTGGTTACCGACGTTTCGGAAGATGGCTGCCGAATTACGTGCGAAGAGACTCTGCCAATCGGATCCGCTGTCTCGATCACGGTGGATCTCGTCACCGTTGCCGCAACAATCAGATGGTCTCTTGCCGGCAGCGCTGGACTACGGTTCGTTAGCTAGCAAATTCGAGAGAACGCCGCTTGCAAGCCGGGGGCGGTGCTGAGAACGACTGAGATGCGTTGGAAGCGGTCAATCATTGACCACGTGGCCGGCTGCCAAGCTATGAACTATTAAGTACGGCAAAGCTCCTCGGCGCCAGAGGTGATCGCGACCTCGGACCACTCCTCAGACGTCTCGCGGTGACCGTCTCCGTCGGTGCGGCGCATGATAACTCCACTCCGCCGAATGCCGTTCTCCTGAATACCCTTCGCCTGGACCGGACCAAGTGAAAGCTTTGACCCAAGTGCCACGCCGTGCGGGCTTACCTGCTTCCCAACTCGTGACCGTTGATGCTGCTGTTTCCCGGTGACCATCTCGGTGCCAGCGATGTTCACCAGATAATGGCTTTCTTGAACCCCGCCGTCTCCGCATGCGACCCTGAGGAGGCCAGCATCGAGATGACCATCAGCGTCACTATCGACACTCGATTCTAGTTCCAAGTAGCGGGTCGTGCCGTCGCTGTAGGTGCCAGTCACCGTGAAGTTCGGCGGCACAGCAATCCGATCTTTCGTGTTGCTTTTGGTCGTATTCACGATCGATTGCTGCTGCCGCGCGGAAGACGGCGTCTGTGCCTGGGCGCTGGATGCAGCAGACGCGAACGCTAGCCCTCCCAATGCAACCGTCCGCAGAAGACCCAATGCACCCCGAATTCCTGCGCCAGAATGCTTCATCGTGCGTCTCCAGTTGCGAGGATTACGCGTATACGTCTGATGCTGACCCGTCAGCAGCATGCCAAGATAACCACGGCTATACTTCTCTTCCGGCAGCGTAACAACTCGTAGCCTCCTCCTCGACGGAACGGCGAACGGCGAACGGCGAACGGCGAACGGAGGCTTTCTGCAAAATCCGCAACGACTTGGAAGAAGACATCAGCAGTCGTAGCGCAAAGTCCGGAGGTCAGGGTCGTCGGCCCGGTCGCTTGCTTGGCCTGAACAAACAGCCGCCCCTCCGCGTTTGGGGCTGCTGCAGAGCGATGGTGCTGCGTGTTGCTCCGCGCGTTCGACCATGTGAGCTCTACCGTTGCTGACAGCGGCGTCAGCTGTGGCGCTTGGAGGATCGGATGGTCTGGCACATTGCGAGGGCGGAAGCGCTGGCGGACCCGCTGGCAGCTCGCCTCAAGATCATGGAAAGGCTCAGGCGCCTAGCCGAGCTGGACGATCCTGAGGGCACCGTCGTGCAGATCCTGATCGATGCAATCATGCTGGTAGAATCTTACCGAGGGGCGCGGCATCAGATTACATTCCTTCCCGAACTTACACGAAGTATCGATGAGCTACTTCGAGAATTCGAGATTCTGGAAAAAGCGGAGAAGATGGCGACCGAGTGAAACGCTGAATTCGGAGGTTCTCGAGGTCCAGCAAGACAGGTTTGCGTGTGGTTAGGACAACTGGGCCAACGACGAAGCGTGCCATCACAAGCGAACCTAACTCTACCAGTGGCCAATGATGGCCCCGTAAGCCGACCAGTGCCCGCTCTGGAGGTAGACCTCAGCAAGAGGACTTTGCTGACGCTGTTCCACGAGACCACTGCAACATTACTTCGGTAATCAGCAGTGGCCCCACCCAAGCAAGCCAGAGCATGTCGGCTTCGATTGGTTGTAGCGCCTCGGGCGCAGACCGGGACCAGAAGCGGCAAAACACGAACGTCCACGCAGCCACATAACTCCTGATCATCCAGTCTCGATGCTGGTCGAAGCGGCGGTTACGAACCGCTCTGTATGCCATTGCAGAGAACATTAGCCAGACGACTGCCAAGACGCCGGTGGCCATGCCTGGCGAATGACCCACATCGAACGAGCGAACGAGAGCGGTCACAGAAGCCAGAGTGCCCCAAAGTAAATAGGTGTAGCCCGCCCCTTTGTGCCACCGGAACCACTCTCGGGTCATACCAATGCGCAGCGCCACCGCACCTGCGAATAGCATCACGATCCCGCCTGCTACGTGCGCCCAAAGCATCGGCACATGCCCGATGTGAGCGGCCTGCCTTGCAGGTCCGAAAGCGGGAACGGCGATCAGCCAGATAAAAACGGCAGAGGAAACGGCCGCAGCGCCGATCCAAGCGTCGACACGTGCATGCCGATAGGTGCGCTTAGTGCTAGTGGCAGGCTGATCCACGGTGCTTCCCCCGAACCGCTGACTTCGGTTTAAGCCGAAGATGCTATCGAATCTCCACCCGGGCAAATGCTTGTTTTGGTGGCAAGGTGGGCATCAGCTACTCAGCTGAACGAACGTCCTTTTACGGGTGCAGGCGGCGTTGCTCGCCATGACCGGGATGGGCGCGAAGCAGACCTCCCCTGCCCTGCGACCACTTATGGCCGCAAGGAGGCCGTCCGGTCTTCGCGACGAAGCTTGGCAAGCGGCCGCTCGTTCAGGTGCCGGCTGACATCGGCTTCAGCGTGTCTGCCTCTCGATCTTCCAACCAAGTTTGATGTGCAAAGCGCAGCAGCCGGTCCGATCTACCTGGCCCAATCAGCATTAGGACAACTCTGCGGATGCAGGGTCTAAGCGGAACGAGCGTGCCGCCTGAGGGTTTGATGACCCGGCGGATCTGCTGCTTCCATCCTCTAGCTCGAGCAGATCGTAAAGGGCGAAGGCGAAAGTTGTGCCGCGTGGCTGAACGTTCTTCTCATCTCGCTCGGCCTGCAGGTTTCGACCCTGACAACTTCATGGCTCGTCCGGCGCTTCTACGCGAGTTGATCAACATAATCGACGACGCAGTGATTGTCACTTCGCCTGACCTCGCAGAGCCAGGCCCCTATATTGAGTACGTCAACTCGGCGTTCGAGCGAATGACAGGCTATTCAGCCAACGAGGCGATCGGTCGCTCACCACGGTTTCTGCAAGGGCGTAGCACAGATCGGTCAGAGCTTGATCGTATGGGCCGCGAGCTTCCATCTACTGGGCACTTCGATGCTGAGATCATCAACTACCATAAGGATGGAACACCGTTCTTAGTCAAATGGCGCATCAAGGCGCTTCATGACGAGGCTGGTGACCTTGCAGGGTGGCTGTCTGTGCAAAGAGACATCACAGGCGAGCGTGATGCGATTGACAAGCAGCGCCGGCTCGCGCGCGAAGTCGATCACCGTACCGGAAACGCGCTTGCACTTGTTCAAGGGATAGTGCGGTTAACCTGCGCGGAAGAGCCAAAGCGCTATGCTGAAGCAGTACAAAGCCGCGTTGACGCTCTTGCAACGGCTCACGCATTGCTCTCTGAAATGAGTTGGCGTGCCGTCACACTGAAACGACTTGTCGACGCAGAGCTTGCCCGGAGCAATTCTGCCGGCAAGGCAGTAATCGCCGGAGAAGATATCGAACTGACTGCGGACCTTGTTCAGCCGGTCGCATTACTGCTGCACGAGTTAGTCTCCAATGCAGTGAAGCATGGGTCACTTAGCGCTAGCGAGGGACAGCTTCTCGTGGACTGGGCGGTGGTCAACAGCGAGCTCGTCCTCGGATGGAAGGAGAAAGATGGTCCGTCTCCTCCAGCTGAACGCCCCAAAGGTTTCGGGCTGCCGATGGTCGAAGCGATTACTGCGCGCCAGCTTGGAGGCAAGGTCAGCCTAGATTGGAGGGCTGAAGGACTTGCCGCAGAGCTTCGTGTGCCGCTCCGCAGGGCTCGATCCGAGCGCTAAGCTCGACGGGACTGCCTCAGGGAGGAGCATGGATTTCGTGTTCCGTTGCCACCCTCGATTTATGGGCAACTACTGCTCAAGCCTGTCCCGCCTTATGCGGACGGTCACAACCAACCCGCTTTTCTGCCAATCATAGGTCAGCTCGCCACCAAGCTGGCCCGAAACACTGCGGGCAATGAGCTTACTTCCGAAGCCCTCAAGAGCCTTAGCTTCGCCAATCGGAGGTCCGCCGGTCTCAGTCCAAGCTACCAGGATATAATCGCCATCCATCTTGCTTGAAACGTCAAGAAAGCCAGTGTCGACGGATAGTGATCCGTACTTTACTGAGTTCGTAGCGAGCTCGTGAATGATCATAGCGAGCGCCGTCGCCGCCTTCTCACCCACGCCCATTCGGGCGACAGCAACGCGAATGCGACCAGAGAATGCCGCCGTCTCATCGTAGGGGTTGAGAATGATCGAGATCAGGTCTCCGAGTAGCGCAGCCTTCCCTTGCTCGTTTGGCAAAGGCCGTACAAAGTCGTGCGCACGCCCAAGCGCAGTGAGCCGCTGAGTCAAGTTCCCGGCCATTTCTTCGACAGTTTTGGCGGAGCGTGCAGTGATCTGAGTTAGCCCCGTTGCGATACTCAGCAGATTTTTGACCCTGTGGCTCATCTCTCCTGCCAGCAGCTCGCTGCCTTCTTCAGCCTGCTTGCGACCTGTGACATCCAGAAAGATACCGTGCATGACACGGCCAGTGATGCCATCATCGGCACCTCTGCCCCGTGCAGCAATCCACCGCACTTCGCCTTCCAGGCAAATGCGAAAGTCGATTTCGTACGACCCCTCGATCGACCGCGTCGCGTTGAAAGCGGCCCGTACCCTGTCGCGATCAACCGGATGGATCCGAACCGACAATTCTTCGAACGTAACTTCATCAGCCTGAGGCAAGCCCCAGAGCTCGAAGGCGCGTTCATCCATTGAGAACTTGTCGGAATCGACATGCCACGCCCAGACCGCGACACATGCTGCTTCGACAGCGACCTTCAGCCGTTCCTCAGGTCCCGCTAACACTTTCGAATCGTTGGCTGCCAACGGAATGCCCCTCAGGTTGGTGACGTCATTTGGTTAGCGGATAGAAGGCGCCGTTCAAGCCCGCCTAGACGCTCAACTCGGGAGCACGCGCGCATGGGGCAACGCAGAACTGAGGCTGAGTTGAAGAGGCGTCTGCTTCGGGGGGGCGCTGCTCGTCGTCGTACTCGCGCAAGTAGGGCTAAACTTCAGGAACTTCAGGGAGAGCGCCGCGACCTGACTTGAGGTAGCTTCCGGCTTCCGAACAGCAGTCGCCCCAGCGTCGGGCGGATGAAGTATGCCAGCACGCACATCAGTAAGAGCGTCAGCCAACCGACGACGCGAGGGGGGAACCCCATCCCAACAGCCACCAAGGTAGCAAAGACCGGCACGCCGAAGGCGACGGCAACGATGGCGAGCGCTGCAGCAATACTGCGAACCTTGGGCACGATCAGACCCAAACCGCGTCGATCGCGTCCAAAACCTCACCGGGAACCGCATAATGAAACAGGTGCCCCTGGTGGGGCACTACCCGTAGTTCCCCATTTCTCAATTCGGACACGAGCCGCTCAGAATGCTTGTCCTTGTGTACGATGAGATCACCCTCGCCGGCCATCGCGATTACTCGCATCTTCAGGTCGGCGTAACGCCGGCTGAGATCAATGGCACCGGGCACCATCATCGCGGTGTCAGCAGCCGTTGCTCTGATTTGTGAAGGCCGAAACGTCATCTCCAGGGGGAACGACTTGAAGTTCTCCGAGACAGGCGCGGGATGGAAGCTCGCCTTGATTGCTCCCGGGCTCATCAAGCGACCCGAGAGTGGCGAGATGGTGTGGGCCAAGATGTCGCCGACAAAGGGTATCGCGGGGGCGGACATCGGCACCACGTCGGGCCGTGCGGTCCCATAGTAATAGCCGGACAGCAGCACGAGGCCCTGCACCAAGGCGGGCTCCTCAAGCGCGATAGCCAAGGCCACCAACGTGCCCCAGCTATGGCCGACAACCACCGCGCGCTGAACTCCAAGCTGCTGCAAGGCCTGTATGATCAACCCGCCCTGCTCGAGCGGTGTCCAGACACGCGAGCGCGGGCGATCGCTGTAGCCAAAGCCCGGCCGGTCGAAGGCGATTACCCTGTGGCTTTTCGCGGCAAGGGCGAGAACGCCGCTGGCCTTGAAGTCGTCTAGTGACACGCCGTTGCCGTGAAGCAGGACCACTACCGGCCCGTCACCCCGATCAACGTAGTGAAGCCGAACATCATCGACCTCGATGAAATTGCCCTCAGGCGGCGTATTTGCCTTCGCCTGCTTAGCAGCTGCACGGTTAAATAGTGCGGCTCCGACCAATGCCGCCGCCGCCGCGACGCCGCTTGCTGCCCAACGTCCGCGGAGGGCCGTCGAACGACCGCCAGGTTGCCCATCGGCTTGGCCGATCGCTTGGGTGGTTGGTGCGCTGCTCGTATTTGTCATGGACTACTAACCGCTGCGCGCCCGCACTAGTTGCACCGCAACATTCGCCAACAGCCTTCAACGATGACAATCGAAGCTTAGGGCTTTGGTCGGTGATCCATCTTAGCAAAGCGTTCCTTACCGACTGCCTCCGCCGCACCTTCAATGAGCCGATTGCCAGTTTCTAGAGCAGCGTCCGGTGTCAGTGCGACATCAACCCCGTCCGGCCCGTCGAGCAGGACTCTGCCTTCTTCGGTAGTCACCTCAGTGGCCTCGTCGTAGGTCTGGTTTCCTTGGTCATGCCTCAACAGCGATGGCCGTCGTTCTTGGTTCCCCCCAAAAGGATGCTTCGCGCTTGCTCGCGTCACGCCAACGATCGGCCATACAGACGCTGAGATGCCCTCATCCCGCGTGCCGCCGGCCGCCTCCCACGCCCTGGCTAATCCTTCTGACGAATGACACTGCACGGGACCTAGGCAACGCTAGCCGGGAAGATGAACGAGTGTCTGTCTATTGGCCTCGCCAGAGAGCTCTGAAAGTCCGCTTTGGGCGCATTGTCGCCGCGACGGCGGGTCTGAACCAAGGTCCGCTTCTGCCGATTGGACGCCGGCAGCGGCACTTCCGCTTCCCACCAGCAGCAGACGATCAATATTACCTCTGCAAGCCCGCAGCACCTTCGTGAACCACTACGCCGTCCACTACCGTCAGCAGGCTTACCGTTGCCGGCAGTCTATCTAGAGGCACGGTCAGGACATCTTGGCTGAGCAATGCCAAGTCTGCCTTCGCGCCGACTGCGATGCGACCCTTCTGGTGCTCCTGCCCTTCGGCGAAGGCGCCGCCGGCGGTGTACGCAGCTAGAGCCTGTTCGCGCGTCAGCGCCTCCACGGGGTTACGGTCGTAGCGGACCGCAAACATCATGTTGAGGAATGGATTGGCTGCTTCGCCGCCTGCATCCGAGCCAAGGCTTAGCGGAACTCCGGCGCGCAGCAGCGAGCGGAACAGCAGGAACCTCCGGGCACGCTCCTCGCCCAGCCTGTTCTCGAGCCAAGGCCGACCAGTCTCATCCTTGTCGGGCAGAATGTGCAACGGGTTCTGCACGACGACCACACCCAGCCGCTTGGCCGCCGGTAAGAGATCGGCCGTGATGCCGTCACCATGTTCTATGCGTACGCGCTTTGCTCGCCAGCGGGCGGCCGGCGCAATCTTCTCCATCGCCGTGAACAGCCGCTGCACCTCGGCATCTCCAACGACGTGCAGCGCTAATTGCTGCGACCCGCGTAGGCCGCCCTCAAGAATCTGACGCAACTCGGCGTCGGAATAATTGGAACGACCGCGCTGGCCTGGACGATCGGCATATGGCGTACGCTGAAACGCATCACGTTCGATTGGAGTTGAGTCCAAGATCCACTTGATGCCAGCGAGCCGCGCACTCGCTGGCATCAATGGCGGTGAAGCAAATTCCGCCCAAGCGTCGCGTGGCTGCCGCTCGGGCGAAGCCCACCCATAGACGCTCCACCTCAGCGATGGCTGTGCCGCGTGAAGCGTAGCCGTGATCTCGCCAACTCGATAATTGTGCGCCATCTGGTGGATAGTTGTTACGCCCCACTTGGCATACTGCGCAGCTGCCTCGCGAAAGGCAGTCACGCCAGCGCTGAGGGGAGCGCGCTTGGTCAACTGCATCGCGACCAGAACCTCGGCTTGCTCACGGACAAGCCCGTTGAGCGTGCCGTCGGCTCTACGGCCATACCAGCCCCCAATCGGATCAGGAGCGCGATCAGAGATACCGAGTTGACGGAGGGCGGCGCTGTTCAGAAGCGTGCCGTGTCCCCACCAGGCGCGCAAGCGGACCGGCCGTCCGCCGGCCACCGCGTCCAACTCGCTTCGCCAGTCGCGTTCGCCGCTCAGGGTGGCAGGTCCGATCGTGCCGCTGATCCAGCCGGTTCCGGAAGCAGCAGCGGCACGTACCGCTTGGATGGCTTGGGCGGCGCTCGGGCCCGGCCACATCAAAGCCGGCATCGAGACTTGCTGCCCCGGAGACTCGGGCCCGAGGTGTGTATGTGCCTCGATTAGGCCTGGCGTGAGAAGCCGTCCGCCGGCATCGATGATCCTGGCATTGGGTTGCGACCGCGCTCTAGCGGCGGTGGTGGAACCAACGAAACTGATGCGGTCTCCGGTCACCACGACCGCTCGCGCTTGCGGGTGTACGCCACTTCCCGTGAAAATTTTCGCGTTGATGATGACTACGTTGTCCGCCGACGCTGTGGTGGGGATAACCAGTGCGCACCAGGCGGAAGCCAAAAGCACGAGTGTTTTCGAGTTCATCGGACGGCTCCACCAATCTTCTGAAGAGCTAAGCAGTGCGGCTGCTGAGGGCTCACCCGGTTGGCTTCGAGGCGCCTTGGCAGCCTCGAAAACCTAGTCGAAAGCACCCTCCCTTGGCCCGGCCGTCGGCATAGCGCTTGCCACCGCGGCGAGCACTACAACTGCGAGGAGGACGCCTCCAATAATCAGCAAAGTGCTCTTCGGAATGCCTTTGCGCCTCGGCACATCTGTTTGTTCAGACGCGACCTGCTGGCTTGCCGCAAGTGAGATGCTCGCGGATGCGATCACGGGGGCTCTTACCGAAGCAAGGTCGAACTGGACTCTGGCGGGTCCTGCGGCATTCGCAGGCCTTGTGACTAGAGCCGGGCCACCTTGGGGGAGCGCCCCTAGGCATGGTTGAGAGGTAATCCCTGAAACCGCCGCAAGCGCCGCCAACCTCGTTGCAAGTTTCATCGAATGCCTTTCGACTTGCTGCCTGCCGCAAAAGTGCTGAGTAGGATTGCGAATTGGCGCCTCGCTCTGGCTTAAGTCAATAAAGTTGGTTGAGCTCTGTGCCCGCGCCCTGGCTGTCGGCTGGGATCGAACGCGAACGTAGCCCGGTCAGATGCTTGAGCACCTGAGCGCGAGACGATCTGCAACAGGCCGTCCTAGGTGCATCAAAACGCGTCTGTGTCCCCTCACCTTTTCCCTCTGCGTACGCTCTTGCGTCAAAACCGACGCGGAAAGCACGCGGGCGAGGCGCGGGGGCCAGTGCGGCGCGCCAGCAAGCACGCCCCTCCCCCATCTTCTTTGCGCCCATCTCGGTCATTCCGAGCTACGCAGCCAGAACCAGTGAGCAGACGATCCTTAAGCTAAGTACCCGATGTTCGGCTTCGGCCGAATGACAGCTCATGGGTGCCGCCTTCGTGATGAAGGAACCAGGTAGCGAGGCACTCGGAGACGCGCACAGGGCGCGTCTCTCCGGATCTGATAAACTGCGTGTTAGGCCGACTTGAGGTTCGTAGCCTTCATCTTCCCGCGTTGGTCTTGCTCTACATCGTACGACACCCGATCATTCTCGCGCAGTGTGTTCATGCCGGACCGTTCGACATCGGAAATGTGAACGAACGCGTCCGCTCCTCCATCCTCAGGCTGGATGAAGCCAAAGCCCTTGGACTCGTTAAAGAACTTGACTGTTCCTGTGGGCATATTGTGCAATCCTTATGTCATACGCCCCGAGTGCCGGGTCGTAATCAGTACGGCTAACGACACAGGCCCGCAAACGAGCCGTGTCTGAACAGCAGAAATGAGCGGCGGCACGAGATTACAGGTGAACTCGCGGTTTCGTGGCTCGATCTCCGCGGATACCTCGTTCGATGGATTCGTTGATGTGAGATGGATCAGCTTCCAAATTCGGAGGTAGCCGTCTCGCCTACTCTGGCGCAGATGGAGCAATCGCTCGTGTGATGCTGTTTGACCAAGAGCTAATTCCCGGCCTTGTCACCCGCGACGAACTGGTGACCCCCGTGGAAGAAGCGGAGCTGATCGCCCACATTACAACGCTCAACCTCACTCCGTTCCGTTTTCAGGGCTTCACCGGCAAAAGGCTGACGACCAGCTTTGGCTTGGCTTACGATTTCGAGGCTGGCCGCATCACGCGCGCCGAGCCGATCCCCGAGTGGCTCGATCCGCTGCGCCGCCGCGCTGCCGACTTCGCGGGGCTTCCGAGCGGAGACCTCGTCCAGGCTCTGGTGATCCGCTATAATCCGGGTGCGGGGATCGGCTGGCATCGCGACCGTCCGCAGTTCGGCCAGGTGGTCGGCATTTCGCTTGGTGCGCCGGCCACACTTGCCTTTCGCCAACGCACCGCGACCGGCTTTAAGCGGGTGAAGCTCCCGTTGTCTCCACGCAGCGCTTACCATCTCGCGGGCGAAGCGCGCCTCACCTGGGAGCATGGCATTTCCGCCCATGACGCGCTGCGTTTCTCGATCACCTTTCGCAGTGTCGGTGCCCACATCGACACTGCGGTCACGCAAGCAAAGGGCTGATTACATACCATGGCATCGACAAGTGACGCACTCCGCTTAGGATCTGACGCGCTCTCCGAACGGCCGAACTTGGCCGGCAGGAGACCGTCCGGTCTTCGCGGCGAAGCCTGGAAAGCGGCCGACCATTATCTGCGGGTTCACACGACTTTGGGGTCGGATCTCATCTTGACGCGCCTGTCGGATGCCATCGCCGCGATCGGACCTGATGCAGGTCTTCAGGTGCACAGGAGCTGGTGGGTGGCTCACGATGCCATTGTAGAGTTCGTCAGGTCGCAGCAACGAACCTACCTCAAGCTGAACAATGGACTGCTGGTACCGGTTGGTCGCACCTACTCGGCTGCTGTTCGCGAGCGAACAGCCCATCTTAGGGTCAAAGCTTAGCTGTCACCGCCATCACTTCCGCCCCTCCGCCAGTACTGATCGGCATGATCCCGAAGGGACAGATGAGCGCTTGCGCCCATCGTATGTCCGCTTTCCACCCAAAGCAGACATAGGCTGTGGTCAGATCATCATCATTCGGCGCATATCACTATACCCCCCGGGGCTTAACCCGGGGTCTGCCTTCGTCCGTGCCACGCGTGCGGATCGGAGGCAGGTGAATCCCGGGTCGAGCCCGGTATGACGAAAGAAGGCAGTCGGCCCTAGCGTTTGCCGCCAAGCATCCCGCCGAGGATCTGGCCGAGCGGGTTGCCGCCCGCCGTGCCGCCGCCAATCGCGCCCCCGAGCAGCGAGCCGAGCACGCCCCCCATACCCCCGCCGGCGCCCCCGCCGAGGGCCCCGCCGAGCGCGCCGCCCAGTCCGCCTCCAGAAGATCCGCCGCCGGCCGCATCGCTACCAGCCTGCTTGGCAAAATAGCCCGCCGCGAGCATCGCCACGATCGGCAGCATCTTCTTAAGCAGGTCGGGCGACTGGCCACTCGTGCCGGCGGCATGCTGCGCCACCGCGCGGCTGGTGTCTTTGGACCCGAAGATCGACCCCAGCACCTGATTACCAGGTTCGACCGGAGTCGGGTCGGGCGAGACCGCCCGGTCGAACATCCCCCCGCCGCCCATTCCGCCGAGCATCCCCGCAAGCCCGCCAATCCCCTGCGGATGCGCGCCCGCCTGATTCTGCATGCCGCCGAGCACCGCTGGCAACAACGCGGCAAGCCCCGTCTGCGCGGTCGCGGGGTCTACGCCCGTATCGCGCGCCAGCGACTGCGCGGCGCCGGCCTTCAGCAATTCGTCGAGCATCTGCATGTCGGTCCCTCTCAAAGTTTCTCGAGAAGCCCAAAGGTCCGAACCCGCGAACGTTCCCGCGACCACGCCAGCTCAATGACCCAAAGCGCCAGTTCTCGATTCTCCACCCTTCGCAGACAACTCGCGGCCCTCGTCTGCTTTCGACCCGAAGCAGACATTTGAGGGCAAGCTACCCTATCCGCTCATCGCGTTGACGCTCGCTTGGCTCCTCCACTACGGCAAGGAGGGCGAGACGTTGCCCAGGTTGCCTCTTGAGACCTCTTGGGAGGGGCTGGGAAACGAGCGCCTGCGTAACCGCTGGTCCGCGGTCAACGCTGCGACCAACGTAATCTATCTTGCGCTCGGAGAATCAAGGAGCAAGAAGCTGCAATCCTCGTTTGAGCAAGCAGCGTTGCGACAAGGCCGGGCCACAGTGGAACGCGACCCAGCATCCTAAGCGATGGACATCAGCCGACTTGGAGGAGTCGCCTAGCGCCCGAGCGACGTCGCCGCATGCTCGCGCCGACGACGCCGAAGCCAAGCAGCATTGTCAGCCAGCTTCCGGGTTCGGGGACCGGGCTGGCCACCGTTCCGCCGGGAGGCACCTCACTAGTTGGCGGGGCGCTGCCGGATGGCGGGGGCGGTGGCAGCAGGCCGCCGCCACCGATGATCGGGGACCCACCGCCGATGATCGGCGATCCGCCACCGAATGGTGGGGCGCTTGCGATCAGACTTGCGGCGTTGATGACGTCGGCAGCCGTTGGCGGGACTAGCGGGGTGACAGAAGGCATGATCTCGAGAGGAGTCGGCGGCGCGGGAATGACCACCTCCGCCAGTTGCTCTATCGGTGAGGGCTTGGGCGGGAAGGTCTTGCCTAGCGCGCGCTCACGCGGAACGAACGCCAGCCGCTTCTTGATCTTAGTCTGGGTCAACGCGCCCTGCTCGCGTTCGCCGGGCGAACGGGCATTGAGCAATGCCATCACTTTATGCGCGGAACTTACGCCTGGGATCTCAAGGCCGCGCTGGCTCATGGTGGTAAGCGCGAGGGGCGCGGATACGACCGCAATCAAACCTGCAAACCCGACCGCTACAAAACGGAGCGCAAGTGCGCGGGTCGATCCCAATCTCACTTTCCAAGTAGTCATTCCATACACAGAACAGTTAAAGCGCTATTAAGTTCTGGGCGACTTGGAGGTTTTTTTTGGTCCCTATGCGGGACGGCCGTCTCCCGAACCTTGGGAGCTGGCCGTTGCGTAAGGAAGCTGATTGCTAGCGGGCCACAACGATCATCAAAAACGCGTCGTTGTGGCCTCCCACCAGCCCGTTTCGCGCACACGCAGCTCTTTGCCACTTACGCTGTGAGGAACGGCGCGTCTTTACCGAGAAGTAAGACATCGAGGGCACTCAGGCGAAGTGACCACCTTCCAGTCTCTCGCGCTGCTCGGGATCTCGCTCATAGTTCTCAGCTCTCTTACCGCCGCGTGGCAGGTCGAGAAGCTCCGGCGAGAAGTGAGGCACGCTAATGACCTGCTCAAAAGCCTCCTCATGACGATGCGTGACCGCCTTTAAGTCGCCTCTGCCGCCTTGCTCATCTCACCGAAGCGAACGCCAAGCGTTTCGTCTCGGACCCATTTTACGGTAGCGAGGACCTCAGCTCCGAGCTCGAAGATGACAAGGGTGATCTCCTCATCTGCCGCGATGTTATCGTGAACCTTGAGTTGGCAGCCGTCATAAGAGAGATCTGACATCAGAACCCCCAAGCGCTTGCCATCCTGACGGTATGCAATAGCCGGTATCTCAACGCCGCGGCGTTCTTCTGCTCGAGCCCAATCCATGAACTTGTCGTGCATACGCTTACTCCGAGCCCCCGCTCGTACGCTCCGTTTACGCCAGATTGGTGTGCAGAGTGTAAGCCGCTAAGCTTACCGCACGGTTCACCAGCGCCCCAAAGATCGAGGGTCGCTAGTCTCAGTACGCAGCTGGAACAGCATATCCCATCGTCGGTTTCACAGCCGCGTCTCTGTGGGGGCCGCATAGTGGCGCGCTGAATGTGGGCTCGTTCGGCTTTGCTTGGGCGAGCCCACTTGCTGCTTTAATCTTCTCGATCCATGTGAAGACCGGCGGCTTGGACGGGTTGCTCCCTGCGCCGAGCCGCCAACCGGAACTTATCCGAGGTCAGACGGTCTTACAGGTACTCCCCCCAAGGATGCGTACCTGGCCCGTCTCTTCACTCGAGAGACGGGTCCTGTTTTGGTCCTGTGTGGGTGAGACCCGCATCTAACCACGGGGGGACCTCGGATCAAACGACGAGTCTCCACTCCTCAATAGCGGGCTGGCTTGTAGAGCCAACCCCGACAGTTTGGCCCATTTGTTGGCGTGTCGCTGTGGCTCGCTCGCGTATCCACCCATTGCGGACATGAGGAGGCAACGCTGCCGAATTATCTATTTGGCTGGATTCCAGGCTGACCGGACACCCCGTCCTTGGTTGAACCGCTCACGAAGCTGCCTCCTGGTGCCAAGGCCGCCAAGATGAAATCTCGATATTATCGTAGCCTTCAGCTCGCAAACGCTTCTTCAGCTCTGTCATAGTGCCGCATTCGGGCGCCAGCTCGAAGGCTCGTGGTAGCGGGCTCGACATCCGAGGATATTTACACAAGCCGCGTTAAAAACAGATGAGAGTACTGTTAAGGAAAGGCGAGGGGCCCGCCCAAGCAATGCCGGACGAGCCCACGACAGGGCGCCTCTATACGCCCCCAAAGAGACGCAGCGATGCAAGCGGCTGCAAAAAACTTGTTCCGATCCGTGGAAAATCGGTGGCTCAATCACGCCGAGGCCCAGTCCCCCTGAGGATCAGCGGCCATCGTCCGCTTTCCACCCATAGCAGACACTCAGCGCCGGACGTCTGTTTGCGACTCAAAGCGGACGTTGAGCAGCCGAGGCCAACATCGACACAGCGCCCTTTGCGGTTCTTCCGAGCTACGGCGCCTCTACCTGGAAGCGGACCTTCGCTCAGCTAAGTGCCTATGTAGAGGCGAGGCGCTAGGAGACGCGCACAGGGCGCGTCTCCACGGAACTGATATAGTGCGAGTCAGGCCGACTTAAGATTCGTAGCCTTCATCTTTCCGCGCTGGTCTTGCTCGACATCGTACGACACGCGATCATTCTCGCGCAGTGTGTTCATGCCGGACCGTTCGACGTCAGAAATGTGAACGAATGCGTCCGTTCCTCCATCCTCAGGCTGGATAAATCCAAAGCCTTTGGACTCGTTGAAGAACTTGACTGTTCCCGTAGGCATATCGTGCAATCCTTCTGTCATGCGACCCGAATGTCGGGTCATGATCAGTACGGCTAACGACACAGGCCGCCAAACGAGCCCTGATAAACCAGCAAACTCGTCCAAGTAGGGCGCTAGGCCGGCGTCCGGTGTGCATGGAGGACGTCAGCTATCCACCTGCGCTCACCCGAAAGCAGGCCTTTCGCTATCCACCGCGCCCTGATGTTCGAGTTTTAGCCACCCTGAGCGTCGGCTATTTGCCATCAGGAGACCGTCCGCTCTTGGCGGCGAAGCCCGGGAAGCGGCCACTCGTTCAGCTGCCTACCTGAGGTCCGGAATCGACCCTAAGCAGACACTTGCCGCTCTCGTCTAATGCCCTTGTTCCACGCTACTTTGTAATCCAGTCGCCCAGTAGGTCGGCGTTGAGCCTCGCTGAATTGGTGGTCGGAAAATAACCTGAGCTCCAGGAAGATCATCGCCAGCCAACATTAGTGACGAAATGATTTCCGCTGCTCAAACTGCTATCGGGGAACGCTTCGGACAGCTAGTCTTCTGAAATGTCAGCCGAACAGCGCTCGTGGGTTCAAAGGGAGAGTACGCCCGGGTCCTCTGAAAGGCATGAGAATGTCAGCCAAGGCTTGAAGCGGGCCTTTCCGGTTCCCTCGTCAGGTTCGTTTGGTGACCTCCTCGCAGCGATAGATAAAGCATCAGCAAAATCTAAGCGCTGAGCGTGCAATCAGTATCAATATCTTTGCTGCTTGTCACAGCACACCAAGTCGCCGCGAATCGAGATTTAGACGCCATCTTGCTCTGGCCACGTGACCAGCTCGCTTACTTCCTGAGCGTCCGGGTGGGCTTCCAACCAATCAGCATATAATCGAATGGCCTTGGCATCGGCAGGATTGGTCAGACCGGCTGCCACCGCCCGCATTCGATCTGCGATCTCCTTTGGCGTCTCGTTCAAACACTTCACAGCGGTCACCTCGGCTCCCCCCGCGGCATCTTCAAAATAGTAGTGGCAGCTTGCTCGCGCCTTAACCTTGGTCAACCGCTCCGTGGGATGCGTATTGCTTCTTCGGACGAACTTAGTCGGCCCACGAAGGCATGTGGGTTCGCCCGGAGAACGCCGGACGAGGTCAACCCAAGAGCGCCTCTGTGCATCCCTCAGAAGCGCTCCGAGAAAGCGACCTTTGATCTGCTCACTGCTGTTTGCCCGAGGATAAAAGCTCTCCGGCCACCAAGGACAGCACGCCGTGTTCGTCAGCAGCGATAACAGGCACCGCTACTTTCTTTGGCAAACTCCGAGGATCTGAGGGCGCAGGCTGATTGAGCGCTTGGGATTTTGACGCAGGCAAGAACGCGAAGTGGCTATGATCATTTTCGTCCAACGACTCGTGCGGTGAGTAACCCGCACGACGAAGCGCTGCCTCAATTGCTTTGTGAGTGACGCCGGCATTCCGACGCAGATCAAATGCATAACCAGCTAAGTGGTAGCTGTTGGGAACGCCACCCACCCGCCTGTTATGATCTACCGATCTTACAATGCTCGTTACCGTGCCAAGAGAGGCAACAAGCTGGATGGGACCTCTCAAATGTGGCTGAAATGCTGATTTCCTGGCACTGCTCTCCAGATTGGCTGCGCTCGACACTGCCGAGACGCCTTGCACCGGAGCAATCACGCAGAGTGTCGCAATCCCCACGTACGCCAATCGGCTGAAAGACAGTTTGATTGAGTGCATCGACGCGCAAACGCGAGGTGACTGCCACGCGTTCCGCGCGTGATCGCCGGTTCCTCATCCCAAGCCGAGCCGAATGTCTGCTCCCGACCCAAACCAGACGTTCCCGCCGACGTGCCAAGGACTGGAAAGCGGACGCTTCTTTCTCGATGACGCCCATGCTCGCAATCGAACCGGCACACGGATCGTAGGAAAAGCGGAGGCCTATAATTTATGACTGCCGAATTAGAGCGCGAGCGCGTCCTTCGGGGAGGAATGAAATTCCCCGGCAAACAATCCGCTTGCGTCGGGGTAGAGTAATTCGAGCAGCCGTTCGGAGCAGCGGCCGAGCAGGCGCTCGATCAACGCGGCAAGCTCCTCGCGTGGCATGTCCTTGGCCCGGGTCCAGATCTGGCGGATGGCATTTCGCTCGTCGTCCACCCGCTCCTGCACGGCAGCCTGCCAGCTGGTCGGGTGCTCGGCTTCTTCCCAGTCCCCGCGTCCACGACCGTAATGCGCGATCGCCAGGTAGCGAAGCAAAGCGGAGCGCACGAAGCCAGTGAAGGCTTCTTCGGACCACCGGGCAGCGTTGGTCTGTTCGCCCCGAACCATGTTGTAGCCGCGAGCTGCGCTTCCTGCACCAAGCGCGCCGAGGAGGCTCCCGATCAGCATTCCGCCGCCGAGCGTCAGACCGCCCGCCGCGAGATCGGCGGCAAGCCCTCCTGCCGCGCCCGAGGCAAGGCCGCCGAGGATCGCCGAAATGCCTTCGCGTGCCGGCGCGCTTTCGGTGTAATCCTTGCGCAGGCGAGTGAGGATCTCGTTGCTGGCGCCACCCGACAGGCCGTGGAGCCGGATCAGCGCGTCGGTGCTTTCACGGATGCGTTTGTCGAGCCGCTCGCCGAGCTTGCCGATGGCCCGCTTGCCGGCCGCCGACATCTCGCCACCGGTCGGATTGAGGACTGCCCCGGTAACTCGGTCGTGCCACTTGCGATCGCCGATCTCCTCGCGGTCGGCAACGGTGGTGGCCAGTTGCTCGGCAAGGGTCTGCATCGAACGCTTGAAGCGCTCGAGATTGCGTTCCGCCCAGGCTTCGATCAGCGCCCGCATGGCAACCTGCTTTTCGACCGGAATAAGTGGCTCGACCACCTGCAGGAGGGTCAATTCTTGGACCCAGCAGCGGGCGAAGGCGTCCAGCGTCAAGCTGCCGCGGACCAACCCGGCCGACCCAAGATGCTGGTTCCAGCGCTCCTCTTCGCTCACGCCATCGGCACTTGGTGGACCGGCTTGGTTGAGGAGCAGCACGACTGGCTTGCCGATGAAGGACAGCACCTCCATTTCGAGGGGCACATAGGCCGCGCCGACCGGATCCTCGCTGGCATTGACGAGGTAGAGGATGACATCCGCCTCGTCGCGCGCGTTGCGGACCGCCTGCTGGCTCGACCACAATGGACGGTCGCGGTAGCGGTCCCAAACCTGCCCCAGCAGCCAGCCGATCGGATTGCCCGCCAGCCGCAGGCGGCGCACCAGCCGCGCCGTGTCGCCGAAGCCGGGCGTGTCCCACAGCATCAGCGCGTCGTCGCCGGCCTGCACCATGAGGTACCCGGTCGCGACCTGGGTCACATGCGCCGCGTCGCGCACTTCGCCGACGTCCTGCTGGAGGACGGTGCGGGCGAGCGTCGTCTTGCCGGCGTTGGTGTGGCTGATCAGGCTGAGGTTGACGGTGGTCATGTCAGCGTACCGCCGCTGGGGTGCGAAGCAGGCCGCATTCCAGCGCCCGCGCCGCTTCGTCCTCGCCCGCGCCGTCCAGGGAGACCAGGGTCGGCTCGACTCCCGCGCCTGCAAGGACAGCGTTCCAGGCCTGGACGCGCTCGGCGATGCGGCGGTCGGTACTGGCGGACGCTTGGAGGCGGGCTCGCAGCGCGCGTTCCTCGAGCAGGACGATCAGGCTGGCCGGTCCGCCCGCCAGCCGCTCGCGCATGGCGCTGGCGAAGGCGCCGTGGTTCTCGGCCTCGGGGGTGGAGGACAGGCTGAACAACAGGATGAGATAGTCGCTTTCCGCCAGCGCGCCGGCGTTGTCTGATAGCCACTCGTCCTCGCTGCCGTAGGCCACCGGGACGTCGAAGCTCGGGCTGACTTTCTCGCCCAGCACGGCCCTCAGCATCCGCTCGAGGCGCTGGCGCCGTTCGCCGGTCAGATCGACGCCATAGGCGACGACACGCGCCTTGCCTGGCTCGCCCAGGGCATCCCGCAACAGGCCCCGGAAATAGAAGTCCTGCCGGATCGCCAAGCTGCGCCGGAGGAACTCGGCCCTTAGGCCGCTCAGCAGCGCCAGCAGCAGCCGGGGCAGGATCACAAACAAGGTCCCCGTCACCGCCCACAGCAGGAGCCAATTGCCGGCGTTCTGGCCGCCTCCGCGAAGCTGCAGCAATTGCTCGGCGGTCGGAAGTGGCAGCCCGGTGAGCAGGCTGGCGGGTCCGAGCACCACGCGAAGCAGGGTCGCGATCTCCCGCTCGGCTCCGGCCCAGGTCCCAGACCAGCCGGCCTCATATTCGGCCATGTAGCGCGCACGGATAAGCATGGCGGCGATCACCCCGAGGGCGAACAGGGCGGCGCCAAGGTGCAAAGTTCGGTGGAGGCGGGCGTCGGTCACCTCGCCAGACGCATCCGCCCAGTCGCCGGCGAAGCGCACCAGTCCTCGCTCAAGGGTCGGTTGGCCGGCGAGGCGGTCGCTTCTGGGCTGGGTGATGCGACGGATGAGATTGCCGAGCCATCCTTTCGCTTCCTTCTTCGGTCGCACCGCCTTGGCCAACCATTGGACAGGCAGGACGGCGAAGACCACCAGATTCCAGGAGATCAGGCCAAGCAAAGGAAAGGCGACGATGTTGAGCCGCTTTCCGGCAAAAGCGTCGGTGGACAGGCCAAGCAGCAGCGCTCCGAGGGGTATTCCGAGGCTCAGCCAGACAGGCCAGCGAATATCCGTGACATATTTGTTCAGGCTCGGAAAACGCCCTTCAAGCCGTTCAAGCGCGATGTCCGCCCGGCGGGAAAGGAAGCGTGCGGCTCCGTTCCGAGTGCCTGGCCGACCATGCAGTTCAGACTGGGCTGCATGGGAAGCATAGCGACGGTCGTCCGCCGTCAGCAGGACGGCGTCGCGGTCCTCAGTCTCAATCGCTCGAACCAGTAATAACCTGCTCGCCTTGGCTTCTCCGATGCGGATCGTATCTGGAAGCAAGTGCTGTACCCTTCGATTTCACGGGACAAACCCGCAGACGCGCATAATGATGCACGGCGCCCTTGAGCTTCTTCGCAAACATGACGCCAGGGCAGGGCAGTCTCACCTCGGGCCAGACACGATCATTTGCATGAGTTGGGTTTCAGCCTCGGCGCATATTCGGCCACGAGCCGTGCCAGGGCGACAATGGTCCAAGTTGCGCCCTCACCGGACGCTCCCGTTGGTCTCGCCGCCACCCGTGATCGGACGTTTGTTCAGCTAAGTTGCTACTGTCGGGAATCGACCCAAACCAGATCCTCAGCAGGCCAGAGTTGTGGCATTGAACACATATCTGCGCGGCCGGAGGATCTCCGGCGCGAGCATTGCAGATAAGTTTGCACCTCACTCGAAGGAGGGATCGCAGTGAGTGGCGGCGATCTCGGTGCCGAACAACATTCCGCCAAGCATAGCGAGAGCCTCGAGGATGCCGGCACCCTGAGTAAAGCTGGCACCAAACCCGATGCAGCTGGTGCCGCCAGCGACCGGTCGTGCAATTGCCGGTGAGGCAGTTGCAACCGATGCGATGAAGATCAAGGCTATGGCTTGCTTCTCGAAGCTACGCATTGAACCAACTCCCTTGGGCGCTCAATCCAACGGCGTTTCGAGGGACGCCCTCCCGGTCGATGCCGCACTCTTAGGTTTGAGAAGGACTCCTAAGCTTGAGCAAGCTGAAGAACGAATCTCGCAAGGCTCGATCGACCTTACCAGACACCCCCTCGATTGGAGAGCCACCAAGCATGTGCGCCCATTATGTCGGCTAGAGCTGGACGACCCCCACGCCCACCAAACCAAGTACCGCATTGAGCAGCCGCTTATGTCCGCTTACCACCCAAGGCAGACCTTTAAGGCTTGAGCTGGAGCACGCCAATTTGCTGTAGCTGCCGCTTCGCTGTCGCCATCCGAGCGATGCGGTATGCCGCGAAGAAGGATGATAACAGGGCTGCGAAGCCGATCATGCCAGCACCTGGAGCGTCGTCGCTCTGGCCGATGAACAGCCAGCCGACGCAGGCGAGCGCTCCCAGAAGAACGGTATACGCTGCTAGCAGATAGTTTTGGGTGATCTTCATTCCGATGGTCCATTCCAGCTATCCGGATCACTGCGATGCGCCTCATTGAGTCCCTCGGCATGACGGACAGGTGAGGAGTTTATGATCCTCCAGTGACTGAGCACTTGAAACCAGCTGCCCTCGACCAGCCACGGTCCGCTTTCCACCCAAGTCAGACACTCGGCTGTCAGCTAGGCTGCCCGTCCGGGGCTTGATCCCGGTGAGTGGCAGTGCTGAGAGGCGCTGTGCCTATCATCGTTCATCATCTCGAGAACTCCCGCTCGCAACGAGTGCTGTGGCTGCTGGAAGAACTTGAGCTCCCTTACATCGTGCAGCGGTATGAGCGCGATAAGCGCACCATGCTTGCTCCGACGGAGCTCAGGCGGGTTCATCCCCTCGGCAAGTCGCCGGTGATCGAAGACGAAGGCTTGGTCGTGGCCGAGACGGGCGCGATCATCGAATATCTGGTTGCCAAGGCGGGCGGCCGCCTGGGGGCTCCGGCCTCGCGGGAAGGTGCGCTACTTTACCGGCACTTCCTTCACTACGCGGAAGGCTCGATGATGCCGCCCCTGCTGGTCAAACTGGTGCTCGCCCGCATCCCACTCTTTGGCAAAGCCAGCCAGCGCAGGTTCCAGCCGATGATTGATTTGCACCTCGACTATGTCGAGAGCGAGCTTACCAAGAGACCCTGGCTCGCGGGAACCGAGATCAGTGCCGCGGACATCATGATGAGCTTCCCGCTTGAGGCTGCCGCCTCACGCGCCGGCGCTCGCCAGGGTCGTGATCACCTTGCTGCCTGGCTTGACCGAATCCACGCTCGTCCAGCGTACCAGGCAGCCCTCATACAAGGCGGTCCGTACGCTTACTCTTAGTGGAACGGGCGTGCTGGGAGAGCTCCATGCGTCTGGCCTGAATGTCCGGAATGGGTGAAAAGCGGACGTTGAACCTGATCGTCCAACGGCCGGAGAGCGAATACGCTGCGCTAAAACAATCGCCCGACAAAGGCGCCTGAGGGCGAGTTTGACAATCAAGTGTATTGCCTCAATAACTCACTTCATGAAGATTGTAACCCTATGAAGATGCTCCCTCTTGTGATGATGATTATCGGCGTCGTTCTGGGTGTGCTCACAGACCACATACTCTGGGGCTTTTGGGGAGGGCTGCTCACTGCCTTAACCACCATTGCCGCCCAAGTGCGGATTGCTCGACCGGGGAGTTAGCGGCATCCGCCTCTCAACTGTCCGCAATGGGTGAAAAGCGGACCTAGGCCGCTTCCTTCCATGCCTCCGCGAGCCGCGCTCGGACAAACAAATCGATGTCGGCAAGCAAGCGGAGTTCCAGGTGGTGGGTGAAACGGCCTGGACCAGGCTCAATGATCTCTTTCCACCTCAACGAGGTGTCTCGATGCCTGAGATAGACACTCAAGATGAGCGGAGCGGTTTCGCCACTGAGATACTGGCCGGGCCTCCATGTCGCAGCGAAGGGATGATGGCGGTAGAAGCCGACCTGGCTTTTCAACACCACCACTTTTGCCGGTACGATGCTCATGATGGCGGCTTCCACCTTCTTGTGTAGAGCGAGCGCCTCTGGATGGCCGCTCAAGAGGTCTTCCGCAGTCATTCGCTCCTTATCGCACGGGGTTCGGCGGCTATCCAAATGTCCGCAATGGGTGGAAAGCGGACCTACTCGTCGCGCTGCTTGGTAGCGTCCGTGACGTTCTGATCGTGTCCGCTCTTGTCACTAAAAAAGGCTGCGGCGAACAACCCGCAACCAAGCAGGACCGAGATGAAGACACCGCCGATGACAGCCACGACCATGTGAAGATAAAGCTCGCCGGTAGCTGCGAGGTAGGCCAGAGCGCCCATCGTGAAGATGATGCCGAAGACTATGATGAGCTTCATCACGCGCCGGAAGTCGGCAGCGGCGTTGTCGCGATTTGTAGGCATTTGCAGCTCCTACCAAGCGATTTGATCGATTGGCATTGGACGTAGTGTCCTAACCCTAGGGCCCAATTGTCTGCTTTGGGTCGAGAGCGGACATTAGCTACTTAGCTGTAGACGTCCGCTTTGTGATGCCGGCGGCGTAGCTCGGAATGACCGGGATGGGCGCTAAGCAGTCCTCCCCTGCCTTCGACCGTATGTGGCCGTTTTTAGCATTACTGCTAGCTGATTGACCGACGGCAGCGGTAATTCGGTCTAATCGCTTTCGCCCCGGCTCTGCGGCGAGCCTGCAACGTCGGGTGCTTCATCGGCGGCGATGTCAGCCCTGTTCGGCCGACGGCCTGATCAGATGCCGAGATTACTCATGTCGAACAAGCTACCGCTGCCGAACTGATCTAACCCTCCAGGCGTTCATCAAGATCAGAGGCAATCATGTTCGGGAGAGTTTCAACATGACCGACGAAAGGATCTACTGAGTGACACTGAGCAGCGCCGCGATCGTGCCGACGCCAAATGCCAGCCGCTACCTCCAGCAACTTTGCAAGCATTGGGCGCACAACCTCACGGTCGACTACACCTTGGATCGAGGGACGGTCGTATTCCCGAAGGACGCCCGCGGGGCAGCGTGGCCAGCGGACGCAACCTTGACGATGACGGCTCAAGCGGACGCGCTCGAGTGCAGGATTGATGCTAGCGCCAAGGAACAGCTGGAAGGTCTCAAGAGCGCACTCGCAAGACATATCGATCGCTTCGCTTTCCGGGAGGGACCTCTTAGCTTCGACTGGAGCAATGACTAGGGTCCACCGAAAACTGGCCCCGAGCTATAGCACGTCGCCTTTCTGACTACGTGGGAGTGCGCCCTAGAATGACCATTAGCACGTGCGGTTCTGGCGCCTTGGTACCCGTCGCCGCAAGGGGCAAGCACCTCGTTGTCGACATCCATTGCCATCTCGGTATCCCCGCCGCGGACGCGATCGTGCGGGCCGCAGGAACTGTGTCCACGGCTGCCATAAGCCAATTTACCAGCGCAAAGACCAGCGAAGTAAATTGCGCCATGTTCGCCAGCATGGGCAGAACTCTAAACACCGTCGATACCCGCATCGCCGACATGGACCGGCTCGGGATCGACCTTCAGGCGCTCTCGCCCAGCCCGGGTCAATATCACTACCATGCCGACCCGGAGACCGGCCGGGCCGCTGCGCAGGCTGTCAACGACGGCATTGCCGAGGCGGTGGCTGGTAATCCAGACCGCTTCGTCGGAATGGGTACGGTTCCGCTGCAAGATGTCGGGATGGCGGTCACCGAGCTACGACGCTGCGTTCGCGAGCTCGACCTGCGCGGGGTCGAGATCAGCTCCAACGTCAACGGCGTCGATCTGCACGACCCGCGATTTAAGCCTTTCTGGGCGGCGGCAGAGGAACTTGGACTGCTCGTCTTCCTACATCCGCTGGGCTTCACTCATGGTCAGCGGATGAGCGAATATTACTTCAACAATCTGATCGGAAATCCACTCGAATCAACCCTTGCAGTTGGGCATCTCATCTTCGGCGGCGTGCTCGACAGGTTTCCCGGTCTTAAGATCTGCGTAGCGCACGGCGGCGGCTACCTGCCTGGGTATTGGGGACGGATGGACCATGGCTGGCGCGCCCGCGCTGACTGCTCTGAACACTGCCTTCACGAGCCGTCGAGTTACCTGCGTCAGCTGTACTTTGACACGTTGGTGTTCGACCCCGACCAGCTAGCGAGTCTGGTGCGGACCCATGGCGCCGACCGATTGTGCCTCGGTTCGGACTACCCCTTCGATATGGCCGAACCTGACCCGGTGGGATTCCATGCGCAATTGTCCGAGGATGACCAGGCGAAGATATTGGGATCAAACGCGGCGAGCCTGCTCGGACTGACACGATCAGAGGCTTAGCCTACTCGGCTATCACTGTTGCTGATGCTTCAGCATCAACCATATCGATTTTCTATTATGACTTGGCCGCTCTACGCTCGCCCCACATCAGTTTGGGGGAGGAGAACCACATGCGAAAGCCAGCCTTGTTAGGCGTCGCCCTGTCAGCAATCGTGGCGGGCACGAGTGCCAATGCGCAATCGCAAGCCGCCGACGCAAATCCCGCTCAGCCAGCGGCACCAGCCGCCGGGAGCGACGCGTCGACGCCGGAGCAGGAGACCCAGGGTCTCACCGACATCGTCGTAACCGCGCAGCGGCGCTCGGAATCCTTGCAACGCGCGGCCATCGCGGTGACGGCGGTGAGCAGCGACACGCTGATCAACGCGGGTGTCAGCGATCCTACTCAGCTGACCAAGCTTGTCCCGGCGCTCACCGTCCAGCCGGTTGGCATCTCGTCGAGCTTCTTCATTCGCGGCGTTGGCGCAACGGCGATCAACTCCTTCCAAGAAAATGCGGTCGCTTTCTCGGTCGGCGGCGTGTTCTTTGCGCGCCCGACAGCACCCTCAGGTACGTTCTTCGATCTCGACCGCGTCGAAGTGCTGAAGGGCCCGCAGGGAACACTCTATGGTCGCAACGCCACGGGCGGCGCGATCAATCTCATTCCGCGGCGCCCGCAGCTAAACAAGTTCGGCGCCGATGCCGTGGCCGAGTATGGCAACTACGACACCTTCAAGGCTCAGGCAGCAATCAACGCACCGCTCGGCAGCATCGCTGCCATCCGCATCGCCGGGCAAGTCGTCGACCGCAAGGGCTATCTGTCCGATGGCTATGACGACGAGAAGATCCAGGCGATCCGGGGCTCGCTGCTGCTCACGCCGACCGATCGCTTCACGCTGCTGCTGAGCGCGGACTATGTGCATCAGGGCGGCAAGGGAATCGGCGCGGTGCTCGTTCCGACGCCGCAGACGCCGACCGCACCGTCGCCTAGCGAGCGGATCGGTGCGTCGGACCCGCGCATCACCACGATCCTGCAGGATCGCACCTTCAGCATCTTCCGGTTCGTGCCGCCATTTTCGTCGCTGCCGGTCAACACGATCCGCAACGTGGTCACGGTGCCCCGCGACGACGGCTTTCAGGACAGCAGCTTCTGGGGCGTTTCCGCCACGGCCGACAACGACCTCGGTTTCGCCAACCTCACGACCATTCTCGCCTATCGCAAGAGCAAGCCGGACATCCTAACCTATGCTCCGGGGTTCCCCGGACGCTTGAGGGAAGATGACGATCAATATTCGGGCGAAATCCGCCTGTCCTCGAAAGACGATACGCGGCTCCGCTATGTTGTCGGCGCGTTCCTGTTCCGGGAAATGCAGGACGGTTACAACAACTACAACCAGGGATTGCTCGCCAACACGGAATATCTGCCCAAGCTGACGACGACCAGCAAGGCGGTGTTCGGGCAGTTGACCTATTCGCTGGTGGACAGCTTCCGCCTGGTCGCCGGCGGCCGCTACACCAAGGAAAACAAGACGCTGACGGGAAGCACCCGCAACAGCAGCTTCTTCGTCCCCAATCCGCCGTCCGTCCCGATCAGCGGCGACCTCGATTTCGGCAAGTTCACCTACAAGGCCGGGTTCGAGTGGGACGCGGCGCCGCGTTCTCTGGTCTACGCAAATATTTCGACCGGCTTCAAGGCGGGCGGCTTCTATCCATCGGCCGGCCGCAACACCTACAAGCCCGAAACGCTGACCGCCTACACTTTGGGCGCCAAGAACCGCTTCCTCGACAATCGCCTTCAGGTGAACCTCGAGGCCTTTTACTGGAACTACCGCGACCAGCAGATCAGCTATGTGGGACCTATCGAAGCGACGCCCGGCAATTTTGCCCAGGCAGGTGTTACTGTGAATGCTGGCAAGGCGCGGATGTACGGCGCCGAAGCCGAACTGCTGCTGAGGGCTACGCCGCGCGATACATTCGGCGCAACGGTGCAGTACCTCAATTCCAGGTACCAGAGCCTCGTCTACAACGCGATTTCTACCAACGGCTCGCCGTTGATCACGTCTTGCGCAGTCACCAATGATACGCGGACCGCGACGCCCCCGATCCGGCTGTTCATCGTCGATTGCTCGGGCAAGCCCAGCGTCTACTCACCCAAGTGGACGGCGAACCTCAGCTATGAGCATCGCTTCTCAGTCGGCTCCGATTACGAGCTGGTGGCGGGTGCGCGCAGTCGTCTTGAAAGCTCGGCCTGGCTCAACCTCGACTATCTGGATTACCAGAAGCGCGGCGGATCGCGAACTTCGGACGCTTATCTGAACTTCTCGGCGCCGGGCAATCGTTGGTCGGTCGGTGCCTTCGTCAACAACATCGAGGACAGCACCGTCTATGCCGGCGGTCTGACCAGACCAATCATAAACGCGACGTTGCTAACGCTGCGTCCTCCGCGGACGTACGGCATCCGCGTCGGATTTCATCTTTGAGTACTGACGGGTCGGAATTTCAGCGCGGCTGGCCAGTAGTGCTGGCCGCGTCGTCCGGCGTCGGGCTCGGCATCGCCGGTCTCCTCACCTACACGGCAGGTGTCTTCGCCAAGGATCTGGCGGTCGGCATCGGGCTCAGCCGAACCGCTCTTGGCGCCGCGTTCTTTCTTTCCACCGTGGCGCTGGCGCTGGCGCTGCCGCTAGTCGGCTGGCTGATCGACCGCTTCGGCCCTCGCTGGCCAGCGATAGGCGGCGCACTTGGATTGGCGCTTGGCTTCGCTCTGCTTGGAACGGCGGTTCACTCGGTCGCAGCCTACATGCTGGTGATGACGGGCATCGGCTTCATCGCCGCCGCATCCAGTCCCGTCGCGCATACCCGCGCGGTCAATGCCGTCTTCGTCCGGTCGCGCGGGCTGGCCCTCGGCTTGACGCAGCTTGGTATCGGTCTCGCCGCGATGATCGTCCCGCCCGTCGTCGCGGCCGTCATCATCGGCTATGGCTGGCAAGCCGGCTATCTCGCACTTGCCGCCATTGCCGCCTTCGGTGTCATTCCCGCAGCGGCGCTGCCAAGCGGCCGCAATGAAACACGGCGATTGGACTCCGCCTCGTCGGCCGAGGAACTGCGCTCGCCTACCTTCCGGCTGCTGCTTCTGTCGTTCGGCATGATGGCCCTCGCCTTCGCCGGCCTGCTCCCGCACTTCGTCCCCATGCTCCGCGAAGCAGGGCTCGGTGCCGCTCAGGCAGCCGGGCTGGCATCGATCATCGGCGCCTCGGTGATCGTCAGCCGCATACTGGTGGGCTGGCTGGCAGACCGCATCTCGGCCCCATTCATTGCGGCGGCGTCGTGCGTCCTGTGCGCAATTGGCTGCCTCGCGCTTGCCTGGAAAGGCGCCGCACTTGCCTGGCTGGGGGCAATCGCGCTCGGCTCGGCAATGGGCGCGGAGGCCGACCTTATCGGATATCTCACGGCGCGTTACTTCAGGCTCGCCAACTATGGCCGGCTTTATGCGATACAGTATGCAGGGTTCATGCTCATGGCAGGCCTGGGGCCGCTGTGGGTCGGCGCGCTGGCCGATGCTACCGGAGGTTACCGCACGCCCCTGCTCGTCACGGTCGGCGGCCTGGTCGTCGCGATCGTCCTGTTCCTTAGGCTGCCCCGCGTGGAGCGCGCGTCTCAGGCCTGAACCACCAGCTGATCGAGGGTTCCGAATAGCGGCTGGCCGTCGGGCCCGACGGCTTCCATCTGGATCCGGTCGCCAAAGCGCAGGAAGTCAGTCTTAGGCGCGCCCTGTTCGATCATCTCGATTCCACGGCGCTCCGACACACAGGTTGAACCATGCGTCGCATAATCGTCGTTCGACACCGTGCCGGAGCCGATGATGGTTCCGGCCGGCAGGGACCGCGTCAGCGCCGCATGCGCGAGCAGCTCGTGAAATCCGAACGCCATCTCGCTCCCATTCGGACGGCCAAAGTCCTCGCCGTTCCAATGCACGTGCAGCGGCAGGCACACCCGTCCCTTGCGCCACGCAGCACCAAGCTCGTCCGGCGTCACTGCGACGGGAGCGACGCTGCACGCCGGCTTGGCCTGAATCCAGCCGAAGCCCGTCTTCATCTCACTCGCGGCAAAGGTGCGCAGAGACCAGTCGTTGATCTGCACCACCAACCGGATGTGATCCATCGCCGCTTCGGCCGTGACACCCATGGGAACGTCGTCGGTGATGACGCCGAACTCACCCTCGAAGTCGATGCCATGCGCTTCCGACGGCAAGCGAACGTCTGCGCAAGCAGAAAGAAAGGTGTGGGAAAGGCCCTGATACATCAGCGGCAGATCACTCTCGATCGGCGGCATCTTGAACGCCCGCTGCATCAGCGCGCCGTGACTGGTGAAGGCCGACCCGTCGAGCCACTGCCACGAGCGGGGCAAAGGTGCGAGCAGCGCTGCGATGTCAAGCTTTTCGCCCGCACCCTCGTCAAGCGCCGCAGCTGCACCACTCAGCGCATCGACGTGTGAATGCCACTCCTCCAGCAGCTGCTGAAGCGTCGCAACCGGCCCCGGCAGAAAACGCTCGTGATCCTTGGAAACGATCACCAGTCGGCCGTCACGGCTGCCGTCATCCTGTGTGGCGAACATCATGCCGCTTGGCTCTCCGTCTCGTCGTCGATGATTGCCACCGCTCGAGTCCAGCCCGCCGAAGCGCCGCGGATCTTGTGCGGAAAACAGCTTACGGTGAAGCCGTGAGCGGGAAGCGCTTCGAGATTGTGCAACTTCTCAAGGTGACAATAACCGATGTCGCGTCCGGCCTTGTGGCCTTCCCATATGAGCGACGTGTCGCCAGTTTCGGCAACCCTCTTGGCGGTGTAGCTGAACGGTGCGTCCCAGCTCCAAGCGTCGGTGCCCGTGACCCGCACGCCACGGGTCGTCAGGTACATCGTCGCCTCATAGCCCATGCCACAGCCGATGTGGACAAATTCGGGATCGCCGAGTGCTGCGCCCGCGCGGGTGTTGACGAGCACGATGTCGAGCGGGCGCAACTCGTAGCCGATGCGTTCGAGCTCCGCCTCAACATCCCCAGCGGTCGCCACATAACCGTTCTCGAACTGGCGGAAGTCCAATTTCACGCCCGGCCGAAAGCACCAGTCCAGTGGCACCTCGTCAATCGTGATCGCCCGCTTCCCGCCATCCATGGTCGGATGGTAATGCCACGGAGCATCGAGGTGCGTGCCGTTGTGCGTTGTCAGCGTCACATTCTCCGCCGCACCGAAGCCCATCCCCCCGGGCAATTGCTCGGCGGTAAGGCCCGGGAAGAAATGCTGCATGTCGGCAACGGTTTCGAGATGGGTTTGGTAGGTGATCCTGGGCCGCATGAACGGCGGGTCGGTGATCGTCTCATTGTCGAGAGTGATCGACAGATCGACGAAGCGCCGGCTCACGAACGCGCTCCGGCGGTCACTGTCCCCATTGCAGCCAAGGTTGCTCCGACCGAGATGGGCGTGACGATCATCGACAGGATGGCGGCGTAGACCAGCTTGATGACCAGTGCGGGCACTGGCTGGAGGCTGCCGACCCGGGCGAACAGCCACCAGCAAACGAAGCCGATCAACAGCGCTCCAAGAGCGAGCAGCACGGCTCGAACGACCACCGGCGGGATGCGCGCTGCGCTGCCGCGCCGCACCAGCAGACCGGGGATCAGCGCTCCCATCAAGGCCACCATGAACGACTGCGGCAGGAAGTCCTTCCCGTATGCCGCGCCGTCGATCGGACCACTCAGGCCGAACAGCGCGAAGAAGAAGCCGGCCGTGATGGCCATGTTGATGACGATGCTGACCATCGTCTCGCGAAGGATAATGACGTGGCGGTTCATGCGGTGCGTCCGCCCAGTTTTTCGGCGAACCAGTCGGCGATGTAGTCGCGCCCGAAGCTCATGTTGTCGGCACCGACATGCTCAACCCCGCCCTCACGCGCGGTGAAGATCTTGAGCTGGCGAGCGGGGCTGGAGGTCAGCTGATCGAAGCTCTGGTGGGCATAGCCAAGGTCGATCTGGCGATCCTTTTCACCGTGCGTGACAAGGAACGGCACCTTGATCCGGTCGAGCACACCGTCGAGCGTCATGCCCTGCGATTTCTCGAGAAAGTCGTCCATGCTTTCCGCGCCGAAAACCCAGTGTACGTGGGCCCAATAATGCGGAACGGGGTTCTCGCCCTCTCGGCGAAGACGTTTCTGCTGCACCTCGGCCCAATTGTGGTTCGCGCCCCACACCGCTCCGGCGGCAAAGCGCGGCTCGAACGCGACCGCGCGCGGCGCGAAATAGCCGCCAAGTGAGATACCGGTCATTCCCAGCCGGGATGCGTCGACGAAGGGCTGTGTCTCGGCCCAATCGACCCACTTCGAAGCCCATTTCTCGGCTTCAGGCGTGACGGCTAGATTGTGCAGCCGGATCGCTTCGCCGGTACCCGGCTGATCGACGCAGAGAGTCGCGATACCCCGCTTCGCCAGCGCCGCCGGAAGCCAGGAGAAATACAGCAGCTCCTTGGTGCTATCGAGGCCGTTGCAATAGATCACCAGCGGGGCCGGCCCATCGACACCCTTGGCCCGTGTCAGATAGGCCGACAGTTCGGTGCCTTCATAGGGGATGGTCACGCGGACGACATCGTCACCGCTTTGGTTCGTCCCCTTGGCGAAACTGTCGAGCGCCTTTGCGTAGGTGGCCTCGCGCCCCGGCGAGCCATGCGCCTGCATCCGCTCGGCGACGCCATAATAGAGCGAAGCGCGCTTGAGTTTCTCGCCGGCGGAGTAGGCCCGGCCGAGCTCCTCATCCTCTCCGGCGAGGTCGACCAGCTTGTCGGCCATCTTGACCCACTCGCGCATGAACGCCGGCGTTCCGGCATCCCCGCCGTTAGTGGCGGCATCGCGGATCGGCTGACACATGTCGACAATCTCGCCAATGCGACCTCCGCTTTCGAGGGCGATCGCGACGCTTAGATTCCAGATGTAATTGGGAAAGGGATCGAAGAGCGCCATGGATCAGGCGCTTGCCGGCTGGAACAGGCCTGCGTCTGCTTCAGGATGCGGCATCGTCTGCGGCCCGCCGACGCCAACGCCCCACTGATCCATCACGCCCGGTCCCGGCGGATGCACCTTGTCCTCGTGCGTGTCGAAATCGACCTCGTCGAGCTCAGACGAATACTCGACGGCAAACCCATTCGGCGTTGTGAAATAGCTGAAGGTGTTGTTGCCTGCTGTATGACGCCCCGGTCCCCAGCGAAGGTCGGTGCCATGCTTCTTGAGGCGCGAGATCCCAGCCATCATGTCGTCAAGCGACAGCATGTCGTAAGCGACATGGTTGAGGCAGGGCGGCCCAGGCAGGATTGCCAGCCGGTGATGCGCACTGTTGCAGCGCAGGAAGCACATAAAATCGCCCAGCCAGTCCGACACCTTGAAGCCGAGCACGTCGACGAAGAAGGCAACCATCGCCTTGTGGTTGGGCGAGTGCAGGACGATGTGGCTGATCTTCTGCGGCACCGCTTCCCAGCGGACCATCTCGCGGGCCTGACCTCGCTTGACGTCGCTGGAGACTTCGAACGGCAGTCCATCTGGCGAGAAGAAGCGAAAACCATAGCCGCCGCCTACAGATTGGAGCTCGCACGGGCCGAAGATCATGCGGCATCCGGCGGCGACGACCTGCTCATGAAGCTGATCGACGTCTGCGCGGTCGGTAGCCGCCAGCGCGATGACATCGATCCGGCGATCCTCGGCGGGGCGCAACCGCACGACGTGATGCTCGTCATTACCGTGACAGGCGAAATAGGCCATTTCGTCCTGCTCGCCGACCTCGCGCAGGCCCCAGACGTCACGATAGAAATCCCGCTCCGCGGCGAAATCTGGAACACCATATCCGACATAGCGGATGTCGTTCACTCGAGCCATTTCAGTACCTCCGGGATATTCAGATGGGTTGGGACACGACTTCAAACATGTCCTTGGTCGCGGTTGCCTGATCGACTCGGGTGCCAGAAAGCTGCGCCTCGCAGATCCTGACCGACGCCTCGACGATGTAACGGCAGCGCTCGAAGCGCCGGTGGTGAAATGCGGTCAGCGCGGCCTCGATGGCGCCGCCCTTGGCAAGCTCGTCGGCCAGCACCAGGCTGTCCTCGACCGCCATTCCTGCGCCCTGGCCGAGATGCGGGGTCGTGGCGTGCACGGCGTCCCCAATCAGCACCACGCGACCACGATGCCACGGGCCAGCGACGAAGATCACTTCGAGTGGCTTGTAGACCACGCCGTCATCGTCGGTGATCTCGCCGGCGAGTTCCTGGATCTGCGGGGCCGGTACGCCGCGAAGCTTGTCGCGCATCACCTTGGCCAGCCCTTCGCGTGGATAGCGAGGGCAACCCGGCTCCGGCGTCGTCACGAACATGTACATCTGGGTCGGCGACGTTGGGACCAGGCCTAGCCCCGTAGGCCCTTCGAAGACGGACATGCTGCCGACGTCACCCGACAGCGGGAAGTTGTAGCGCCATACGCCCTGGCCGACAAAGCGCGGATCTGCGGCGTCGGGCATAATGCTTTGACGTACCTGCGAATATAGTCCGTCGGCCCCGATCACGAGATCGTAGCGCTCCGTCATCCCATCGGAGAAGGTGACGTCCACCCCTTCCCCGTCGTCGTGCCACTCGGTCGCGGTGACACCCAGCCGGACGCTCGCCCCCGCCGCACGGGTCCGATCGCCCAACACCTTGTGGAGCGCAGGTCGGCCAATCCCGACGTTTGCCGGATAGCCATCGATCAGCTTGGGCGTGGGGACCGAGGCTACCTTCTGCCCGGTAGGGATATAAACGTCGACGCGGTCGAACGCGCAGGCCGCGTCGAGGTAATCATCGAGGATGCCCAGTTCCGCCATAGCGCGAATGACATTAGCCTGTTGGATGATCCCAACGCCGTAAACGGACCAGTTCGGGTCACGCTCGATCACGTCAACCGCGAAGCCTTTTTGCCGAAGCGCGATCGCAGACGTTAGCCCGCCGATGCCCCCGCCAATGACCAAGACCCGCATCACGCGCGCGCCCTTCGAAGCCTGCCACCCATGTCGCCAATCTCCTCCTCAGCCATCCTATCTGTCGACAGGAACTCCGAGAAGTTGATTATACTGATGCCTTGGTATCAGCTTCGCTTATACTGTGCCCGTCCGTCTTCGATGAGGATTTTCAAGAATGCGGTTCAAGGGCCTCGACCTAAATCTAGTGGTCGCGCTTGATGCGCTTCTCGAAGCCCGTAGCGTGTCCCGCGCGGCCGAACGTCTGCACCTAAGCCAACCTGCGTTGAGCGCCGCCTTGGCGCGACTGCGTGTCTATTTTGCCGACGATCTGTTGGTGCCACTTGGCCGGACGATGGTTCCAACCCCGCTGGCCGAGGAGCTTCAGCCGCTCGCTAGACAGCTCATGGAAGACGCGACGGTCTTCATCGGTACGTCGAACGTCTTCGACCCCACAACCTCCCGCCGGCGGTTCCGGATCGGCACTTCGGACTATATTACAACCGTACTGCTCAGTCCTGCCCTCCGCGCGATGCAGAGTTGCGCTCCGCACATTCAGATCGACGTCTACCCGACAGGCCCGGGAATCCAGGACAAGCTCGATCGCGGTGAAGTAGACCTCGTCATCGGCCCAGAAATCTACCTACCCACAGGTGCTTCGGCCGAACTTCTGTTTGAGGAACGCCATGTCGTGATCGGCTGGAACGGCAACCCGGCCTTGAACCAGCCGCTGACGCTCGAGGCTTTTCTCGATCTCGGTCAGGTGGCCGTCAGGATCGGCATGGATCGGGCTCTCTCCTTTGCCGAAGACCATATGCGCCGGTTCGCCGACCAGCGAAGGATCGAGGTTACCACCACTCAGTTCACCTCCGCTCCAATGATGCTGATCGGCACTTCTCGAGTGTCGGTCCTACAGAGCCGCCTGGCGAGGACTTTCGTCGAGCAGCTACCCCTAGCGATGCAGGAGCTTCCTTTCGAAATGCCTGCGCTAAAGGAATTCGTGCAGTTTAACAGAACCAGGCAGGGTGACACCGGCATCCGCTGGTTGATGGACCTTCTCCGAAGGCTGAGTTCAGCGGGATGACGACCTTACTAATTCAAACGAGAAAGTGTCCAGGCAAGAGTAAGTCGCTCCATGGCATTCGCCAATTCTCGGATAAAGATGCGATAAACTGAGTTGACGCTCTCTCTGTAGCGGAGCTGAAACCAAGCAACTTAGATAGATTAGCGTCCGCTTACGGGTGCTTGCGGAACGCGTGGGATCGTCCGGAATGGGCGCTAAGCAGACTTTCCCTGGTCTAGGGCTGCTTGTTGCCGTCACGGGACGGTCCGGTCTCACACATTGCATCGAAGAGCCGACGACGCTTGTCGTCACTTAGACCCTCGCGCCTCAGAACGTCTGCCGAGCCTCTCAGTGCTCAGCAAGCGACGTGGCGAAGGATCTCAGGCAGCCGCAGGAATCACGCGGAAAGCCCGCCGACTAAGACGCCGTGCGCCTCCTCAGAATTACTAGGAACGCGATTTCGATCGAGCAGTTGATTCCGCGTCATTATGGAGGCGACGATGGCTCAGAAGGGTGCGGGTGGAAACGCGGGTGCTGTGACGAAAAAGGGCGGCGACAAGGCAAGCGGAAGTACTGGGACTGGCCGCGGCGGAGGCAACAAGGGCAACGCCTCTAAGAAAGGCTAATTGCTCGTCGGAGCCCGTCAACGCAGCTGGCTCCTTCTGTTCTGCCTGCTGAGGATGTCTCATGCGTGCCATGAATTATCGCGGACCGTATCGTGTTCGCGTCGATGAGAAAGCAATGCCTCGTATCGAGCACCCCCGCGATGCGGTGGTGAAGGTGACAAGGAGCTGCATCTGTGGCTCCGACCTCCATCTCTACCATGGCATGGTGCCAGACACCCGTGTTGGCCAGACCTTCGGTCACGAGTTCTGCGGCATCGTTGAGGAGGTCGGGCCCGAGGTGGAGAATCTCAAAGCCGGCGACCACGTGCTCGTGCCCTTCAACATCGCCTGTGGCCAGTGCCATTTCTGCAAGCAGGGTTTGTTCGGCAACTGCCACGAGTCCAACCCACAGGCGACGGCGGTCGGTGGTATCTTCGGCTACTCGCACACTGCTGGCGGCTATGACGGCGGGCAGGCCGAATATGCCCGTGTTCCCTATGCCGACTTCGGCCCGACGATCATCCCCGACTGGATGGATCCGGACGACGCCGTTCTCCTCACCGACGTGGTGCCGACGGGGTACCAAGCCGCCGAGATGGCCGGCATCCAGAAAGGCGACACAGTCGTCGTGTTCGGCGCTGGGCCGGTCGGCATTCTGGCCGCCCGCAGTGCCTGGCTGTTCGGCGCAGGCCGCGTCATCGTTATCGACCACATCGACTATCGGCTTGAGTCCGTGAAGAGCTTCGCTCCGGCCGAAGTTTACAACTTCAAGGAGCTGGATGACGTCGTCGTCTTCATGAAGAAGACGACCGATGGGCTCGGCGCCGACGTGTGCATCGACGCTGTCGGAGCCGAGGCGACCGGCAGCATGCTGCAGACCATTCTGGGCAAGCGTCTCAAGCTCGAGGCCGGCTCGGCAATAGCGCTCCACTGGGCGATAAATTCCGTCAAGAAGGGCGGCGTGGTGTCGATCGTCGGGGTTTACGGCCCGACTGGTAACATGGTCCCGATCGGCAACGTCGTGAACAAGGGCCTGACCATTCGAGCCAACCAGGCGAGCGTAAAGCGGCTGCTGCCAAAGCTCATCGAGCATGTGAGGACTGGCAACATCAACCCGAAGGCGATTATCAGCCACCGGGTGCCACTCGATGACATCGCGGACGCCTATCACATCTTCTCCGACAAGCTCGACGAGTGCATCAAGCCCGTCCTGCTTCCCTCGGGCGCCTGAGGAGCATGGGCATGAGTGACACCAACCTTGCACTGCGGATCAGCAATCCGTCGAAAGCAGTGGACACGCAGTCGATCGTTGGCTGGGGCGTGGACGCCGATCCCCAGAACGACCCCACATACCCCTATCGCAATCGCACGGAAGATAATCACAGCGGCGAGTGGCGGCGGCCGACCCAGCAGGAGGCTCAGGTCGAGCTCCTCAAGTCGGTTGAGCACAAGTGGCTGCCGGCCGTCTTCGGCACCGCCAGTCCACCCAGTGGCGTTAGCGGGTCGATGCGCCGCCTCGCCTTTCGCTGGAGCGAGTCTAACTGGGCACATTGGCTGCTGCTTATCGCCGCCGACCGCGTGAACATGATCGAGGGCTTGGTTGAAGACCTAGGCCGAGGCCACGTTCCAAATATCCCGAAGGAGATGGGGGTGCCGGCCGAGTGGCGCCACAACAAGGCCGGCCTCCTGAAGAAGCTCGCGGTGGCTGCAGCGATCGGCGGCACGGTTACGGGGCTGATCGTTGCCAAGAGGAACGCTGGGAAGCGCGAGCCGTCAGCCAGCTGAGGATCGTTGATGTGCAACGATTACGCCAATCGCGTCGCCTTCGCCGAGTACCAGGCCGCTTTGCGCGATGCCGGCATGCCGATCGTCTCGCCGCTCGGCCCTCCGAACCTCGAGCCGCGCGACGACATCTGGCCGAGCGAGAGTGCACCAGTGTTCCGCGCGGCAGAAGGAGGCGTCGAGCTGGCGCCGCTGACCTGGGGCTTCGAACCGAGCTCCCCCAAGGGCCGGCGGGTGATCAACTTCAAGTCAGAGGGCCGTTCCTTCGCGAACAGCAAGCGTTGCCTCGTTCCTGCTTCGCACTTCTACGAGTTTAAGGGCTCCAAGCCGCCTAAGTCCAAGTACAAGTTCAGCCTGGTGGGCGAGCCCTGGTTCTGTTTCGCCGGGCTCTGGCGGAGCGGCGATCAAGAAGGTGCAAACAGCTCATTCACGTTGCTGACCACTGCACCGGGCCTTGACGTTGCTCCTATTCACGGCCGGCAAATGGTCGTGCTTCGGCAGAGCGATTGGAGAGCCTGGCTGGAGCTGACCAAACCAGAGGCCGAACTGCTCGCGCCACTGCCGGCAGGATCTCTCCACGTCGAGCAGGTCCGCTAGGGGCTCGGACTGCATGTAATCAGCACCGGTTACGCCGGGCCGCTTGGTCGGTAACCTGACAAGTCGTCTGCTCTGCATTCCGCGCCGATGTCCGCATTGGGTGCATAGCAGACATGGCGCGCCAGCTAAGCTGATTGGCGAGATGCTTGCCCCAAGGATGCCGCAGCCTCGGTACCAATGATGTGCAGCTGGAAGAGAGTTAAGCCACTCTCGTCCGCAACGCTGAGTAGCCACTCCTCGCGGTCCCAGAACGCATTGGCAGCGTCGCAGATGTGTCGAGAAGCGAAATCCAGTGCCTCGCACTTGGCAGCAGCCAAGTCAGGGAGATCAAGCCCTTGCTCGTCGCGCTCACCATCAAGATGGAAGTGGAACTTTGGCATCGTTGGTCCTCGTGGCAGGCGGGAGCGCGAAGGTCTCTCTGTCGTCGGAAGCCTGCGGGCATGTTCAACGATATGTCGCCTCTACTACATAGCACCCTTGATGTCTGAGGTTGTTTCGCCTGCAGGTAAAACGCCTGAATGCATGGCATCATGGCCCTCTACTTGCAGCGCGCTTTGCGCCAGCTGGAAGCCGTAGGCATCTCCCCCTGCCTGAGCTACAGGCTTGTTGCTCGTGAACCATGGGCAGTTCACCACTCATGAAATGGAGCGGCAGTGTTCGCAGGAGACTCCCCGCTTCAGGTTTGGGGCCCTGACCATCTTCGTCTGGCGGTAGATGCCGCTTGCGTGTCGCTATGGTCGTGGAACTTGGCCGACGACCGGTTCGCCATGGACGAGCGAGCCTTTCAGCTGTGGGGCATGCCCTGGGCTGAAGCTGTGAACTTTGCAGACCTTTCCGCGCATATTCATCCGGCTGATCGCGACCGTGTGCAGGCGGCTTTCACAGCCACTAGGTCGGTGCCAGGTCCGTACGAGATCGACTTTCGCATCATGGTTGGCGCTGACATCCGCTGGATCTCGGCAAGAGGTCAGGCTGCAGAACTCGAGGAGCCGGACGCGCCGATGTTTGGCATCTTCCTGGATGTTACTGGCAGGAAGCAGGCCGAGGAAGGCAGCGAGTTGCTTGCCGGTGAGATGAGCCACCGGGTCAAGAACCTGCTGGCGATCGCAGCCGGCCTTACTCAGATCACCTCGCGCTCCGTTTCTTCGGTCGAAGAAATGACCGGCCAGCTGACCCAGCGGCTCATCTCACTTGGACGCGCACATGACCTCGTGCGCCCATTGCCCGGAGAGCAGGGAAAGGCCGCTCTACTTGGTGACCTCATGGCGATCCTGCTTTCACCTTATGAAGACACTGGAGCCTTCTCCGGGCGCATTCGAGTTGCCGTGCCGCGAATGGGGGTCGGTGAATCGACAGCCACCACTCTTGCTATGGTGGTGCACGAGTTAGCGACTAACTCGGTCAGGCATGGTGCGTTATCGGCATCAGCGGGAACCTTGGACGTCAGCGGTCGCACTGAAGAGGGCGAGGTGCACATCACGTGGGCAGAGACAGGTGGTCCAGAAGTCTGCTTCCAGCCTGAAATGACCGGCTTCGGAAGTCAGATGATTCAGCGCAGCGTAGTTTCGCAGCTTGCTGGATCCTTATCCTACGACTGGCAGCCATCCGGCTTGGTTGCGACATTGGTCATGCGAAAAGATCGTATGGGCCGCTAAGGGAGCCGAAGGTACTCTTAAGGCTCCTGTACTTCGGCCTGGTCACTAAAGCAGGGAGGTGTCCGTGACACGCGATGATCTGATTGCTCAGGAGCGACAGGCGTTGAACCTACTGGCGGCTTACGAAGCAGGTAGCCTCATGAATCTCAGTGACGAGCCCGCCGGCGATCTAAACAACCAGCACACCGAACAGAGTATCGTGGTACTGAGAAGTAGGATCGCTGAGCTTCAGCGTCGCATTGCCGGCCATCCTGACGCTGGCGACAAGAACTGATCGTGAGACGTCGGGTACCGCTCTAAGGCAGACATCCGGACAGAGAAGGCTGCTGCCCTACGCTTCCAAATTCGCGATGCTGACAGTGACTAGTCGTCGAGCCACCACACGGACCTCATCGGAAATCACCACCTCGATATGTGGTAAGCTCTCTCCACTCTTGAGCAGCTCTTTAGCGAAATCGAGAGAAGCAAAGACTGCAGCGGAGGTAGCTTCCTCCACCGACTTAAACTCCACACCATCGTCAATCGAGTCCGCAACCGCATTGATCAGGCGGGTGTAGTAGCAAGGCATGGTGAGCGCCGGTACCGTGTCAGCATCAAAGCTACAGCAACATGTGTTAAGCCGGTTTCCAGGACTTCTGCCTGCCGCGGCTAAGGTGAGAAGTAGCTCCTCTCTCCGTCTAGAAACCGAAGAAGTCGTAGGAGCTCAACGTCCGCTTTGCGTTGGAAGCGAACATTAGCCACTTAGCTGAACAACCGTCCGCTTACGGGTGCCTCCGTTGTAGCCTGGAACGACCGAGATGGGCGCATAGCGGACGACCCCTGCCCTATTTCCGTTTGTGGCCGTCAGGAGACCGTCTGGTCTTAGCGATAAGGCCTAGAAAGCAGCCGATGGTTCAGCCTTCAGGCTAATGTCCGCTTTCGACCCAAAGCAGACATACAGCAGGGAAAGGGATGAGTCGGCTTAGCCCCCAAAGCAGCCGCTAGTACGAGCCGGTGAGCTTCCCAACAGCGGACACTAACGCGCAGGCAGGGCTCGTGCGGCCGCACGCGCTTCGCGAATCTCGCTACGATCCGCATCGCCGCTTCTCGTAAGCTGCACGAGACGGGCGTAGTAATCGCGTGCTTTTGGCTGATTTCCAGCAAGGCTCGCCGCTCGTGCGGCACCAGACAAGCCATTAAGGCGCAGCGGGGTACGCTTCAGCGACGCCTCAAACTCTAGGAGCGCTTCGGCGGGCCGTCCCAAGTCGAGCAGCAGTTCGCCAAGCTGTTCACGCGCGGGGAGGATCGCGCCCGGTGTCACCGGATGCTTCTCCACAGCGTCGTCAAGTGTTGCCGCTCCGTGCATTAGCCGCAGCGCCTCGTCGTTTCTGCCGTCGGCCCGTGCAAGCCAAGCGGCAGCGATCTGACGGCTGACCCCGACTTGGGTCTTCCAGTCATAGCTACCGGGAGGAACCTGCAGCTTCTGCTCGATGTCGGTCAGCTTCGCTAATTCAATCTTTGCCGCGGCGGTATCGCGGCTGCGCGCAGCCCCAAGCGCACGTGCAAAATGGACGTGCGCTGCAGCCCACTGGAAGCTTTCCAGCGGAGCAAGCTTCATGACGTTTGCCGGCAGTTCGAGATTGGCTGCCTCTTTCCACTGCCGCCGCTCGAGGACGAGCCGTGCTGGGATAGCCGTTGCCGCATAGGCAACGGAAAAGATCGGTTCATCGACGCTGTGCATCGCATTCAGCTTAGCGAGCACTTTCCTGGCCTTAATGTCCTGCCCTGTCTGCAGGTAGGCGTAAGCCAGATAATCCATCGCGTGCAGCTCTTCGCGCGAACCGCCCAGGAAGTTCTTACGCCGCATCAACGCTCGGGCTGCCGCTTCCGACTTTAGGTTGGAGGCAATAGATTCCTCCCACATGCCGAGACGCGTGAAAATGTGGGAAGGCATGTGCTGGGCGTGCGCAGAAGCCGGCGCGAGGTCAGCATAGCGCTTTGCGGATGGGACGGCGAGCGCGGCCAGCGACGGATAGTCGAAGCTGTGAATCAGATAATGCGCGACGCCGGGATGATCAGGTTCGGCCGCAAGGACCGCATTAAGTATCTTGGCCGCGCTCTTCTCGCGGGCAAACGTCGGGTCCGTATCCAGGGTCCCCACAGCCGTTTGCGACAAGGCGTAGAAGACGGCAGCTTCGCGATCGGCAGGATAGCGCTCGTGAAGCGCCTTCATCGCCGAGTTATAGGCTAGCGCGCGCGTCTTGTGGTCGAGCTTGTGGGAGTCGCGGTAGAAGGCAGCGATTGCGTCCACATAGTCCTTCTCGCGCTGGGTCTTTGCCGGCGTTTCGAGCGCCCGTGCAACAGCGGCCCGTGCCTTCGCGAGCTCTGCGGGAGTCGGCGGTGCCCATAACGGGTGGTAGAGGCTCATGGCGACGCCCCAGTGCGCTATCGCACAGGATGGATCAGCGGCGGCAGCTTGGCTGAACTTCGCTTCTGCCTGCTCATACTCGAACGAGTGCAACCACCCGATACCCTGCAGGAAGCTCGGTTGCGCCGCGAGGCTACAACTCGTCTGGAACGCCACAGTGCCGAGCTTGTCAGAATGCGCCTCGTGTTGATGCTGCGCGGGCTGAGCAAGCGAGAGAGCCGACACGAAGATGAGCGTTTTCATGGGAGCAGCCTCCTGCCACCTTCAGTATCACAGCGGCAGCGGATTGTCCTCGTGCGCATGCAGCGGAGCGTCAAACCCTCGCCCGGTGCCGGCACCGGCCGTCCAGAGATGACCTCTGCTTACGGCCACACGCATCTCGGAGCAGGCTACGTCCGCTAGGCGCCCAACCCGGTCATTCCGAGCACCGTTCTGTTCACTCGCATGCGGTCGTTCGTTCAGCTAAGTAGCTTATGTCCACTTTCGACCCAAAGCAGACAGAGAGCTTTCAGCCTTGGGACGCTGATCCCTCACCGCGATGAATGAGAATTTCCTCACGAGCGACGCGCGTGAAACCGGAAATGTCGGCTGTCATGAGAACCCCGCGATCCCTCCACGCACCTCCAAGCGCTTCCGCCGCCCGCTGCTGCAACATCTCATCGACTGTGGGGTCCCGTGCCATCGCGATCAGATCGGGGAGAGCTTCGTCGAGGGTTCCGATCATCAGGGCAGCACAGTCCCGCTCCCAATCCTCCGCCTCCGGACTGCGGAACACTTCAAGCGCCTCCCTTGGCGTCCGTGGCACTGGTAGCATCGGAACATCTCCTCCGGGTCCTAGCGCTATCCTGTTCCGCCTTCTCACTTTGGTCATGCTGTCTTGCAACGTCAGCTTTTGACCCATTGCGGACATTCGCTGGGTTGCTAGATCCACCAACTTACAACTCGTCCGAACGCTTGGATGCTGTGACCTAAGAACAGTACGGCCCATGATGGAAGCCATATATGCAGATGTTCGATGACGAGTTTGTCGGCGGCACGATCTACTCTGCGGTCGCGCCTGTTACCGCCGAGTGGCTCGCTCGGGTTGGGGATGCTCTCGACTGTGCTGGAACATGGCGACCGACACGTGGCGGGGGGCGTGATCCTGGACGCTCGAAAGTGTCTAGCACCTCAGTCGCGCTGACGGAGTGGTTCGATAGCTGGATCACTAAGCGTGATGGCATGTGGTTCTACAGTGACGAGAAGAACGAGATCACCGGACGGATTGATGCCTTTGCAATCGACCCCAGTTGCTCGCGGCGCCCACTTTTCCAGCAGATCAAGTTCAACGCTCAAGAGACATTGTTCAGAGATCCCAATGCTTGCAATCATTACGCCAGCACCTTCGCCGCCCTTTGCGATGCTTCCGATGCCTTCCTCGGATGGGCCGCTTATACCCCGATGCTGCGTCGATCGGTGGAGAACTCGATGCGTCTGCGACAGACCAAGGGTGCCGCTCCCGCCAAGGTAGCCGAAGACGCACATCATCTTGAGTACAGATTGCCGGATGTGCGTTGGCTCAACTACTTCGGTCCTTCTTTCATCGAGCGCTACGGGCCCGGCATCAAGGGCTTAGGGGTTCGGTGCGACCGAACGGCAAACGGCGGCGCCATGGTCTGGGCTACCCCGACTCCATTCGTGTTTGAGGAGGGTGCTACAAGTTTCGGCGACTATCCTTGGAAGCGCCCCTTCTACGATGCTCTCGGCGCGGCCTTCGTGAGTGACGATGCGGTGCCAGGTGGTCGCGGCGAGCATGTGCCCAGCTACGCCGACCACCTTCGCCACTTGTCACTTTGACTGCGGGCCAGCCAACGTCCGCTTCCCACCCATCACGACATTTCCACCGAGCCGGGGCTTGAGCAATTGTAGAGCTCGCCCGTCGTTTGCATGTCCTACCGGATTGCAAGCCAGGCCTCGCTGCAGACCATTATGAGCTCCCGTCTTGCCGCAGGTATCTTCAAGTGTTCCTCAACCGCACTTCGATCTTCTTCTGCTAATCGCCGAATAATCGCTGCGACGCTGCGGCACTGACCTGATCGGGCAAGAGCAAACGCACGTTCAACAGGTGCAGGCCTCGTCATGAGCCAAGCCTAGCTCAGCGCGACGCTCGATGCGAATGTCTGCTTACGACCCAAAGCAGACATTGGCCGGATTCTCTACGGAGCCGTCAAGGCGGCCATCAGTGGGCCTGTGTCGACGGCCTCCCAATCCGCCCATAACTTTCCGCCGCAGACCTGATGCACAATCATAATGGGGAGCTTCGCAATTCGACCGGTCGCTTTTTCACCGGCGATGCTTCCCCGGTGCGTGCCTGAACCTTCAATGACAACAACAACTTTGTCTCTTTCAGCTATTGTCTGCATGATCACGTTGCGCCAGTCTGGGAAGGCGGTCCGCAAGTGCTTGTTCCCGCGCTTGAATGCGTCCCAAGTAAGGGCTCGGAAGCCATCGGTTCCCGTCACGTAATGGCGGTAAGCGGCACCAACGAAAGCATCCGCTGCCTCCCAATCTTGGCGGTTGATCGCGTCGTGGAAGCGCCGCACCAATGCGGTGTTTGCCTGCTCCACTCGTTGGTAGCCTCGCGGATTCGAATGGCTGGGGCATTTTGGTGGGGCCTCGGCGGGCGCTGCAGATGGGAAGATCAGAAAAGCTCCGGCGACCATCGCGAGTAGGCGCAACTACTATCTCCCTCGGTTGGGCCGGACCCTCGCGGGAACCGCTCGGAATGTAAACGTCGCTTGCGTCCGCTTTTCCAACCTTTTGCGGTCGGGGCCCCTTCGACTCGTTGCGGACATTCGGGAAAACTGTGTTACCTTCCCGGCGGGGGCGTCATGGCAACAGTAGCTGGCAAGAGCCGAACGGGTCTGACTTGGGGTCGAATGGGCACGACGCTGGCCGTCGCGGTTTTCCTCGTTCTAGTCGGAATATTTCTTAGCTTCAGCCTCGGCAATATAGGGCGACACGGCGACGAAGCGTGGCTCTATTGGCTGCACATTGCCGGAGGTAGCATAGTGCTACTTCTTGGACCATTTCAGTTCATTGCGAGCATCCGAAATCGATTTCGGCGCTATCACCGTTTAGCGGGTTACTGCTACGTTGCTGGGTCCGCAGCCGCCTTCGTCGGTTTCTGGGCCATACAGCCTACCATCCCCGACGTTTTCTTTTTGAGCCAAGCGACAGCCATTACGCTCTGGATGCTCGCGTTGATTGCAGCGGTAGCAGCCGCACGGCGCAAACGGATGCTGACGCACCAGCACAATATGACGCGATCCTTTGTGTTGGCGGCTTACTTCGTCGTGGTGCGACTGGTGGACCAATACGGACTGGTGATGCTTGAGCCTTTTTCAAGCAACGAAGGCGCGCGGCTGGCCCACAGTGATTGGCTTGCTTGGGTCGTGCCACTTGCGATGGTGGAGGCATACTACGGACGGAAGTGGGATAAGCTCCTGCGCAAACGCGCCGCTCCCTAATGTCTGCTTTCCACCCAAAGCGGACATTAGCCGAAAGCAAAAGGGGGCTGCCGGGGATCAGGGCACGGCAGTCATGCTGTTTGTTTGCTCGTCAAGGAGCACGATGATCTTCGCAACGGGAATGGTGAACACACCTCCCCCGGCACGCTGCCACTCTGCGAAGCCTTCCTCGAAGTCGGTCGTTGGAAAGTTGCGCGAAGAGAGCTTGGTTACGCTCTCATCAAGGGTCGCCCGAGAGACCGGTGCGTGCTGCAACACACCGGGGATGTCGCGACGACGCATGCCCAGGCCAATGACGCTCACGTGATAGACGACTTCAGGCCCAAGGTTACTGATCCGTTGTATCTTCAGCAGAGAGCCAGTGTCCTGCGAACGTGTCCGATACTCCCACACCTGCCCCTCAGAGTAGGTCGGCTGGTCGGCATGCGAAGGCGAGCCGATCGCAGCGACGAGGGCGGTGAGGGTTGCGGGCAGCCACTTTGGTATCATCGGCTGTGACTGGCACAGGGAGCGCCAGCAATCCAATCAAAGCAGACATCCGAGGAGCAGCGGCGCGTTCTGGCAACACCTTAGAAGTTCTTTGCCTTGAAGATCGATGAGCCCTTCCAAGAGGTCGCGTCCTCACTAGGTCAGGCTCATGAGCCTCCGGTGCCTCTTCGATGTTCATCGACCGATGCTGACCTCCATCGTCCGCAGGACAGACCGATTCACCGCGCTTAGTGACGAGTGCGGCTTGCTAATCGAGCGCTCGGACGAGAGCCGATGGGCAAGATCCGAGCCACTGGCGTCCACGCGTAGCCAGGTGGCACTGGCAGACCGCTCCTAGCTCAACTGGATAGAGCGTCGGGCTTCGAACCCGAAGGTTGGGGGGGTGAACGCCAAACCATCCGAAGCATGTCGCCCGCTTCATCAGCACCAGTCCGTGGACGTGCACCGAGTTATCGCTGCCGCTAAGGAAAGGCGCATGTAAGACGGCCAGCACCGGGACGCCAACCCGCTCCACATAGTGCTCCCACAGCCAGGCGCGGGCCTGCTGCCAGGGACTGTGCAGGTTCGTAGCATTCGGGAATTGCAGGGTTACCTGTGCGAAGGCCGCAGTCTCGTCCGCCGGGAGCTTCGACATGTAGCTCTCAGCCAGGAACAGCGGGTCGGCATAGTCCTGCGGGACGTCGCCGCGCAGCAGAACCTCGCATGCTGCGGCCTTGTCCTCGTCGCTCCCCTTGCTCCCCGGCCAACACTTGGCCTTGAAGTGAGGCAAGATGCTCTCGCGGAGGCCTTCACCTTTCGACCAGTAGAACCTGGTCGTGGAGACCGGATCATCCGGCTGGTTGTGGTAGAAGGCCTTGAGCGGCCGCATGGTCAAAGCCGCGACCGAGGCGCCCTCCAGCGCTGCCGGCTTCTTCTTGCCCGGCATCAGAACCATCCCTTCACGGCAATCGAAAGATACTCGGCGCCGGCCTTTAAACCGCGATAGGCGTCTATCTCATCGTCGAAGGGGGCTTCGAGTGAGAGCTCGAGGCCGAGGCCGTCGAGACGGATGAAGGTGCGCTCAGCTCCCGTTGGCACCAGCCAGGCGCTGCCGAGCGGCTGCCGCATCCACAGGCGGTAGCCGAGGAACGGCCGCTTCAAATGACGAAGCAGGACGTCGAAGGTCGCATGCTTGGGCTCGTCGGCGGCGCGGACGATGATGGCGTCGCGATCCACCGCGCGGGCGATGTTCCCGACCTCGCGGCAGACGAGCGGACGACGGCAGCGCGTTCCGGCAAGAACGATATCGGCCCCGGGCACCACCATCGAGTGCAGCAAAGCAGGATGCCAGGACTGGGGATCTTGCTCGATATAGCCGTCGAGAATGGTCCCGAGCGCCAGCATCAGGCGGCGAATCTGCACTGGTGGCTCGGGAATGGGGTCCAGCACGAAGCCGAGGGACGGGACGGGTGCAGTCTTCATGTATTCAGTCTCACTTGGGAGGCGTTGGTGACGTCGATCGAACCTTCAGATTTTCATCTCTTGCGGTTCAATCACCCTCTCCTCCGAACTCATTGGAGCCGCCCTCCGCGCGGCTCCCTTCCACCTTCACGCCGTCCGCAGGCGGCGGCGCTTGCGCAATGATCTTCTGGATGTCGCGTGGGCTGATCCGCTGGCTTCGGCCGGAATACCAGGCGCCCGACTACCAGGCTCCGGTCGCCGGCACCCTCGACCTCGGCGAAGCCACCGTCGCGCTGCCCGACAACGTCATTCCATGGCCCAGCACCCTCCCCGAGGCAGGTACGCGCCGTCCAGTCGATCCTCGCTTCCTCGCCGTCGCCCCTCGCGCCGCAGGATGTCGCCCGCGCCTTCAAGGGCAAGCGCGCCGCCACCGTCCGGCCGGTCCTCGACGCTCTGGCGAGTGTCGGCATGGCCCGCCGCCTCGGCAACGGCCGGTACGCCGCCTGACGGCGATAAAGCGGGATGGACGCACGCTAACGCCCTTGAGCAGCAATCTGCGCGAGCTGCGCCTGCAATCTTCTGACCTCCTCGTAGGAGAGATCGTCTTCGCGCGAATTCACCAGGGAAGGAGTCTCCAGCTTCTTCTTCACAGGTCGGTCCTTCAGCTTTTCTCGGACCCGCCTAGTCATCTCCAGGAACTCGGCGTCCCGGGAGGCGACTTCCGCTAACGCTCGATCGTTGCCGACCGGCGACAGGACGGCAAGTATCTCAGCGTCGCCATAAGGCAGCGGCCCGTCGCAACGACGTTCAAGCTCAACGGCCCAGTCATCGATTCTCTTCTGCTGGCGCTGCTGCAGATACTTCTGCACGAGTGGATCGAGGTCGAGGATGGTGACCTCTTCGAGCCGAGGATCGTAGCGATCGGCAACAATCTGGAAGGGACCTGTCCTTCCGGTCAGCTGATTGTCGCCTGCCGCCGCTCGTCGGCACACGCGCAGGTCAGGGAGATCATCCAAGGTCTTGAGAGCACGGCGGACCTGCAGCGCCCTCATTTCTTCGGGCGATCGTTGGCGCGGTGCGGGCACGCTCACGACCTCTGCTTCGGCGTTGGACTTCGTCCTAGCGTCGACCTGCGTATCCGGGGACTGGGGCGCAGGCGCCTCAGCATCATAGATAACCGAGATGCCGAGAGCTTCGGCGCGCTGCGCCGCCAAGGCGATGAAGGCCGCTGACCCGGTCAGCCGCAACGTTCCCCACCTTTCCGCCGCAAGCGCAAGAGCCTCGTCGACTGCGGCAACCTCGTCGGCTGCATGGATGATGATGAAGGCACGGTGGTCGGCGAAGAGCGTGCGACCATCTCGATCGAGATAGTCCGTGTGGTAGCGGTGAGCCTTCCTGCCGGATCGATCCGCCAGCTGCGTGCTGAACTCCTCACCTCCGGAGAGCGGAAGGATCAAGGATGGGGAGCTGACTGGCGTTAGCATGGCAGGCTCACCAGACTGCCGCCACTGATCCTCGTTCATGCGCTGACGCGTGCCCCGGCTGATGGCCTCGGCGAATGCCTTCTGAATGGCCTTGGTCGCGGCGGCCCCTTCCTGCTGCACCAGCGGCGCCAGCATCTTCCGCTTGTCGCCAGGCATCTCGGCGACACGCGCCTTTACCCATGCATCAACGGCATCGACTTCCTCGTCGCGCTTCTGGCGAAGGTGATCGAGCTGGTCCTGCACGCTGACCCGGTAGGCTTCAAAGCCTGTATTCAGCCGGGTCAGGTCGCGTTCGAAGAGGCCGAGCCGCTTCTCCAGCTCCGGACGCGAAAGGCTGGAGTGGACTTCGGAAGCCTTGGCTGATTGCGTCTCGACGGCGATCCGAGCACCGCTTCCGGCCTTGTCATACGTTGCGTCAAGGGCCTTCAAGCGCTCGTGCAAGTCCGCCCAGCTGGACGCCTCTGCTGCCGCCTGGACGAGGGCTCCGCGCGCGTCCCGAATAAGGGAAGGCAAACGCGTCCGCTTCTTGCCGGTGGCCTCCCACCACTTGGAAACAAACGTCCCATCAGCGTCGCGGACGAGGGCGCCAGTCTCTACGTCGAAGATGGCACCCTCTTCAGCGCGGTAAAGGGCGTTAGGTTCGCGGATCCGATCCTGCCTCTCCTCGATGAGAGCAAGTCCCTGATGCAGATCGTCGATCAGCCAGTCGGTTCCTGCGGCTGAACCTGTCGTAGGATCGACACGCAGGACCGCCAGGTGAAGATGCGGGTTCCTGGTGTTGGAGTGCTCGGCCCAGATTGTCTGGCATCGTTCGAGACGGAGAATGCCCAACATGATCGTGATCGCTTCTTCGCGCTGCTGCGGCGACCACGTTTCGCCTTCGTGAAGGCTCAGGATGATATGAACGACGTGGTTCTTGACGGTCGTCGCGCCTACCGCCGTGGCCAGCATCTCGGCCTGCCACTCGGCGAGATCACGGCCAAGCAGGTTTAGCTTGCCCGACGCCTCGACTTTCTCGCCCGGCTCGATGCCAGCATGCCGGACCGCAAGGGCGTAGTCAGTAATCGACAGGACATTCTCAGCCGCCACTGCAGCAAGTGCGTGCGGATCTGCGTCCACGACGTACCGGGTCAGCGCCAGGACTGAGCTCTGCAGCCGAGCGACCCGCTGCTCGGTCGAGGGACGCTGATGCCGGTTCATCCTGATGATCTTGCCAATCATCAGACGAGCCTGTGCCGAACGGCCTTGGCAAGGACCGGGATCAACTCGCGGAGCGTCGTGTTCAGCTCGCCGCATTCCTCTCTTGCCTGAACAAGACCATGAATCTGGATCAAGCGGCGGAGCGCCGCGAGGCCGGCGTCGGAAACGACTGGCCTGCCCCGCAGGAGGAAGCGGATGTACTCGGACCTGTTCATCAGGCTAGCCTCCGCAGCCCGGTCCAGTTCGCCTGCTTCATCCCGCGGCAGGCGGAAGGTAACCTCCACCATGCCGGCGCTGTCGTCCTCAGAATTCTTCTTCAACTACTCTCTCCAATGCGAGAAGGTTCTCCGCCGAGCATCACGGCCGTATACGCGGCCCATCCTGCTCGCTTTTTCCTCGTGCTTTTTCCGGCGAGCGGAGCGGCAGCCGGCCTGCAGAAAACCGGCGCGGTAGCGACACTCAAAGTGAGTTCAAGCCTGTCGCTCGGCCCGCAGCTGTGATGACGATTGGGCCTCTTTGAGGGGTCAGGCGTGACGATCGTTGTTCCGCGTCCGGCGGCGGCAGCAAGCCGACCGGCAATCCGGCACCGATGCCCGCATTCACCCTCTTCCGACGTGCCACCTGCGTGCTGCGAAGCCCGCGAAGGTGGCGACATCAAAAACGACAGCTCACGGGCAGGAATACCTGCGTTCGTCGGGCTTGGAGAGCAATCGAGAGGGAGCCCAAGAGGCTTCGAAACCACCCACCGATGGGCAACAGCAAGCGAAGCAAACCTGGCGCTTTGGGCGCAGATGCATTGGCGACAAGTTCGGGTCAGGCTCCCGGACGATGTCCGGCCCGCCATCCACTGATTGTGCCGACACGCAGATGGCCGGCAGCCAGCAGCTGCCCACCAATCGGGGTCCCCAGCGACCGAGACCTTGACCGATCCATGTGGATCAACTGAGGCTTCGAGAAGCCAACATTCCCGCGTCTCTAGAAGCTGCGTCGGCGGTAGCCCGCACGGGCCGCCTGGGCCTTCGACATTCCAACCGAAGTCCGACGTCATCATCTCCAACGTGCGGCTCGTCGCGGAGACACCTCAGCGCCACTCAGCCAAAAAACCGGTGCGACCCAGCGCTTTGCCGGCTTCATGTCGGAGATACCACTGGCGTCATGCATGTAGTGCCCGGAACATCCAGAGAGCAACAGGTCAATACAAAAGTATTGCATATGCAATCATTGGATATCAGATGATTGCAGATATCGTCATTTGCCTCCGACCACTTCATGTAGTGCGTGCCAGGCGTTACTTCGGACACCCTGGAGGTGACGATGACGATTAGCTGTAAGTGGCGTAAGAAGGCTGACGAGTTGTTGGCTGCGCCTGTCCACAAGAAGCGCGATATTACATCCGTCGCAGGTAAGGTCGATGATCGCTTCGAGGCCATCTATGCTGCCAGACAGCGCGGCATGGCTTGGAAGCCTATCGCGCTCGCCCTTGAGGATGGCGCGCCGATCAAGGTCGATGCTGTCGAGAGCGCGTTTACCCGCATCTGCAACGAGCGGGGGGTTGCCCCGCCGGTGAAGGCGGGCTCCCGTCAGCGCAAGGCGGATGAGATCGACAGTCCCGATCGATCCAGTGCCAAGGGCGCGGAAACGCAGCAGGAAGGTCCGCCCCAGGACGACGACACGTCTTCGAAAGCCGAAGTGAACGTGGCGGATCGCGGCGGCGAGGTCGACAAGCCCGCGACCGCTCAGTCCAACCTGTTCAACGGAAACGCTCGGTGGGTCGACGATGGTGAATGATCCTCAGGCTCCGGCAGGCACTATTTGCGCAAAGGAAACCAGCTCGAAGCTGCCCCTGACCGTTTACGCGATCACGACGGTCAAGGGTGGAGCGGGCAAGACCGAGTTGGCGGAATGCCTCGAAGCCACTCACACCCTTAGTGGTCATCGCACCACGCTGGTCGACGTGGATGATGGAAACCGGGGCCTCGTTCGCCGGGTAGGCGCAACGAATGTCTTGAAGGTGGAGTGGTGCACGTCGGTGCTGGCGGCACCGGATTGGGTGGCCCGGCACTCCGCCAACACTGACACGATGATCTTCGATCTCGGTGCTGGCATCGACAGCTCTGATCTGCCGGTCATGGCATTCCTCGAGACTGCTTGGCGGATGCTTGCCGACCGCGGCGCCCGCATCATCATCTGCGCGGTCGTTTCCACCAACGCACCGACCTCCAACTTCGTTGAGCGCCTTGAACGTCGGTTCGGAGCACTGGGCGAGGTCGTCGTCGTCTGCAACAATCAGGACGGCTCTGAAGCTTACCCGGCTGAAATCGCCGCATTGACGCAGCAGAAGATCCACTTGGCACGTTTGCAGAGCGGAATTCAGGCGGTCCGGCTGAGCCGGCGCGAGCGGTTGAGCTCGGTTATCCGCACTCCGCATACCGGTCACTTTATGGCTTGCGCCCTGATGGCTAAGCGCATCCTGGAGGTCGCGAACCAAGCCTTCTTCAAGAGCTTGCCGATCACCCAGGGTCTCGAGGAACTGAAGCGCTTGGCGCAGGAGGCACCGAAGCAGTTTCACTACGCGATCGATCGGCGCTCGCACGCGACTGACGAGATCATCGGACAGAATGCTATCCTCGCCGTAGCAGAGATTGCTCTCCGTCGCCGGGGCTTGATCGACGATGATATCCTCGCAGCTGCAAAGAACTACAGGCTGCAGCATGACCGCTACATCGAACTCACGCGGGCCGCACCGAAGTAGATGGTTAACGGTTCTCCGGCATGAGCATCGGTGGGCAAAACACCGATACAGGAAGAACGTGACAAGCAACTATGAGCTGCGGAAGCGCAGTGTTGATCCAAACGCCGCCGCAATCATCTTTTCACAGGACTTCGCCACGAAGGCCTTTGAGGAAGGGTTACATAATAGGAGACCATCTGAGGCCAAGGCCAATCGCCCGCGCTTGCCTGCCGATGTCGTAAGTTGGATCGCCGTAGAAGGCCGGCAGACACTTGCGTACGCTTGCCTTGCATACCTCTTCGCCTTCGAGATGAAGACGGATGTGTCCGAAGACCGGTCGTTCGTGGGGCTGATCAGGCAGGTACGGGACGGCGCCAAGCAGATAGCCGTCGCTGCCGATACCCTGGCTGATCAGCTGCAACGCCATCATCGGGAAACCGGGGCGATAGATCCCGTGCGAAACCGGGCTCTCATCGAGCTTGCTGCCAGCCTGAACGCAGAGGTTCTCAGTGCGGAAGATCTTCTGCCATCGCCCGAAGGCGGGTTCCTCCACGGCGTCACCCTGAGGCACGGCTTGCGGAATTGCCGACGATTGGCCGACCATGCCGATGACTTCCTCGACCGATATCGAACATATGCCGAGATAATGCGGGCCGAAGGCAAGAAGGCGCTAGAAATGCAGACCGGCAATCGGACGGATGCAGACCGGGACGCCTTCATCGAAGATCTTGCGGCAATCTATAAACAGGCGATTGGCAAAGACGCGAAGGCAAGAGAAGGGTCAGGAACGACTGGGCATGCCCCAGCACCCTTCGTCAGGTTCGTCCGCTATGTGTTCTCTGAACTGAGAAATATCTGCTCCCAGATCGGCGCCTGTGAGTATCTGGAAACGCCTTCGTCACACGTGATCAGGGCAGTCGTGGAACGCTCCGCCGCTGTTGTCTGAGCATCCTCGCAAGTGAAAATCATTCTCCCCTGTTTCTGACAAACGCGGAAGACAGGAAACTGAGTTCATCTGAAACGATGGAGTGTCGGATGAACAAGTTGCCGAAGTTTATCACCACGAAAGGCGTCGCAGCCATCGGCCACGTTAGCGTGGCTACCGCGTGGCGTTACTCCCGACGGCCGGACTTCCCCAAGCCGCGCTACTTCAGCCCCAAATATCCGGTCTGGATCGAGGATGAAGTGCTCGGGTGGTACATGAGCCGTCCGCAGACGCGGGTGGCCTAGTCCGGATGGGCGTCGCCTTGCTTAGCATTGGCGACGCCCAAGCTGGCACGACAATCAGCGCCGACGCTTGCGGCGTGTCGGTGACGTGTCTGCAGCCAGAACGGCAGATCGGAAGTTGACCGCAGTCGCATTGAACGGCTGTCCAGCGAGCACTTGCGTCAGCAAAGACCCACTCTCAGACACTCAGGCTTGCCAGCCAGCCTCCCGTAAGCGGACGATCGTTCATCGCGGGCGGCTGGAGGCCGAGGAGACCCACTCTCAGACGCTCAGGCTTGCCTGCCTGCCTCCCCTTAGGCGGACGATCGTTCATCGAGGCGAGCGGCGGCAGGAAAGACCCACAGTCAAACCCTTGGAGGTCCTCATGAGAGTTTCCACATCGGACATCCGTCATCGGTCCCGGCACAGAAAACCCAGATACTGACCCACAGAGCTACTTCCCCTGTTCGCACCAAACGTACCTTTATCGTGCCATGCAGACAATCAACGGACCTAGTGCGTTGCCTGCTTTTCGGGCGCGATCCGTCTATCGCTTACATCGAAGGTCCAGCTTCGCGGACCATCGGATCCGAACTGCGCTCAGCGCCACGTCAATGGCATCGCCAACGCCGACATTCCATCACGTGGCTGGCCGCCGGGCGTCAGCAGCAAGCCGACGGTGTATGTAAGGGCAAACTTCGGGTCATTAGTATCACGCTGCGGACACTAACAGTCCGAACGGTTTGCGTGAATCACGCTTGATTAGCTCGCAACTGATGTTTGAGCGCTGCCCTTCTGCTCGTGGCCGGGCCCATCGTCTGAGAGGTCTAGAACCTTTGCGATCGCGGAGGAGAGCGCATCGAGCGAGAAGGGTTTGCTTAGGATCATGACGTCCTGCGGGCGGTCGCCAATTTCATCCGAGTCCGCATAGCCGGTGATCAGCAACGCCGGCAGTCCGGGCCGATCGTTTCGCATGAGCTTGACCACCTCGGTGCCGCTGAGGTGGGGCATGGCGTAGTCACTGATGAGAAGGTCGATGGGTGGCTTGGCCTGTTTGGCGAGTTGCAGCGCTTCTGCTCCTGAGCTTGCCTCTAGGATCCTGTGATTGAGATCTTCGAGCAGTCCGACAGTCGTCATCCTGACCTCAGGATGATCATCGACTACTAAGATGTTCAAGCTGGGCACTGAAATTGGCAAATTTTCGACGTCGGCCCGGGCGCCGATGTCCTGTTCAGCCGCTTCCGGAAGCCAGATCTCAGCGGTCATTCCTGCGTTCTGATTGTTGAATAGCCGGAAGGTGCCGCAGGACTGCCGAGCGAAACCATAGACCATGCTGAGGCCAAGCCCGGTCCCCTTGCCCACCGGCTTGGTCGTGAAGAACGGCTCCAGCACCTTGTCGATCAATTCGGGTGGAATACCCGTTCCATGGTCGGAAACCCGCACGATGACGTAATTGCCGGCAGGGAGGTGGTCACCGGATTTTCCAGAAACGGTTCGACGATCGGTCGAAATGGTGATGGTGCCGCCATCCGGCATGGCGTCACGGGCGTTGATGATGAGGTTCATCAGCGCGAGTTCGAGCTGTGATTGATCGACCAGCGCAGACCAGCGATTGCCGGGTAAGTGCCAGTCGAGCTCGACAAGGCCGCCAAGGGTGTGACTGAGAAGATCGTCCACGCCCTTGTGAAGGTCGGCGAAATTAACCGCAACTGGCTGCAACTGCTGCTTGCGGGCGAACGCCAGCAGGCGCCGCACCAACTCGGATCCTTGGTCGGCGGCACGCCTAGTCATGTCGAGGATCTTGCGATGCTCGTCATCCAGCTGTGCCCGACGCTCGAGGAGGCCGAGGCCACCTAGGACGGCTGCAAGCAGATTGTTGAAATCATGCGCAATCCCGCCCGTGAGCTTGCCAATTGCATCCATCTTCTGGGCATGCACCAACTGGCTCTCGAGCGCGCGACGTTCCGTCACGTCAGTCAGCGTGCCGGCATATTCCAGCGGATTGCCATCGGCATCGCGAAGCAGGACCGCCTGATCGTGGAAGTGCTTGAAGCTGCCGTCCTTGCAGCGCCAGCGATACTCGACCGAAAGCCTTCCTGAAGCCGTGCGTTCGCCGATAGCCCGAAGCACGCGGTCGCGGTCTTCGTGGTGAAGTTGCTCCGACCAGAGCGTCGGCGTCTCGAACACGTCGGGCAGAGTATAGCCGGTCATCGCCTCGAAGTTTCCGCTGACGAAGGTCGGGCAACGTGGGTCGCAGACAAGCGGTTCAAGGTAGAGCAGGATCGGCAGCGATCCGATGATCGCGGCCTGCCGCTGTTCCGCCCGGCGCAACTCCTGCTCGGCACGTAGCAGCTCATTGTTCGCCTGGAGGTTGGCGTCGAGCAACGCTTGCTCATGCTTGGCCTTGCGCTCGATCTCACGGGATTTGGCGAACAGGTCCACGAAGACGGCGACCTTGGACCGCAGGATCATCGGGTCGACCGGTTTGAACACATAGTCGACCGCACCCATGGCGTAGCCGCGGATAAGGTGTTCGGCCTCCTTGTTGACCGCCGAGAGGAAGACGATCGGAATGCGCTTAGTTTGTTCGCGGCTGCGGATGATTCCGGCCGTTTCGTAGCCATCGAGGCCCGGCATGTAGACGTCGAGCAAGATGACCGCGAAATCGCCCTTGAGGAGGTGGCGAAGCGCTTCTTCGCCCGACCGCGCAATCACAATGTCACCGACGTCTTCCAGCACGGTCTGGATGGCGAGCAGGTTGCGTTCGTCATCATCGACCACCAGCACGCGAGGGCGGTCGGCCTCACCTTCGGGAATGGCGGCGGGGAATTCAATCTGCGCCTTCTGAACGCCGGCAGCTTCGACCATGTTATTCAGCAGCCTCGACAATGTCGTGGCTGACAGGGGTCAACTCACGGTTACGTGCTATCCATACGCGCAGGAGGGCGAGCAGCAATTCGATGTCGACCGGTTTTGCGATGTAATCGGACGCACCAGCGTCGAGGCACTTCTGGCGATCGCCCTTCATCGCCTTGGCTGTCACTGCGATCAGCGGCACTTCGGCGAGTTGCGGACGCTGGCGAATCTGCCGCATCGTCTCGTAGCCGTCCATTTCCGGCATCATGATGTCGATCAAGGCCGCATCGATGCCATCCGTCCGCTCGAGGATACCGATGCCTTCCTTGCCGCGTTCGGCGTGCAGAACCTCGACACCGTAACTTTCGAGCACGCTGGTCAACGAGAAGATGTTGCGGATGTCGTCATCAACGATGAGGACCTTGGTGCCCACCAGCTCGGCGACTTCGCGAGGCGGCTGGCTGGTCGACGAAGCTGGCGCGCGCTTGCGCTTGCCCTTCTTTGCCTCGCTCAGCAGGTTGCGGAAGACCTTGCCCAGCTCGTCCTGATCAGCCGGCTTCTCTGTAACGCCCACCGCCCCCATCGCCAGCACAGAGGCGCTGCGATCTGCGCCGGAGATAACGTGGATCGGCAGATGCGTCGTATCGGGATCGTGCTTCAGAAGATCGAGCAGAACGAAACCATCGATGTCGCTGAGCCCAAGATCGAGAGTGATGGCGTGGGGCTTCAGCTTGCGGGCAAGCGCCAGCGTGCCGGACCCGGCGGCGGAGACCACGCCCTTGAGGCCGGCTTCGCGCGCCTGATCCAGCAGGATGGCGGCAAAGGCGGTATCGTCCTCGACGATCAGGACAAAGGGATCCTTGCCCAGGTCATCGCGGTCGTCCTGGACTTCGAAGCCTGGAAGCGCCGTCGGGACGCTTGCGCCGCTATTTTCGTAGCGGGCACTGGTCCCGCCCCCAGCGGCTGCAGCGTTTAACGGCACGGCATCGAGCGGCACGAAGAGCGTGAAGGTCGACCCGACTCCGGGCTTGGAGCGAACCTGCAGTTCGCCGCCGAGCAAGCGAGCTATCTCGCGGCTGATCGATAAACCAAGGCCGGTGCCGCCATATTTACGGCTGGTCGTCCCGTCGGCCTGCTGGAAGGCTTCGAAGATGAGCTTCTGCTTGTCTTCGGGAATACCGATCCCCGTGTCGGTGACCGCGATTGCAATCGCACGATCGCCATTGCGGAGCACCGGGTGAGTCGGGCTCCACCCCTTGGTCGCCGTGCTGACGTTGAGGGTTACGCTGCCGCGGGCGGTGAACTTGAAGGCGTTGGACAGCAGATTGAGAACGATCTGCTGGAGCCTCTTCTCGTCGGTACGAATGGCCTCGGGCAGCGTCGCTTCGAAGTTGACGTCGAACTCGAGGTTCTTGTCTGCCGCAAGCTGGCGGAAGGTTCGCTCCATGTGCTGCTTGAAGCTGACGAGCGGAAGTTCTCCGACCTCGATGCTGACGGTGCCGGATTCGATCTTCGACAAATCGAGGATGTCGTTGATGAGGCTGAGAAGATCGGAGCCGGCCGAGTGGATCGTCCGGGCGAACTCCACCTGCTTGTCGTTGAGATTGCCCTGTTGGTTGTCGGCCAGAAGCTTGGATAGGATCAGCAGTGAATTGAGCGGCGTGCGCAGTTCGTGGCTCATGTTCGCCAGGAATTCGGACTTGTACTTGGACGTGAGCGCCAGCTGCTCGGCTTTCTCCTCGACAGCCCGGCGGGCCATGTCGATCTCGATATTCTTGGCCTCGACCTGCTTTTTCTCATTCTCAAGCAGCTGCGCCTTCTCCTGCAGCTCCTCGTTGGTCGCGTGCAGCTCCTCCTGCTTGGTGGTAAGCTCGGTCTGGCGGGCCTGAAGTTCCTGCGTTAGCAGCTGTGACTGCTTTAGCAGACCCTCGGTACGCATTGTGGCCGCGATCGTGTTGAGCACGATGCCGACCGATTCCATCAGCTGGTCGAGGAAGCTCTGGTGCGTTTCGTTGAACTCGCTGAACGAGGCGAGCTCGATTACGGCCTTCACGTCATCTTCGAAGAGCGCAGGCAAAATGTTGACGTTGGCTGGCTTGGCGTGGCCGAGGCCTGAGCCGATCCGGATGAAGTCATTCGGGACGTCCTTGAGCAGGATCGGACGGCGGTCAGCGGCAGCTTGGCCGACCAGGCCTTCGCGGAGCTTGAACTCCTTGCGGAGGTGGTCGGGGCTTTCCGCGCCGTAGCTGGCAACCAGCTCCAACTTGGTTTCCTCTTCCTCGCGCTTGGTGACGTAGAAGACGCCATATTGCGCGTTCACCAGCGGTGCGAGTTCCGACATGATGAGGTTGGACACGGTGGCAAGGTCGCGTTCGCCCTGCAGCATTCGGCTGAAGCGCGCGAGATTGGTCTTGAGCCAATCCTGCTCCGCATTCTTCAAGGTCTGTTCCTTGAGGTTGCGGATCATCTCGTTGATGTTGTCCTTGAGCGCGGCCATTTCGCCCGAGGCCTCCACCGCGATGGAGCGGGAAAGGTCGCCCTTGGTAACGGCGGTGGCGACGTCCGCGATCGAGCGCACCTGGTTGGTCAGGTTAGCGGCGAGCTGGTTCACGTTGTCGGTAAGGTCGCGCCACAGGCCCGCTGCGCCAGGCACGCGGGCCTGACCGCCAAGCTTGCCCTCGATGCCGACCTCGCGGGCCATGTTGGTGACCTGGTCGGCAAAGGTCGCAAGCGTATCGATCATGAAATTGATCGTTTCCGCAAGCGCGGCAATCTCACCCTTGGCGTCCACCGTCAGCTTACGCTTGAGGTTGCCCTGGGCCACGGCGGTCACGACGTCTGCGATGCCGCGCACCTGGTTGGTGAGGTTGGTCGCCATCAAGTTCACGTTGTCCGTAAGATCCTTCCAGGTGCCGCCGACGCCCGGCACCTGCGCCTGACCGCCAAGTTTGCCTTCGGTCCCCACCTCACGCGCCACGCGGGTCACTTCGGAGGCGAAGCCGTTCAGCTGGTCGACCATGGTGTTGATGGTGTTCTTAAGCGCGAGAATTTCGCCCTTCACGTCGACCGTGATCTTCTTGGACAAATCACCCTTGGCGACCGCAGTTGTCACGTCGGCGATGTTGCGGACCTGGCCAGTCAGATTCGCCGCCATCAGGTTCACGTTGTCCGTGAGGTCGGCCCAGGTGCCCGCGACGCCCGGAACCTGAGCCTGACCGCCGAGCTTGCCCTCGGTTCCGACTTCGCGCGCCACGCGGGTCACCTCGGACGCGAAGGAGTTGAGCTGGTCAACCATCGTGTTGATAGTGTTCTTAAGCTCGAGGATCTCCCCCTTCACGTCGACGGTAATCTTTTTTGATAGGTCGCCCAGCGCCACGGCGGTGGTCACTTCGGCGATGTTGCGCACCTGACCAGTCAGGTTGGCGGCCATGGCGTTCACATTGTCGGTGAGGTCCTTCCACGTGCCGCCGACGCCTGGCACCTGGGCCTGGCCTCCAAGCTTGCCCTCGGTCCCCACTTCGCGGGCCACACGGGTCACTTCGGACGCAAAGCCATTGAGCTGGTCGACCATGACGTTGATGGTGTCCTTGAGCTCAAGGATTTCGCCTTTCACGTCGACCGTAATTTTCTTGGACAAGTCGCCGCGGGCGACGGCAGTGGTCACCTCGGCGATATTGCGGACCTGACCGGTCAGGTTGCCAGCCATGAGGTTCACGCTCTCGGTTAGATCGGCCCAGGTGCCGGCGACGCCTTCAACCTGCGCCTGCCCGCCTAGCTTGCCTTCGGATCCCACTTCGCGGGCGACGCGCGTCACTTCGGACGCAAAGCCGTTGAGCTGATCGACCATAGTGTTGATGGTGTTCTTCAGCTCAAGAATTTCGCCTTTCACCTCCACGGTGATCTTCTTGGACAAGTCGCCGCGCGCCACGGCGGTGGTCACTTCGGCGATGTTGCGGACCTGCCCAGTCAGATTGCCGGCCATCAGGTTCACGCTGTCCGTAAGATCGGCCCAGGTACCGCCGACGCCGGGCACCTGCGCCTGACCGCCAAGCTTGCCTTCGGACCCCACTTCGCGGGCGACGCGGGTCACCTCGGAGGCGAAGCCGTTAAGCTGGTCGACCATGGTGTTGATGGTGTTCTTGAGTTCGAGGATTTCGCCGCGCACGTCGACGGTGATCTTCTTGGAAAGATCGCCCTTGGCAACGGCGGTGGTCACTTCGGCGATGTTGCGGACCTGGCCCGTCAGGTTCGCAGCCATCGAGTTCACGTTGTTCGTAAGATCGGCCCAGGTGCCTGCGACGCCCGGCACCTGCGCCTGACCGCCAAGCTTGCCCTCGGTGCCGACCTCGCGCGCCACGCGGGTCACTTCGGAGGCGAAGCCGTTGAGCTGGTCGACCATGGTGTTGATGGTATTCTTGAGCTCGAGGATTTCGCCGCGAACGTCCACAGTAATCTTCTTCGACAGATCGCCCTTGGCGACAGCGGTGGTCACTTCGGCGATGTTGCGGACCTGGCCGGTAAGGTTGTCGGCCATAAGGTTCACGTTGTCCGTGAGATCCTTCCAAGTTCCGGCGACGCCTTCGACCCGGGCCTGACCGCCAAGCTTGCCCTCAGTACCAACCTCGCGCGCGACGCGGGTCACTTCGGAAGCGAAGCCGTTCAGCTGATCGACCATCACGTTGATGGTGTTCTTCAGCTCGAGAATTTCGCCCTTCACCTCCACGGTGATCTTCTTGGACAAGTCGCCGCGGGCCACAGCGGTGGTCACCTCGGCGATGTTGCGGACTTGCCCCGTGAGGTTGGTCGCCATCGCGTTCACATTGTCGGTGAGGTCCTTCCAGGTGCCGGCAACGCCGCGCACGTTGGCCTGTCCGCCGAGCTTGCCCTCTGTGCCGACTTCACGCGCCACGCGGGTCACCTCGGCCGAAAAGGAGCCGAGCTGCTCGACCATGGTGTTAACCACCTTGCCGATACGCAGGAACTCGCCCCTAAGTGGACGACCGTCGATCTCGACAGTCATCGTTTGGGACAAGTCGCCCTTGGCCACGGCACCGATGACGCGCGCGACCTCGGCAGTCGGCTGCACCATGTCCTCGATCAGCTCGTTGACCGAGCGAATGGCAGTTTCCCAACCACCGCGCGCGTTCTTCACACGGCCGCGATGATTGATCTTGCCTTCCTTGCCGACCACTCGTGAGAGACGCTCGAATTCCTGAGCCATGTCCTCGTTTAGCGAAACGACTTCGTTGAAGAGCGTGGCGACTTCCTCATCAATGCCGTCACCTTCTTCCGGCATGCGAACGGTGAAATCGCCGCGTCGAAGCGCACGAAGCGCCGAAACGAGCTGGCGGCGATCGAGAAATTCGCGAGATGCTTGAGCGTTCACTTATCTCTCCGTGGTCGTCTCTCCCCCCGCTCACAGTTCAGCACGCGGCCCCCCGACCATGTTCGATGCGGCAGTAAGAACCCTAACCTCTACACGCCGTAAAGTGCGATGCCCATGGCTCCATTGGTAAAAGGGGCTTGCGGCTACGGACGCGCCGCTGGTAGCGGGTCCGCTCCTCTTGCCGAGAGACCTGCCACCATCGATGCCTGCTCCCGAGGCTCTGAAGCGATTCATCGCAGCTTCTTTCAAATCCGTGTGGTCACTTGAATTGCTTTTGCTGCTGAAGCGCTCGCCGGGGCTGCATGATCGCAGCGAGCTCATCGCTCAATTGCGAGCAAGCGAGTTGGTCGTGCAGCAAAGCCTCGACGGCCTGGTTGCGGCGGGCCTCGCCCTTTTCGACGTTGACGGCCGCGCCGAATTCAAACCCGCCTCACCGGACCTGTTGACGCGGATAGAGGAAGTAGAAGAACTTTATGCTAAGAAGCCGGACGCCGTGCGTCGCATAATTGTTGGCGGCAGTACGAGCGGTCTTGATGCCTTCTCGAACGCCTTCCTGTTGAGAGGGAATTAAGGTGGACGGAGTTCTTGCTTCGGCCGTCTACGCGCTCTGCTTTCTGACGAGCAGCGCTTGTGCCTTCCTTTTAGCCAGGGGTTTCCTCCGTTCGGGCGCCCGGCTGCTGCTGTGGAGTTCGCTCTGCTTCGTCTTCCTGGCCGCAAGCAATCTCCTGCTGGTCGCAGATCTCCTCTTCTTGGCCGAACAGGATCTCAGCGTCTCCCGAACGCTCCTCGCCTTAATCGGCGTAGGCACCTTGCTGTTTGGGTTTGTCTGGGACCTGGAGGAAGAAGCGTGACGCTTTACGTGTTCCTGTCCGGCGCGGCGAGCACTGGATTTCTTCTGGCAGCCCTCTTTTTTCTGCGCTTCTGGAAGCGGACGCACGATCCCCTGTTCTCTGCCTTCTCCCTGGCGTTCGCGCTGATGGCGCTCGCTCAGGGATTGCTGGCGCTATCCGGCGTTCAAGGGGAAGACCGAGCTTGGATCTACTTGGTCCGGCTAGCCGCCTTCTTGATCATCCTTGCCGCAATCTACCGTAAAAATCGTTACGGACGAGCGCGCTAGCGTCGCAGCATCAATCACGATTGGATCGCCTGCGGTCAGCAGCGAATCGGTGGCTGAGCAATGCGGTCAAGAAGAAGCGCAGTCCGTGATGCCCTGTTCTTGCCTTACTGATTCTAGGTTTCAGCTTTGACCGGCAACATCGCATTTCTTGATTGGAGCTTGCGTCGAGCAGTTCGCTGACGGCGTGTGAAGCTTCTGAGCACAGGGAGCAACTTGCGCCGCGGCCGTATTTACGACTCGTGCGGCTTGGTGGCTTCTCGCGGTAAGCAGACATGGCCTTCTTGGGTGATTATGCGTCGGCTTTCCGCCCCTGCTAACCTGAAAGCTGCCATTCCGCTTTCCACCAGGAGCAGTCGCCGGGTGCAGCCTGCCTGAATGCAGTTGGCTTCATTTAGATCGCCCAAGCGGAGAGATCGGGCTCGCTGCCTATAAGGGCTAGGCCGTGAGCAATGGATGTGAGCTCATTGCCGCTCGCAATGCGATCAGCCCCGAAGCGCTCAGAGAACAAGTGGCGCACACGAGGGATAAGCGAGCTTCCGCCTGTCAGAAAGACCCGGTCGATCTCTGCAGTACCGATACCTGCGCGCGATAAGGCGAGATCTACAGCTTCTTCGATACGGGCGAGGTCTGGGGCAATCCAGCGCTCGAAGTCCGCCCGCGTGACTTCCGCCTCGATCGAGAGACCTCCGCCAGAAAAGCTGAAGTTTGCAATCTCAGCCGAGGAGAGTGCACGCTTCACCTTTCCGACCGCCTCGTACAGCGCATATCCAAGTTCCTGCTCGATGATGGAGACCATCCTCTCAATCGGCACAGGATCGATTGCCGAACGCTGCAGCTTGGCGAGTTCCGCAAGGGTCTTCCGATTTCGCATAAAGGCTAGCCGGGACCAGTCGGCAAATTCGGCGAACCATCCGGACGGGATCTCGAGCACCTTGTCGAAGGACCGATACTGCCCGCCCTTGCCGAGTAGTGGCAGCACCACGTTATCAAGAATGCGGCGGTCAAAACGATCCCCTGCAATGCCTACGCCAGCGTGGCTCAGCGGCGTGCAGCGCTTAACTCGGCCAGGTTCCTCGATCCGTACAATCGAGAAGTCGCTTGTGCCGCCACCGAAGTCCGCAACGAGAACAGTTGCGGCGTTACGGAGCTCAGAGGCGAAGCTGAAGGCAGCGCCGAGGGGCTCGTAGACATAGGATATGTCGGCACCCAGCCCAGCAAAGACGGCATTGTAGCGTTCTCGGGCAAGCCCTTCATCCGGACGGTGCCCTGCAAACACGACCGGACGGCCTACAATTACGCGCCTGTCTCGCTGCTCCATCGCACCGCCGGATCGCTGCATCATTTTCTCCAGGAACAAGGCACCCAGATCTTCGAAGCGGTAACGGCGATCGAAGATGCTCGCGTGAAGAAAGTGGGATGAGGCGGCGACCGTCTTGAACGATTGTATGAACCGGCTCCCCTCAGGGTACGCTAGGTACTCGTCCACGGCCCACGGACCCGCTTCCACAGCGATACCGCTTTCATCTTCCCAGAAGCAAAGCGCAGACCGGAACACGGGATCGGCACCCTCCGGCCCTCGGAGTGGGATAAGTGAGGCGACGCCATCAACGGCAATGGCAGCGACCGAGTTGGTCGTGCCGAAATCGATGCCAAGGACGGCAGGCTGGATGGGAAGGGTCATGGAGCGCACGTCCCTACCGGCGCGTGGCATAGTGACAAGACATTGCCTGTTCTCAGCTCTGCAGACCTACAAGCGTCTGCTTTTCGCCTGTCTTGCCCAGAAGCTGCCGGTCCGCTTTCCACCATCGACCGACGTTGCACTAGCTCGACGAACTCGTGCCTATGGGCGTGCGCAAGGCGGCCGAGCGGGAAACCTTCAGAGTCGTCGCCGCCTTCTGCCTTCGAGCAGCGCACTCGCTGCAGGAGCGTCGCTAAACAGCATGCTTACCCAGAGGGCAGATAGCTCGCGGCGCCTGTCGATGAAGGCAGCTCGATTGTACTTGAGCTCGGTTGCCGAGATGCCCGTCGGCAGGTGAGCAAGCATCAGGTCAATAATCATCCGGTCCTGCTTGCGTCCATTGCTCAAGGCCCACTCGTTCATGACGGTCGAGAAGGTGCTTCGCCATCCATGCGGAACGTGGCGCCCGCGAAGTCCCTCTCTCAAGTAAAGGTAGTTGAGCGCATTCTCGCTGATCGGCTTCTTGACCGATCGCGCACCAGGGAAGACGAAGGCGCTGCCCGAACTGATGGCATGGCAAGCTCGCAGGACTTCGACAGCTTCGGCGACCAGCGGCACAGGATGAGCGAATTCATCGTTGTGTCGCAGCGAGAGCTCCTGCTTCATCTTTGCCGCTGGAATCCACCAGATTGCGTCGGGGCACTCGCCCTCACTGCTGAGATCCAGGTGATGAAGCTCATCCCACCGTAGCCAGCGGATCATGCCCGGTCTCTGCGCCGTGATGGCTTGCAAGCGCGACGCAAGTTTTAGCGTTGGCGAGACCTCGGCATTATCGCTCAAGCTCAATACCGCGCGGGCGTCCTCGATCGTCCTGACGGCTGGCCACCGTTTCCCGGTGGGTTTCGGTTGCAGTGCTTTGCCCAGCGTGGACGCTGGATCAGCCGCGACTCGCCCTCCTGCAACCCCGTACGCGAATATCGCCGAGATGCGCTGACGAAGCCGGTGAGCGGTCTCGACGGCTCCTCTCTCCTGAACTTTCTTGAGTGTGGCGAGGATAATGGGTGCATTGATCGTCTCGAGCGGCAGCCGCCCAAGGTCCGGGAAGACATCACGCTCAAGGCTGGTCAGGACATCGGCCGAGTGCACCGCCGTCCAGCGCATCTTTTGGTCGCTATACCATTCCCGAGCCAGAACCTCGAAGGTGTCGGCAGCGATCACACGAGCGCTGAGCTGACGCCGAGCGGCTTCGATAGCCGGGTCGATCCCTTGAGCTAGAAGACGTTTGTCCTCATCCCGGAGCTCCCGGGCCTCTCTAAGGCTGACAGTCGGATATGCTCCGTAGACCCGCTGCTTCTCCTTGCGTCCAAACCTATATTTTAAGCGCCACGACTTGTGACCGGTCGGTGTGACAAAGAGAAAAAGCCCGGCACTGTCTGACAGCTTGTACGGCTTTGTGCTGGCTTTGGCACTCTTGCACTTAGCATCACTCAACACGTTTCATTCCCCTGTTACTAACAACTTAGTCCCAGGACTTCGCATTCATCTACTGGAGCCGATGTACTTGCATCGCCTTGATATCAGCTGAGGCCAAATGATGATCTCTTGAGTGATCTCCAGACTGTATGCGCTAGCCGGCCGAACTGCAGTGATCGCTATGCCAGTGCCCCCAATCTGCTTGTTCGATCCCCCCACCCGTGCCCCCACCTGACGATCTCAAATGAGACGCAATGATGGCAACTGCTCAGCGTAGAGGTGCTTGAAACCGTCGATTTCGGGTGCAGTTGATTGCATCTGACACGGTCTGAACGAGGTAAGTGGCGGAGAGGGTGGGATTCGAACCCACGGTACCCGTGAAGGCACGCCGCATTTCGAGTGCGGTGCTTTCGACCACTCAGCCACCTCTCCGCGAGGAACAAGACGTGGGCCCGGCCAGCAGCCGGGGGTCGCGGGCGGTCCCCTAGCAGCGCATCCGGGGCTTGCCTAGCGACAAAAGGGCCCAAGGGACCAGCTTGGCGCCAAAGCGGCGGCGCGGCAGTGGACGGGGCCATGGATACCATCGTCATCGGCGCGTCGGGCGGGATCGGCGCGGCGCTCGCCGACTGCTTCGAGGCAGGGGGCGACCGGGTGCACCGATTGTCGCGCGCGGCCGGGAGCATCGACCTTGCCGACCCGTCAAGCATCGCGGGGGCGGCCGCCGCCCTTCCCTTCGCTGCCGTGCAGCGGCTGGTGGTCGCGACCGGCCTGCTTCACGCCGAGGGGCTGGCGCCCGAACGCTCGCTGCGCGACCTCGATGCCGAGCGGCTCCAGCGCAGTTTCCTGGTCAACACGATCGGGCCGGCACTGGTGCTGCGCCATTTCGCCCCGCTTCTGGCGCGGCAGGGCCGGGTCGAGGTCGCGATTTTGTCCGCGCGGGTGGGGAGCATCGCCGACAACCGGCTCGGCGGCTGGTACGGCTACCGGGCGAGCAAGGCGGCGCTCAACCAATTCGTGCGGACCGCGGCGGTGGAACTGGCGCGGACCCGCCCGGACAGCGTGGTGGTGGCGCTCCACCCCGGAACCGTCGACACCGCGATGAGCCGGCCGTTCCAGGCCAATGTCCCGGCCGAGCGACTTTTCACGCCTCGACAGTCGGCCGAACATCTCGCCGCCGTCCTCGCCCGGCTGCTGCGCACCGACAGCGGCGGCTTCTTCGACTGGAAGGGCGATCCCATCCCCTTCTGAGGCTTTCCCTTGCGGACAGCCGCCGAAGCCTTAAGTTGCAGCCATGCCGGTTCAGACGCGTTCCCTCTCCATGGACGAGATCACAGCTCCTCCGATGGCCTGTGCCCGCTTCGGCATCGGCGAGGTGGTCCGCCACCGGCTGCTCGATTTCCGCGGGGTGATCTTCGACGTCGATCCGGTCTTCGCCAACAGCGAGGAATGGTATCAGGCGATTCCGATGGAAATCCGGCCGTCCAAGGACCAGCCCTTCTATCATCTGCTCGCCGAGAATGGCGAAGGCAGCTACGTCGCCTATGTGTCGCAGCAGAACCTCGTCGCCGATGAGGAGGACGAGCCGGTCGATCATCCGGCGATCGCCAACCTGTTCGAAGCGTTCGAGCCCGGCCGCTACAAGTTGAGGCCGCAGCACCGGCATTAGGCTTGGTCGCCGGATCCAAGATACAAGAAGGGCGCCTCCCCCATCGCGGGAGAGGCGCCCTTTCTGCGTCAGTCAGAAGTCGATGCTGGCCCGGCCGTAGAGGTAACGGCCGTTGAAGCCGAACGGCGAGAAGCTGCTGAACGGCAGGAAGTAGTTGTTGGCCGAATAGTTGCGCGCGAGGCCGGTATCGGGATCGATGCCGCGGCCGGTCAGGAGCTTGGTCGGGTAGACATCGAAGATGTTGTTGCCGCCAAGCGCCAGCGACAGCCGGTCGCCGAGCGGCTTGAACCGCAGCTCGAGGTCGGTGATCGTCTTGGCGTCGAGATTGACGTCGTTGAAGCGATCGGCGCCTGCCGCCAGCACCTTGCCGTAACGGGTGGCGCGGAGGGTGGCCCCGAACCACTGGCGATCGAAGTCGAGCGACGCGTTGATCTTGGTCCGTGGCTGGCCCTGCTCGAGGCGCAGCGACTCCTGCCGTCCGAACAGGATGAGCCCCGGAATGGTCGAGACTGAGCCCTGGTTGGCGGCGTTCCGGGTGATCTTGGTCTTGTTGTAGTTGAAGCCACCGGTGAGGTTGAGGCGACCACCGATGAAATCGGCGATCCGATAGGTCGTCACGAAATCGAGACCGCGGGTGCGGGTGTCGACGCCGTTGAGGAAGAATCGGGCAGCAGTGACGGTCGGGAAGCCTGCGGCGGTCAGTACTTGGCGGACGGCGGCATTCTGGGCCGCCGATCCGAACGCGCCGAGGTTTTCCGTGACCACGATGCGGTCGTCGATCTTCACCTGGTAGATGTCGATGGTCACGTTGAGGCGCGGAATGGCGCTGAACACCAGCCCGGCCGAATAGCTCTGGCTCTGCTCTGCCTTCAGTTCCTTGGCACCCAGCGCCTGCGCGGCCGGATTGTTGACCGGTAGGGTCACGGTGTCGAGCAGCACGCCGCTGACGTTCTGGGTCGAGGCGGCGGCGAAGAACTGCTGCTGAAGCGACGGTGCGCGGAAGCCGGTCGAGGCTGAGGCGCGCACGGCGATCCCGTTGACCGGCTCGAACCGGCCGGCGAGCTTCCAGTTGAGGTCGGAGCCGAAATCCGAATAATCTTCGTAGCGCAGCGCTCCCTGGATGTTCACCGCATCGGTGATGTCGCTATCGATTTCGGCATAAAGCGACTTGTTGTTGCGGCTGTGCGGCTGATCGACCCGCTGGCCGGCAATGGTCGGCTGGAAACCCGGAAACACCTGAGCGCCGGGCGAACCGCCAAACGAGCCGTTGGCGTAGGATCCGATCTCGCCAGCGCGAATGTCGAACTTCTCACGGCGATATTCGGCGCCGAGCGACAGGCTGGTCTTGCTGGCGAAGCCGAGCGCGAGATCACGGGTCACGTCGAGGTTGGCGAGTGTCTGGCCGTAACGCAGCCCGCCGCTGTCGAACTGGGTCGGCGAACTCGGTCCGAACGAGCGATTGAGGGTATTGGTGATGAAGAAGTCGGTCATGTTGCGACCGTATTGAAGCGAGACGTCCCAGCGCCATCCCGAGGCGTCGCCGCGCAGGCCGACCGTTCCCGCCTGGTCTTCGGTCTTGGTGTTGATCAACGGCAGGAAGCCGTCTGGATAGATGGAGGCGATGTTGTTGCCGTTGAGGGGCTGCCGGAAGAAGCCGGCACTCTCGCCGTTGCGCTGGTTCAAGTTGCCGAACAGGTAGAGCTCGGCGGCACCGATCGGATGATCGGCATTGACCCAGAATTTATAGTCGACCGTGCCGGCGTCGCCGTAGCGGTGGCTGAAGCGATTGATGGACTGTTCGCGCGGATCGAGAGCGGTCCCGATCAGGTTGTACTGGCGCCGCGGATCCGCGCCGGTGCGATTGGTCGGATTGCGGTCCTGCCACTCGGCAGCGAAGTTTACTTGTCCCTCGGCATTGAGCGGAACGGCGACTACGCCGGCAAGCGTCACTGTCCGTCCGTCGCGCCGCCGGCGCTCGTCACCGCTGTAGTTGAGCGTCAGGACGCCGTCCGGGGTCAGGACGGGCGAGCCATCGGCATTGGTCTGGACACCATTGTAGGTCTGCACGCCCTGCACGTCGGTGTAATATTTGCCATAGGTGACGCTGGCCTTGCCGCCCTGCCGGGCGCTGCGCAGCTGGAAGTTGATGACCCCGGCGATCGCATCCGAGCCATATTGGGCGGCGGCGCCGTCGCGCAGCACCTCGACCCGGCTCAGCGCGATGGTCGGGATCATGTTGATGTCGACCGCGCTGGTTCCGCGTCCGACCGAGCCGTTGATGTTGAGCAGCGCGGCGCTGTGGCGGCGCTTACCGTTGATCAGCACCAGGGTCTGATCTGGCCCGAGGCCGCGCAGGGTGGCGGGACGGATCACGTCGGTGCCGTCAGTGATCGACGGCTGCGGGAAGTTGAAGCTCGGCACCTCCTGGGTCAGCGCGCGGTTGACCTCGGTGAAGCCGGTGTTGCCGAGGGATTCGGCCGAGATGACATCGACGGGAACCGGCGAGTCGGCCACGGTCCGGTCGGTTCGGCGGGTACCGGTGACGACGATGGTCGACTGATCGGGGGTGTCGCCCTGGGCCGCGGCCTGGCCGACATTCGCCTCCTGCACCGCTTCCTGGTTCTGCTGCGCCACAGCAGGTGCGGAGGCCAGAAGCGCAAGCGGGCTGATGGTCAGGAACAAGGCGCTGGTACGGCGAGTGGTCATGTGTCGAACCCCCAATGGATGACGAAGCTGACGTCCCGATGACGCCGTTAACCCATCGATGACCATGACAATGGACGAAGTCGGGCTGTCGCCAAGAACTTCGAGTCGCAACAGCGCGGTTTGCCGAACCAATGTAGTATTGCTGCAACATTGCGGCCCACGTGAGACACATAGCGGACGCGAAAGAGCCCCGGCGGAAGGGTCTTCCACCGGGGCGAGTTCTCTCAAGGAAGCGAAAGGCTATTGGCCGGCCGCCACGACAGGAGCCGAGGCGGCCGGCCATCCCAAGTTGGAATAATCTTGCGTGCTCTGATCAAGACAAGTCCGCTCGGAACAGCTTGGAATTTGCCCTCACGAACGAGGGCTCGCAAGGGGGTGGCAGGAATAACAAGCGCGGTGCGCGGCGGCTTGCAATGTTGCAAGTTCATGCTCAAAAACCGTCCATCATGAAAATGGATCATACCGATCGCCGGATTCTCGCGATTCTCCAGGAAGACGCGACCTTGCCGGTTGCCGACATCGGCGCGCGAGTCGGGCTGTCGCCGACCCCGTGCTGGCGGCGGATCCAGAAGCTGCGCTCGGCCGGGGTGATCGAGCGGACGGTTGCGCTGGTCGATCCGCGCGCGCTCGGGCTCGGGCTGATCGTTTTCATCGAGGTCGAGGCGCGCGATCACAGCCCCGAGTGGCAGCAGCGCTTCCTGGCCGGGGTGTCCGTCCTTCCCGAAGTGCTGGAAGTGGTGCGCATGGCGGGTGAAACCGACTATTGGCTGCGGGTGGCGGTTCGCGACATGGCGCATTTCGACGATTTCTACGGCAAGCTGATCGCCGCCGGTCCGCTCAAGAACGTCACGTCCAAGTTCGCGATGGAACGCTGCAAGAGCTCGACGGCTTATCCCGTCACGACCGACCCTGCTGGTTGACCTTTCGGCCATCCTCTCTTAGGGGCCACGCTTTCCCGCGCGGGTCGGCGCCACGCTGTCGCATGGGTCAAGAAATCAACGTTGTTGAGCAAAAGAAAAGAGAAGAGGCCCATGTTCGCTATCGTGCGCACCGGCGGCAAGCAGTATCGCGTGTCACCGGGAGACAAGATCGTCGTCGAGAAGCTGGCCGGTGAAGCCGGTGACAGCATCACCTTGAGCGACGTGCTGCTCGCGGGCGATGGCTCGGACCTCAAGGGGACCGATGGCCTGACCGTGGCCGCAGAGATAATCGCCCAGGCCAAGGGTGAAAAGGTCGTCGTTTTCAAGAAGCGTCGCCGCCACAACTATCGCCGCAAGAACGGCCACCGCCAGCAGCACACGATCCTGAAGATCGTGTCGGTCGGCGGCCAGGGCCAGCAGCAGCAGGCTGCGGCGGCTGACGGCGAGAACCCGGCCAAGGCGCCGAAGAAGGCCAAGGCCGCTCCGGCTCCGGCCGAGATCGACGAACATCAGGTCGCTTCGAGCGAGGGCGTGGTTCCGGCCGATGCCGGCACCGAGGCCACGCAGGACGTGACCAACTCGACTCAGGATGCTGCGCCTGCTAAGGGCAAGGCCAAGAAGACTCCGAAGGCGTAACACACCATGGCACATAAGAAAGCAGGCGGCTCGTCGCGTAACGGCCGCGATTCCGAGGGCCGGCGCCTCGGCGTGAAGAAGTTCGGTGGCGAATCGGTCGTCGCTGGCAACATCATCGTGCGTCAGCGCGGCACGCGCGTGTACCCGGGTGCCGGCGTCGGCCTCGGCAAGGATCACACCCTGTTCGCGCTGACCGACGGTAAAGTCGAGTTCCGTGACGGCCGCCAAGGCCGCAAGTACGTCCACGTAGCGGCGCTTATTAACGCGCCGATGGCGGACGCAGCCGAATAGGGGGTTGGTCGATAACGGGCCGCCCCAAGAGGGGGCAGCCCGGTACAGGACCAACTAACAAGCGGGTTCTGAAAGGGAGAAGAGGGAAGCCCCCTCTTCTCCCTTTCTTTTTCTTCTCCCGAAACTGTCACGCGGTCCTGCCAAGGGGCCGCCGAGGGGAAGGAAGACGACCATGTTCGCGCGGACCGAAAGATTGCTGCTGAGACCCGGCTGGGCCGAGGATGCACCTGCCCTGGCGCAGGCGATCGCCGACGAAGCGATCGTCCGCAACCTGGCGCTGGCGCCGTGGCCCTATGGGCTGGAGGAGGCGAAGAGCTTCCTCGACGCGCCCAAGGATCCGGTGCTGCCGACCTTTCTGCTGTTCCGCCGCACCGACGGCGAGCCCGAGTTGATCGGCGGCGCGGGCTTTGCGCGCACACCCGGCGGCGGGGTCGAACTCGGTTACTGGATCGCCCGCGCGCATTGGGGAAATGGCTATGCGCTGGAGGCCGGCCGGCAGCTGATCGAGATCGCACGGACGCTCGGCCTGACGCGGCTCGAGGCCGGGCACTTCGTCGACAACCCCGCCAGCGGCCGGGTGCTCGAGAAGCTCGGCTTCCGGCCGACCGGCCGCACCGTGCCGCGGCACAGCTGCGCGCGGGGCAGCGAGGTGCCGTGCCGGCTGTTCACGCTGGAGCTGGCCGCGGGCGAGGAAATGCTCGCGGCGTGACCCCCGTCAGGCCGCTCGCCGTACCTTCCGGGCGGGCGGGTCCTGGCGATAGTCGTAGGTCGCGTCCCAGCCCGCGATGAGTTCCCGGTCGTCCTCGTTCCAGGGGTGGAAGCGGGGCAGGAAGTAGCTCAGCCAAGCGGCGCCGACTTTGCGGAACAGGCCGGGCTTGCCCCACATCGCCCACAAGGCGCCGGCCCAGGCGCGAAGGCCGGTGATGCCGTCTTGGCGAAGCAGTTCGAGCACGCCCTCGGTCCGGTGCTGGACGAAGTTGCGGGTGACCAGCAGCATCAGGATGCTCTTCACCTTCCAGCGCTTGTAGCGGGTCCAGTCCTTGGTCGCGGCGAGCCAGGTGTCGTAGGCGACCCCCTTGTGCTCGATCTCCTCCACCGCATGCCAGCGCCACAGGTCGGCGGTGGCCTGGTCGGCATTGGCGAGGTGGCGCGGGTTGGCGAGGAGTTCGTGGGCGATGATCGCGGTGAAATGCTCCAGCGCCATCGTCGCGGCGAGGTCGAGGATCGGCGGCCGGCCCTTCAACAGGTCGAGGCTTTCCTGGACCTTCCGTTCAAGCGGAGCGAGGTCGTAGCCCGAGTCCGCGGCCCGGCGATTGAAGGCGACATGCTCGCGGCTGTGGATCACTTCCTGGGTGGTGAAGGCGCGAATCTCGCCCGCCAGCTTGTCGTCGGCAGCATCGCGAAAGGCGCGGATGCTTTCGATGAAATAGGCCTCGCCCTTGGGGAAGGTCGCCGACAGCGCATTGAACAGCGCGGTCTCGTAGGGCGAATCGTTCAGCCACCAGCGCGGGGTCTTGTCCTCACGGCCGAAACGGCGGTCGCGCGGGGTGATGGTGAGGTCTGTCGGGGTCACCGAAACTCGCTCGACACTTGCCACGCTCACTATCGTCCTCCACTCCTTTGAGCATCACAACTGGCGATTGCTTACAAGAATGTCAATAAAGCCGCTGTTGCGGAAAAGGGTCTCTCCGGAAGAGAGCCGCGCTGCGGCCGTCGCGGCGGCGCGCGAGCTGCTCAAGAGCGAGGGCGCGGCAGCGGTAACGCTGCAGGCGGTCGCCGCGCGGGTCGGGCGGACCCACGCCAACCTGCTCCATCACTTCGGCTCCGCGGCCGGGCTTCAGCGCGCGCTGGCCGAGGACATCGCGCAAACCGTCGCCGCCTCGATCGAAGGGGTGATCAAGCAGCGCCGCGCCGGCACCGCCACCGAGCGCGACGTGGTCGACGCGATGTTCGAAGCGTTCCGCCGCGAGGGTGCGGGCGAGCTGATCGGCTGGGTCGCGCTGACCCGCCAGCGCGAGGCGCTGGAGCCGGTGATCGCCACGATCGAGCGGATCATCCGCACCATGCGCGCACTGGGTGACCCCCGCCCGGTCGACCGGATGACCCTGGCGCTTACCCTGCTGGCGATCGGCGACAGCCTGGCGGGCGAGGAAATCGCACGCGCCTGCGGACTCGATCGCGGTGCGATTCGCGAAGTCGCGGCGACCACCATCGAGGCGCTCGCCGGAAGCCCATTGCGGGACTGATTCAGGGCTTGCGTTCGAACGGGATGGTCCGGCCGTTCTGGTGAAGCACCACGCGGACGACCTTGCCGTCCACTTCCTCGAACATCATCCGGGCGTCGATGCCGACGGTCCGCAACTCGCGTCGGCCGGTCGCGGCAAGTGCGATGGGTTGCTGCCCGGTCAGCTGGCCGGTCAGACCCGTCCCGGTGTCGGCGATGGTCATAGTCACCGGACCCATCGCGTAAGTCCCGGCCATCGCTGCACGATCGGCGGGGCTGAGCGTGACCGACGCTGCCTCGACCGGTGCGGCGCCAGTCCACATTCCCTGTTCCGCCTTGATCGCGCCATTGGGATGGAAGCGCATCACCGCCTTGCCGTCGGCGCCGCGGGTGAGCTCGAAATAGCTGAGAGACGACAGCCCGTAGAAATAGCGGCCATTGCCGGCCGGAGAGACTTCGAGCGCCTCGCTGCCGGTACGCTGGGTGAACAGCTTGCCGTCGCGCAGCAGCAGACGCCGCTCGGCTTCGGGAAACTTGTAGACGCCGAGGAAAGGCTCGACAGCTTTCGTGTCCAGAGCCTGCGCGGTCATCATCGGAAAGGGCACACCGGCAGCGCTGGCGAGCAGGCGGCGGGCGGTGGTGTCGGCACCCGGCTCACGCGTGTCGCTGTTGCTCAGCACCGCCACGAACAGTTTCGTGTCGGGGACGTAGAGGCTTTCGGTGTTGAAGCCGAAGATTCCGCCATTGTGACCGATGGTCTGGAGTCCACGCACCTCGCCTCGCGAAAGGCCGAAGCCGTAGCGCTCGGCAGCGCCGCCGGGCAGCTGCGGGGCGATCATTGCCTGGTAGGTGGCGGGCTTCAGCACCTTGCCGCCGTGCAGCGCCGCGGCCCAGCGGGCGAGATCGCCGACATTGCCGACGAGGGCCCCTGCCCCGCTTGGAAAACTCATGTCGATCTTCTGCGACAGGCCATTGCCTCGGGTATAGCCGGCGACCTCCGCCGCTCCCGGCTCACAGCCGCAGTGGATCGAGCGCAGCCCGAGCGGACCCGTGATCTTTTCCCGCAGCGCGGTGTACCACCGCTTGCCGGTGACCTTTTCGACCAGCGCGGTCAGGAGGACATAGCCACTGTTGTTGTAGCGGAAGGCGGTCCCAGGCGCGAAGTCCATCGGCATGTCGCGGGTAGCGTCGATCAGCCCCTGGGTGGTGATCGACCGGGAGGTCGCGGCTTCGGCCATGAAGCCCGGCTTGGCCGTGTAGCTCGGGATGCCCGAGGTGTGATTGAGCAGCTGGCGGACGGTGACCGGGTGCCACGCCGCCGGCGTTTCGGACGGCAGCAGCTTGCCGAGCGTGTCGTCGAGCGACAGCCGGCCTTCGTCGACCAGTTTCAGCGTCAGGGCAGCGGTGAACTGCTTGGTGATCGAGGCGTAGCGGAAGACGCTGTCGGGCGAGAGCGGAGCCTTGGTCGCAAGGTCGGCGCGGCCGGCGGCTCCGCTCCACACAATCCGCCCATTCTCGCTAATCACCGCAGCGACGCCCGGGCCGTCGACGGGCACGTCCTGGGAAAGGATCGCCGCGGCGCTGCTTTGGAGGTTGGCCGGAGCTGCCGGAGCAGCGGACGCCACCGACGCCAAGAGAATCGCAACAGATACGCGCATGACCCATACCCCCAGGACGACTGGGGTGTGTTAAGCCAATAACACAGATGGGGTCAAGAGAGGCGGGGTGGCCGCCGCCGCGAAGCGCTGGTCCAAGGGGGGAAGACCGTAACGGTATCACGCGGCGGCGGCCTAGAGCGGTCCAACAGGGGAACCAGATCGCTCCGTATAGTTCCATATGGGGGCTTGGCGTTGAACAATCAAATGACTTAAGGCGGCTGTATTGATCGATTGGACCGATGACCACATTCCTTCCCACCCTCCGCCAGCTCCAATATCTCGTCGCCCTTCATGACCACGGTCACTTCGGTCGTGCGGCCGAGAGCTGCTTCATCACGCAGTCCACGCTGTCGGCTTCGCTGCGCGAGCTGGAGACCTTGCTGGGATCCTCGCTGGTCGAGCGCTCAAGGCGGGTAACCCGCTTCACGCCGCTAGGCAGCCGCATCGTCGCCAAGGCGCGGCTGGTCCTGCGATCGGCGGAAGAACTGGCCGAGATGGCCGAGGCCGAGCGCGAGCCGCTGACCGGCGAGCTTCGCATGGCGGTGATCCCGACTATCGCGCCCTTCCTCCTCCCGCCGCTATTGCCTCGGCTGCGGGCCGAGCATCCCAGCCTCAAGCTGTTCCTGCGCGAAGAGCCGAGCGGAGCGGCCTGCGACGGGCTTCAGCGCGGAGCGGTCGATTGCGCGCTGCTGGCGCTGCCGTTCGAGTGCGGCGACATCGCGTATGAAATTCTCTTCGAGGATCGGCTGCTGGTCGCCTCCGCACCGGGCGAGGTCAGCGGGGACACGGTCCGCGCGGACGAGATCAGCGCCAGCCGCCTCCTGCTGCTGGAAGATGGGCATTGCCTCAAGGACCATGCGCTGGCGGCGTGCAACCGGCCCGAGATGCGGGCCTCGGCGATGATGCTGGGGACCAGCCTGCACACGCTGGTGCAGATGGTCGACAATGGGCTGGGCGTGACGCTGGTGCCGCAGATGGCGGTGGAAGCGGGGCTGCTGGACGGGACAAGTGTCGAGGTCCGGCCGCTGGTGTCGGACCAGGCCAATCGCGACATCGCGCTGATCTGGCGCCAGGGCAGCGCACGCGAGGCGGAATTCCGGCTGCTCGCGGCGGAGTTGAAGCGGCTGCGATAGAAAATTGTCCCGGCGCAACACGATGCCGCGCCGGGACAGAGCAGAGATTACACCCCGGTGTTGGTGCCGTCGCCGGCTTGGTCGGCCGAAACCTCGTCCGCCGACAACAGGTCGAAGCGGTCGGCGTTCATGACCTTGACCCAGGCGTCGATGAAGTGGCGCACGAACAGCTGTTCGTTGCCCTTTTCGGCATAGACTTCGGCGGTGGCGCGAAGCTGGCTGTTCGACCCGAAGATGAGGTCGGTACGGGTCGCCCTCCACTTCTCGATCTTGCCGCCGCGGTCGTAGCCGATGAACTCCTCGTCAGCCGACGTGTCGACGACTTCCCAGAAGGTGTCGTTGTCGAGCAGGTTGACGAAGAAGTCGTTGGTCAGCTGGCCGACGCGGTTGGTCAGCACGCCTTCCGGTCGGTTCTGGTAGTTGGCTCCGAGCACGCGCAGGCCGCCCATCAGCACCGCCATTTCGGGCACCGACAGACCGAGCAGCGAAGCCTTGTCGACCAGCAGCTCCTCGGTCTTAACGCTGTGCTTGGTCTTGAGATAGTTGCGGAAGCCATCGGCCGCCGGTTCCATCACAGCAAAGCTCTCGGCGTCGGTCCAGTCCTGCGTCGCATCGCCGCGGCCGCCCTGGAACGGCACGGTGACGTCAAAGCCGGCATCGCGGGCCGCCTTGCCGACGGCCGCCGAGCCAGCCAGCACGATGGCGTCGGCCATCGACAGCTCGCCGCGCAGTTCCTCGATCTCGGCCAGGACGCGGGACAGCTCCTCCGGCTCATTGACCTCCCATCCGCGCTGCGGATCGAGGCGGATGCGAGCGCCGTTGGCGCCGCCGCGATGGTCCGTCTTGCGGTAGCTGGAGGCCGAAGCCCAAGCCGCCTTGACCAACTGACCCACGGTCAGGCCGGACCCAAGGATTGCCTTGCTGAAGCGCTCGACCTCGGCCGAGGTCGGGTCCTTGCCGGCGGGAACCGGGTCCTGCCAGATGAGGTCTTCGGCAGGCACTTCCGGCCCGAGGTAACGGACCTTGGGACCCATGTCGCGGTGGGTCAGCTTGAACCAGGCGCGGGCAAAGGCGTCCTTGAACGCTTCGTGATCGTTGCGGAACTTCTCGCTGATGGCGCGGAATTCCGGATCGACCTTGAGCGCCATGTCGGCGGTGGTCATCATGGTCGGGACGCGGATCGAGGGATCGTGCGCGGCCGGCGCCTTGTCCTCTTCGCGCTGGTTGATCGGCTGCCACTGCTGGGCCCCTGCGGGCGAGCGTACGAGCTCATACTCATAGTCGAGCAGGAGTCGGAAGTAGTTCTCGCTCCACTCGGTAGGAGTGTTCACCCACGCACCCTCGATGCCGCTGGTGATGGTGTGCTCGCCCATTCCGCTTTCGTGGGTCGAGGTCCAGCCCATGCCCATCATCGCGATGTCGGCGCCCTCCGGCGCATCGCCGACGAGGCTGGGATCACCTGCGCCATGGGCCTTGCCGAAGGTGTGGCCGCCAGCGGTCAGCGCGACGGTCTCCTCATGGTTCATCGCCATGCGCTCGAAGGTGATCTTGATGTCGCGCGCGGACTGCAGCGGGTCGGGATTGCCGCCCGGGCCTTCGGGATTGACGTAGATCAGGCCCATCTGGATCGCGGCGAGCGGATGCTCGAGCTCCATCTCACGCTCGGGCTGGATGCGGGTTTCCTCGGCGGCGACCCACTGCTCCTCGGCGCCCCAATAGATGTCCCGCTCAGGCTCGAACACGTCGCGGCGACCGCCGCCGAAGCCGAACACCGGTCCGCCCATGCTTTCGATCGCGACATTGCCGGCGAGGATGAACAGGTCGGCCCAGCTGATGTTTTTGCCGTACTTCTGCTTGATCGGCCACAGCAAGCGGCGAGCCTTGTCGAGGTTGCCGTTATCCGGCCAGCTGTTGAGCGGAGCGAAGCGCTGCTGCCCGCTATTGGCGCCGCCGCGCCCGTCGGCGGTGCGGTAGGTGCCGGCGGCATGCCAGGCCATGCGGATCATGAACGGGCCGTAGTGACCATAATCCGCCGGCCACCACGGCTTGCTGTCGGTCATCAGCGCGGTGAGGTCGGCCTTGAGCGCGGCATAGTCGAGCGCGTTGAACGCCTCGGCATAGTTGAAGTCGGCGCCCATCGGGTCGGGCGACAGGCCGCCCTGGGTAAGGATGTCGACCGGCAGCGCTTCGGGCCACCAATCCTTGTTCTGCCGTCCGATCAGCGAGCGTGCCTTGACCTCGTGATTGAAAGGGCAGCCGCCGGAAAGTTCGCCGGTTTTTGCGTCCATGATGTTGAGCCTCCTGCCGAGTCTTTTGGAATTCTGATGATCCCCTAGCTCTCCTTGGTTGACGACCCAAACAAATCATTCTCGCCGGACTGACCGCATTTTCCGATCATTCGAAGCCGTGCGGTCGGGGAACCGCCGGGCCGTCGACGTTGTTACCACTGCGCAATGACCGCGACCCCTGACCAGCGCCGCGCCCGCATGACGGCGCTTTGCGGCGGGCTGATCCTGCTGCTGGCGCTTGGCGCCCTGCTGCTGCCCGAGGTCGCCGCGTCGAGCGGCGCGCTGGTGGTCGGCGACCTGCTACTGGTCGCCGGGCTGCTGGAGGTGATCGCAGCTACCGGACGACGGGCGGCGCGGCTTCCCGCCACCCTGGCTGGGATCGTCACGCTGGCCGCCGGGTGCCTGTTCCTGGCGCGAGAGGAAACGCGGTTCCTGCCCAACATCACGGTGATGACCTTCTGGCTGCTGCTGCGGGTGGCGATGCTGGCCTGGGCGACGCTACAGGCGGGGGGATCGGCGGTCCGGCGCTGGACCGGGATCGCTGCCGCAACCGATCTTGCGCTGGCCGCGATCCTGATCCTCGGCCTGCCGCTGGCCAGCATCATCGTCGCCCTGTTCGGCACCACCAGTGAACTTATCGCCAGCTTTGCCTGGGTGCTGGCGCTCAGCTTCCTGGCGACCGGCGCGATGCTGCTGCAGATTTCGATCTGCGAGCGCGAAGGAGCGGATTGAGTGCCTAGTCGAGCGCGGCGCGGGTGACGACGAAGCCCTTGCCCTCGAGCCGCTGGACCAGCGCCTCGATCGCCTCGGCGTCGCGCGCTTCGCATTCGACCTCGATCACCGTGTCCTTGGCCGGCAGCTTGGAGAAGATGCGCTGGTGATTGGTCTCGATGATGTTGACCCCAGCCTCGTGGAAGCAGGCGGTGATGGCGGCGAGCGCGCCGGGGCGGTCCTGCGCGCCGATCCGCAGCCGGGCGATCCGGCCGCAGCGGACCAGCTCGCGGATCAGGACATTTGCGAGGAGGTGGGTGTCGATGTTGCCACCGCACAGCACGGTGCCGACCTTGCGGCCCTTGTAGGCTTCGGGCGCGCCAAGCAGGTGGGCGAGGCCGGCGGCCCCTGCCCCTTCGACCACCGTCTTCTCGATGGCGACCAGCAGCGCCACTGCATGTTCGATATCGCGTTCGGAGACGAGTTCGATCCGGTCGACCTTGTCCTTGATGATGGCGCGGGTGAGCTTGCCCGGTTCCTTGACCGCAATGCCCTCGGCCAGGGTATCGCCGCCGATCGCCTGGGTGCCGCCTTCGACGACGTTCTTCATCGACGGGTAGAGTTCGGCCTCGACACCGACGATCTCGACCCCCGGCTTCAGCGTGCGGGCGGCGATCGCCACCCCGCTGATGAGGCCGCCGCCGCCGATCGGGATGACCAGAGTGTCGAGCTCGGGAACTTCGCTCAGCATCTCGATGGCGATGGTGCCGGTGCCGGCGACGATGGCTGGGTCGTCGAACGGGTGAACGAAGATCAGTCCCTCAGCCGCCTCGATCTCGCGGGCGCGGGCGTAGGCGTCGTCGAAGCGGTCGCCGTGGAGCACCACCCGCGCGCCATGCTCCTCTGTCTGAGCGACCTTCATCAGCGGAGTCGATGTCGGCATGACGATGGTGACTGGGATGCCGAGCCGGCGACCATGATAGGCAACCGCCTGGGCATGATTGCCGGCGCTGGCGGCGATCACCCCGCGGGCGCGTTCGTCGTCGCGCAGCTGAAGCAGTTTGTTGAGTGCGCCGCGCTCCTTGTAGGCGGCGGTGAACTGGAGGTTCTCGAACTTCAGCCAAACTTCGGCGCCGATGATCTCGGACAAGGTGCGGCTGAGGAGGAACGGGGTGCGGACCACGGCACCGGCGATGCGATCGGCGGCGGCGCGGATGTCGTTGATATCGGGCGGTGTCATGCGGGGCAAAGCGCTAGCCCTTCCCTCGCGCGGCGACAATGCTAGGCCGTGCCCATGAAGACGCTGCTATCGGGCGCTGCCGCCCTCCTCCTCTCCGCCACGCCGGCCGCCGCCGCCGATCTCCTCGTCACCAACGTCAAGGGCGTGAAGGTGACCGCCGACCGCAAGGTGGAGCGCTTCACCGGCCTGCTGGTGGGCGAGGACGGCAGGGTGAAGCGCGTGCTCCACGGCGAAATGTTCAAGCTACCAACAGGGACGCGGGTGCTGAACGGAGGCGGCCAGGTGCTAATGCCGGGGCTGATCGACGCCCACGGCCACGTCATGGGCTATGGTCTTGCGCTGGGGCAGCTCGACCTCACCGGCACGCGCAGCCTGGCCGAGCTGCAGCAACGTCTCCGCGACTATGCCGCGGCCAATCCAGACCTGCCGTGGATCACGGGACGCGGCTGGAACCAGGAATTGTGGGCGGACAAGAAGTTTCCAACCAGCGCCGACCTCGACGCGGTGGTCGGCGACCGCCCGGTATGGCTGGAGCGGGTCGATGGCCATGCCTCGGTCGGCAACAGCGCGGCGTTGCGGGCGGCGGGAGTGACCGCGACGACCAAGGCTCCGGCCGGCGGCGAGATCCGCGACGGGCTCTTCGTGGACGCGGCGACTGCGCTGGTCGACCGTCACGTGCCCGCGCCGACCCCGGCGATGCGGGCGGCCGCGCTCGACCGGGGCCAGGAAGCTTTGCTGTCGCGCGGTCTGACCGCGGTGGCCGACATGGGCACCAGCCTTGCCGACTGGCAGGCGATGCTGGCGGCTTATGGAGCGGGCCGGCAGAAGCTGCGGATATTCTCCTATGCGGCGGGAAGCGCCGAGCTTGCCAAGCTGCAGCAGGTCGCGAAGCGCGGGTCGCAGTTTGACGACTGCCTATGGCTGTCGGGGGTCAAGCTCTACGCCGACGGCGCGCTAGGCTCGCGCGGGGCGTGGCTGAAGGCGCCCTACGCCGACGCGCCGCACACGCGCGGACTGCCGCTGCTCAGCCCAGCCGAACTGCGGACGCAGGGTGGTGTCGCAGTGCGGGATGGCTTCCAGGTCGCGGTGCACGCGATCGGCGATGCGGCCAACGACATGGTGCTGGGCGGCTTCGCCGCGATCGGCTGCGGTACCGGCGATCGGCGTTGCCGGGTCGAACATGCGCAAATCGTCGATGTACGCGACCTCAACCGGTTCGCGGCGGGCAAGGTCATCCCGTCGATGCAGCCGGTGCACCAGACCAGCGACCGGCTAATGGCCGAAGCGCGGCTGGGACCGAACCGGCTCGGCGGGGCCTATGCCTGGAAGACGCTGGCCAGGACCGGCGTGCGCCTGCCGCTCGGTTCGGACTTTCCGGTCGAGGATCCCAACCCCTTCCCCGGCCTCGCCGCGGCGGTCAGCCGGCAGGGGCTGGACGACCAGCCGGCTGGCGGCTGGCGGCCGCAGGAGCGACTGAGCTTCGGCCAGGCACTGGCCGGCTTCACCCGCGACGCGGCCTATGCGAGCTTCGCCGAGGCGAAAATGGGCGGGCTCGACGTCGGGCATTATGCCGACTTCATCCTGGTCGACCGCGATCCGGCAGCAGTCTCGGCCCACGACCTCGCGCGGACCCAGGTGCTGGAGACCTGGATCGCCGGTCGGAAGGTGTGGGAGAAGACGCCGACGGTGACGCCCGAACGGGGCTGATTAGCGCCGCGTGGCGGCGGCACGCGCGATTAACGTGTCGGGGGTCAGCACCTGCGGCAGTTCCTCGGGCTCGGCGGCGCCCGGCGCGTACCACAAGTAAAGCGGGATCGCGCCGCGGCCGCGGCTGTCGAGAAACCGGGTGATCGCCGGGTCGGCATTGGTCCAGTCGGCTACAAGCACTTCGGCGTTGGCGGCTTTCAGCGCGTCGCGGACCGGCTCGCGGTCGATGGTGCTGGCTTCGTTGACCTTACAGCTGAGGCACCAGTCGGCGGTGAAATAGACGAACACCGGGCGGCCGACGGCGCGGGCGGCGGCGACCTTGGCCTCGCTCCATGCTTCGCCGGCGTTGCCGCGGGTGGTCACCGCCATCTCGCCGCGGCCGATGCCAAGCAGTGGCACGGCAACCAATAGCAGCAGTGCGACCACCGGGGCACTTAACGCGGGCTGGCCACTGGTCTGGCGGCGGCCAGCGAACAGCAGGGCGGCGACAAGCAGGACGGCGGAGACGAGGCCGAGCAGCAGCGCGCTGGTCCCGCCCTGGCGCCACAGCAGCCACAAGGCGGCCAGCGCTGACAAGGCCATCGGTATCGCGAGGATGCGCTGCAAGCGCGCCATCCACGGGCCGGGCCTCGGCAGCCGCTTGCGCAGCGTGGGCACGAAGGCGAGCAACAGGAACGGCAGCGCGAGGCCAAGGCCAAGGCCGGCGAACACCAGCAGCGCGCCGGCGGCCGGCAGCAGCAGCGCGGTGCCGAGCGCAGCGCCCATGAACGGACCGGCGCAGGGAGTGGCGACGAAGGCGGCCAGCGCCCCGGTGACGAAGCCGCTGCGCGGATTGCCTTCGCCGCCCAGCACCGGAAGCTTGAACATCCCGAGCAGGTTGAGAGTGATTGCGACTGCCAGCAGGAACAGCAGCAGGACGGTGCGCGGGTCCTGCAGCTGGAACGCCCAGCCGGCGGCGCTACCTCCGGCGCGAACGAGGAGCAGGACCGCGCCGAGCGCGCCGGTGCCGACGATCGCGCCGGCCGTGTAGCCCAGCGCGTCGGCCCGCGCCTCGCGCTCTTCGCCGCCGGCACGGGCCAGCGCGAGGGCTTTTAGCGCAAGGATCGGGAACACGCAGGGCATGAGGTTGAGGATCAGCCCGCCGGCCACCGCGCCGAGGAAGGCGAACAGGAGCAAGCGCCAGGTCTCCCCGCCGCCGACTGCCTTACCGCCTTCGGGCACGGCGCCTGGTGCGGCAGTGAAGCGCAGCGCGCGGCCGGTGCCGAGGTCGATCACCCCTTCGAAGCTGGCGGCGGGGGCCTGGGCAAGCGGAAGCTCGGCGATCAGGCGGTCGTCGGTGCGGCGGAAGCTCTGCGCTTCGGCGTAGCGCACGGTGTCGCCGGTGATGGCATAGAGGTAGGGCGACGTGACGGCGACGGTGTCGGGCAGCGGAATGGCGACCTGGAGGCGATCGCCCGCAACTGCAAAGGTGGCGGGAGTGCCGAGCGGCTGGGGCAGTTTGCCGCGCCAGGCGTCGAAGCGGGTGTCCGTCGACCCGCTGCCCACCGGCAAGTCGAGCGACACCTCCCCGCGTTCGGGGACGCAGACTTTGTCGGTGCACACGAGGTAGTCGAGGCTGGCGCGGATCGGCAAGGTGCCGCGGGCGCCGGCGGGGACCTTGAGGCGGGTGAGCACCGCGTAAGGCCCCTTGAACACATGGTTCATCAGGCCAGCGACTGTAAGGCGGGTCGGAACCGGGTAGCGAAGCGGGCCGGCCGTCGCGCCCGGGGGCAGCCGCCATTCGACGGTCATCGGCTTACCTGCGTCGCCCGGGTTCTCCCAATAACCGTGCCAGCCTTCCTCGGGCACCATCACCAGCGCGAGCTCGACTTCCTGCCCAGGGATGGCGGGACCTTCGGCGACCAGCGCAAGACCCATGTGCTTCGGCCCTGCGCCGAGCTGGGAGGCGGCAGGGACGGCAAGGATCAGAGCGAAGAGAAAGGTGAGGAAACGGAGCATTCGCCCGCTCTCTACGTCATTGCAAGTCGCAGGCGAAGCGATCCCCTTGGCCGTACGGGAATCGCTTCGCTTCGTTCGCAATGGCGCGCGTCAGTCGAGGTTGGGGCGCAGCCAGCGGGCGGCGGTATCGATGTCGACGCCGCGACGGGCGGCATAGTCGTCGAGCTGATCCTGGCCGATTCGGGCGACGCCGAAATAGGCGCTGTCGGGATGCGCGAAGTAGAAGCCCGACACCGCCGAGGCGGGCAGCATGGCGAAGCTTTCGGTCAGGCGGATCCCGGCTGCATCGGACCCGAGAAGCTCCATCAGCAGCTGCTTGAGGCTGTGCTCCGGACAGGCCGGATAGCCCGGCGCCGGGCGGATGCCGCGGTAGCGCTCCTTGATCAGGTCCTCGTTCGAGAGGTTCTCGTCGGGCGCATAGCCCCACAGCTCGGTGCGGACATGCTGATGGAGGCGTTCGGCAAAGGCTTCGGCGAGGCGGTCGGCGAGCGATTTCAGCATGATATCGCTGTAATCGTCCTTGTCGGCCTGAAAGCGCTCGAGGTGCGGTTCGATACCGTGGATCGCGACCGCGAAACCGCCGAGCCAGTCGTCAGCCTCGGCGATGAAGTCGGCGAGGCACATGTTCGGCCGGCCCTCGCGCTTGCGGACCTGCTGGCGGAGCATCGGCAGGCGCTTGTCCGCGGCGACAATATCGTCCCCCTCGCGGTGCGCGGGCCACAGGCCGACGGTGCCGCGCGCCTGCAGCCAGCCGCCTTCGATAATCTGGTCAAGCATCGTCTCGGCATCGTGGAACAGGCTGCGGGCTTCCTTGCCGACGACCGGGTCGTCGAGGATCGCAGGGTAGACCCCGTGAAGCTCCCAGGCGCGGAAGAACGGGGTCCAGTCGATCACCCGCCGCAGGTCGGCGAGATCCCAGCTATCGAAAGTGTGTAGCCCGGGGCGGAGCGGTTTGGGCGCGGGGCCGGCGCCGTCGCCGTCGAAGCGGTTCGAGCGCGCTTCGTCGAGGGTCGCGAGATCGCTCTGCCCCCTGCCCTCACGCTGTTCGCGCAGCTGCTGATAATCGCTGGCGGTGCGGCCGATCAGTTCCTGGCGTTGCGGGCCATCGCTGACCAGCGACCCGGCGACGCCGACCGCGCGGCTGGCGTCGAGGACGTGGATCACCGGGCCGGAGTACTTCGGCGCGATGCGCAGCGCGGTATGGGCGCGGCTGGTGGTCGCCCCGCCGATCAGCAGCGGGCGGGTCATGCCGGCGCGCTCCATCTCCTCGGCCACCGTGACCATCTCGTCGAGCGAGGGGGTGATAAGACCCGAAAGACCGATGATGTCGGCGCCATTCTCGTTCGCCGCTTCGAGGATCTTGGGCCAGGGCGTCATCACGCCGAGGTCGATCACCTCAAAGCCGTTGCAGGCAAGGACCACGCCGACGATGTTCTTGCCGATGTCGTGAACGTCGCCCTTGACGGTGGCCATCACGACCTTGCCCTTGCCGGCGCTTTCCCCGGCGACCTTCTCGGCCTCGATGAAGGGCAGCAGGTGGGCAACCGCCTTTTTCATCACGCGAGCGGACTTCACCACCTGCGGCAGGAACATCTTGCCCGACCCGAACAGGTCACCGACGATGTTCATCCCGTCCATCAGCGGCCCCTCGATGACTTCGATCGGGCGCTTGACGGTGTGGCGGGCCTCTTCGGTGTCGTCGACGACGTGGGCGTCGATGCCCTTGACCAGCGCATGGGCGAGGCGCTCGCGCACCGGCCAACTGCGCCATGCAGCCTCGCGCACCTCGACAGCCGCATCGGTGCCGCGGAAGCGCTCGGCGAGCGTGATCAACCGCTCGGTCGCGTCCGGCCGGCGGTCGAAGATGACGTCCTCGCAGGCGTCACGAAGCTCGGGGTCGATCGCGTCGTAAACATCCAGCTGGCCGGCATTGACGATCGCCATGTCCAACCCGGCGGGAATGGCGTGGTAGAGGAACACCGAGTGCATCGCGCGGCGCACCGGCTCGTTGCCGCGGAAGCTGAAGGACAGGTTCGACAGCCCGCCCGAGAAGTGGACGTGGGGGCAGCAGCGCTTGATCTCGCGCAGCGCCTCGATGAAGTCGATGGCGTAGCGATTATGCTCCTCGATCCCGGTCGCGACGGCGAAGACGTTGGGATCGAAGATGATGTCCTCGGGCGGAAAGCCGATGCCGGTGAGCAGCTTGTAGGCGCGCTCGCAGATTTCGATCTTGCGCTGTGCGGTGTCGGCCTGGCCCACCTTGTCGAAGGCCATGACCACGACCGCGGCGCCATAAGCCATGCAGGCGCGGGCCTGGGCGAGGAACGGCTCCTCACCTTCTTTCATGCTGATCGAATTGACGATCGGCTTGCCCGACACGCATTTGAGGCCGGCCTCGATCACGCTCCACTTGGAGCTGTCGATCATCACCGGCACCCGCGCGATGTCGGGCTCAGCGGCGATCCGCTTGAGGAAGGTCGTCATGGCGAGTTCGCCGTCGAGCAGCGCCTCGTCCATGTTGACGTCGATCACCTGCGCGCCATTCTCGACCTGATCGCGCGCGACTTCCACCGCGGCGTCGTAATCGCCCGCGAGAATCAGTTTCTTGAACTTGGCGGAGCCGGTGACATTGGTCCGCTCGCCGATGTTGACGAAGGACGAACCGGAAGAAACGGAATTCACGCGGCGATCACCATGGGTTCGAGACCGGCAAGCCGTGTCTTCACAGTCAGTTGGGGGAGCGAGCGCGGGGGAAGATCGCGCACGAAGTCGGCGATGGCGCGAATGTGCTCGGGGGTCGAGCCGCAGCAGCCGCCAAGGATGTTGACCTGGCCGTTCCGGGCCCATTCTCCGACGAGGCTCGCGGTGGTTTCCGGCAGTTCGTCATAAGCGCCGAGGTCGTTGGGCAACCCGGCGTTGGGATAGACCATCACCAGCGCGTCGCAATTGTCGGCGAGCGTTCGGACGTGCGGTCGGAGCTGCTCGGCGCCGAAGGAGCAGTTGAGACCGATCGTCACGGGCCGGGCGTGGCGGACGGCGTGCCAGAAGGCCTCGACGGTGTGGCCCGACAGGTTGCGGCCGCTAAGGTCGGTGATGGTCATCGACAGCATGATCGGTAGGTCGCGGCCCAGGGCTTCGCCGGCTTCCAGCGCGGCCTTGATTCCGGCCTTGGCGTTGAGCGTGTCGAAGATGGTCTCGATCAGAATGAAATCGACCCCGCCCTCGACCAGCGCATCGATCTGCTCGCGGTAGACGTCCTTCAGCGTGTCGAAGTCGATCTCGCGGAAACCGGGGTCGTTGACCTGCGGCGACAGCGATAGCGTCTTGTTGGTCGGCCCGATCGCGCCCGCGACGAAGCGGCGGCGGCCATCGCGAGCGATGAACTCGTCGGCGACGCGGCGGGCGATGCGGGCGCTTTCGAGGTTGATTTCGCGGACCAGATGCTCAGCGCCATAATCGGCCTGGCTGATCCGGTTGGCCGAAAAGGTATTGGTCTCGGCGATGTCCGCGCCAGCCTCGAAATAGGCGCGATGGATCGCTTCGGGGACGTCCGGGCGGGTCAACGCCAGGATGTCGTTATTACCCTTCTGGTCATGGCCGAGCCCGAGGGTGCCGGCATAGTCGGCCTCGGCCAAGCCGCGGTTCTGGATCTCGGTCCCGAAGGCGCCATCGATAACGAGAATCCGTTCGGCGGCCGCCGCGATCAGGTCGTCACGCGCGCTCATTTGATCGCCGCGGCGGCTTCGCACGGCGCACGGACGCCGAGCAGATGGCAGATGGCATAAGCGAGTTCGGCCCTGTTCAAGGTGTAGAAGTGGAAGTGGCGGATGCCGCCGGCGTAGAGCTGGCCGCACAGTTCGGCGGCGACGGTGGCGGCGATCAGCTGGCGGGCGGCGGGAAGCGCGTCGAGCCCTTCGAACATCTCGTCCATCCAGGCCGGAATCTCGGCCCCGCACAGGCCGGCGAACTTGCGGGTCTGGGCGACGTTGCTGACGGGAAGGATGCCCGGCACGATCTCGGCGTCGATCCCGGCTGCGGCAGCGCGATCGCGGAAACGAAAGAAATTGTCGGCCGAAAAGAAGAACTGGCTGATCGCGCGAGTCGCACCGGCGTCGATCTTGCGCTTCAGATTGTCGAGATCGCTGTCGGGACAGTCGGCCTGGGGGTGGACCTCGGGGTAGCAGGCAACGCTGATCTCGAATGGCGCGATCTTCGTGAGTCCGGCGACGAGGTCGGCGGCATTGGCGTAGCCGTCGGGATGCGGCGCATAGTCGCGGCCCTCCTCGGGCGGATCGCCGCGCAGGGCGACGATGTGGCGCACCCCGGCGTCCCAGTAAGCGCGGGCGATCTCGTCGATCTCGGCCTTGCTGGCATCGACACAGGTGAGATGCGCGGCCGCGGCCAGCCCGGTCTCGCGGACGATCCGGGCGACGGTCTGGTGGGTCCGCTCGCGGGTCGTGCCGCCTGCACCGTAGGTGACCGAGACGAAGCGCGGCGAGAGCGGCTCGAGCATCTGGATCGAGCGCCACAGCGTCTCATTCATCGGGTCGGTCTTGGGCGGGAAGAATTCGAAGCTGACGTCGATGTCGCCGCGGGCATGAGCGAAGAGCGGCGGCGGTTCGGCAGCCGGAAACGGCACGGGGGCGCTGCTCATGCAGCCTTCCTTTCCTGGTCGAGGCGGGCCGGCCGGATACCGGCCCAGAGGGTGACGGTCAGCTCCCCGCCCTTGAGATGGCGGACGACCTTGCCCTCGAGCCCGGCGGCGGCGAGCCAGCCGACCACCGCCTCGTCGGAGAAGCCGAGTCGGGCATGCTGGGCGGTGTCGCGCAATTCCTCGCGCTCATGGGGGGCGAAATCGATGATCAACAGCCGTCCCCCGGCCCGCAGCAGGCGAGCGCCCTCGGCGACCGCAGCGGCGGGGGAATGAGCGTAATGGAGGACCTGATGGAGCAGCACCACGTCGGCCTCTGCGTCGGGCAGCGGAAGCGCGTACATGTCGCCCTGCCGGAGCGAGACGGCCTCGACTCCGGCCTGCTCCAGCTTGACCCGGGCCAGGCGCAGCATTTCGGTCGAGCGGTCGATGCCGATGCTGCGGGTGGCGGCGGTGCCGAACAACTCGATCATCCGCCCGGTGCCGGTGCCGATGTCGACTAGCTGGCCGATCGGGCCATCGCCCAAGGCTTCGCGGATCGCTTCCTCGACCTGTGCATCGGCGACGTGGAGCGAGCGGATCTGGTCCCATTCGGCGGCGTGGGCGGCGAAATAGCGGGCCGCGGCCTCGGCCCGGTCGGCCCGCACGGCGGCGAGGCGGGCGCGGTCGGAGGCGAACTGGCGGGTGGTGATGGGATCGGCGGCGGCGGCCCACAGGCCGGTCAGCGCATCGACCAGCCCCGGGTCGCCCAGCTGCAGGAACACCCAGCTGCCTTCCTTGCGCCGCTCGACCAGATGGGCATCGGCGAGAATCTTGAGGTGGCGACTGACCCGCGGCTGGCTTTGCGCCAGGACCTGCGCCAGCTCGCCAACGGTCAGCTCCATCTCCTTGAGGAGAGCGAGCAGACGCAGCCGGCTGGGGTCGGCCAAAGCCTGGAACAGGTCGGCCAGAGGAAGCGGAACGGTCATGACATAACGATATAAAGATATCTTTATATCTACAAGCGTTTGCGTGTCCGATTTCGGTTCGTCGCAAAAGAGAATTGCGTCGACGCCTCCTCTCACCTAAATCCGCGCGCTGGCCAGACCCAAATATGGGCCGGTCGCTTGGGGACCCGAGCTCGTCTCAAGGGAGCGACGGACCCGAAAACATAGGGATGGAAACCGATTATGAAGAAGATCGCTATCGCCGCCGTTGCGGTTCTGGGTCTCGGCCTCGCCGCTTGCCAGGACAATGCTGCTGACAACGCCGTCTCGACCGAGAACACGATCGAGACCGAAGCTGCGGCTGACACCAATGCCGCCATTGCCGGCACCGAGAACCTCGGCGCCGCTGCGGACAACGCCCTCGACGCTGCTGGCAACAGCCTGTCGAACGCCGGCAACTCGATCGAGAATGCCGCTGAGGACGTCGCCAACGGCCAGGACAACGTTGCGGGTCAGTAAGACCTTCGACGCCTGACAAGGCATCAAGGGAGGGCCGTCCGGGAGACCGGGCGGCCCTTTCTCATTGGAAGGAAGCGGAGCGGTGAGCGACGACGATTACGTCTATCACGAGGAAAGCGGCGAGTGGCTGCCGGCGACCGAAGTGGCTCGGCGCGACGCTGTAGCGGCGACGGTCGAGGTGCGCGACGCGGTCGGCAACCTGCTTACCGACGGCGACCAGGTGACGCTGATTAAGGACCTCGAGGTCAAGGGCGCGGGGCAGACGCTCAAGCGGGGAACGCTGATCAAGTCGATCCGCCTGACCGGCGATGCGCAGGAGATCGACTGCAGGTTCGACGGGATCAAGGGGCTGGTCCTCCGCGCCGAGTTCGTCCGCAAGCGCTGAGAGGCGCTGGCGTTGGCGCCGGGGGCCGGTCATGGTGCGGAGGATGAAGCATTTCCTCGACCGTGAGTGGCTGGCGCCCAACGTGATGCGGGTGGCGATCGATCCGGCCGTCGCCGCAGGCTTCGCCGACCTTGCGGCCGAGATCGTTCCCGCCGCCTATCACGTCGAGCGGCCGGACTGGAACAGCGACATCCGCTGGATCTCGGCGGCCGAGGAAGCGAGCTTCGCGCGATTCCAAGCGGCGTTCGATGCACTTGAGGTGGCGCGGCACGTGACCGACTACGTCGCCGTCGACCACGCCATCCGGCTGTACCAGGGCTTCGTGGTGGCGCGCAGCCACTGCCGCGAGCCCGACTTCCACGTCGACTGGGACGCGACCGGCAACCAGGCCTTTACCCTGGTCACCCCGATCGGGACCCCGAAGCCCGGCTTCGGGTTGCTCTACAAGACGCTGACCGGGGAGACGCGCAGCTATGATTACCGCGAGGGCGAGGCGGTGATCTTCGGCGACCAGTTCCTGCACTCGACCCAGCCCGGTTGCTCCGATGCGCCGACCGCGCTGCTGAGCTTCACCTTCGGCACCGACCGGATGGAGGACTGGCGCGCGATCCGGAGGACCGCCGGTTTCCAGGGCGGGCGGGTGCGACGGCCGGACGGAATGCTGGTCTAGCGGCACAAGAAAAGGGCCCCGGCATATGCTGCCGAGGCCCTTCCCGTTTCTTCGCGATGAAGTGGCGGGACTTAGAAGTCCATGCCGCCCATGCCGCCCATGCCGCCGGGCATGCCGCCGGCCGAGGGCTTGTCTTCCGGGAGCTCGCTGATCGCCGCTTCGGTGGTGATCAGCAGGCCGGCGACCGAAGCCGCGTCCTGGAGGGCGGTGCGGACGACCTTGGTCGGGTCGATCACGCCGGCCGACACCAGGTTCTCGTAGGTGTCGGTCTGGGCGTTGAAGCCGAGGTTGGCATCGTCGCCCTCGAGCAGTTTGCCCGAGATCACCGCACCGTCATGACCGGCGTTGGACGCGATCTGGCGGACCGGCGCGTAGAGCGCCTTGCGGATGATATCGACACCGCGGGTCTGGTCGTCGTTGGCGCCCTTGAGGCCTTCGATCGCCTTGGTGGCGTACAGCAGCGCCGTACCGCCGCCGGGGACGATGCCTTCCTCAACCGCGGCGCGGGTCGCATGCAGCGCGTCGTCGACGCGATCCTTGCGCTCCTTGACCTCGACTTCGGTCGAACCACCGACCTTGATCACGGCCACACCGCCGGCGAGCTTGGCGAGGCGCTCCTGGAGCTTCTCACGGTCATAGTCGCTGCTGGTGACTTCGATCTGCTGGCGGATCGCGCCGACACGGCCTTCGATCCCGGACTTGTCACCGGCGCCGTCGACGATGGTGGTGTTGTCCTTGTCGATAGTGACGCGCTTGGCGGTGCCGAGCATGCCAACCGTGACGTTCTCGAGCTTGATGCCGAGATCTTCCGAGATCATCTCGCCGCCGGTCAGGATCGCGATGTCCTCGAGCATCGCCTTGCGGCGATCACCGAAGCCCGGCGCCTTGACGGCCGCGACCTTGAGGCCGCCGCGCAGCTTGTTGACGACCAGGGTCGCCAGCGCTTCGCCTTCGATGTCCTCGGCGATGATCAGCAGCGGACGACCGCTCTGGACCACGGCTTCGAGGATCGGAAGCATCGCCTGCAGATTGCTGAGCTTCTTCTCGTGGATCAGGATGTACGGATCGGCGAGTTCGACCTGCATCTTCTCCGGGTTGGTGATGAAGTAGGGCGACAGGTAGCCGCGGTCGAACTGCATGCCTTCGACGACATCCAGCTCGAACTCGAGACCCTTGGCCTCCTCGACGGTGATGACGCCTTCCTTGCCGACCTTGTCCATGGCTTCGGCGATCTTCTCGCCGACTTCACGGTCGCCGTTGGCCGAGATGATGCCGACCTGGGCAACTTCCTGGCTGTTGGCGACGGGCTTGGAGCGGGCCTTGAGGTCCTCGACCACCTTCTGGACGGCGAGGTCGATGCCGCGCTTCAGGTCCATCGGGTTCATGCCGGCGGCGACCGACTTCATGCCCTCGCGGACGATCGCCTGGGCGAGCACGGTGGCGGTGGTGGTGCCGTCGCCGGCGATGTCGTTGGTCTTCGAGGCCACTTCGCGCAGCATCTGCGCACCCATGTTCTCGAACTTGTCCTTGAGCTCGATCTCCTTGGCGACGGTGACGCCGTCCTTGGTGATGCGCGGTGCGCCGAAGCTCTTGTCGATGACGACGTTGCGGCCCTTCGGCCCCAGCGTGACCTTGACCGCATCGGCGAGGATGTCGACGCCGCGAAGAATGCGCTCACGCGCGTCGCGGCTGAATTTCACGTCCTTGGCTGCCATGTGGCTACCCTTTCAGTTTTGAAGAATTGTGAGAAAAGAAAGTCGATTTTCCGAGCCGGCTGGCGTCAGTCAACGATGCCCAGGATGTCGCTTTCCTTCATGATGATCAGGTCTTCGCCGTCGACCTTGACCTCGGTGCCCGACCACTTGCCGAACAGGATGCGGTCGCCGGCCTTGACCTCGAGCGGAGTGACCACGCCCTGGTCGTTGCGGGCGCCGGTGCCGACCGAGACGACTTCGCCCTGCTGCGGCTTCTCTTGCGCCGTTTCGGGAATGATGATCCCGCCGGCGGTCTTTGCTTCTGCCTCGACCCTGCGGACGAGGACTCGGTCGTGAAGCGGCCTGAAAGCCATGTGCTAGCCCCTCTTGGTTGCTAAGGTGAATGGTTCCGCTGGCACTCACTTGGGGAGAGTGCCAGCGTCGGCCGGCATATGGTTGGAGGCCGACGGAACGTCAATGGGCGGCGGCGGAAACTAGTCCCAGCTTCTCGCGCCGCGACCAGCGCCACAGCATCAGGACGGCGACGATGGCCAGGCCGAGCGCAAGTCCGATCCAGATCCCGCGCCCGCGCAGCGGTGTCTCGAACGCCAGCCAGGCGCCGACCCCGATGCCTACCGCCCAATAGCCGAAGGCGGCGAAGAACATCGGCACCCGGGTGTCGTGCAGTCCGCGCAGGATCGAGGCCCCCACCACCTGCGCCCCGTCGGCGAACTGGAACACGGCGGCGATCAGCAGGAACTGCACCGCCAGCGCTAGCACGGCCGCGCTGTCGGGCTTGCTCATGTCGAGGAACAGGGCGGCCAGCCATCCCGGGAACAGCCACATAATGGCGGCCGAAGCGAGCGAGAATACGAGTGCGAAAGCGATCGCGACCCGCCCTGCCCTGGTGACCCACAAGAGGTCGCGCGCGCCATGCCCGTAGCCGACCCGCACCGTCGCCGCCTGGGATAGGCCCAGGGGCACCATGAACATCAATGCCGCAAGCTGCAGCGCGATCACGTGCGCCGCCACGCTGGTGGTGTCGATCAGTCCCATCAACACGACAGCAGCGCTGAACACGCCGACCTCGAAGCTCCAGGTCAGGCTGATTGGAATGCCGAGCTTGGCCAGTTCCTTGAACCGTGGCCAGTCGGCGCGCCACCAGTGACCGAACAGGTGCATCATTCGAAGTCGCGGCAGGCGCGCGGCGGCGAGCACCATCAGGGCGAGCATGGCGATGTTGGTAATGACCGTGGCGAACGCGCTGCCCTCAAAACCGAGCCTCGGCAGGCCGAAGTGGCCAAAGATCAGGCCGTAGTTAAGGAAGGCATTGAGCGCGACGCCGCCCAGTGCCACCACCAGCGGCACCCAGGCGCGGCTGAAGGCGGTCAGCAGGTTCCGCATCAGGAAACCGAGCAGGGTCGGCCACAGCGCCCATTGCAGCACGTCCATGAACTCGCCGGCGTCGCGGCTGAGCTTCGGCTCCTGCCCGAGCAGGAGGAACAGAGGCTCGGCAAAGGCCAGCAGGGCGGTGGCGATCGTAGCGTAGAAGGTGACCAGCCACAGGCCCATGCGGAAGCTGCGGCGACTGTCCCGCGCCGCGCCCTTGCGGCGGCCGAGCGCGCCCGCGATCATCGGCGAGATGGCGACCGACAGTCCGACCCCGGTCAGCAGCAGCAGATTGTAGAGGTTCACGGCCAGGGCGGCGGCGGCCAGCGGTTCGGGCCCCAGCCGGCCGAGCATCAGCACGTCGGTGGTGGTGATGGCGTTGGCGGCGAGGTTGGACAGGATCAGCGGCCAGGCCAGCGCAAAGGTGGCCGCGGCTTCCTCGCGGGTCGAACGGGGTGCGGTAGGAAGCGTCGGCATCGGCGCCGCTTAGCCGCGCGGCGGGCGGAGCGCGAGTGGCTAGAGGAACTGACTGGGCGCGCCTAGGAGCAGTCGCGCCCCTTCGTGGAAATGATCGACGGCGGGGGATTTCAGCCGGAACAGGCGCAGCCGCTGCTCCCCGGGGACGGCATCGAGGCGAAAGTTACCGGCTTCGAGCATGTCGGCGATCCAGCCGAGGAAGCCTCCCAGCGATGGCGCCAGCACCACCTTCACGTCCTCGTCGCGGCCGTAGAGAATGACCTGGCCGACCCGGCCGCCGGGCCAGGGATCGAAGTCGAGGCCGATATTGTTGCCCGACCCGTCGGCGGTCAGCGGGACCCGGGCCGGACTGATGTAGGCGGGATCGACCGCCCCGGCGGGCCAACCGGCGCCGGGGAGGGCGTAGCGATCGCCCTTGAACGACACGAGCAACTGCTGCCACGCCTGCCAGTCTCCGGCGGCATGCTCGAGCGAGAGGAGCGGCAGGCCGTAGATATGACCCCAGCGGTCGTCATTCTCGCCATTGTGCCACCCGTATAGCTGGCGCCACGCCCTGGGCATCGTGCGGCGGACGGCCCTCTCGAAAGCGACGATCTGCGTCTCTGTCGCAGGCGGGTTCCACCTGTACTTGTCCGCCGGAAGATGCGCTGCGCTCCAGGCGTCGAGGCGGGCCAGGATCGGTCCGATATCTTCGTTCAGCATCGGCGCCGGCTGGCCTGCCGGACGGCTTGGCGCCCCCTTCGGCACGCCAGCCGGCCCCCTCGTCATATTGCGCATCGCGCAGGCGGTGGGTGCCAAGCCCGCGGCGAGAGCGGCGCCTGCGATCGATCCGCCGATCAGCAGGCGGCGCCGGTTGCGGTCAGGTTCGTCCATCCGTCCGGCTGCTTACCGGATCAGGTCCTAACGTCTGCTTGCCCGCTGCCGCGGACCGCCCAGGGCGCCGGACCGGTTTCCCGCCGCCCTCAGCGCGGACGGACCGGAGTGGCGTCGGCGGTGCGCAAAGGCCGTGGCGTGGCCTCGGCACGCTGTTCGGCAAGAAAGCGCGCACGGACCTCGGCCCGGCACGCCTTAGCCAGGCGCTGGCCTTCGAGATCGGTGTTGGACACGCTGCAAAGGTCGGCAACGCGGTCCTGCAGCGAAGCAGGCGCGGCGGCAGCGGCGGGCGCCGCGAGCAGCGTCGCGGCAAGCGTGATCGGAATGCTGTTCTTCATGTCATCCACCTGTCGGTTGACGGGTTGCTAGGATGACGCCGGCGTCTGGACCCTCATGTAGGCGCTTGACCGACCGGGCGTGAGCATTGTTGTCGCCGACCGGTTCGTCACTTTTGCATAACCGCCAGCGCGCGAGATGCGGTAGAAGACGGCATGACGCGCGAACCGGAATGGAGCGACTGGCGGGTGTTCCTGGCGGTGGCCAGGCATGGCAGCACGCTGGGCGCGGGCAAGGCGCTGCGAATGAGCCAGTCGACCGCCGCACGGCGGGTGTCAGCGCTGGAGGAAGCGCTGGCGGTGCGCTTGTTCGAGCGGCGCGCGCAAGGCTACCGCCTGACCGACGCCGGCGAGGCTGTACTGCCGCTGGCCCATGCACTGGAAGCTGCCGCGCTATCCGCCGAGGAACGCGCCAGGGCCCAGGCACGGGCGCTGGGCGGGACTGTCCGGATTACCTCCGAGGAGGTGTTCGCGGTGACCCTGCTGACGCCGTGGCTGCGCGAACTGCACCTCGCCCATCCCGAGGTCAGAATCGAGCTCGACTGCACCCGCGAGCTTCGCGACCTGGGGGCGGGCGAGGCCGACATCGCGCTGCGCTCGACCAGCAAGGCGCAGCCCGAGGGACTGGTCGGGCGGGTCCTGCAGGACGATGACTGGGCACTCTATTGCAGCCGCGACTATGCCGCACAGCAGGGGCTACCCGCGAGCCGGCGCGATCTCCTCCACCACAACATCATCGGCGGCGGCGGCGGCGGGCTGTGGCGGGTCTATTCGGGGTGGCTGGAGGAGATGGGCCTGCTCGACCGGGTGACGATGCAGTATGACGGGAGCAACGGCCTGCTGTCGGGGATCAAGTCGGGCCTGGGCGTCGGCGTGCTGCCCTGCATCGTCGCGCGGGCCGATCCCGACCTGCTGCAATGCCTTCGCCCGATGAGCCAGCACGAACGCAAATTGTGGCTGCTGACGCACGAGCGGGTACGCCACAATCCCAACGTCCGGCTGGTGACCGACTTCCTTTACGAGCGGCTGATGCGGCACATTCGCGCCACCGATCCGGAGCTCAGTCCTCCGCCGGAACCGCTTCTTCGCGCCGTCCCTTGAAGCCCTGCGCGACAACATACCATTCGCTCGAATCCTTGCGGCTGGCGGGCGGCTTGGCGTGCTTCACCGTGGTGAAGTACTTCTTGAGTTCGGCCAGCAGCTGGTGGTCGGTCCCGCCCGCAAGCACCTTGGCGACATAAGCGCCGCCTGGCTTCAGCACATCTTTGGCGAATTCGAGGCCTAGCTCCACCAGCCCCATGGTACGCAGGTGATCGGTCTGGGGATGGCCGACGGTATTGGCCGCCATGTCGGACAGCACGATGTCCGCCTCCCCGCCGAGCGCTTCCTTGAGGCGCGCGTCGGCATCCTCGTCGGTGAAATCCATGTGGAGGATGGTGACGCCGTCGAGCGGCGTGACCTCGAGGAAATCGATCCCCACCACCGCTGCCGCCGGGCACTTCTTGCGCACCACCTGGCTCCACCCGCCCGGCGCGATGCCGAGGTCGACCACGGCCTTCGAGCCGCGCAGGAATTTGAACTTCTCGTCCAGTTCAATGAGCTTGTAGGCGGCGCGGCTGCGATAGCCCTCGGCCTTGGCCTTCTTGACGTAGGGGTCGTTCAACTGGCGCTGGAGCCACTTGGTGGAGCCGACCTTGCGGCCCTTGGCGGTCTTGACGCGGGTGTTCATCGCAGGGCGCTCCGGTTGGTGGGGTGGGCGCTGCTCAAAGAACGTGTCCGTCGCGGGCCATCAGGCTGCGCAATATGCCTTCGCGGATCCCGCGGTCGGCGATGCCGAGGTGGGCGGCGGGCCAGATGTCGAGGATCGCTTCGAGGATCGCGCAGCCGGCGACCACCAGGTCGGCCCGCTCCGAACCGATGCAGGGCAGCGCCGAGCGGCCCTGAAAGTCCATCTCCGCGATGCTGGTGGAAATCTCCCGCATCGCCGCAATCGGCACGTGGAGGCCGTCGACCGCCCGGCGGTCGTAGCTCGGCAGCGCGAGGTGGACCGAGGCGAGCGTGGTGACTGTGCCGCTGGTGCCGAGCAGACGGATGTTTTCGGTCCGCTCGGGCAGCATTTCGGTGAAGCGGTCGAAGGCCCGCGACGCCCGAGTCCGCATCCGGGCATAGGCCGCGACCCGGTCCGGCCCCTCGATCGCCGCCCTGCCCTCGCTCTCGGTCAGCGACACGACACCCCACGGCGCGCTCCACCAGGCCTTGATCCGGGGGTTGCCGTCAGGTCCGCCGGGTTCGACCAGCACGAGCTCGGTCGAGCCGCCGCCGATGTCGAAGATGATCGCCGGCCCGTCGCCGGGCTCAAGCAACTTGTGGCAGCCGAGAACGGCTAGGCGGGCTTCCTCCTGGGGAGCGATGATCTCCAGCGCGATGCCGGTTTCCTCGCGCACCCGCTCGATGAAGTGGCGGCCGTTGGCGGCGCGGCGGCAGGCTTCGGTGGCGACCGATCGGGCGAGGCCGACGCGGCGGCGGCGCAGCTTGTCCGAGCACACGCCAAGCGCCTCGACCGCGCGATCCATCGCATCCTGAGTCAGGCGACCGCTGGAGGCGAGGCCTTCACCCAGCCGGACGATGCGGGAAAAAGCGTCGACGACGGTGAAGCCGCCGGAAGACGGGCGCGCGATCAGCAGACGGCAGTTATTGGTGCCCAGATCGATCGCGGCATAAGGCTGCTGCGGCGGCGGGTTCGCCACGGCGGTGCGATTTCGCTCTCGGTGCCCGGCCGGACGATCCGGCATCGGCGCGCTGGCAAGGTGGGATGCCATCGCAACTGTTCCATCAACTCTGCACCGCCCGAATGAACCCCGAACGGCTGACTTGCCGGCAGGCTTAAGCCAGATTGCATCACTGGCGCAAGTTGCCGCAAAGACGTTGACAGCTTGGGACCGGCCCCCTAGCTGCGCCCTGTCGTCGCGGCCAGGCGCGTGATGCCCGATCGTCTAATGGTAAGACTACGGACTCTGACTCCGTCAATCGTGGTTCGAATCCACGTCGGGCATCCATATTTCCCTTTGGCACCGTCCCTTCAGGGAACTGGTCGCGTCCCCGTCTCTCTTTGGCGGCAAAGGTAATCCTGCGTTAGAACCTCGGCATCCTCCGGTTGTTTACCCACGTGAACAGTCCATCGGAGAACATCTATGACCATCCGTTTTGCCTCCAGGCTTGTCCTTCCGCTTGCGATTGCGCTTGCAGTGCCCGCGATTGCAGTCGCGCAGGCCGCTCCAATCACGCCCGGCATGCAGGTGGTCGATCCCAGCGGCGGCGTGGTCGGTACGGTTTCGTCGGTCAGGGGCGACCAGCTGGTGGTCAAGACCGATCGGCTTGAGGTGCTGCTGCCGGCCACTTCCTTCACACCGAACCAGGGCAAGCTGCTGTTCGCGCTGACCCAGGCACAGCTGAATGCGCAAACCGAAGCTGCGCAGGCCGCCGCTAATGCCAAGCTGGTCGCCGGCACCAGCGTCTACGGCCCGAACGGAACGCTGGCCGGAACGATCGACTCGATCGATGCCGAGACCGTCACGCTCAAGCTCACCTCCGGCAAGCTGGTGAAGATGGCGCGAAATTCGATCGCGCCGAGCGAGCAGGGTGCGGTGCTCGGCGTCAGCGCCGCCGAACTCGAGCGCCTGGCGGGCGGCGCCAGCTGATCTGATAGGATGAGGGCAGGTAGCGAGCCGCCCCTGCCCTCATCCCGTAAGAAGCAAGAGCCAGCGGTTCAGTGCCGCTGGCTCTTCACGTTCAGTCGTAGCTGTCCTGAATTAGTTCGCTGCCGCCAACAGGGCGTCGCCACCTGAATCGAGGCCATAGACGTCGGGAGCATAAGCGAGCGTGCCGTCGGCCTCCGGGCGCACCGTCAGGTAGGTCAGGTAGACCGGCACCGGAGTCGGAAGCGCGACGTTGAGTTCCGGGCGGTCGCTGGCCGCTACCGGCTCACGCCCCAGCAGCCAGCGGCCGAGCCGGGCGGCGTCTTCGAGCCGGACGCAGCCCGAACTGAAAGTGCGCTCGGCTTCCGCGAACAGTTGGCGGTCGGGGGTGTCGTGAAGGTAGATGCCCTTGTCGTTGGGGAATTCGAACTTCATGTCGCCCATCGAATTGCCCCGGCCCGGGCGCTGGCGGACGCGGGCCTCGACGGTGCCGGCGGCGACCGCCTTCCAGTCGACCGAGGCAGGGTCGACCACGGTCGCCGCCGCATCCCATTCCGACAGCACTTCGTAATTGCGCGAAGTGAACCAGCCGAGTCCGTTCTTCAGCACATTCTGCGCGATGTTCGTGGCGGCAAGGTCGACCGGCACGTTCCAGTAAGGATTGAAGGTGACTTGGCGCAGCGTGCCCGCCAGCAGCGGGGTCTTCATCGCCGGCTTGCCGACGACGACCTTCATCCGGTCGACGATCTCGCCGCCGTCGATCATCATCAGCTGCTGGCTGGCAACGTCGACCAAGACGAAACGTCCCGCCGACGGCAGCAGGCGCGAGCGTTCGAGACTAGCCTTCAAGGCGCGGGGCGGCGTGCCGAGCAGGCCGATGTCGCGGATCGCGGCATTGCGCAGGGCGGCATGGATCGGGTTCACCGCAACCGTCTGGCGAACGTGCGCGGCAAGGTCGGGCGCCGCAGCGGCAGCCTCGAGCACCTCGGCCGGGGTCGGGACGCGCGGGCTGAGCGAAGGGTCGGCGTAGATCATAGTCGCGCGGCCCGGCCATTTCAGCGCCTGAGCGTGAAGCACGAAGGCATTGCTCATCAGCTGCTCGGCCTCACGATCGGCGCCGGGGATGCCGTATTGCGCCTCGCCCAGCACGCGTTCGATGCTGGCGGCGAGGTCGGGACCCTGGACGAAGCCGTCGACTTCCGAGGTACGGAGCGCATGGATCAGCTCGCGCACGGCTTCGGGCGAGCGCAGCCACAAGGGCTGCTGGCGGGCGTCGTAGAAGCGCGCGACGGCGCTTGCCGCCGGCATTCGGTCGCTAGTCGTCGCGGCGTTGGCGGCGGATGCCGGGATGGCTCCGCCGAGCGCCGCTGCCAACAGGGCAGCGCCGAGAAACAGTCGATGCGGCACAGCGAAATATCCGTTTAATCAGTTGCTTGCCCGTTTAACGAACAGTTGACCCCAAGGTTCAATGGGCGGCGCCGCTGATCCAGCGCTCGAGTCTCGCTTTGAGACCCTGCCGCTCGGGAAGCGCGGCGCTGACCGGCAGCGGCTCGGGCTCCTCGTCGGGTTCGAACAACTGGAGATTGCGGGGCAAGCGGGGGCGCAGTGTCTCGCGGCCGCGCATGACGTCCTCGGCCAGCGCCAGGGCGCGGTGGACGTCGTTACCGGTGAAGGGCTTGAGCAGGATGCCCAGCGCCAGGTCGGGCATGGCGAAGCCAGGCGGGCGCCCGGTGACGAACAGGCACGGCACGCCGGCATCGTTGAGGCGCACCGCGACCGAGAAGCCGGTCGACCCGCGGGCGAGGTGAAGATCGACCAAAGCCAGGTCGGGCTGGCCGTGTTCGAGCAATTCGAGCGCGGAGGGCAGATCCTCGGCGATGCCGACCACCCGGTAACGCGGATTGTCCTCGACCAGATAGCGAAGCGTTTCGGCCAATGGCCGCTCGTCCTCGACGATCAATATCTTCAACACCTTGCACCCTCCCGGCGGCAAGGCCGCCCGGAATTAAGGGTTGCAGTGCGGAAGGCGAAAGCGAATCCCGCGTTGAGCAGGTTATCGCCGAAACGAGTGGGTACGGAGGCGAGACGCCATGACGTCAGCCTTGACGCCCCTTAAAGGGCGCCGCGGCGACTCAGCTGGCGCGATAGAAGATGTGGGCGCCGATCTTTTCGACCTTGGCCAGGCGTCGGCCCCAGCTCGGTGCGACATAGTCGGCATGGTACCACAGGACGTCGCCCGGCAACGCGTCGGCGAAATGGCCCACCGCGATGCGGGTGATCGCCTGAGCATAGGCCCAGGCCGCGCTGTCGCGGCGAACGGCGGGCATGTGGCCGGTACGGGGATTGACGAAACTGAACTGCCACGGCTGCTTGACCACCTGGCACCAGCCGGCCGGATAACGGCCCGAGGCGGCGCGGTTCATGATCACTTCGGCAACCGCCAACTGGCCACTAAGGGGCTCGCCGCGGGCTTCATGATAGACGGCGATGGCGATGCACTCCTCCTGCTCGGACAGCGCGGCGCCGGTCTGCTTGGCCCACACCATCGGCCACAGGCCGGTGTGGGTGACGGCGGGGCGGACATCGGTGGTGCCGGTGGGCGGGGTGGTGCCGGTAACCGCGCGCGGGACCGTCGAGAGAATCGCGGCGCGGCCGGGAACGACTGGCTGGAGGACGCCGGCGGGGGGGGGCGGGGTGACCTGAAGGATCGGGGCGGAAGCGATGGCGGCGGGATTGCTGGCCGGGGCAGTAGTGACTGCGACCGGAATGGCGGTGGTCGCTGACACTGGAGTGGCTGCGATCGTTGCGACCTGGGCCGCTGCGGGAGCAGCAAAGCCGGACACCGATAAAAGCAGTGCAATCGCGGGCACAGGGCCCAACGCCAAACGCTTGGTCAATTCATTCTCATATCCATGCGGTCGAGGGGTTTTGGCCGCGCTACACACCGCACCCCTCGGGTGCACCGGCCACTGCCCTCGTCCGACTTGCCTTGGCGCCCCGAAAATCGTGGGAAGCACCGTCGCTCTCGTTGTTGTGAGCGTCAGATATGGGAGATGCTGGCGCAGCACACCTGATAATGGTTGAGCCGGGCCTCGCACGGGACGAGTTGCCGGAACGGTTCCCAATTCGGGACGGGAGGCCGGTCAGGCCGAGCCGATCAAGCGGCGAACCGAAAATGGCTAGAAGGGAGCAGCGTCGCGAATCGACCTGACCGCCAAACTAGAAGGGCCCCGACTTGCCGTCGGAGCCCTACTGTTTCGTCGTTACGCGGCCTCGGATTTGCGCGACTGGCGCCGGCGCTCGTGCGGATCGAGGTGACGCTTGCGCAGCCGGATGACCTTGGGGGTCACCTCGACCAGTTCGTCGTCCTGGATGTAGGCGATCGCCTGTTCCAGCGTCATCCGGCGCGGCGGGGTCAGGCGGATGCCCTCGTCCTTGCCGCTGGCGCGGAAGTTGGTCAGCTGCTTCGACTTCAGGGGATTGACCTCGAGGTCCTGCGGCTTGGCATTCTCACCGATGATCATGCCTTCGTACAGCTCGTCGTTGGGGGCGATGAACAGCACCCCGCGCTCTTCCAGCATGTTGAGCGCATAGGCCTGCGCCTTACCCTTCTCCATCGAGATCAGGACGCCGTTCTGGCGGCCGGTGATGACGCCCTTGTAGGGGCCATACTTCTCGAACAGGCGGTTCATGATGCCGGTGCCGCGGGTGTCGGACAGGAATTCGCCGTGATAGCCGATCAGGCCGCGCGACGGGGCGCTGAAGGTCAGGCGGGTCTTGCCCGCGCCCGACGGCCGCATGTCGGTCATCTCCGCCTTACGCTGCGCCATCTTTTCGACGACCGTGCCCGAATGTTCGTCGTCGACGTCGATGACCACCGTCTCATACGGCTCCTCGCGGCCGTTGGGGCCGTCCTGGAACAGCACGCGCGGCCGGCTGATCGACAGTTCGAAGCCTTCGCGGCGAAGCGTCTCGATCACCACGCCGAGCTGCAGTTCGCCGCGGCCGGCGACTTCGAAGCTGTCGTTGTCGTGGGCGATGGTGACGCGGATCGCGACGTTGGTCTCGGCCTCGCGCTCGAGCCGTTCGCGGATCACGCGGCTCTGCACCTTGTCGCCGTCACGCCCGGCATAGGGGCTGTCGTTGACCGCGAAGCTCATCGCCAGCGTCGGCGGATCGATCGGGCGGGCCTTGATCGGGGTGGTGACCATCGGGTTGGCGATGGTGTTCGACACAGTGGCGTTCATCAGGCCGGCGATGGCGATGATGTCGCCCGCCTGGGCCTGCTCCACCGGTACCCGGTCGAGACCGTGGAAAGCGAAGATCTTGGTCGCGCGGCCTTCTTCGACGCGGGCGCCGTGGACGTCCAGCGCGCGGATCGGCTGATTGATGTGCAGCGTGCCCGATTCGACGCGCCCGGTCAGGATGCGGCCGAGGAACGGGTCGCGGTCGAGCAGGGTGACGAGCATCTTGAACTCGCCTTCGATCGGCAGGCCCGGCTCGGGAACGTGCGACACGATGGTCTCGAACAAGGGCGTCAGGTCGCCGTCTCGGACGGTGTCCTCACGGCCGGCGTAACCGGCGCGGCCCGAAGCGTAGAGCACCGGGAAGTCGAGCTGCTCGTCATTGGCTTCGAGGCTGAGGAACAGCTCGAACACTTCGTCGAGCACTTCGGCCGGGCGCGCGTCGGGGCGGTCAATCTTGTTGACCACGACGATCGGCTTGAGACCGAGGCCGAGCGCCTTGCCGGTGACGAACTTCGTCTGGGGCATCGGGCCTTCGGCGGCGTCGACCAGCAGGATCACGCCATCGACCATCGACAGGATGCGCTCCACCTCGGCGCCGAAATCGGCGTGGCCCGGGGTGTCGACGATGTTGATCCGCGTGTCGTTCCACTCGACCGAGGTACACTTGGCGAGAATAGTGATCCCGCGCTCTTTCTCGAGGTCGTTCGAATCCATCGCGCGCTCTTCGATGCGCTGGTTTTCGCGATAGGTGCCGGACTGGCGGAAGAGCTGGTCGACGAGCGTGGTCTTGCCGTGATCGACGTGGGCGATGATCGCCACGTTGCGGAGGGTCATTGCGATTTCCTTGGGAGAAGTTGGCGCGCCCTTAGCCGAATTGGTGCGTTGCAGCAATGGCAGAGAGGAGAGTGAAATGCCGCAGGGTGACAAGAGCGCCTATACCGACAAGCAGCGCCGCAAGGCCGCCGAGATCGAGAAAAGCTATGAGTCGCAAGGCCGTCCGGCGAAAGAGGCCGAGCGGATCGCCTGGGCGACGGTGAACAAGATGGATGGCGGCGGCAAGGAAGCCGGGTCTGGCCGATCGAGGAGTCGCAGCGAGGCCGCGAAGAAGGGCTGGGAGACGCGCCGGAAGAAGGCCGTTAAGTCGTAAAGGTGAACGCCGCCGGCTCCCGCCCCCGCCTCCCCCGCTCGGTCTGGGTGCTCGGCTTTGTCAGCCTCTTCATGGACCTGTCGAGCGAGATATTTCACGCGTTGCTACCCCTATTCGTGACGGTGACGCTGGGGGCCAGCGTGGCGGTGCTCGGCGCGATCGACGGGGTGGCCGAAGCGACCGCGAGCTTCGCCAAGCTGGCCGGCGGGCGACTGAGCGACCGGCAGGGCAAGCGCAAGCCTTGGATCCTCGCCGGCTACGGAATGGCGGCACTGACCAAGCCGCTGATGGCGCTGGCCGGATCGCCGCTGGCGGTGCTCGGTGCACGGCTGGTCGACCGCACCGCCAAGGGCCTACGCGGGGCCCCGCGTGACGCGCTGATCGCCGACGAAACGCCGCGCGAGAATCGCGGGGCCGCTTATGGGCTGAGGCAGAGCCTCGACACGGTCGGTGCCTTGCTGGCGCCGCTGGCCGCGGCGGGGCTGATGATCTGGTTGGCCGGCGACATCCGCAGCGTGTTCTGGATCGCGGTGATTCCGGCCTTCGTGTCGGTCGCTATCGCCTTGTTCTTCCTGCGCGAGCCCGCGCGCGAGGGCCCGGCACCCGCTCGCCAGCCTGTGCTCGGAAGCTTCCGCGACGTCGACAGAAGCTGCCGGCGGATCATCCTGGTCGCCTTTCTATTCACGCTGGCGCGCTTCTCCGAAAGCTTCCTGGTTCTGAAGGCGGTCGAGGCGGGACTTAGCCTGACCCTCGCGCCGCTGGTGCTGGTGGTGTTCAACCTGTCCTACGTCCTGTTGTCTTACCCGGCCGGCGCCTTGTCCGACCGGCGCGATCCGCGCGCGATCCTGACGGTCGGGATCGCGCTGCTGGTGGTCGGCAATGTCGTGCTGGCGACGACCGGCGGCCTGGCCGGGCTGGCGATCGGGGTCGGGCTGTGGGGCGCGCACATGGCGCTGACCCAGGGCCTGTTCGCGAAGCTGATCGCCGATGCCGCCCCGGCCGAGCTGCGCGCCACCAGCTTCGGCCTGTTCCACGTCGCGACCGGCGCGGCGCTGCTGCTGGCGAGCCTTGCCGCCGGGATGCTCTGGGATCACGAGGGCTCGGCGGCGACCTTCCTGGCGAGCGCGGCGGTGGCGGCCGGGGCCGGTGTGATGCTGTGGCTCCTCCCGAACCGCGACGCGGCTGCGTGACGCGGGCGGCGCGTTCCCAGCAACGGGCGGCTGCGTTATGGTGACGAGGGATTTCACGGGGGAGACTGAAAGATGACGGACGTGACGCTTGGCGCCGAACGCAGTCCGACGCGCGGCTATTGGATCGGGGCCGTGCTCTCGGCCCTATGGATGGCGATCGGCTGCACCATGTACCTGATCGAGGTGACCCTCGACCCGGCGACGCTTGCGCCCGACGTGCGCGCGATGACCGAGGCCATTCCCGAGTGGATGTGGGCGGCCTTCGCCCTGTCGGTCTGGGTCGGGCTCGCCGGCGCGGTCATGCTGCTCCTCCGGCGCCGGCTGGCGGTGCCACTGATCGGCTTTTCGGTGCTTGCCGAGCTGGTGCAGAATTCGGCCTATGTGGTGGATCCCGAACTCAAGGCGGCAACGCCGGACGGCTCGCTGATCCTTCCGCTGGTTATCACCGCCATCACCATCTGCGTGTTCCTGTTCGCCCTGAATGCGAGCCAGCGAGGAATCCTGCGTTGAGCACCTTTACCCTCGACACGGCGACCAGCCGCGCCACTCCGTCACCCGTTCCCGGCAAGCGGATGACGGTGCCGGGGATCAAGGGTCGCAAGAAGGACGGCACGACCGAGCGGCCGATCGTGATGCTGACCGCCTACACCATGCGGACCGCGCAATTGCTCGATCCGCATTGCGACCTGTTGCTGGTCGGGGACAGCCTTGGGCAGGTGATCTACGGCCTGCCCTCCACCGTGCCGGTGACGCTGGAGATGATGTGCGCTCATGGCGCCGCGGTGGTGCGCGGCAGCTGGCATGCGCTGGTCGCGGTCGACATGCCGTTCGGAAGCTATGAAGCGAGCCCCGAGCAGGCCTTCGCCAGCGCCGCGCGGGTGATGAAGGAAACCGGCTGCGCGGCGGTCAAGCTGGAGGGCGGCGAGGCGATGGCGCCGACCATCCGCTTCCTGGCCGAGCGCGGGATCCCGGTGATCGCCCATGTCGGGCTCACCCCGCAGGCAGTGAACGCGCTCGGCGGCTATGGCGCACGCGGGCGAAGTGAGGCGGAAGCGGCGAAGATCCTGCGCGATGCGCAAGCGGTGGCCGACGCCGGCGCCTTTGCCGTCGTGCTGGAAGGCGTGATGGAGGATCTGGCGACCGAAATCACCGGCAAGGTCGCGATTCCGACCATCGGCATCGGTGCCTCGGCGGCCTGCGACGGGCAGGTGCTGGTGACCGAGGACATGCTTGGCCTGTTCGAGCGCACACCGCGTTTCGTGAAGCGCTACGACGACCTTGCGACCCGCATCGGCGAAGCGGTGGAGCGCTATGCCGGGGAGGTCCGCGACCGCAGCTTCCCCACCGCCGACCAGACCTACCGGCCGAAGACCTAGCCGCTTCGCCCAAAACTGGTTAGGGAGCCCGATCTTCAAGCTCTCGTTCATCGGGCCCAGCCAATGAGCGTTTCACTGCATCGACACGAGGACTGACTTGGCACTAGCGCCCGGAGAAACCAGCGACACGTTCATCCGCGAGGTCGACGAGAGCCTTCGTCGCGACCAGGCGGAGGCGGTGTTCAAGCGCTACGGCACGTGGATCATCGCCGCGGCCGTGCTGCTTCTCGTCGCCGCCGGGGGCTTCCTGTTCTGGAAGAACCAGCAGGCCGAGCAGGCCGCCGTCAACAGCGAGCAGTTTTCTGCGATCCTGACCGAGGTCGGCGAGGGCAAGAGCAGCGACGACATCGCGCGCAAGCTCGACGTGTTGGCGGCCGAGGGCAACGGCTCGATGTCGGGCGCAGCGCGCCTGACCCGCGCCGCGCTGGCACTGCAGAAGAGCGATCGCGCGGCCGCCATCGCCCAGTATCGCGGGCTGATGGACGACGGCGACGTGCCGCAGACGGTGCGCGACACCGCGTCGATCCGCCTGACCCAGCTCGAATTCGACAGCCTCCAGCCGCAGCAGGTGATCGAGCGCCTGGCCCCGCTCGCGGTCAAGGACAGTGCCTGGTATGGCTCGGCCGGCGAACTGACCGCGTTGGCGATGATCAAGGCTAATCGCCGCCGCGAGGCCGCCAGCCTGCTGACCGGCATTGCCGCCGACACCAACGTTCCCGCTTCCCTTCGCGCCCGCGCCGAGCAGCTCGCCGCGGGCCTTTCCATCCCGGCCGCCCCCGCGGCGGCCCGTTGAGGACTGATCTAGCCCGATGATCCGCAAAGTCGTAACCCTCGCCCTCGCCGCCAGCATGCTGGCCGGATGCGGCATAGTCGGTAAGTCCCGTCCCAAGACTCCGGTCGTCGGCGACCGCGTGTCGGTGCTGTCGACCGACCCCGACGTGCAGGTCGATCCGGCCACGGCCGCCCTGCCCTTCTCCATCCCCGAAGCGGCGGTGAATCCGAGCTGGAACCAGCCGGGCGGCACCCCGTCCAAGTCGGCCGGGCACCCGGCGCTGGGTGCCAGCCTGGCCGAAGCGTGGAACGTGTCGATCGGCCAGGGCACCACGGTCGATTCGCGCCTTGCCGCGCCGCCGGTGATCTCGGGCGGCACCGTCTACACCGTCGACACCAGCGCCACCGTCCGCGCGTTCGACGCCGCGACCGGGGGCCAGCGCTGGGCGGCTCAGTTCGGAACCGAGCGCGGCAACAATGCCTCCCTGTTCGGCGGCGGAGTCGCGGTCGAAGGCGACCGGGTGTTCGCGACCAACGGGCTTGGCTTCGTCACCGCCCTCAGCACCGCCAACGGCGCCAAGCTGTGGGAGGTGCGGCCGGGCGGTCCGCTTCGCGGCGGGCCGACGGTGGTCGGCGACACGCTGTACGTGATGAGCCAGGACAACCAACTCTACAGCCTCAAGACCGCCGACGGCGGGACCAACTGGTCGGCGACCGCTGCTGTCGAGATCGCCGGAGTGTTCGGCACCGGGGCCCCGGCGTTCGAGCGCGGCACGGTGGTGGCCGGCTTCTCGAGCGGCGAACTCAACGCCTATCGCTTCGAGAACGGCCGCCTGGTGTGGCAGGACGCGCTGTCGCGCACCTCGATCTCGACCAGCGTTGCGACGCTGAGCGACATCGACGCCTCGCCGGTGATCGACAATGGCCAGGTGTTCGCGCTCGGCCAGGGTGGACGGATGGTCGCGCTCGACCTGGTCAGCGGGCAACGGATCTGGGAACTGAACCTGGCCGGCATCGCCACCCCGTGGATCGCCGGCGAGTGGCTGTTCGCGGTGACCGACGACGCCAAGCTGATGGCGATCAGCCGCAACAACGGCAAGATCCGCTGGATCAACCAGCTGCCCGCGTTCGAGAATCCCAAGGGCAAGAGGGGTCCGATCAGCTATGTCGGCCCGGTGCTGGCCGGCGGGCGGCTGATCCTGGCCGGGAGCAACGGCGTGATGGTCAACATCGACCCCGCGACCGGTGCGTTCCAGAGCCAGACCAATGTCGGTGCCTCGGTCAGCCAGGAGCTGTCGGTCGCCAACAACACGCTCTACGTGCTCGACGACAGGGGCCGGCTGCACGCCTACCGCTGAGCGGGAGGCGCGGGCGTCAGGCTCGCATTGAGACAGGTCTTGGGCTAGGCGCACGCCATGCCCCAACCCATCGTTGCCATCGTCGGACGTCCCAACGTCGGCAAATCCACCCTATTCAATCGCCTCGTCGGCAAGCGCGTGGCGCTGGTCGACGATCGTCCGGGCGTGACCCGCGACCGGCGGATGGGCGACGGGCAGCTGCTCGGGCTCGAGTTCCAGGTGATGGACACCGCCGGTTTCGAGGACGAGGATCCGGCCAGCCTTCCGGGCCGGATGCGGCGCTCGACCGAAGCTGCGGTGCGCGAGGCTGACGCGGCGCTGTTCCTGATCGACGCGCGCGAAGGCGTCACCCCGCTCGACGAGGAGATCGCCCGCTGGTTGCGTCAGGAAGACACGCCGGTGATCGTCGCTGCCAACAAGGCCGAGGGACGGCAAGGCGAGAGCGGACGCTTGGAAGCCTTTTCGCTCGGCTTCGGTGAGCCGATCGCGCTCTCCGCCGAGCATGGCGAAGGTCTGGTCGACCTGTTCGAATCGCTCCGCCCGCATGTCGAGCGCGAGGAAGTGGAGGTCGAGGAGGTCGATCTCGAGGACCCGTTGCGTCCCCTGCATATGGCGGTGGTCGGACGTCCGAACGCGGGCAAGTCGACGCTGGTCAACAAGATGCTGGGCGAGGACCGGATGATCACCGGGCCCGAAGCCGGGATTACCCGCGATTCAATCAGCACCGACTGGGAGTGGACCTCGCCCGATGGTGAGACCCGCAAGGTCAAGCTGGTCGACACCGCGGGCCTGCGCAAGCGCGCCAAGGTCGACGACAAGCTCGAGTGGCTTTCGGCGCAGGACACCCGCCGCGCGATCGACATGGCCGAGGTCGTCGTGCTCCTGCTCGACGCCACCCGCGGGCTGGAAGTGCAGGACCTCAAGATCGCCAGCGCGGTGATCGAGGAAGGCCGGGCGCTGGTCGTCGCGGTCAACAAGTGGGACGTGGCCGAGCATGCCTCGTCCCTGTTCAACGGGATCAAGGCGGCGCTGGAAGAGGGCCTGAGCCAGCTCAAGGGCGTGCCGGTGCTGACCGTGTCGGCGGTGACCGGCAAGGGTATCGACCAATTGATCGGCGCGGCCTTCACCTTGCGCGAGGGCTGGAACCGGCGCGTGTCGACCGGCGAGCTCAACCGCTGGTTCGAGGGCGCGGTCGAGCAGAACCCGCCCCCGGCGCCAGGCGGCAAGCGGATCAAGCTGCGCTACATCACCCAGATCAAGTCGCGCCCGCCGACCTTCGTGGTGTTCGGGACCAGGGTCGACCAGCTGCCCGAAAGCTATCGCCGCTACCTGCTCAATTCGCTGCGCAAGCAGTTCGATCTGGGCGCCGTTCCTCTACGCATGACCCTGCGCGCGACCAAGAATCCGTTCGACCAAAAATAACCTCGCCTTTACTCCTCCGCAGCTAGACCCTCCGGATGCAGCATGAGGTGAACAACTTGCCCGAGGGTAGCGCCGACGTCGTCGACTGGGCGCATTTCGAGAAAGCGCGGGGCGAACTCGGCCCCGGGTTCATCCGCATCCTGTCCTATTTCCGCGAGGACGGGGTGAAGTCGGTCGCGGCGATCGAGCAGGCGATGCGCGAGGCGAACACCGTGGCGCTGGTGATGCCCGCCCACACCATCAAGGGCGAGGCCCGCCAGTTCGGGGCCGAGCCGCTGGCCAAGGCCGCCGAGCTGATCGAATCGACCGCCCGGCTGTGCATCGAAACCCAGCGGTTTCCGGATGAACTGGTCGCCGACGTGGTGAAGCTGCGCAGCTTGTTCGACCAGACGATCCAGCTGTTCGACCAGGCCACCAATCCTTTGCTCAGCCGCGGCGGCGGGGCCGGCGGGTTCGGCCGCAAGTCGGCCAATCAGGGCTTCGGCCGGATCTAGGCCCGGTCGAGCCGCCGCAGCGGTTCGACCCGCCAGTTGGTCAGGCTGCGCCAGGCCCATTCGAGCGGGCCGTAGCGGAAGCGCTCGAGCCACGGCTTGCTCCATAGCAGCATGACCGCCCAGGCGGCGATCACCACCAATAGCAGCTCCACGCGGCCGAGGCTGGCGTAAAGGCCAAGGCCCCACCCGTAGAAGATCCCCGTCATCACGATCGAGGTGCCGAGGTAGTTGCTGAACGCCGCGCGGCCGGCGGCGGCAATCCGCTCGACCAGCGGGCCGCCGTTGCGGGTCGCGAGGATGATCAGGCAGGCGAAGGCGGTGACCATCAGCGGGCGCACTGGCGCGGCCGCGGCGAAAGCCCACATGAATACGGCCGACGCCGCCCATTCCGAGCGGAACAGGAAGCGCAGGGCGACGAGATAGACCGGGAGCGCGACGGCGAGGCAGATCAGCGCCCACTTCAGCAGGCGGCGATTGTCCCATGCGCCGGTCAGCAGACCGGTCTTCAGTGCGGCCATGCCGAGCAGCATGTAGGCGAGCGTTTCCCACCCGAAGGCGAAGATTCCGACCACCGGGAATATGGCCTTCTCGGTAACCTGGTGATGGACGAGTGCGGTCCAGGGGCCTCGATAAAGGGCGATCGCCTCGGCCCGTCGCGCAGTGCTCGGCATGATCGTGTCGCGGGTCAGCTCTTCCCAGGACTTGAGCTGCTCGGGCGTCGCGGTACCTGCAAAAACGGGTCCCTGCAGGTCGAAAGAATAAAACGTCATGGCGGCGAAGATGGCGAACTGGACCGCGACAAGGATCACCGCCGTGACGATGAGTGCGCGGGGGCTGGCACTGCGGAAGGCGAGCGCAAGGAAGCCGATCGCCGCATAGGTGATGAGGATGTCGCCCCACCAGATGAGGAAGAAGTGGGCGGCCCCGAACAGCAGCAGCCAGAACAGGCGGCGGCGGACCCGGCCCAGCGCCATGGTCTCGCTCATCAGCAGCAGCGAGGCGCCAAACAGGAAGGAAAACAGCCCGCGCATCTTGCCGTCGAACAGCAGGAAATTGCCGGCATAGGCGAGTAGGTCGCCGGTGCGCACCGCCACGGTCTGCGCCAGCGGATTGAAATAAGCGGCAGGCACGTCGGCAAAGGCGACGATGTTCATCGCGAGGATGCCCATCACCGCGACGCCGCGCACGATGTCGAGGGTGGCGATGCGTTCGCCCGTACCGATTGTCATGCGCTGTCCCCTGCCCTTGCCGGCAGAAGGGCGGAAGGCGGTCCCCGGGTCAAGCCCGAGGAGACAAGGATCAGTGCGCTTCGGCCGCCTTGCTGTGAAGCTGGATGTAGTTCTGCAGGCCCATGCGGGCGATCATCTCGAACTGGGTTTCGAGGAAGTCGATATGCCCCTCCTCGTCGCGCAGCACTTCGACGAACAGGTCGCGGCTGACATAGTCGCGGATCGAATCGCAATATTCCGCGCCCTCGCGATACATCTTGGCGGCTTCATATTCCGCCTCGAGGTCGGCCTTGAGGATCTCCTCGACCGTTTCGCCAATCCGCAGCCGGCCGAGCATCTGGAAGTTGGGCAACCCTTCGAGGAAGAGGATGCGTTCCGCGAAGCGGTCGGCATGCTTCATCTCGTCGATGCTCTCATGCTTCTCGTAATCGGCGAGCTTATGCACCCCCCAATTGTCGAGCATGCGATAGTGCAGCCAATATTGATTGATGGCGGTCAGTTCCGCCTTGAGCGCTTCGTTGAGCAGCTCGATGACCTTGGGATCGCCCTTCATGGCTCCGCTTCTATCAAGGTTGCAGGATCAAACGAAGCGCGAACGACTTGCAAGAGTCGTTCGCAGTTAGGCGGCGACCTTGGCCGGATTGGCAGCGAGTGCGTCGCATTCTTCGGCGATGATCGCGCGAGCGAACGGAAGGCAGCTGCCGCACTTCACCTTGCATCCCTTGCGGGCATAGGCCTGGCCGACGCTGCAGGCGCCGGTGCGCGCGGCTTCCCGCACCTCGGTTTCGCGAATCGCGTTGCAGCAGCAGACGATCATGCTCATCTTGCTAATGGTAATGCGAAGCGTTCGCAAGTTGATTCGACGCGGTTAAGCCGCCTGCACCATCCGCGCATGGTAATTGGCATCGCCGAACAAGGCGTCGAGCACCTTTTCGCGCTTCATGTAGAGGCCGATGTCATGCTCGTCGGTCATGCCGATGCCGCCGTGCATCTGCACCGCTTCCTGCACCGCCAGCGCCGAGACGCGGCCGGCCTTGGCCTTGGCGACATGGGTCATCACCCCTGCCCGCTCGTCGCCACGGTCGAGCAGTTCGGCGGCCTTGAACGTCGCGGCGCGGGCGATCTCGATCTCACCGAATAGATGGGCAGCGCGGTGCTGGAGGACCTGGAACTCGCCGATCAGCTTTCCGAACTGCTTGCGCTGCTTGAGATAGTCGACCGTCATCGCCGAGGCGCCCGCTGCGACCCCGACCAGCTCGGCCGCTGCGCCGGTACGGCCGGCGCGCATCGCGCGGCGCAGCGGCTCCCAACCGCCGTCGACCTCGCCGATCACCGCATCGGCATCGATCTGGGTGCCTTCAAAGGTGATCCGTGCTGCCTTGCTGGCGTCGGCCAGCGCGACATTCTCGACCGTCATGCCGGCCGCGTCGCGAGGCACCGCGAACAGCGTAAGGCCCTTGCTCTCACCTGCCGAGCCGCCGGTACGCGCGGCGACAATCAGCAAGTCGGCCGACGCACCGTGGACCACGAACTGCTTGGAGCCCGACAGCGCGAAGCCGTTGCCCGAGCGCTTGGCCTCCAGCGCGATCTGGCGGGGGCGATGGTGCGGCCCCTCATCGATTGCGAAGGCCGCGATCGTGTCGCCCGACAGGATGCCCGGAAACCAGCGCTTGCCCTGCTCGCTGCCCTTCAGCGCCTCGACCGCGACGATCGACGTCGTCAGAAACGGGGAAGGCGTGAGGTTACGGCCGACTTCCTCCATCACCAGTGCGGCTTCAGTGGTGCCAAGGCCGAGACCGCCCTCTTCCTCCGGGATGGCGAGGCCGGTCAGGCCCAGCTCAGCCATCTGCTTCCACAGGCCGTGGCCGAACCCGTCCTTGCAGCCGATGTCGCGCCAGTGGCGCAGCTGCTTCTTGATGGTGCCCTCTTCGCCCATGAAGGTCCGAGTCATATCGGCGAGCTGGCGTTGGTCGTCGGTAAGGATCATTCGGGTGCTTTCGTTTTGTTCGTGTGCGCCGCTCAGGCTCCCGGCAGCCGCAGGATGTGCTTGGCGACGATCCCGAGCTGGACCTCGCTGGTACCGCCCTCGATCGAATTGGCTTTGGTCCGCAGCCATTCGCGCGCCGCCTTGCCGCCACGCGATCGCTCGCTGTCCCATTCGAGCGCATCCGATCCGCCCGCCGCCATGATCAGCTCGTGGCGCTTCTTGTTCAATTCGGTCCCGGCATATTTCATCATGCTGGGCATGGCGGGATGCGCCTCGCCGGCCTTCAATTGGTCGATGAAATGCTCGCTCATCGCGGCAAAGGCGAGTGCGTCGACGTCGAACAAGGCGACGTCGGCAGCCAGCACCGGATCGTCGATCTCGCCCAGGCTCTGCGCCAGGGTCCGGCTCGAGCCCGATCCGAGGCCCATGCCGCTGATCATCTCGCGCTCGTGGCCGAGGAGGTACTTGGCGACGTCCCAGCCCTTGTTGACCTCGCCGACGACCTGATCCTTGGGGACCTTCACATCGTCGAAGAAGGTCTCGCAGAAGGGCGAATAGCCGCTGATCAGCAGGATCGGCTTGGTCGAGACGCCTTCGCTCTCCATGTCGAACAACAGGAAGCTGATCCCGCCATGCTTGGTCTCGGTCGAGGTGCGGACCAGGCAGAAGATCCAGTCGGCCTGGTCGGCATAGCTGGTCCACACCTTCTGGCCGTTGACCAGCCAATGGTCGCCCATATCCTCGCACTTGGTCTGCAGACCGGCGAGGTCGGAGCCGGCGCCGGGTTCGGAATAGCCCTGGCACCAGCGGATCTCGCCGCGTGCGATCTCGGGCAGGAAGCGGCTCTTCTGCTCCTCGGTGCCATATTTGAGCAGCGCCGGCCCGAGCATCGAGATGCCGAAGCTCGAGAGCGGGCTGCGAGCACCGATTGCGCGCATTTCCTCTTTCAGCACCTTGGTCTCGGCCGCAGAAAGGCCACCACCGCCATAAGCCGCGGGCCAGTCGGGCACGGTCCAGCCCTTCTCGCCCATCACCCGCATCCAGCGTTCCTGCGCCTCGCTCTGGAACTTGAAATGGCGCCCGCCCCAGCAGGCGTCGTCCTCCGAACGCATCGGCGTGCGCATCTCAGCCGGGCAGTTCACTTCCAGCCAGGCGCGGGTGTCGGCGCGGAATTGAGCGAGATCACTCATGCACTTGTCTCCTCTTGGTCGCCGTCCTAGCGCATCCGTGAAACAAGAAAAGTGGAGAGCGCCCCAGTGGACTTCGACCTGACCGAAAGACAGTCCCACTTCCGCGACCGGGTTCGCGCCTTCATCGAGCGGCATGTCCGTCCCGCCGTTCCGGGCCTCGCCGCCGAACTCAACAGCGGGGACCGCTGGCATCACCTCGAAGGATTGGAGCCGCTCAAGGCCAAGGCCCGGGCCGAGGGGCTGTGGAACCTGTTCATGCCGCCAGGCGGCGCCTTGCAGCATGTCGACGAGAGCTTCGCCTTCGAGGGCGAGCAGCTGACCAACCTCGAATATGCTTTGTGCGCCGAGGAGATGGGCCGGGTCGGTTTCGCCTCGGAGGTGTTCAATTGCTCGGCGCCCGACACCGGCAACATGGAGGTGTTCCACCGCTACGGCACCCGCGAGCAGAAGGAGCAGTGGCTGGCGCCGCTGATGCGGGGCGAGATCCGCTCGGCCTTCCTGATGACCGAGCCAGGTGTCGCCAGCTCGGACGCGACCAACATCCAGTGCGAGATCCGCCGCGAGGGCGACGAATACGTCATCAACGGCAAGAAGTGGTGGAGTTCGGGTGCGGGCGATCCGCGCTGCAAGGTCGCGATCCTGATGGGCAAGACCAATCCCGAGGCGCGCAAGCATGCCCAGCAGTCGATGATCTTGGTGCCGATGGACGCCGCCGGGATCACGGTCGAGCGCGCGCTGACAGTTTATGGCTATGACGATGCGCCGCACGGGCACATGGAGATCAGGCTGGAGAACGTGCGAGTGCCGGTCGACAACCTGCTGCTGGGCGAAGGTCGCGGGTTCGAGATCGCGCAGGGGCGGCTGGGGCCGGGCCGCATCCACCATTGCATGCGCACCATCGGCGCGGCCGAGGAAGCGCTGGAGCTGATGGTCGGTCGCATCCAGTCGCGCACCGCGTTCGGCAAGCGGATCAGCGAGCATAGCGTGTGGGAACAGCGCGTCGCCGAGGCGCGGATCGAGATCGACTGCACCCGCCTGCTTTGCCTCAAGGCCGCGGACCTGATGGACAAGTCGGGCAACAAGGCGGCCAAGGCCGAAATCGCGATGATCAAGGTCAAGGCGCCGCGGATGGCGTTGAAGGTGATCGACGACGCGATCCAGGCGTTCGGCGGCGCTGGGGTCAGCCAGGATACCAGTCTGGCGCATAGCTGGGCCGGCATCCGCACGCTGCGGCTGGCCGACGGTCCGGACGAGGTGCACAACCGCTCCATCGCGCTGATGGAATATGGCAAGCACCCGCCGATCGATCCGCAGGTGCCTTGACCCGTCAGACCAGACTTCGTTCGTGCTGCGAAGTCGAAGCACGTTAGCGCAAGCGCCCTCGACTTCGCTCAGGGCGAACGGGAGAGTGGATGTTGACCTCGCTTTTCGACCTTACCGGCAAGACCGCCATCGTCACCGGTTCCTCGCGCGGGATCGGGCAGGCGATCGCCGAGGAAATGGCTGCGCACGGCGCCAACGTCGTGATCTCGAGCCGCAAGCAGGACGCCTGCGAGGAAGTGGCGGCGGCGATCAATCAGCGCGGCAAGGGTCGCGCGATAGCCATCGCCGCTTCGATCTCCGACAAGGAGGCGCTGCGCGAGCTGGTCGAGCGGACGCGGGCCGAGTTGGGGCCGATCGACGTGCTGGTCTGCAACGCCGCCTCCAATCCCTATTACGGGCCGATGGGCGGAATCAGCGACGATCAGTTCCGCAAGATCATGGACAACAACGTCCTGTCCAATCACTGGCTGACCAGCTTCGTCGCGCCCGAGATGGTGGAGCGCAAGTCGGGCTCGATCATCATCGTGTCGAGCGTCGGCGGGCTGACCAGCTCCACCGTGATCGGCGCCTACAATATCTCCAAGGCAGCCGACCTGCAGCTGGTCCGCAACCTGGCCGCGGAGTTCGGGCCGTCGAACGTCCGGGTCAACGCCATCGCTCCGGGGCTGGTGCGGACCGACTTCGCCAAGGCGCTGTGGGAAAATCCGGAGATCCTGAAGAGCGTGACCAAGGTCGCTGCGCTCAAACGCATCGGCGAGCCGCGCGAGATCGCCGGCGCAGCGCTGTTTCTGGCCAGCGAGGCAGGCAGCTTCGTTACCGGGCAGACCCTGGTGGTTGATGGCGGCAGCACCTTCGGCGCGGGGTTCTGAGGCGATGAGCGTCGAAAACGAGCACCGTCATCACCCGCGGCTTGAAGGCAAGGTCATCATCGTCACCGGGGCCGGCTCCGGCATCGGCAAGGCCAGCACCGAACTGTTCCTCAGGCATGGCGCGACAGTAATCGCTGCCGACCTCCACGGCGCGCAGCATGTCGCCGACGCCGGCCGCGAGGAAGATGTCGTGCGGCTGGTTGAGACCGCCAAGCACCAGCATGGCGCGCTGCACGGCTTCTTCGCCAATGCCGGGGTGTCGGGTGGGCTGGCCTCGATCTTTGAGCAAACGGTCGAGGATTGGGAGCAGATTCTGCGGGTCAATCTGATCGGACCGTTCCTGGCGATCAAGCATGCCGCGCCTTTGATCAAGGAGCAGGGCGGCGGATCGATCATCTGCACCGCCAGTGTCGCCGGCCTCCGCTCGGGCGCGGGCGGACCGGCCTATAGCGCCAGCAAGGCCGGGGTGATCAGCCTGGTCAAGACCGCCGCGCAGCAGCTGGCGGGGTCGAACGTGCGGGTGAATGCCATTTGCCCCGGCCTGATCGAGACCGGCATGACCGAATTCGTCTACGAGCGGGCGCGGGCCAAGGGGCAGGAGGACCGGCTTGGCCACCTCAACCCGCTGCGCCGCGGCGGGGTGCCGGACGAGATCGCCAAGGCGGCGCTGTTCCTGGCGTCGGACGAGAGCAGCTACGTCAACGGCCATGCGCTGGTGGTCGACGGCGGGCTGTCGAGCTCGCATCCGTTCAATCGCCAGGATTACGGGCGGACCGCGATCTAGCCCCTCTTTTCTTTCCCGGGCTCCTGCTTAGGGAGCTTGCTCACAACATTGTCAGCGAAGGACCCCCCATGACCTCGCCCATCAGTACCAGCCGCCACGGCCACGTCCTTGTCATCTCCTCCAACAACCCGCCGGTGAACGCGCTCGGCCATCCTGTCCGCGAAGGCCTGGTGAAGGGCATCGAGGAGGCCGACGGCGACGAGAACATCAAGGCGGTGGTGATCATCGGCGAGGGCGCGACCTTCTTCGCGGGCGCCGACATCAGCGAATTCGGGACGCCCAAGGCGTTCGCCCAGCCGATGCTGCCGCAGGTGGTCGACATCATCGAGAATTGCACCAAGCCCGTGGTCGCCGCGATCCACGGCACGGCACTCGGCGGCGGGCTCGAGGTGGCGCTGGCCTGCCACTATCGTGCGGCGGTGGCGTCGGCCAAGCTGGGTGTGCCGGAAGTGAAACTCGGCCTGCTGCCGGGTGCCGGCGGAACCCAGCGCCTGCCGCGCGTCGCGGGGGTCGAGAAGGCGCTTCAGATGACCACCAGCGGCAATCCGATCGGCGCGCAGGAGGCGTTCGAGATCGGGCTGGTCGACCGGATGATCGAAGGCGACCTGCTCCAGCACGCCGTCGCCTATGCGACCGAAGTCGCCGACATCCGCCCTGCCCCTAAATCGTCCGAGCGCCAGAACAAGATCGAGGAAGCCAGCCCCAGCGTCTTCGACGATTTCGTCGCCGCCAACCCGCGGGTGTTCAAGGGCTTCGACGCGCCGCGCAAGAACCTCGAAGCGGTCCGCGCCGCGACCCAGCACCCTTATGCCGAAGGCGTTGCCATGGAGCGCCAGCTGTTCATGGAGCTGATGAGCGGCACCCAGGCCAAGGCGCAGCAATATTTCTTCTTCGCCGAGCGCAAGGCGGCGAAGATCGAGGGAATCGATGAAAACGTGCGCCCGCGCGAGATCCGCAAGGTCGGCGTGATCGGAGCCGGCACCATGGGTGGCGGCATTTCGATGAACTTCCTGTCCGCTGGGATCCCGGTAACGATTGTGGAAACCAGCCAGGAAGCGCTCGACCGGGGCACGGGCGTCATGCTCAAGAATTATCAGGCGAGCGCCAAGAAGGGCCGCTTCACCGACGAGCAGGTCGGGCACATGATGGGTCTGCTCAACCCGACGCTCGACTTCGATGCGCTGGCCGACTGCGACCTCATCATCGAGGCGGTGTTCGAACAGATGGAGATCAAGAAGGACATCTTCGGCCGCTTGGACAAGATCGCCAAGCCGGGCGCGATCCTCGCGTCCAATACCAGCTACCTCAACGTCGACGAGATCGCCGCCGCGACCAGCCGCCCGCAGGACGTGGTCGGCCTGCACTTCTTCTCGCCCGCCAACGTCATGAAGCTGCTGGAAGTCGTGCGCGGGGCCAAGACCGCCGACGACGTGCTGGTCACCGCCATGGCGCTGGCCAAGAAGATCAAGAAGGTCGCGGTGGTGGCGGGCGTTTGCTACGGTTTCATCGGCAACCGCATGTTGATCCCGCGCCAGACCGAGGCGACCAAGCTGCTGCTGGAAGGCGCCACCCCGGCGCAGATCGACAAGGTCCATGTCGATTTCGGGATGCCGATGGGGCCATTCCAGATGGCCGACCTCGCCGGGGTCGACATCGGCTGGCACCGCGACGTTAACCGGATCGAGAACATCCGTGATGCGCTCTGCTCGGCCGACCGCTGGGGCCAGAAGAAGGCCGCCGGCTTCTACGATTATGACGAGAAGCGCCGCCCCTCGCCCAGCCCCAAGGTGCAGGAGATCATCGAGGAGTTTCGCGCCAAGGCCGGCGTCACCGCGCGCGAGATCAGCGACGAGGAAATCATCCAGCGCACGCTCTACACCATGGTCAACGAGGGGGCGAAAATCCTCGAGGAAGGCATGGCCCAGCGCGCGTCCGACATCGATGTGGTGTGGGTCTATGGCTATGGCTGGCCGGTCTATCGCGGCGGGCCGATGCATTGGGCCGACGCCGAGGGCGTGCAGAAGATCGTCGATGGGCTGAAGGCCGCAGCGCCGCACATGGGCGAGGATTTCTCCTTCTCGCAGCTGCTTCTCGACAAGGCGGCCAAGGGTGAGAAGTTCACCGGCCGCTAGCGTGTAAGTGGAGGCGGCTCGCAGCGGCAGCGTTGCTGGCCCCTCCTCTTTACAAATCATCACGATCCGAAGAACTTCGCCGGGCCAGGCAGGGCTGGCGGGGATTGCGGGATGATTGTCGATCAGGCTGTGCGTGAGGCCGAGCTGGCCTTTCTCAATGCACCTTTCACGGGCGAGGGCTGGCAACTCGCCATCCGCAATCTTGCGGAATCGACCGGAAGCTTTCTGGTGCAGATGTGCGGTGGCAGTCCGGCTCCTGCCCAGGACTTCAATATCTTCAGCCACGATCTTGGCGACCCGTATGGCCACCTGATCAATCCCGACCTCTACGGCCCGCAGAACTGGCGTCTAAACTCGGCCCTGCAGGCTCCGGGGAGCATCCAGTATGAGCAGCATTATGCGACCTACCGGGGGGCGCGAAAATGCGAATATTATGATGACGCGTCGAGCGATCTCGACCTGCGGTTCGGCTGCCAGTCGCCCTTGTTGTTCGACAATGCGGGGCTGATCGGACTGTGCCTCCTCCGCTCCGGTCGCGACGGTCCTTGCACGAGCGAGGTATTGGACGCTTTCTCCAGTGTCGCACGCCAGGCGCAACGGGCGGTGCGAGTCCAACTGGCGCTCGGCCAGGAGCAGGGCGAGACCATGCTGGAGGGGGTCGCGAGTTCGGGTGAAATGACCCTGCTGCTCGACGGTCAAGGCAGGCTGGTGGCGATGACGGAGGCCGCTGAAATCCTGTTCGACCACCCGGCCGGACTGCGCCTCGACGGGCTTTCGGTCCGGCTCTCCGACCGCGCGGAGGATCGGTCCCTCCAGGCGGCGGCGGGGCGCCTGCTCGCCAGCGACGGCGTGTGGGGGCCCGTCCTGCACGAGGCGGTTGCAGGGCGATGCGCGGCTGCACCGCAGGGACAATGGCGCTTGTTCCTGACCCGCCTGCCGGAAGGAACCGACCTGCTGCAGGTCGGTCCGCAACTGGCGCTGACGCTACGGCCCGCGGCTGGCACGGCGAGACTAGCCTGACGAACCTCTCGCCACTGGACAATTGATCCCTTTCGGCAGAAATCTGCGCCGTCGGGCGAGTCCGGCGGGGAAGCCGAGATGTTGGTAGATCGGACAGTGCGTGACGCCGAGTTGGCGTTCCTCAATGCGCCTTTCGAGGCTGACGGCTGGCTGACCGCCCTCCGACAGCTGTCGCACGCCACCGGAAGCGCCATCACCCAACTATGCGGCGGAGGCGCGGGGCCGGGCCTCACCTTCAACTACTTCAGCGAGGACCGCCACGATCCGCACGGGCACCTGGTCAATCCCCAGCTCTACGGACCGGAGAATTGGCGGATCAACTGCTCCACCGGCGTGGCCCGTTCGATCCAGTACGAACGCCATTATGCCGCCTATCGAAGCGCCAACCCCTGCGGCTTCTACGACGATGCGGTAAGCGACCTCGACCTGCCCTATGGCTGTCAGTCCCCGCTGATCTTCGAAGCCGACGGAGCGCTGGTCGGCCTGGCCCTGCTGCGCTCGAGTCGCGACGGCCCCTGCTCGCCCGAAGTAGTCGACTTCTTCGCCCAGGTCGCGCGGCAGGCCCACCGGGCGGTGCGGGTCGAGATCGCGCTCGGCCAGGCGCGGGGAGAGGACATGCTGGCGGGACTTGCGAGCAGCGGCGAGATGACCTTGCTGCTCGATCGCAATGGCCGGCTGGTGGCAATGACCGAATGGGCCGAGGCGATATTCGATGCCCCGTTCGGGCTCCGCCTCGACGGACTCGCCGTGCACCTCGCCGATCCGCGCGAGGACAACAGCTTCAAGGCCGCGATGATGCGACTGCTGGGCGGCGACGAGCTCGGCGGGCCGGTGGTCCACGAAGGCCGCGCCGGGCGCAGCGAGGAACGGCCGGACGGGCTGTGGCAACTGTTCCTGACCCGTCTCCCCAACAGGCACGACCTGCTGGGGGTGGAGGCGCAGCTGGCCCTGACCCTGCGCCCCCTGCTGCCCGCTTAATTGGCCTTGTAGAGCACTTCGCCGCGACGGCTGCTGAGCAGCATCTTGAAGCTGACGGGGTGGAAATAGGCCTCAACCCGGCGGCCCTGCGGATCGGTCCCGTAGACTTCGTAGCAGCCGCCATCGACCTTCGACTTGCGCACTTCCCAGCCGTCCTTCTTCAGCTTCGATTCGAGGCTGCCGAGGGTCTTCCAGCTCTTTTGCGGGGCGTTGCAGGTCATCTTGCCGGTGGCGGCGGCTGGGGTGGCGATCGCGGCCGAAAGGGCGGCGGCGGCAGTGAGAAGCAGGATACGCATCAGGCAAGACTCCGTGGTGTGGGTGAGGAAAACAGGCGCACCAGTCGCACGGCCTGAAGCAGGGCGAGCGGTACGAAGTGAAGGAGGGCGGCGGCAAGGCCGTCGTGGACCAGCGCCCAGTGGACGAGGGTCAGGATCGCCGCCGGATAGGCGAGCCGCTGGAGCCGCTTCCACCCGCCGCGGAGCGCGCGCATCGCGGCATCGTTGCTGGTAAGGCCGAGCGGCACGAGGATCGCCAGCGCGGCCCAGCCGGTCCAGATCGACGGCGCACCGACCTCCGCCAGCATTTCGGCGAGAGTGACCATGTCGAGCACGTAGGCCGCGGTATGAGCCAGCGCATAGAGAAAGCCCGCGACCCCGAGCGCGCGGCGATGACGGGCGAGGAAGCGCACGATCCGCGCCTGCGGCCACAGCTGCCTCAGCGGGGTGACCATCAGCGCAAGGATGATGAAGCGCGCCGACCATTCGCCCGTCGGGTGGAGCAGGTCGCCCGGATAGGCGTCGGGCGTGAGCGCGAAGCGGACCAGCGCAAGGGCCAGCGGCAGGGCCAGGATCAGCCAGAAGAGAGTGGAACGGCACGAGGTCACCGCCACTTGTTAGTTAAACTGCGAACGCTTCGCAATAGCAGAAACTGTGTGAGGCGGAGCCTACCCCTCGATCACCACCTCGGTGCCCATCTGGGTTAGGCCGTAGAGCTTCTTGGCGAATTCGACCGGCAGGCGAACGCAGCCGTGGCTGGCCGGGTAGCCGGGTAGCGCGCCGCCGTGAAAGGCGATGCCCATTTCGTCGTACATCTGCATGTAGGGCATCGGTGCATTGTCGTACTTGCGGCTGAAGCCCTTCACCTGCTTGCGAAACACCTTCCAGTAACCGAGCGGCGTTTCCTTGCCCTTCTTGCCCGACGAGATGGTGCTGACCCCGACCAGCTGGTCGCCCTTGTAGACGAACATCAGCTGCTGCATCCGATCGATCACCACCTTGGCCGGGGCCTCGGGGATGGTCGCGGCCCAATGATACTGGCCGGGCCGAAGCGCGACGGTACCGAACAGTGCCTTGGCCTGCTGGGTCGCCTTGGGCGCGTGGCCGTTGGTCCATTCGTACGGCAGCTGGGCGACAGCCGGCGCAGGGCGCGGCGCCTCGGTGACCTTGACCGGGGCGGTGGCGCAGCCGGCAAGCAGGGCGACGGCAAGCGCGAGAGGGGCAAGGCGAAGAGTCGGGGCGTGGTCCATGACGACTGCCTTGGCAATTGCCGAGGGGGCGTCAAGTCACCGGTATATCGGATGTTAAGCGGCGCCTGCCGCTATCCTCCGATGCCCGTGGCGGGTGGCGGGGGCGCGTTGACGTGGCTCCAGATGGCGCTGACCACTACCGACCCTTCACCGACGCTGGACGCTACCCGCTTGACCGACCCCGAACGGACGTCCCCGACCGCGAAGATCCCGGGGCAGGAGGTGGCGTAGCTGCTTGCGGCACCAACGTCGCTGCCGGTGCGGACAAAGCCCGCGCGGTCAAGCTCGACCAGGCCCGACAGCCAGCCGGTATTGGGCGCCGCGCCGATCATGATGAACAGCGCCCGGCAGCCGACGCTCCACTCCCCCTCGGGGCTCGACACGGTGACGTTCTCCAGGTGCTCGCCGCCGTAAAGCCGCGCCAGCTTGCTCCCGGTGTGGATCTCGATCCTTGGGTCCGCCTCCAGCCGTTCGCGCAGATAGGCACTCATCGTCTCGGCAAGGCCGGCGCCGCGGACCAGCACGTGCACCTTTCGCGCGACCCGCGACAGGTACATGGCGGCCTGGCCCGCGCTATTGCCGCCGCCGACCACGATCGCCTCGGTGTTCGTGCAGAAGCGCGCTTCCATCTCGGTCGCGGCATAATAGATGCCCGCGCCCTCGAAGCTTTCCAGTCGCTCAATCGGCAGCCGGCGATACTGTACCCCGGTCGCGACCAGCACGGCGCGGGTGCACAATTCCTCGCCGTCGTCGAGCGTGACGCAGAAGCCGTCGCCGCGCTCCACCAGCCCCTCGACCCGCCGCGGCATGGCGAAGCAGGTGCCGAACTTCATCGCCTGCACCTGCCCGCGAAAGGTCAGGTCCGCGCCCGAGATGCCGGTCGGAAAGCCCATGTAATTCTCGATCCGGCTGCTGGTCCCCGCCTGCCCGCCGATCGCATTGTCCTCTACCACCAAGGCCCGCAGCCCCTCGGACCCGGCATAGACGGCGGCGGCGACCCCGGCCGGTCCGGCACCGACGATGATCAGGTCGACCTCCTCCCCCGGTCGCGCCTTGAGATCGAGCCCGAAATGGCGGGCGATCATGCGCGGGGTGGGATCGGCAAGCTCGACGCCGTTGATGCTGACCCCCGCCGCCCCGTCGGCGAGTTCGCGGAACGGGAGGCGGTTGCGGCTGAGGAAGCTGGCGATCCGGGCGATCGCGGGGTCATGGCCCGAGCCCGAAACGAGGATCGAGCTGTCGCCTTCCTCGAAGATCCGGCGGCGGCGGGCGGCGAAGACGGTCAGGATATGATCGCCGATCTCGGGCACGTCGCTCATCAGCCGCAGCATGGCGGGACGCGGCACCTCGATCGTCCGGGTGTCGACCGCGGCGCGCATGGTCAGGGTCATCGGACCGCCGTTGAGGAACGCCAGTTCGCCCATGAACTGGCCGGGGTGAAGCGTGGCGTCGCGGATGCGTTCCCCGGTGACCGGGTCGGCGACCTCGATCTCGCCTTCTTCGACCAGCACAAAGCGATCCTGCGGTGCACCGGCGTCGAGCACTGCCTCTCCGGCGCGATAGCTTTGGGCGGATGCGATAGCGCGGATCGCCGCCATCTGATCGTCCGCGAACGGCCGCGGGGCCATGGTGTCGAGATCGCCGCCAATGGAGTCCATGACGGCGAATGTAATCACCCGGACTACAGAAGCCAGCAGCCTCCTTACGGCGCTGATAGGCACCGTTTCATCCGATGGCCGCAAAAAGTCTCTTGGGCCTCTGCATCCGAGACCCGCCCCAGAACGTAGTTAATTTCGGTTAACCCAGCGTTCACGCCCCCGTTGAACGTCACCCTCGAGGAAGGATGTTCCATGCGACACGTTTTTGCCGCTTCCCTGTTGATCACCGCATCACTCGCCGCTGCGCCGGCATCAGCCGAAACTGTATTCGGGCTGACCTCTTCGCGGATCGTCACCTTTGACACGAGCAGTCCCGGAACCGTCCTGTCGAGCAGCCCGATTACCGGTCTGACCGGCAACGTGTCGCTGCGCGGAATCGATTTCCGCCCGGCCGATGGCCAGCTGTATGCCCTTGGTACGAACGGCAACCTCTATCGTCTGACGCTTAACGGCAACACCTACCAGGCCGCCGACCTCGGTGCGCTTTCGACCCAGCCGCAAGGCAGTTCGTTCGGGTTCGACTTCAATCCCACGGTCGACCGGATCCGCGTCACCAGCGACACCAACCAGAACCTTCGGCTCAACCAGACCACGACGCCGCCGGGCGTGACCGTCGATGGCGCGATCACCCTGAACGGCAGCAGCAATGTCGACCTGCTGGGTTCGGCCTACACCAACAGTTTCGCCGAAGCGACCAGCACGACGTTGTATGGCCTTGACGCCTTTACCGATGCCCTGGTCCGTTCGACCGACGCCAATGCCGGTACCTATGTCAGCACCAACACCAGCGGAGTCGCGTTCGGCCCGCTCGGCGTGACCTTCGGTGCCACCGACCAGCTCGGTTTCGATATCTCGGGGATCACCAACGGCGCCTTCTTCAACCTCAACGACGGCTTCTACAGCGTCAATCTGACGACTGGAGCGGCCACCCGCATCGGGACCATCGGCGCCGGGAGCCTGATCGGCCTCTCGCTCGCTCCCGCGGCTGCCGTGCCCGAGCCCGGCACCTGGGCGATGATGCTGCTTGGCTTCGGCGCGATCGGAGCGACCATGCGTCGCCGTCGCTCGGTGACGGCCAAGCTGGCGCAAATGGCCTGAAATCAGAGGTAGCGAGCCCGCAGGTCCTGTTACCCCCTGCACCTGCGGGCTCGTTCAATGGGTCTGACGAGGCCGCAAGCGTCCCACGGATGCTTGCGGCCTCAGCTCATTCCCACTCGATCGTGCCGGGGGGCTTCGACGTATAATCGTAGACCACCCGGTTGATGCCGGCGACTTCGTTGACGATGCGGGTCGCGGTGCGGCCCAGGAACTCGGCGCTGAACGGATAGACGTCGGCGGTCATGCCATCGACGCTGGTCACCGCGCGCAGGGCGCAGACGCTGTCATAGGTGCGTGCGTCGCCCATTACGCCCACGGTGCGGACCGGCAGCAGCACCGCGAACGCCTGCCAGATCGCATCGTACAGCCCGGCATTGCGGATCTCCTCGAGGTAGATGCTGTCGGCCTTGCGCAGGATGTCGCATTTCTCCCGCGTGACCTCGCCCGGGATGCGGATGGCGAGGCCCGGCCCCGGGAACGGGTGACGGCCGACGAACGCCGGCGGAAGCCCAAGCTCGACCCCAAGCTCGCGCACCTCGTCCTTGAACAATTCGCGCAGCGGTTCGACCAGCTGCATGTTCATCCGCTCGGGCAAGCCACCGACGTTGTGGTGGCTCTTGATCGTCACCGACGGCCCGCCGGTGAAGCTGACGCTTTCGATCACGTCGGGGTAGAGCGTGCCCTGCGCGAGGAAATCGGCCCCGCCGATCTTCGCTGCCTCGGCCTCGAACACCTCGATGAAGGTCTTGCCGATGAACTTGCGCTTGGCCTCGGGGTCGGTGAGCCCGGCCAGACCCGACAGGAACAGCTCCTCGGCGCGGACATGGACCAGCGGGATGTTGTAATGGCCGCGGAACAGCGAGACGACCTCGTCGGCCTCGGCGGTGCGCATCAGGCCATGGTCGACGAACACGCAGGTCAGCTGCTCGCCAATCGCCTCGTGGATCAACACCGCGGCGACCGCGCTGTCGACCCCGCCCGACAGGCCGCAGATCACCCGCCCGGAGCCAACCTGTGCGCGGATGTCGGCGATCTTCTGGTCGCGATAGGCCGCCATCGACCATTCGCCCGAACAGCCGCAGATGTGCCGGGCGAAATTGGCCAGCAGCTTGCCGCCATCGGGGGTGTGGACCACCTCCGGGTGGAACATCAGGCTGTAGCGGCGGCGCTCCTCGTCGGTGGCGATGGCAAAGGGTGCGCCTTCCGATGCCGCGACGATCGAGAAGCCGGGCGCAAGGCTTTCGACCCGGTCTCCGTGGCTCATCCACACCTGGTGCCGCTCGCCGACCTGCCACAGGCCGTCGAACAGCGCCGACGGCGCCACTACCTCGATGAAGGCGCGGCCGAATTCCTTTTGGTCGGAAGTGACGACCTTGCCGCCCAGTTGCTGATGAAGGGTCTGCTGGCCGTAGCAGATGCCGAGCAGGGGAAGGCGGCTGTCGAACAGCACTTGCGGCGCGCGCGGTGAATCTTCCCACGTCACCGACGATGGCCCGCCCGAGAAGATGATGCCCTTGGGCTTCAAGCGCTCGAACGCTTCCTCGGCCGCGTTGAACGGGGCGATCTCGCAATAGACCCCCGCCTCACGGATGCGGCGGGCGATCAGCTGGGTCACCTGGCTGCCAAAGTCGATGATGAGCAGGGTTTCGGCCGGTTGCATGAGGCGGCTGGGCTCCGTTCGCGGACACAGGAAAAGGCGCCGAAGCCCTATGGCTCCGGCGCCTTCCTGTCCACCGCGGCGGACGTGTCAGCGGTTAGGCGCGATTGATCTTGAGATCGCTGATTCGGCCGTTCCGGTCGTATTTGCAGTCGAAGCGCACATTCGCTCCGGCCCGGTTGTAGCCGCCGCCATAGGGCTGGTTGTATGCACCGTAATAAGGCTGGCCGTAATTGCCCTGGTAGGCGCTGGCGCTGGCCAGACCATAGACGCGCATGTTGCCGTTACGGGTGCGGTTCACGCGATCGATCTGGACCACGCGATAGCCGCCGGCCTGGTTGTAGCCATAGCCCTGGTTGTAACCGCCATAGGCGCCCTGGTTGTAATAGCCGCCGCCGTAGCGACCGCCATTGATGCGCTGCTCGGCCGCGACCGCGCACTGCTGCACGGCGTAGCGTTCGAGGTCATAGTCGCTGCGCCCATAATAAGCGTTGCCGCCATAAGGGTTACCGCCGCGCAGGATGTTGCCGAGGATGGCGCCAGTGATCACGTCACCGAGGCCGCCGCCACCATAGCCGCCGTAACCGGGGTAATATTGGGCCGCGGCCGGGGTCGCCGCCGCGCCGAGGGAGATGGCCGCAACCGCAGCCGCACTCGTCAGGATCTTTGAAACAGCCTTCATGGCCACTGCCTCCTTTTCAAGACTCAGGCAGATTCTCGCCTGTTGCGGACCCTTGTGGACGAGGTCGACTGCATTGCTTCTGAATGCGTCGTTTTCCGCCGTTCACGTTGGTTGCCTGAGCGTTTCGATTGGAAGGGGTAACGACATCCGGAAAGAAATGTTGCAGTCCCAGAAATAAACACTTGACTTCGATACGGAAGTCATTTCGGCGCCATCGAAATTCGGAACCCGTGCTCCGCTATGTCGTTTAGCGGTCAAACGGAGTCTTGAAGAATGAAACGCTTAGCAACCTTGGCGGCAGCCATTGCCGTCGCGGTGGCGACCCCGTGCGCCGCCGTTTCATCGACCTCACTAGGGCCGGACGAGAGCCCAGCCGCGCTGATGGCCGCCTCGGTCGCGGTCGCCGAAGCCCGCGATCATGCCGCCGACGCGATCGCAGGCAAGCAATTGAAACCCGGCGGCTTCTGGTGGGCTTCCAATGCGCCGAGCGACGGCAACCTCGAAGTGGTGGTCAGCCTCGAGGACCAGCAGGCCTACGTCTATCGCGCCGGCGAATTGATCGGCGTGTCGACCATCTCGAGCGGCAAGCCCGGCAAGGACACGCCCCCGGGCATCTTCCCGATCCTCGAGAAGAAGAAGCTTCATCACAGCCGCAAGTATGACAATGCGCCGATGCCCTTCATGCAGCGGCTCGACCAATATGGCATCGCGCTGCATGCCGGCATGATTCCCGGACGTCCCGCCAGCCACGGCTGCGTGCGGTTGCCGAGCGCCTTTGCCGCCAAGCTGTTCGCGATGACCGAGATCGGCGACCGGGTGGTGATCGGTTGATGCCTTAGGCCGGCGAGGGTTTGCACCCCTTCCCTCGCCGGCCGACTGACTGGTCCTACTTGATCGGCAGACCCGTGAACTTCGCCATGAACGCGGTCACGTCGCTGGCTTCTTCGATGATCTTGTCGGTCGGCTTGCCCGAGCCGTGTCCGGCACGGGTCTCGATCCGAATCAGCTGCGGGTTGCCGGTCGGATGCGCATTCTGCAGCGCCGCGACATATTTGAAGCTGTGCCCCGGGACCACGCGATCATCGGTGTCAGCGGTGGTCACCAGGATCGCCGGATAGGACACGTTCGCCTTGACGTTGTGATAGGGCGAATAGGCCAGCAGGGTGCGGAAATCGGCTTCCTTGTTGGGGTAGCCATAATCGTCGACCCAGTAGCGCCCGGCGGTGAACCGGTCGAAGCGCAGCATGTCCATCACACCGACCGCCGGATTGGCCGCGGCGAACAGGTCGGGACGCTGGTTGACCACCGCACCAATCAACAGGCCGCCGTTGGAGCCGCCCTGGACCGCCAGGCCGCCCTTCGGCGTCACGCCCTGCGCGATCAGCGCTTCGCCCGCGCCGATGAAATCGTCGAACACATTCTGCTTGTTGGCGAGACGGCCGGCGTCGTGCCACGCCTTGCCATATTCGCCGCCGCCACGGATGTTCGCCAGCACATAGGCGCCGCCCTGTTCCAGCCACGCCAGGCGCGTCGCCGAGAAGCTTGGCGTCAGTGAGACGTTGAAGCCGCCATAGGCGTAGAGCAGCGTCGGCACCGGGCCGGTGATGCCCTTTTTGCGGACGATGAACATCGGCACGCGAGTGCCGTCCTTCGAGGCGAAGAAGCGCTGTTCGACGGCGAAGTCGTCGGGGTTGAACAGCAATTTGGGTTCGAACCAGGCGGTGCTGGCGTTCGACCCGACGTTGTAGCGGTAGATGGTGGTCGGGCGGTTGAAGCTGGCGAAGGAGAAGAAGGTCTCCGGATCGTCGAGATCGCCGGAGAAGCCGCCGGCAGTGCCGAGGCCCGGAAGCTCGATCACCCGCTCGCGCGCGCCGGTCAGGCTGTGGACCCGCACTTCGGTCGCCGCATCCTTGAGGTAGGAGGTGATGAGCTTTCCGCCGACCAGACTCGACCCGCTCAGCGTTTCGGCCTGCTCGGGCACGATCGTCCGCCGGTTGGGCCGCGCGGCGTTGACGTCGATCGCCACCACCTTGAGGCGGGGGGCGCCGTCGTTGGTCTGGAAATAATAGGTCGAGCCGCGATTGCCGATGTAGCTGTAATCGTGGGTGAAGCCGGGGATCAGCACGCGGCGGGTCGGCTTGGCCTTCTGCCAGTCGACCAACGTCACTTCATAGCGCTCGTCGGTGCCGCTGGACGAGGTCACCACCAGCGTCGAGCCATCGTCGCTGACGGTCGCGGTGTTGCTGAGTTCGGGCTTGTCGGGACGGTCGAACATCAGCCGGTCGGCGCTCTGCGGCTGGCCGAGGCGGTGGTAATAGACCGCCTGATTCTTGTTAAGCGACTGGAAGTCTTGGCCTTCGCGGCTTTCGGGGAAGCGCGAGTAGAAGAAGCCGCGATTGTCCTTGGACCAGCTGAGGCCGGAGAATTTCACCCACTTGATCTCGTCGGCGACGACCTTGCCGCTAGCGACGTCGAGCACCTTGAGCGTCCGCCAGTCCGACCCGCCATCCTGGATCGCGTAAAGGAGGTAGCGGCCGTCCTCGCTCGGCACCCATTCGGCCAGCGCGGTGGCGCCGTCGGTGCTGAAGCTGTTGGGGTCGATCAGCAGCCGCTCGGGGCCGTTGACGCTGTCGCGCACGTACAGCGGCGACTGGTTCTGCAGGCCCGTGTTCCGCTGGTAGAAGTAGCGGCTGCCCTTCTTCACCGGGTTTCCGACCCGCTCGTAATTGAACAGCTCGGTCATGCGCTTCTTGAGGATGTCGCGGCCGGGCAGCGTGTCGAGGAAGGCGTCGGTGACCTTGTTTTGTTCGGCCACCCAGGTCGCGACCGCCGGGTCCTTGCGGACGTCATTCTCGAGCCAACGATAAGGGTCGGCGACTGCGGTTCCGAACTGGGTGTCCACCACATCGCCGCGCGCGGTCTGCGGATAGGTCAGCGCAGCCGGCGCCGGAGCCGCCTCGACAACGGCGGGGGCCTCGGCTTGCGGCGGGGCGGGGAGCGGTCCGGCGGGCGGGGTGGTCGAGCAGGCGGCGATCGGAAGGGTCATTAGAATCAGGCTCTTACGCATGGGGGATCTCTACTCGATTACAAAGCGGCGAGACGCTAGCAGCGCGGCCGAAAGAGGCAAGCAAACACTCAGACGGCTTGCCTACTGTCAGGAACAGTAGCATCCGAGGCCCATGACCCTCGTCAACACCGACTTTCACGCCGCCGCCGAGGCCGAATATGACGCGATGGTTGCGCTCCGCCGCGCCATCCATGCCGATCCGGAGCTCGGGCTGCACTGCACCCGCACCACCGCAAAGCTGAAAGCCTCGCTCGACGGCCTCCCGCTGGAGATCCGCGACTCGAAAAGCACCAGCGGCTTCGTCGCCATCCTGCGCGGCGCGCGGCCCGGCCGCACCGTTCTGCTGCGCGGCGACATGGACGCGCTTCCGATCCATGAGGAGACGGGGCTCGAGTTCGCCAGCCAGACCGCCGGCAAGATGCATGCCTGCGGGCACGACAGCCATTCGGCGATGCTGTCGGCCGCCGCGCGCATCCTGTCGGCGCAGCAAGCCAGCCTTGAAGGCACGATCGTCTTCATGTTCCAGCCGGGCGAGGAAGGCCATCACGGCGCCCGCTTCATGATCGAGGACGGGCTGCTCGACGATCCGGCGCCCGATGGGGCCTTCGCGCTGCACATCTGGCCGACGCTGAAGGGCGGTCAGGTCACCAGCCGCGCCGGTGCCCTGCTCGCCTCGACCGACGCCTTGAACGCGACCATCCGCGGCCGCGGCGGCCATGCCGCCATGCCCTATCAGGCGCTCGACCCGATTCCCGTCGCCTGCGAGGCGGTCGGCGCGCTGCAGCAATGGATCGCTCGCTCGGTACCCTTTTTCGATGCGGCGGTGATTTCGATCACCCAGATCCAGGCCGGCACCGCCTATAACATCATCCCCGAGACGGTGGAGCTGAAGGGTACCCTGCGCACCCTGTCCGACACCCGCCGCGAGGCCGGACGCGCCGCGTTCGAGCATATCCTCAAGGGCGTCGCCGCGACCCACGGCTGCACGGCCGAGGTCCGCATCGACCAGGGCTATCCCGCCACCCGCAACGATCCCCGCGCGGTGACGATGGTCGAAGCGCTCAGCACCGACCTGTTCGGCGAAGGCAGCTTCGAGGAAATGGGCAGCCCGATCATGGGCGGCGAGGATTTCGCTTATGTCCTGCAAAAGATCCCGGGCTGCATGGCCTTCCTTGGCGTCGCGCCGGAGGGCCATGAGGATCCCGAAAGCCGCCCCTCACTCCACCACGCCCAAATGACGCTGGAGGAACAGTGGCTGAGCCGCGGAGTCGCGCTGCACTGCGCCTTTGCGACGCGTTTCCTCGCGCGCGGCTGGGAGTAAGCGATGCGTGAACTTACCCTTCGCGGGATCCTGCTCGGCGCGATCCTGACGCTGCTGTTCACTGCCGCCAACGTCTATCTCGGGCTCAAGATCGGACTGACCTTCGCCACCAGCATCCCGGCCGCGGTGATATCGATGGCGGTGCTGAAGGCGTTCCGCGACACCACCATCCAGGAAAACAATATCGTCCAGACCATCGCCTCGGCGGCGGGCACGCTGAGCGCGATCATCTTCGTCCTACCCGGCCTGGTGATGATCGGCTGGTGGACGGGCTTCCCCTACTGGTTGTCGGTCGCGGTGATCGCGATCGGAGGCGTGCTGGGCGTAATGTATTCGGTGCCATTGCGCCGCGCGCTCGTCACCGGTTCCGATCTTCCCTATCCCGAAGGCGTCGCGGCGGCCGAGGTGCTGAAGGTCGGCGCGGGGGTCGGCGGTGCGGAGGAGAACCGCAAGGGCCTCGGCGCGATCATCCTCTCCAGCCTCGTCAGCGCCGGCTATGCGCTTGCCACCCAGCTCAAGCTTGTCACTGCCGAGGCGGCTCGCACCCTGCCGGTGGGGGCGGGCGGGACCACCCTGTCAGGCAGTCTCAGCCTTGCCTTGATCGGGGTCGGGCATCTGGTCGGCCTCGGGGTCGGGATCGCCATGGTGGTCGGCCTGGTCATCAGCTGGGGCGTGCTGGTGCCTTGGCTGACTGCCCTTACTCCGGCCGCGGCGGGGGTCGAACTCGGCGACCATGTCGGCACCATCTTCCGTTCCGAAGTGCGGTTTATCGGTGCTGGCACTATCGGCGTCGCCGCGATCTGGACCCTGCTCAAGATCCTGCCAGCCATCAGCCGCGGCATCACCGGCGCGCTTGCCGCCAGCCGGCAACGCGAAGGTGGAGGCCAGGAGAGCCTGCCGCTGACCGAGCGCGACATCCCGATCAAGCTGATCGGCATTTCGATCCTGCTACTGATGCTGCCGATCGCCGGGCTACTGGCATATTTCGTCAGCGGCACCGACCTCCACACGCACGTCGCCGCGCTAATCGGCTTCAGCCTCGCCTACATCCTCGTCGCCGGCATCATTATCGCCAGCGTCTGCGGCTACATGGCCGGCCTGATCGGCGCCTCGAACAGCCCGATTTCAGGCGTCGGCATCCTCGCCGTGCTCGGCATCAGCCTGATCCTCGCCGCGCTGTTCGGAGGCGAATTGACGCCCCAAATGACCCAGACGCTGGTCGCGTTCGCGCTGTTCGTGACCGCGGTGGTGTTCGGCATCGCCACCATCTCCAACGACAACCTCCAGGACCTCAAGACCGGCCAACTGGTCGGCGCCACCCCGTGGCGGCAGCAGGTGGCACTGGTGCTTGGCGTGCTGTTCGGCGCGCTGGTCATCCCGCCGATCCTCGACCTGCTGAACGGCGCTTTCGGCTTCCAGGGCGCGCCGGGCGCAGGCGAGAATGCGCTGGCCGCGCCGCAGGCCGCGCTCATCTCCGCCATCGCGCAGGGCGTGCTCGGTGGGAACCTGCGCTGGGACCTGATCGGCATCGGTGCCGGCATCGGTGCGGTGGTAATCGTCATCGACGAACTCCTCCGCCGCACCGGCAAGAAGAGCCTGCCCCCGCTCGCGGTCGGCATGGGCATCTACCTGCCGATGGCGCTGACCCTGCTGATCCCGATCGGGGCGCTGCTTGGTCACCTCTACAATCGCTGGTCAGCACGCTCCGGCAATTACGAGGTGAAGGAGCGGCTCGGCGTGCTCATGGCGACCGGCCTGATCGTCGGCGAAAGCCTGTTCGGGGTCGCCTTCGCCGGCGCCGTCGCGGCGACCGACGACGACACGCCGTTGAGCCTGTTCCCCGACAGCTTCGAGCCGAGCGTGCTGCTGAGCATCGCCGTGTTCGTGGCGGCCGTGCTCTATCTCTACCACTCCACCCGCCGCAGCGCCGCCGCCTTGCCGGACGTGCCGAGCGAGCCGGGCATCGAGCAAGAAGCGACTTACCGATGACCCCCAAATATCTCGGCCAGAACAGCGGCCTACCCGCCTCGCCGGAGGAAGCGGCGCTCGATTACGTGCCGAACCCGCGCGCCGGCAGCCTGTATCTCGTCCGCTTCGCCGCGCCCGAATTCACCTCGCTTTGCCCGGTCACCGGCCAGCCCGATTTCGCGCACCTCGTGCTCGACTATGCGCCGGGCGAGACCATCGTCGAATCGAAGAGCTTGAAGCTGTTCCTCGGCTCCTTCCGCAACCATTGCGGCTTCCATGAAGACGTGACCGTCGGCATCGGCCAGCGGCTGTTCGACGAGATGAAGCCGACGTGGCTGCGCATCGGCGGCTACTGGTATCCGCGCGGCGGCATCCCGATCGACGTCTTCTGGCAGTCCGGTCCGCCGCCCGAAGGCCTGTGGGTGCCCGACCAAGGCGTGGCGAGCTATCGCGGGAGAGGGTGATGGACGATCTGGTCTCGGTATCGTGGTTGGCCGCCAATATGGGTTCGGCCGACGTGGTCGTGCTGGACGCAAGCTGGCACCTTGATCCCAAGCGCGATGCCCGGGCCGACTATGACAAACGACACATCCCAGGTGCGCGCTTCTTCGACCTGAAAAGCCTGTCCGACCCCGCCGCCGGCTCGCCCCACATGCTGCCGAGCGCCGACGCCTTCGGCCAGGCGATGGAAGCGCTTGGCGTCGCCTCCGACGACCGGATCATCGTCTATGACGACAGCGCGATCCACACCTCGGCCCGCGCCTGGTTCATGCTGCGCCACTTCGGCGCGAGCCAGGTCGCGATCCTCGATGGCGGGCTCGCCTGCTGGGTGGCGGAAGGCCAGCCGGTCAGTGCCGAGCCGCCGCTCGATCGCCCCGCCCAGTTTTACGCCCGGATCGGCCATCCCGAGGCCGTGGTCAGCAAGGCCGATATTCTGCGCGGCACCGGCATGGCGATTGCCGACGCCCGCTCGGCCGAGCGCTTTGCGGGCACCAGCCCGGAGCCGCGCCCTGGGCTCGAGTCTGGTCACATCCCCGGCGCCCGCAACCTGCCGATAACCGCGCTTTACGCTGTCGACGGCCGCTTCCGCCCGCCGCACGAGCTTCGCCAGACGTTCGTCGAGCATGGGATCGACCCCGAACGGCCGTTCGTCGCCAGCTGCGGGTCGGGGGTCACCGCCAACAGCCTGATCTTCGCCGCGCGCCTGCTCGGCAATCGCGACACGCGGCTATACGACGGCAGCTGGAGTGAATGGGGCGCCGATCCGCTGACGCCCAAGGAACGCGGCTAAGAGGTTAGGCGCGGCCTGCGAACAGGGCTTCGATTCCGGCCAGGTCGCGGCGCAGCGTGTCGCTTAGAGCTTGCAATGCCGCGGGGTGGGTCGTCTCGCCCGCGCCGTCGGCACCGATCAGCGCCTCGATCCCGGCCGCCGCCGCACCCGCCGCACCGACCGAGCGCTGGTCGGCGCAGGCTTGCTGGGCCGGGGTGGCGAGGGGGAGAAGGGCTTCGAAGGTGATGTCGTCGACATCGCGCCGAGGCCGGCCCTCGAACATCTCGACCAGACCGAGTGCCTTGCGGACACTGCGCAGGCGATTGACCGCATCGGCGTAAGGCGCGGCGTGGCCGGTTTGCTCGGGCTGGAAATGGATCATGCGACTCGAAGTAAAGCCGCATGGTTGAGAAGAGGTAAAGACGCCGCCAGGCCTCAGGCCGGGGTCGCCTCCAGGTCGCGCAGGATCCAGCCGCGCTGCGGAATGGTCTCGATGAACTCGGCCCCGCCGCTCGACAGGCGCAGCTTCTTGCGCAGCTTGGAGATGAACACGTCGATGATCTTGGGCTGCGGCTGATCGTCGGCGCGGCGATAGAGATGCTTCAGCAGCATGGTTCGCGTGACCACGTTGTTGCGGGCAAAGGCCAGCAGCTCGAGCACGCGATATTCCATCTCGGTGATGGCGATCGGATGGCCGTCGATACGGATCAGCCGCTGGACCTGGTCGACCGCCATCCGTCCGCCGCACAGCGTCGGGGGAAGCTCCGAGCCCTGCGCCTTCAAGCTGGCGAGGAGCTTGGACGCGACATCGTCGGCATCGTCGCGCGCGCCTAGATTGACCGGCGCGCCGATCAGCTGCTGCTGCAGCTCGCTGACCAGGGCATGCGCTTCGTCGGCGAACTTGGTCCCTTCCTCGAAGCGCTTGCGCGACTTCTCGAGCAAGGCCTCGACCTCGACCAGCCGGGCGGAAATCGTATCGTCTGCCATTCGTCCCCCGTCCCTCTTCGTCTAGCTTACGGCGTCTGGACCGACGCGGTCTGACCGTCGCCGGCCGGCGCGGACAGGATGGCCTGGGTCAGCGCGCCCTTGTCGACCACCGCGGTGTCGGGGCTTCCGGCGACCGAGCGGGCGCCGAGCGCAGCGCGATCGGCACCGGCCTTTTCGAGCAGCCCGGTCTCACTCGACGAGCGCGGCGCCGGGCCGCCGAACAGGGCGCCGATCGCCTGCTGCTGGGCACCTTCGGCCGACAGGCTGGCGGTGCCGGGGCGCGGCGGGGTCAGGCTGTAGTCGGGCGGGATCACCAGCGGCGCGTTGCGGGCGACGCGGAATTCGTCGAGCTTGGAACCGCCACTCCCGCCGCCGCCGAACAAGGCGCAGCCGGACAGGGCAAGGCCCGTGCCGAGGATGGTGAGTAGGGAAAGCTGCTTACGCATTGTCAGGCTCTTTCGTCATCGAAGGCTTGGGTTCGCGGACCAGGAAGGCGCGCAATATCAGGATCACGACGCCGATGCTAATGCATGCGTCGGCGACATTGAAGACCAGGAAGGGTCGAAACTCGCCGATGTGAAGGTCGGCGAAGTCGAATACGTATCCAAGCCGGGCGCGGTCGACGATATTGCCGAGCGCGCCGCCCAGCACCAGGCCGAGCGCCAGCTGGTCGCCGCGCTGCTTCTCGCGGGTCAGCCACCAGGCCACCACCCCAGCGATCACCGCGGTCATCGCTACCAGCAGCCAGCGCGCATTCTCCGATCCCGCGGTCAGCAGGCCAAGCGAGATCCCGCGATTGTGGACCCGGGTCAGGTCGAAGAAGGGCAGCAGGTGGATGTTCTGGCCAAGCTCGGTCAGCCCGATCGGCCCGGCCACCAGCCATTTGGTGAACTGGTCGAGGACGAACATGGCGCCGGCCAGCGCAAACCCGGTCTTGCCCTTCACGCCACCACCTCTTCGCAGCGGGCGCACAGGTCGCCGTCCTCGTCCACCTCGGGCAGGTGCCGCCAGCAACGGCCACACTTGTGGAGGTCGGTGCGGTGGGCGATCACCGCCGGCCCCTCGACCACGCTGCCGGTGTCGAGCAGTACTTCGGAGACGATGAACAATTCGGCCAGTTCGTCCGCCGACAGCATCGGGCGGTCGGCGCTGTCGGGCAGCCCGATCGCAACCTGGGCCTCGAGGCTGGAGCCGATCACCTTTTCGCGCCGCATCGGTTCGATCTCGGCCGTGACCTGCTCACGCAGCGCGCGGTAACTTGTCCAGATCTCCAGCAGGCGGCGATCGGCGCCGTCGGGCAATTCCGGCCAGTCGCTTAGGTGGACCGACGCCGCGTCGGGGTAGCGGGTCGCCCACACTTCCTCGGTCGTGAATACGAGGATCGGGGCGAACCAGCGGACCAGGGCGTGGAACAGGGTATCGAGCAGGCTGCGATAGGCACGGCGCTTCGGGTCGCCGGGCGCGTCGCAATAGAGGCAATCCTTGCGGATATCGAAGTAGAAGGCCGACAGATCGTTGTTGCAGAAATCGCTGAGCGCACGGGCGTAGCCGTTGAAGTCATAGGCATTGAGCGCCGCCTTCAGTTCCTCGTCGAGCTGGCTGAGCAGCGCTGCCATGTAGCGCTCGAGCTCGGGCATCTCGGCCAGATCGGTGACCCGCTCGGCTTCCTCAAACCCTTCCAGCGCGCCGAGGAGATAGCGGAAGGTGTTGCGGATCTTCCGGTAGCTGTCGGACACGCCGGCGAGGATCTCCTTGCCGATGCGGTGGTCCTCGGTGAAATCGACCGAAGCGACCCACAGGCGCAGGATATCGGCCCCGGTTTCCTTCATCAGGTCGAGCGGGTTGACGGTGTTCCCAAGGCTCTTGGACATTTTCATGCCCTTGGAATCCATGGTGAAGCCGTGGGTCAGCACCGTGTCGTAGGGCGCCCGGCCGCGGGTCGCGCAGCTTTCCAGCAGCGAGGACTGGAACCAGCCGCGATGCTGGTCAGAGCCTTCGAGATAGAGGTCGGCAGGCCAGCGCTGCTCGGGCCAGTGGCCGCTTTCCAGCGTGAAGACATGGGTGCAGCCGCTGTCGAACCAGACATCGAGGATGTCGGTGACCTGCTCGTAATCGTCGGGATTGCGGCCGTCGCCTAGGAAGCGCTGAGCGGCGCCTTCGGCGGTCCAGGCGTCGACGCCCTTGTCGCGGATGGCGGCGACGATGCGGGCGTTCACCTCCGGATCGACCAGGTACTTGCCGCTCTTACGGTCGACGAACAGGGTGATCGGCACGCCCCAGGCGCGCTGGCGGCTGAGCACCCAGTCGGGTCGGCCCTCGACCATCGAGCCGATGCGGTTGCGACCCTTGTCGGGGACGAAGCGCGTGTCGGCGATCGACTGTAGCGCCAGTTCGCGCAGCGTCGGTGAGCCGGCGTGCGCCTCTTCATCGATCACGGTGTTGCCGCCCTCGCCTTCCCAGCGCTGTTCGGCGCGCGACAGGGCCGGCAGGTGTGACAACGGGCGGTCCATCGCCACGAACCATTGCGGTGTGCAGCGATAAATGACGCGGGCCTTGGAGCGCCACGAGTGCGGATAGGAGTGGCGGAAATCGCCCGCGCTCAGCAGCGCGCCGGCTTCGCGCAGGTCGGTGCAGATCGGACCGTCGGGACCGTTGAACTTGGTGTTGATGACCGAACCCTGCCCGCCCAGCCACAGCCAGTCCTCGCGATACTTGCCGTCGCCCTCGACTGCGAAGACGGGGTCAATGCCGACCGCCTTGCACGCCTCGAAATCTTCCTCGCCATGGTCGGGCGCCATGTGGACGAGGCCGGTGCCGGCGTCGGTGGTGACGTGCGGCGCCGCGATCAGCGGGCGCGGCCTGGCGAAAAAGCCGCCGAGGTGATGCATCGGGTGGCGGGCGATGGTGCCGGCGAGTTCGGAGCCCTTAATCTTGTGAGCAGCCATCCGTTCGACGACATTTTGGTGGACTTCACCCTCACTGGCACCGGGCCAAGTAAGATGTAGGCCTGTTCGCTTCTCGAACTCGTTTTTGAGCTCGAAGGCCAGCAGTATCCGACGCCCGTCTGCCAAGTGCCAGACGAAATATGGGATGTCCTCGCCAAAGGCGATCGCCTGGTTGACCGGAATGGTCCACGGCGTCGTCGTCCACACCACCGCGTGTGCGCCGACCAGCTCGGGCACCGGGCTCTCGACGATCTCGAACGCGACGTCGATCTGGGTCGAGGTGACGTCCTCATATTCGATCTCGGCTTCGGCCAGCGCGGTCTTTTCGACCGGGCTCCACATCACCGGCTTGGCGCCGCGGTAGAGCTGGCCGCTCTCCGCCACCTTGCACAATTCGCCGACGATGGTCGCCTCGGCGCTGAAATCCATCGTCAGATAGGGCTTGTCCCATGCCCCAAGGATGCCGAGCCGCTGGAACTGTTCGCGCTGCACATCGACCCAATGCTGGGCGTAGGCGCGGCATTCGGCGCGGAACTCGGCCGGCGGGACCTCGTCCTTGTCGCGCTTCTTTTTGCGATACTGCTCCTCGACCTTCCACTCGATCGGCAGGCCGTGGCAGTCCCAGCCGGGCACGTAAGGCGCGTCCTTGCCCAGCAGCGACTGGGTGCGGACGACGAGGTCCTTCAGCGTCTTGTTGAGGACGTGGCCGATGTGGATGTCGCCATTGGCGTAGGGCGGGCCATCGTGGAGGATGAACTTTTCGCGGCCTTCGCGCGCCGTGCGGAGCTGGCCGTAGAGGTCGGCCTCCTTCCAGCGGGCCAGGATCGCCGGCTCCTTCTGCGGCAGGCCGGCCTTCATCGGAAAGCCGGTCTTGGGCAGGAAGACGGTGTCGCGCCAGTCCCTCTTCTCAGAGGCGTCGCGCTTGGTTGGGGTTTGCTCGTCGGACATGTCGCGCGGGCTCTAGCGGGGGCAGCCTAGAGCAGCAACCGCCGGGCCTCGGCCTCGTCGCTGCGCATCTGTTCGGCCAGCGCCTCCATGCCGTCGAACCGCCGCTCGGGCCGGAGGAAATGGTGCAGCGCGACCTCGATCTCCTGGCCGTAGAGGTTACCCGACCAGTCGAACAGATAGGCTTCGAGCAGCTCGACCGGAGGCTCGAAGGTCGGGCGGATGCCGACGTTGGCGACCCCCGCCGCCTCGCGCCCGTTGGGCAGGCGCACCCGCACCGCATAGATACCGTAGGCCGGGCGCTGGTAATCACCCAGCGTCAAGTTAGCGGTGGGATAGCCAAGCTCGCGCCCGCGCTTGTCGCCGTGCCCGACAGTTCCGCGGATTGCGAAGGGACGGGTCAGCAGGCGGGTGGCGGTACCCGGATCGCCCGCCGCCAGCGCCTGGCGGATTCGGCTGGAGCTGACCGGCTCGTCGCCTAGCGCTACCGGGGACACCGCCTCGGCGGCGAGGCCGTGGGCGGCGCCGAGTTCACGCAGCACCGCGGCATTGCCGCCGCGCCGTGCGCCGAAGGTAAAGTCCTCACCGGTCACGACAGCCGCCGCGCCGACCTCGCCGGCGAGCAGTTCGACGAAGTCCTCGGCGCTAGTCGCGGCCAAGGCGGCATCGAAATCGAACACCAACATCGCATCCGCGCCGGCCGCGGCGAACAGCGATTCGCGCTGGTCGAGGCTAGTCAGCCGGAACGGCGGAGCGTCGGGCTTGAAGAAGCGCACCGGATGGGGATCGAAGGTGGCGACCACCGCCGGGCGCCGCTCATGCGCCGCGCGTGCGACGGCGCGCCCGACCACCGCTTGGTGGCCGAGGTGAAACCCATCGAAATTGCCGAGTGCGACGACCGAATTCCGGAAGGCTTCCGGAATGCCGTCGCTCAGGGAGAAGCGCTGCATGTTGTCCCCGGCTGTAAGGGAGGAAGGCGCGCACGGCTAGTGACCGGTTGACTTGGGAGTGCCCACGACATATCTGCGCCCAATCCCGTTCCTCCGGTGTCCGGCGGCGCTCTCGTTGCGTCCGCCGTTTTGGCGTTAGCCAGGGATTATCGGAATGCGGGGTGCAAGCGACGAGATGGGGCGGCACTTCGCCGGCCTGTGGAGCTAACACAAGGAAGAACGCACCTTCATGGCACGTATCGCCGGGGTCAACATCCCCACCAACAAGCGCGTCGAAATCGCGCTGACCTACATCCACGGCATTGGTCGCACCAAGGCCAAGGAAATCGCCACCAAGCTGAACATCGCTTCCGAGCGTCGCGTTCAGGACCTGTCGGACCAGGAAGTCCTGCAGATCCGCGAAGCGATCGACGCCGATCACACGGTCGAGGGTGACCTCCGCCGTGAGACCGCGATGAACATCAAGCGGCTGATGGACCTCGCCTGCTACCGTGGCCTGCGCCACCGCAAGGGCCTTCCGGTCCGTGGCCAGCGCACGCACACCAATGCGCGCACCCGCAAGGGCAAGGCCAAGCCGATCGCGGGCAAGAAGAAGTAATTGAGCTGAGGCGCTCGGCGCCACGCTTCATGCGTGGGGACGACCGCCTCGCTGCTGCTTCAATCCGCGCAACGCAAATCAGCCTTCGGGCTTGGACGTAGGAACTAGAAATATGGCACGCGAACCTCAGCGCCTTCGGCGCCGTGAGCGCAAGAACATCTCGGCGGGCGTCGCCCACGTGAATGCAAGCTTCAACAACACCATGATCACCATCACCGACGCGCAGGGCAATGCGATTGCCTGGTCGAGCGCCGGCATGATGGGCTTCAAGGGCAGCCGCAAGTCGACCCCGTACGCCGCGCAGGTCGCGGCCGAAGACGCCGGCCGCAAGGCCGCCGACCACGGCGTCCGCACCCTCGAGGTCGAGGTCAAGGGACCGGGTTCGGGCCGCGAAAGCGCGCTTCGTGCGCTTCAGGCGGTCGGTTTCCAGATCACTTCGATCCGCGACGTGACCCCGATCCCGCACAATGGTGTCCGTCCGAGCAAGCGTCGCCGCGTCTAACCGACGCCGACCTTCTCGACCCACCTGATACTCCAGGGAGCCGGACGCGGCTCCCGCTGCCAAGGAAGACAAATGGCCGTCAACGCAAAGAACTGGCAGGAACTGAAGAAGCCCAACGCGCTCGAGCGCAAGGTCGGTGGCGATGCCCGCCGCAAGGCCGTGTTCGTGGCCGAGCCGCTGGAGCGCGGCTTCGGCATGACGCTCGGCAACTCGCTGCGCCGCGTGCTTCTGTCCAGCCTGCAGGGCGCCGCGATCACCTCGATCAAGATCGAAGGCGTGCTGCATGAATTCTCGAGCCTCGCCGGGGTTCGCGAGGACGTCACCGACATCGTCCTCAACACCAAGCAGGTCGCGCTGAAGTTCGAAGGCGAAGGCCCCAAGCGCCTTCACCTGACCGCCACCGGCCCGGGCCCGGTCACCGCCGGCCAGATCCAGACCAGCGGCGACATCGAGATCACCAACCCCGAGCTGGTCATCTGCCATCTTGACCAGGGCGCCACGCTCAACATGGAACTGACCGCGGACGTCGGTAAGGGCTATGTCGCGGCCGCCGCCAACCGTCCGCTCGACGCGCCGATCGGCCTGATCCCGATCGACTCGCTCTACAGCCCGGTCCGCCAGGTCGCCTACAAGGTCGAGAACACCCGCGTCGGCCAGGAACTGGACTATGACAAGCTGACCCTGACCGTCGAGACCGACGGCACCGTCAGCCCCGAGGAAGCCGTCGGCTATGCCGCGCGCATCCTCCAGGACCAGCTCGCGCTGTTCGTCGGCTTCGACGACCAGAGCTACCGTGCGGCCTCGCCGATGATCGGCCAGGCGGCGCCTGCCGCTCCGATGGCGGGCGGCGCGGTGCCGGAGACCACCGACACCAACCAGCTCAACCGTTACCTCCTCAAGAAGGTGGACGAGCTGGAATTGTCGGTCCGTTCGGCCAACTGCCTCAAGAACGACAACATCATCTACATCGGCGACCTAGTCCAGAAGACCGAGGCCGAGATGCTCCGCACGCCGAACTTCGGCCGCAAGAGCCTCAACGAGATCAAGGAAGTCCTTGCCTCGATGGGCCTGCGCCTCGGCATGGACATCCCCGGCTGGCCGCCGGAGAACATCGAAGAGATGGCCAAGAAGCTTGAGCAGGAAATGCTCGGCTGAGGCGCCGCCCCGGCTTCGGCCGGGGCGCATCAAGGGTAAGGGCGGTGCCCTCAATCACCGCCTGGCTGGACCTACCTCACACGGGGTCCTGACGAACGGAAGAAGGAAAGACACATGCGACATCGCGTTGGCCATCGTAAGCTGCAGCGGACCTCGGCCCACCGCGCGGCCATGTTCCGCAACATGGCGGCTGCGCTCATTAAGCATGAGCAGATCACCACCACCCTCGCCAAGGCGAAGGAGCTTCGTCCCTACACCGAGAAGCTCGTCACGCTCGCCAAGAAGGGTGGCCTGTCCAACCGCCGCCTGGCCCACGCCCGAATCCTCGACGACGCGCAGCTGGTGAAGCTGTTCGACGTCCTGGCCGAGCGCTACGCCGGTCGCAGCGGCGGCTACTGCCGCGTGGTCAAGGCCGGCATCCGCATGTCGGACGCCGCGCAGATGGCGATCATCGAATTCGTCGACCGCGACGTCTCGGCCAAGGGCCAGGATTCGGGCCCGGTGATGATCGACGACGAGGACGATCAGCTGGCCGCCTAAGCCGCGCCACTGACCCAACAGAAAGGGCCGCTCCGGACATCTCCGGGGCGGCCCTTTTCTTTGGTTTGAAAAAAAACAGCCCCTTAGCGGCGTGGATAGCCGGGCTGCGGAATGTTGGCAGTGGCCCGCTCGATCTCCTCGCCGGCCTTGTTCAGCGCCTCGCGGATGACCGGAAGCGAGCGTGCGACGGCCCGGCCGCCGGCGACGACCGTCCCCTTCCCTTGCTCGATGCTGGACGTGATCTCACGCTCGTCGGTGCCGGTCACCGAGCGCACGGTGCGGCCGCGATCAGCGCGGGTGACAGGACGATTCTCGACCGCTGCTTCCAGCTCGCCCACCGGGAGGTCGAGTAAGGCCTTGGTCAGCGCGCCGACCATCGAGCCAATCTGATCGACCATGCGGCCGTCGGTGATCTCCGGCGGCAGTTCGGACTGGCGCGGCGCCTCGTACGGTCGTGGAGCGACCTGCGCCGCGGCCGGGGTCGCGACGGCGGCAAGGATGACGAGCGGGAGGAGTGTACGCATGACAAGGGTTCCTCGGCTGTAAAAAGCGAATCTGCCAACCCTATAGCAGCTAAGGCCTAAGCCTGCCTGAACGGCTGTTCAGCGCAGCGTGAGCCAGGCCAAGGCCGCCGCGCCGGCGACGATGCGGTACCAGGCGAACGGCGCGAAGCCGTAGCGGGTGACGAACCCGACGAACAACTTCACCACCACGATCGCGACCACGAAGCTGACCAGACTGCCGATCAGGATGTTGCCGACCATGTCGGGCGCGATCCGGTCATGGTGCTTCAGCAGGTAGTAAGCGGTGGCACCCGACAGGGTCGGCATCGCCAGGAAGAAGCTGAACTCCGCCGCGGTCTTGCGGTCGACGCCGAGCGCCATCGCACCCAGGATGGTCGCGCCCGAGCGGCTGACCCCCGGGACCATCGCCAGGCACTGCACCGCGCCGATCATCGCGGACTGCCGCAGCGACAGGTTCTGGACGCCGTTGCACTCCTTTGGGCGGACAACCTTTTCGAGGATCAGGATCGCCACCCCGCCGATGATCAGCGCCCAGCACACCACCACCGCATTGCCCAGCAGCTTCTCGATATGATCGCCGAACAGCAAAGCCAGCACCACCGCCGGCACGCAGGCGACCACCAGGTTGCGGACGAACCGCCACGCGCCTGCTTCCTTGCGGAACAGGCCGGTGAAGACGTCCCAGAAGGTCCGCCAGTAGAGCACCACGATGGCGAAGATCGCGCCCGGCTGGATCGCGACGTTGAACGCCTCCCAATCTGCAGCCCGGAAGCCGAGCAACTCGGTCGCCAGGATCAGGTGACCGGTGGAGGAGACCGGCAGATATTCGGTAAGCCCCTCGACGATGCCGAGGATGACGACCAGCCAGAGAACGGGCATCGAAGCTTAGCCGGCCTTGGCCTGGGCGCGGCGATTGGCGAAGCGGCCGCCTTCGTTGAAGCGGTCGAGCCACTCGGGCGCGACGGCGGCGAGCGGCGTCGGCTGGATCCCGAAGGCCTCGAGCCCGGGCCCGGTCGCGACATTGTCCTTCTGCAGCATGATCCACTGGTCGCGGGTGATCGGCGCGCCAGGCAGGAAGCCGAGCCGGCTCATCGCATCGCCGACGAAATTGGGCAGGTCCACCAGGCCCGGCTTGCGGCCGGCGGCCTGGGCGATGACGCGGTTCAGTTCATGCATGGTGAGGACGTCGGGGCCGCCAAGCTCGAAGGTCTGACCGGCGAAGCGCTCGGGCTCCTGCGCCGCCTTGGCGATGGCGGCACCAAGGTCGCGGACGAAGATCGGCTGGAAGCGCGTGCTGCCACCCAGCACTGGCACCACGGGCAACCGGCTCATGCCGGCGAAGCGGTTGGTGAACTGGTCTTCCTGGCCGAACACCACGCTGGGCCGGATGATGGTGGCGGCGGGGTAGGCCGCGCGGACCTTCTCCTCGCCCTCGGCCTTGGTCCGGGCGTAGAAGGAGACGCTGTCCTTGGCGACGCCGATCGCGGAGACATGCACCAGGCTCGCGGCACCATGCTGCGCTGCCAGCTCGGCGATCCGGCCCGGCGCATCGCCATGCACCGCGCCAAGCTTGCCGCCGAACGCCCCAACCAGGTTGATCACGCCCCAAGCGCCCTCGACAGCGGCTTCGAGGCTGTCGGGCCGGGTGAAATCGGTCCGCACCAGGTCGAGCTGCCCGACCGATGCAAGCGGCTGCAGGAAGAAGGCATTGCGGGGCGTGCGCTGGGCGACGCGGACCCGGACGCCCGTCTTGAACAAGGCCTCGCAGACGTAGCGGCCGATAAAGCCGCCGCCGCCGAAAACCGTGATGATCCGCTCTTGCCAGTCGCTCGCCGTCATGGCCCCGCCCTAGCCGCGCGGGGCGCAGGCGACAAGGCGGCGCAAGGCGCGGCGAGAGGGGTGTTGACGCCCTGCGCTATGCCCCCTAGAGGCGCCCTCCTACCGGCGAGACTTCTCGCGAACAGCTCCTGTGCCCAGGTGGCGGAATTGGTAGACGCACCAGCTTCAGGTGCTGGCGATCGCAAGGTCGTGGAGGTTCGAGTCCTCTCCTGGGCACCATAGCTGACGGCCATTTCGGTCCTCCCCGCGCTCTTCGTTTTTCCGATGGCGCGGGTCGCACGGAACCCTCTACCCGCGCCCTGCATTCGGCAGCTGAGCTTCGCCTGACGGAGCGTAAGCAATTCCTCGGTTCCCACTCGCCGTTCCGTTTCCGGATGAGGCCGATGCGCAAGGAGGCTTCATGGCCAGCACGACCGCGCCGCGACGGGTGATCCACCCGGTGCACGCCTTATTCCTCGCCTGCAGCCTTCCCTTGTTCCTCGGCGCGATGCTGGCCGACTGGGCCTATTCCTCCACCCAGTCCGTGCAGTGGATCAACTTCGCTGCCTGGCTGAACGCCGGGGCGCTGGTGTTTGCCGGGGCGGCGCTGCTGTGGGCGGCGATCGATTTCCTGCGCGCCGACGTCCGGCGCGACGCCCGCTCCGCGCTTTATCTGCTGGTGCTAATTACGACGCTGGTCGTCGGCTTCATCACCGCGCTGGTCCACGGCAAGGACGCGTGGGCGGCGATGCCCGCCGGCCTTACCCTCTCCGTCATCACCTTCCTGCTCGCGCTGGCCGCGGTGTGGTTGGGCTTTTCGACCCTTCGTGCGGGAGTTGTCCGGTGAACCGCCTTCCCCTGCTCGCCCTGACCCTTGCCCTCGCCTCCTGCGGCGGAGACCCTGAGGTCACGCAATACGGCCCGCAGCCGGACCTGCCCAAGCCCCAGCGCGGGCTGATCCCGACCATGACCATCGCCAGTCCCGCAGGCTGGGGCGACCGCCGCCCCGCAGTGCCCGAGGGCTATCGGGTGACGCCGATCGCCACCGACCTCAAGATCCCGCGCCAGACCCTGGTGCTTCCCAATGGCGACATCCTGGTCGCCGAAGGCAAGGGCGGCGGCGATGCTCCGATCCTCCGCCCCAAGGATCTGATCGCGGGTTATTTCAAGCGAAAGGGCACGAGTTCGGTCAAGGGCGGCAACCGCCTGACGCTGCTGCGCGACGCCAATGGCGACGGTATATACGAGGGACGCACGGTGTTCGCCGAGAACCTCAACGCCCCGTACGGCCTGGCGCTGGTCGGCAACAGACTGTTCGTCGCCAACCAGGATTCGTTGGTCCGCTTTGACTATCAACCTGGCCAGACCCGGGCGAGCAGCCCGCCGGTATTGGTCACCCGCCTTCCGGCCGAGATCAACCATCACTGGACCAAGTCGCTGGCGGCGAGTGCCGACGGGCGGTTCCTGTTCGTCGGCATTGGCTCCAACAGCAATATCGGCGAGCGCGGGATGTCGGTCGAGGAAGAGCGCGCGATGGTCTGGCAGATCGATGCCGAGACCGGCGCCCACCGCCGCTTTGCCACCGGGATCCGCAATCCCACCGCGCTCGCGGTCCAGCCGGGCAGCGGCCAGCTGTTCGCGGTGGTCAACGAGCGGGACGAACTCGGCCCCAATCTCGTTCCCGATTACCTGACCTCGGTCCGCGCCGGCGCCTTTTATGGCTGGCCCTATGCCTATTGGGGCCCCAACCCCGATCGCCGCGTGCAGCCGTTCAAGGCGGAGATGGTCAGCCAGGCGGTCCGCCCCGACTATTCGCTGCAGTCGCATACCGCGCCGCTCGGCCTTGCTTTCTCGGGCGCCGCAATGGGCGCGCGCTTCGCGGACGGTGTGTTTGTCGGCATGCACGGCAGCTGGAACCGTGAGCAGCCGGTCGGCTACAAGGTGGTGTTCGTGCCGTTCCGCGGCGGGCGGCCGTCAGGTGCGCCGGTCGATTTCGTCACCGGCATGCAGGCGGACGGCAAGACCTTCGGACGGCCGGTCGGCGTCACCGTCGATCCACGCGGCGCGCTGATCGTGGCGGACGATCTTTCCAACACGCTCTGGCGGGTCTCTCCCACCGAGGCTCCGGCGCGGGTCGCATCGGCAGGGTAAGCCCGACCGTCGGTTTAATATTGCACGGTGATGATCACAGTGTCGCCGTAGGTGCCGCTCGCGACCCACTGGCTGGCCGGAACGCGGGCATAGACGGGTGCAACGGTGCTGAAGAACAGCAGCCCGTTGAGCGGGGTGGTGATGGTGGTCGTGCCGCCGGTGCCGTCGGCCAGGACCTCGGTCCGGGCCGAATTGGCGAAGAGATTGTACCTGAGGGTGCTGCCATTATGCTCCATGGTACGCTGGAGCGCGGTGCCGGACGTTCCCGCACTGGCACGTATCTCGACCAGGCCGAACAACGACACGAGACCCGTGCAATTGATCGACACCGAGGCGCTGGCATCGGTCGGGCTCGCCGTGACCGGACTGTAGGACCCGAAGCTGAGGGCGGTGGTCGACGCCGTGCAGGAACACAGGGTGCAGGCCTGCGCCGCCGCGGGGATCATCGCTGCAGCAAAGGCCAGCAGGCACCATCGGAGGAGGCGGAACGGTCCGGTCACTTCTGCTGCTCCATTCGTTTGGCAACGATGCACGGGTAAGGTCCCGCGATCCCGTCGGACGAAGGCACGATCCGGGCCGGTAGCCGGGCCTCGCAGCGCTGTCCTCCGGCCGAACCGACCGCCACCGCGCCGCCCTTGTCGGCACCCTTCAGGAACACCAACCCATCGAGCCCGGTGAGGCCTGCCCGCGCGCCGTTCAGAAACACGTCGAGCCCTGCGGCAATGCTGTTCCCGGCCCTGTCGACCAGCCTAGCCGTCAGCGGCATCGACAGACCGGCGCGGCCGAAGCGGACCATCGCGGCTTGCCGGAATCCTGGGACTGCCGCCTTCTCATCCTCGTCGAGCTCGACGTCGAGTGGCAGGTCGTCGGTCCGGATGGCGATGCGGTTGACCGCATAAGGCTGCAACCCGGTCAGCACCACCGTCCGCCCGGCACCGGCACGCACCGCGACCGGTCGCCCTTCGCGGAAGACCTGCACTTCGCGGTCGCCGGCGACCTCGACCACCGCCAGGCCATTCTCGATCTGCGCGGTCCGGATCAGGCGATCCTTGATGAACACCAGTCCGCCATGCACGCTAGCCCGTAGGTCGTAGCCGTGCGGCGAGCGAGCCGCCTGCAGTTCGAGATCTCCCCCACCGCTCCTGGCAATCAGGTAGCCGTTGAATCGGTCGCCACCCTGGCCCCGGGTGGCGGCAATCCCGAAATTGAGCCCGCCGTCGCTCTGCCCGCTTTGCTGGAAGCTGGTCGTCACTTGCCCCTGTTCCGCGGTCACGGCCGCACTCCGGCGGGTACCGAGCGCACGGCTCACCGACAGGAAGAACCCCCGGTCGGTACCCTGGGCGAAGCGGGACGAGCGCAAGCTCGCGAACAGGTACAGGTTCCGGAAGGTCGCCGAATAGGACAGCGTCCGCAGCTGGAAGCCGGTACCGTCGCGCAACCGGGCGTCGACCAGCCCCACACTGACCTCCCCCACCGGCAAAGTCAGCCCGGCCGTCGCGCTCAAGTCATGGCGCCCGTGACCGCGGCGGGTCGCGATGACGTCGCCGACCTGGGCGAAGGCGGCGCTACTTTGGCGATAGCTGGCGGTAAGCGCCCCCCGGCGTCCGCGCCGCTGGAACTGGGCACGCCATTGCCGGCCGCTCCCGAGCGGGTTGCGCGACGCGACCGCCGTCACGGCGACTTCGGCTAGGTCCAGCGGGGTCGCGACCAAGGTCATTCCGGCCATCGCGTTCACCCGGCTCGCCTCGATCCGCGCGCCGGCGGTGAGCCACTGGCTAAGTCCGCGCCGCCAGCTTGCGGCTGCGAAGGCATCGCCATAGGCAAAGCTGCGCAGGCCGTAGCGGCGGCGCAGCAAGCCTGCCTCCAGCGAGAAATCGTCGAGGCCCGGGCGCAGCAATTTGGCACTCGAATAGAAATTCTGGCGCAACTGGCGGACCGCGCCGGTGGCATCCTCGATCGTTACCGTGACCTCGCCCGCGCCATTGATCGTAGGGGGGGCGTCGATCAGGAACCGGCCCGCGCCGACCTGGTGCGTCTGCCGGCCGCTTGCGGCGAGCAATTCCACCGTCGAAGGGAGCAGAGCAGAGCCGGAGACGATTGGCACCGGAAAATTGATCTCGCCAGGCGAGAGCGAGAAATCAGTGCCGAGCCGGATCCCGCCGTAGCGCACGGCAGTGTTGAAGTCGCCGCCGCGGGTGAAGGTATCGCCAAGCACCAGTCGCAGCCGCCGCGCCGGCAGGTCGCGTCGCAGGCTGCTTTCAAGCCGGACCGGGCGGCCGGCGCCGGGCTGCAGGAGCGCGGTGGTGCCGACGACACCCCACCGCCCCGATGTACCGAGATCGAGCAGGCCGCCCGCTCGCAAATGGCCGACCGTCCCGGCCAACGACAGGTCGTAACCGAGGAACGCCGTCGGTACCACCGGCCCCACGGCAGGCGGCGGTTTCCTGCCCATCCGCCTGAGCAGGGTCGGCTTGAACGCTTCAAGGCTGGCGGACAGCGACACCATGCCCGCGTCCTCGTCGAACTGTCCCGACAGTCCCGGCACCGCGCCCACCCGGGCAAAGACCTGTCCCTCGAGGGTAACGACGGGCAGGTCGGTCGGGATCAGCAGCCCGATCGCCAGAAGGTCGTCGCGAAGGACGAGCAGCTCTCCCTCGATGATCCCGGCAAGGCTCGGCCGGTCCTGCGCAAGCCCGTTCAGGACCAGTCCGACCGGTTTCAGGCTGGCCGCTTCGGCGACTGAAATCGACGCGCCTTCGTACCGCCCGTAAGCCGGAGCAGCCGCCTGCGTCCCCGACACAAGCGTCACCGCGGCCAACAGGGAAGGCGACATCCCGCGTCGTCGCCCCGAAGCTGTTCGACAGGGAGTGCCGGGCACGAAACTATTCGGGGAGCTTGGTGACGGCCTTGAGCTGTCCCTCGCCAGTGACCGCTTCGACCTTCGTGATCTCGCCCCGAACGGAGGTCAGGGGGATGTTCCGCTGCTTGCCGGCTAGGAGGTAGAACCCGCGCTCCACCGTTTCGACCGGCTGGCCGACGCGGCTCACCACCAGCTTGCCGACGACCGCATGGCGCTGTCCGGTATTGAGCAATTGGAGCGCTCCGCCGGGGCCGGCCTGCCAGTGCAACGACGGCGCCGCACCGGCTGGCTTGCGGAAAATCGGCAGGCTGATCCGCAGCAAGGTGCGCATGGTGCCGGGCTGGGGATCGCCCCGCGGCAGTTCGTCGACCAGCAGCCGGTAGGAACTCTCGTTCGGGCCGCTGTGTGCCGGCAAGCTGCAACGCACCAGCCTTTTCTCACCCGGCTTCAGCTCGAAGATCGCGGGATTGACCCGGATGTCGGCGGCTCCAAGTTCCTCGCTGCCATCGGAGGCCTGCGACCAGGCGAAGCCGCGGACCTGGATGGCGACCTCGTCCGCCCCCTGGTTGCTGACGTGCAGCGAGCAATATTTCGCGCCCGGCGCGAGTTCGATCCTGATCGGGACGACCGCGATATTCGCCGCCATCGCGGGGACGGCCACGATCAGGGCCGCAACCGCCGCGCAGGCGGCGCGCAACAGGTTGCCCCACTCGGCCATCTAGTAGGTGACCGTGATGGTGACCGTGTCGGCATAGGCGCCGCCCGGCACGTTCTGGTTGGCCGGGATCTGCCCGTAGACCGTCAGCACGCTGGGCGAACCGGTCGCCGTGATCGGCGCCGGCGTGTCGAGCCCCGGCGTGTTGCCCCAGTTGCTCGACCGCGCGGCGTCGCTGAACAGGCTGTAGTTGAGGCGGTGCGCGGCATTGGACATCTGTCGCGCCGCGACCGTCGCCCCGGCGGCATTGCCGGCGTTCAGGCCGACCACGAAGCTGGTCCCCGTCGTGCAGGTCACGGTGACCGCGCTGGTACCGTTGGTCACCGCCGCCCCGACCGGATCGTAATTTCCGAACAGCATCGGCGAGGCACTGACCAGACAGGAATTCTGCACCGTGGCCGAGACGTTCATCGTGGTCTGAGCCGTCCCGGCCTGAGCGCTTTGCCCGAGCGGAATAAACGCAGCGGCGAGTGCGAACGCGGTGGCGCTTAGTTTTTTCATGATTGTTTTCCTTGGTTTCACGCCAAGTAAACCGCCTGCCTCAACACCAACTTGACGATCACTCCGATGCGGATCGGACCCGGCCGCGAGCAGCACGTCATGCCCCGCTTCGCAGCGAAGGGGAGGAAAACTAACTGTTGAAGTTCCGATGTAACTGGATAAGCTGGCCTTCGGCAGCGATGGGCTGCCCGCAGATGGAGGATCTGTGCCGAAGAGGAGCGCCACCCGGTATCCCGGCGGCCTGTTGGTCGCGTCGCTGCTGGCGTGCGCACCGCTGTCGGCAGAGGTCGCGGACCCGCAGGTCCAGCGCAGCTCGCTTTATGTCCCGGTGCGCGACGGCACCCGGCTGGCGGTCAACATCTATCGCCCGGCGACCGCTTCGTCCGCGCGCCACCCGACGATCTTCGCCTTCACCCCGTATCGCGCCCGCTATTACAAGGACGGCAAGATTGAGGAGACCTTTGACCAGAAGATCTTCGGCTTTCGCGACCTCGTCCGCGCCGGCTATGCGGTGGTCATCGCCGATATTCGCGGCAAAGGCGCCTCGTTCGGTGCCCGCCGCGGTTTCCTCGACCGGACCGAGGCGATGGACGGCCACGACCTGGTCCAGTGGGTCGCGCGGCAGCGCTGGTCGGACGGCAAGGTCGGGCTGACCGGCTGCTCCTACCTTGGCGGGACGACCATGCTGATCGCCGGCACCCGACCACCCGCCGTGCGCGCGGTGTTCAGCGCCGCGACCGATCTCGACAAGTACAGCTTCGTCCGCAACGGCGGGATAACCGCGCAGTTCAACACCCGCCCCGACGAGCCCCTCAGCGTCGATGCCGCCAGCGTCCCGGTCGATGGCGACACCGGCGGCGCGCTGCTGAAGCAGGCCGTCGCGCAGCATGCCGCCAACACGCCGATGGCGAAATTGTGGGCGCAGATGCCGTTCCGCGACAGCGTCTCGCCGCTGGTCGGCACCCGCTTCTGGGAGGAAGTCGGGCCCTACACCCACCTCCTCGCGCTGCGCGATCCCAGGATCGCCTGGTACTTCTGGAGCAATTGGGAGGACGAGCCGACCGAGCAGATGATCCTCGCCGCCGAGAACATCCCCGGCAAGCTGATCGTCGGGCCCGGCAGCCATTGCGAGGCGCCCAGGCAGTTCGACATCGCGGGCGAGCAGCGGCGCTTTTTCGACCATTATCTGCGCGGCGCCCCCAACGGCATCGAGCGCGAGCCGCGCTACAGCTGGTGGCAAGAGAATGGCGCGGGCGGGACCATGGTCCGCTCCAATCGCCTTCCCGGGGTCGGCGTGCGGCGGCTACCGCTCTATCTGTCTGGTAGCGCGACCCTGGCGCCAGTCACCGCGCGTCCCGCGAAGACCAGCTTCCGGGTCCGCTACGACCTCGACACCGGTTCCTACTTCGCCTTCTGGCCGGCGCCGCTGACCGGCTACGGGCCGGCCTGGACCAGCCCGCCGCTGGCCACGCCGGCGGTCATGCAGGGCTATCCGATCGCGCGGATCCGGGCGGCGCTCGACCGCTCCGACGGCATCCTGTTCGCCTATGTCGAGGATGTCGCACCCGACGGGAAGGCAAAGGTCATCTCGCACGGTCGGCTTGCCGCCTCGCACCGCAAGCTGTCGGCGCCGCCCTATCGCCGGCTCGACCTGCCTTATCATTCGGGCCTCAAGCGCGACGTCGCGCCGATGGCCCCCGGCGTGCCCGCCGAACTGGCGTTCAGCCTGTCGCCGCGCGCCTACACCTTTGCCGCCGGACACCGAATACGGGTCACCCTGACCGGGGCGGATCCGCGTCAACGCAACCTGGCTGAACTCAAGACCGATCCAGCACCTGTAATCGACGTGCTGGCCGGCGGAACGGGAGGATCGCGCGTCGACCTCCCCTTCCTTGCCGCGCCTCGGTGGAAGCCAGCCAGAACAGGGGGAAATTGAACCATGAAGACTGTCCACGCTGCCCTTCTCGCAACGACCGCCTTGTTCGCCGTCCCGGCCGCGGCCCAGACCGCCCCTGCCGGTCCGCCGGTGGCCCAACCCCCGGCCGCCGCGCCGGTCACTCCGCTCTCGCCGCCGCAGGATGGCGGCGCGCCTGCCGACGCCGGCCCGACCCCGGTCACTCAGGAGGATGTGGCGCCGGACATCGTCGTCACCGGCAGCCGCGTGCGCGGGGCCGCCCCGGTGGGCTCGACCGTCATCTCGCTCGGGCGCGAAGACGTGATCGCCTCGGGCGCGGTCACCACCGACCGCCTGATCAAGCAGATCCCGCAGGTGTTCGACCTCGGTGTCAGTGAGAATTCGCGCGGCCAGTCGGGCGGCAACGGCAACATCACCTACGGCAACAGCGTCAACCTGCGCGGCATCGGGCCCTATGCGACCCTGATCCTGGTCGATGGCCACCGCGCAGTGAACAACAGCCGCGCGTTCGATCCCTCGGTCATCCCGACGCTCGGGCTCGAGCGGGTCGAGGTCGTCGCCGACGGCGCGTCGGCGATCTACGGGTCGGACGCGGTGGCGGGCGTGGTCAACCTCATCCCGCGCCGCTCGCTCAACGGGATCGAGGCAACGGGCCGCTACGGCACCGCCGACGACTTTCACCAGTGGCAGATCGGCGCGGCGGTCGGCAAACGCTGGGGCACCGGCCAGGCGATGCTCGCCTACGAGCATGTCTATCGTTCGAACCTCAACGGCGACGACCGCGACTTCTTCCGCTCCGACCAGCGCGCGTTCGGCGGCAACGACTATAGCGTGACTCGCTGCGCGCCAGGCACCCTCGTTGCCGGCGGAATCAGCTACGCCATTCCGGCCGGCGGCCTGACCCCCGCCAATGCCGGGTCGCTGGTCGCGGGCAGCAGCAACCGCTGCAACGACCTGCAGGGCCAGGACCTGATCCCCGAGCAGCAGTATGACTCGGCCAACATGACCTTCACGCAGGAGATCGGCGACCGCTTCACCGTCTTCGCCGACGGCTTCTATTCGAAGCGCAAGTTCCTGCGCTTGCCCGCCTCGCAATCGGCGACTCTGACCGTGCCGCAGACCAACGCCTTCTTCGTGCGGCCGGCGGGTTTCACCGGCACCAGCTACACGATCGCCTATAATTTCATCAACGACCTGCCGATCAATCGCAATCCGGGCAGTGCCACCAACTGGCAGATCACGCCGGGCGTCCGGGCCAAGCTGTTCGGCGATTTCGAAGCCGAGGCCATCTACACCTATGGCAAGGGCGACGACCAATCGAACACCTACCGCGGGGTGACGACCGCCAATCTGAATGCGGCGCTGGCCAGCAGCGATCCGGCGCTGGCGTTCGATCCCTATGGCCTCGGCCGGACCACCCCGGCGACGCTGGAGCGGATCAGCAACAGCATCTTCCTCGCCCCGACTCTCAATCGCTTCCAGGGCTATGAAGCGCGGCTCAATGGCACCCTGTTCACGCTACCCGGCGGCGGGGTGAAGCTGGCGACCGGCTATGAGGGCCAGGAGATCCGCACCATCCTTGGATCGGCGCGCGGCGTGGTCGGCACGCCGATTACCTACAGGAACTTCAAGCGCCGGGTCGATTCGGTTTATGCCGAAGTGCTGGTGCCGGTGTTCACCTCGGCCAATGCCAGCCCCGGCTTTCAACGGCTCGAGTTCAATGCCGCGGTTCGCTACGACGACTATAGCGACGTCGGCCAGACCACCAATCCCAAGTTCGGCGTGACCTATTCGCCGACCCGCGGCGTGTCGTTCCGCGGCAGCTACGGTACCTCGTTCCGGGCGCCGCTGATCTCGCAGATCTACGGCAACTCGAACAACCTGTTCGTCCAGACCTACCAGAACCCCTCGGGCTCCCCGATCGTCGGAGTCGCGCTGTCGGGCGCCAATCTCGACCTCAAGCCCGAAGAGGCGACCACCTGGTCGGTCGGCACCGACGTGGAGGTCGGGCGCCGGCTCCGGCTCAGCGCGACCTATTTCAACGTCGAATATACCAACCAGGTCGAAGCCTATCTGTCCGACCTTGCGATCCTGTCACGCGAGCAGCAGTTCGCCGGACTGGGGATCATCACTCGGGGAACCGATGCGGCGGCGCGCGTGGCTCAGTTGATCGCGTCGGGGATCGGAGTGGTCGGAAGCCTGCCGCCCGCCGTCACCCTGTTCGTCGACGGCCGCAACAACAACCTTGGCAAATCGCAGACGCGGGGCATCGACTTCGTCGCCAATTACACGCTCCCGACCGACAATGTCGGGACGTTCCAATTCAATCTCAGCGGGACCTACCTGACCCACTACAAGGTCGCGATCACCGAGAATGCGCCGCTGATCGACCGGCGCAACACCATCTTCTTCCCATTGAAATTCAAGGCGCGCGGCGCGATCTCCTGGGACCTCGATCCGGTCAAGCTCTACGTCCAGGCGACCCACGTGAACGGCTACACCAACAATGCGGTCGCCATCCCGCAGAAGGTGAAGAGCTACACGCCGGTCGACGCCAGCATCTCGTGGGATGTCGGCGGCCGCAACGGCGCCGGTATGTTGTCGGGGCTGACGTTGGGCGCGGAAGTGCGCAACCTGTTCGACACCAAGCCACCGTATGTGAATCTGGCGCCCTCGGGCAACGGCAGCGGCGGCTATGACGCGACGGTGGCAAGCCCGATCGGGCGCGAATTCGCGGTCACGGTCCGGGCCAAATACTGATCGGACGGGGCGGTTCGCGGACCGCCCCAAGCCTTCAGCGGAAGGAAGGCGCCAGGCCGGCCGCGCGCAGGCCGCGCCAGTGCTGCCGGGCCTCCAGCAGGTAGCGGCGCTGCTGGAGATCGCCGCGCGGCGGGCCGCCGGTGCGGACGCAAGCAATCGCCTGCGCCATCCGGTCGAGCATCTCCCCTTCCGACAAGGCCGGTCCGTGCGTCATCGCCATGTGCCTAACGGCTTTACCTGGGCCCATCAAGTTCGTACGTAAGACATACGGTTCTTTGGAGGAAGCTGATGGCGTCGTCAGGTCGCAAGCAAGCGGGTATCGATCCCCTGGCGCTGCTCGATCACTGGTCCATCGAGATCACCGCCAAAGACGTCGACGACCTGGTCCGCGCGGCGCCCCTCATTCCGGAGGGGACCAAGATCCCGGTCACCTTTCTGCCGAACGAAACCTTTGACGCCAGGGTCGCGGCGGCGGCGACGGTCCGCCGCCTGGGTTTCATCCCCATCCCCCACCTCTCCGCCCGCCGCATCCATTCGCGCGAGGAGCTGGAGGGCTTTCTGTCAGCGCTGCAGCGCGAGGCCGCGATCGATCACGCCTTCGTGGTCGCGGGCGATCCGCCCGAGCCGATGGGCCCGTTCGCCGACGCACTGGCGCTGATTCAGTCCGACCTGCTCGCCGCGCATGGTGTGACCCGGGTCGGCATTTCCGGCTATCCCGAAGGACATCCGGAAATCGGTAGCGAGAAATTGTGGGACGCTGGCCGCGACAAGCGGCTTGCGCTGCAGGAACGCGGCCATGACTTCGCCATCGTCACCCAGTTCAGCTTCGACGCTGGGCCGGTGCTGGAGTGGATCGCCCGCCAGCGAGCGGAAGGGATCAATGCCCTGATCCGGGTCGGCGTGCCGGGACCGGCCAGCGTCAAGACGTTGCTCCGCTTCGCCGCGCGCTGCGGGGTCGGTGCGTCGGCCAAGGTGATGAGCCGCTACGGCCTGTCGATGACCCGGCTGCTCGGCACCGCCGGGCCCGACCGGCTGATCGAGGACCTCGCCGCCGGTCTCGAACCCGCGATCCACGGCGATGTCCGGCTGCACTTCTACCCGTTCGGCGGGATCGAAAGCACCGCCGCCTGGATCCGCGGCTATGGGAAGCGTCGCGGCTGACGGACGCGAAAAAGGGGTGCCACGCTCGACCAGCGCGGCGCCCCTGTCTTATTGCAATCAGGCGACCGTCTCGGTCCGCCAACCCTGCTGGTAGGTCTCGCGCGCCACTCGCGAATAGGGCACCGGGCTGACCGTCGCGCGAACCTTGATCTGCTGGTGCGGTTCGACGGTGGTCTTGCGCGTGCCGCCATCGGGCTCGCCCCAGGTCACGGTCACTTCGCTGCCGATCTCGACCGACGGGTCGACCGTCGCAAGGCTAAGCGCGGTCTTCTCGTTGTAGCTGTAGCCGGTGAACATCGACAGGCCGACCGGCTTGCCCGAAGCATCGCGCACCTCATCGTAATTGGACGAGGCATAGTTGGCGAGCGGCAGGTCGAAGAACTTGTAGGGCGTCCCGTCGGGCTCGAACATCGAGCGGAAGATCGCCGCCATGTCCTCGGGGTTCCAGGCCAGAGTCACCTTGCGGCGCTGCGCCGCGGGATCGACCTGCTCCAGCGCCTCGCGGCCGTGGAAATCGTGGTCGAACTTGACGAACGGCCCATAGCCGAGCTCCCACGGGTTGAGGTAATAATCCTCGATATTCTCGGAAACGAAGCTGCCGCCGATCGACCCGGTCGCCTCGTAGCTGTCGTCGCCAAGCCACTCGCGATAGCTCCGCAATTTCTCGCCGGTGTAGATCGCCGGCAGCGGCGAGGGGATCCACCCGGATTCGAGCGTATTCGACGGATAGGCGCGGCTGCCGCACGGCACGATGCCGAACTCCTTGCCGGCCTCGAGGATCGCCGAGCGGATTTCCTCCTGCTCCTCGTACGGCCCCCAGATCTCAAGCCCCGGCGCGCCCGACATGCCATGGCGCAATGTGCGCACCTTGTGACCGGCGATGTTCATCTCGCTCATGTTGAAGAACTTGAGCTGCTCGAGCGGTCCGCCGTGCAACTTTTCGATCACCGACCAGGCATTCGGCCCCTGGATCTGGAAGCGCCAGTTGATGCGCCTGACCGGCTTGCCCATGGGCCGCGACGGGCTGCGGTCGTCCTTGACGATCTCGACGTCGTAGCCGCCGGTTTCAGCGTGGAACATCAGCCAGTTCGCTGCCGGCGCCCGGCCGACGTACACGAACTCTTCTTCCGCCAGGTAGAACAGGATGCCGTCGCCGATGACGTGCCCATACGGCGTCGTCGGCACATATTGCTTGGCTTGGTTGATGCGAAAGTTCTTGGTCGAGTTGATCGCGGTATCGCTGATCAGCCGCAGCGCATCCTTTCCGCGGATGAACAGGTCGACCATGTGGTGCGACTGGTCGAACAGGACGGCGCTATGCTGCCACGCCCATTGCTCCGACCGCCAGTTGTGAAATTCGGCCGCGACGACCGGATAGACATAGGCACCAAGCTGCGAATTGCGCAGCATCTCGACCGGGTTGCCGGCACCCTGAAGAACTTGTTCCAGATTCGTCGCCATGGGGATCTCCTCACTAGATGAGGCACCATGACATTCGTACGTGCTACATACAATATCCGACCTGCCACGAAGTGCGGCGGTTGCGACGAATGTCAGACGCCGGTCGGCCCGTGGATCCGCGTCAACAGCTCAACCAGGGTCCGCACCTCGGCCGGTGAGAAACGATCCTTGAGCCAGGCTTCATGCTGTTCGATCGCGGTGCGCGCCTGCGCCAGCGCCGTCCGTCCCGAATCTGTCAGCGTCAGCGTCTGGCGGCGACGGTCGACCGCGGAGGCGCCGCGCACCAGAAGCCCTTTGGTCTGCAACCGATTGACGATCGCCATCACCGTCGCGCGGTCCATCTGCAACGAGCGGCCAAGGTCGGCCTGCGCCATGCCGGGATGATCGTGTACCAGCCACAGGACCGACACCTGCTTCTGGGTCAGGTCGAGATCGCTGAACGTGTCGGTGAAGTGCCGGTACACGACCCCGTGCGCCAGCCGGATATGGAAGCCGAGGATGTCGCCGATCGCGCCCAGACCCTCCGGCAATGTCACCGCGTCGCTCACCCCCGGATCCTCACTTCTCATCCATCGCTGGTAGCCGAGATGGCGCAGGGTTCAAGCGCGTCGGACATTGTATGTTGCACAAACGTTTTCTCCGCGCTTACACTTGGCTCCGAACAAGCGAGAGGAGAAGCGGCATGGGACGAATGGTGCTGACATTGTCCTGCGGGGACCGGCCGGGAATCGTTGCCGCGGTGAGCCATCGATTGTTCGCAGACGGCGGCAATGTCGTCGAGGCGCAGCAGTTCAACGACAAGTCGAACGACCGCTTCTTCATGCGCATCCTGTTCGACACCGAGCGCGACGCGGGCGAGTGGCGCGACAGCCTCCAGCCGATCGCGGGGGAGTTTGATTTCGACTGGCAGATCCGGTCGGTCGACGTGCCGCGCAAGGTCCTGCTGATGGTCTCGAAATTCGATCACTGCTTGGGCGACCTGCTCTACCGCTACCGGCTCGGCGAGTTGCCGATGGAGGTGGTGGCTATTGTCGGCAACCACCCGCGGGAGGTGCTGACGACCTCGCTGATCGGCGACATCCCCTATCACCACCTACCGGTCACCGCCGCCACCAAGGCCGAGCAGGAAGCCGCCGTGCGCCGCATCGCCGAGGAGAGCGGGACCGAACTGGTGGTGCTGGCTCGCTACATGCAAATCCTGTCCGATGAATTCTCGTCATGGCTGTCAGGGCGCTGCATCAACATCCATCACAGCTTCCTGCCCGGCTTCAAGGGCGCCAAGCCCTATCACCAGGCGCACGAGCGTGGGGTGAAGATGATCGGGGCCACCGCACATTACGTCACCGCCGACCTCGACGAGGGCCCGATCATCGCCCAGGATGTCGAGCAGATCAGCCACGCCGACACGCCAGCCGACCTGGTCCGCAAGGGCCGCGACATCGAGCGCCGGGTGCTCGCCACCGCGGTCCGCTTCCACCTCGAAGACCGAGTCCTCCTCAACGGCTCGCGCACGGTGGTTTTCCGCTAGTCGTGCAAGCGCTTGCAGCCCGGTGCAGGGTTGCTATGCTGAATGACTAATTGCGGGAGTGAGACGATGCTTCGGTCTGTGCTTGGGTATTCCGTCGGCATCGTTTCCTCGGTCGCGGCTGCGCCCGCCGCGGCCCAGAACGACCCTTCGGTGGTCGAAACCTCGCGCTATCTCGAAAGCTTCGACGGTACGCGCATTGCCATCACTATCCTTCGCCCGGCGCAGGCCGGCCGGGTCGTCACGACCCCACTGCCGGTGATCGTCACCCAGGATCGCGGCCAGGAGGGGTCGGAGCGGGTCGCCGCCGCCCGCCGCTTTTTCCTCGGGCGCGGGTACGTCATCGTCGCGCAGGACCGGCGCGGGGTCGGGGCCTCGTTCGGGGTCCAGAAGGGGTTCGTTAACGCCTTCGACGCCGAGGACGCCAAGACGGTGATCGAATGGGCCGGCGCGCAGTCGTTCAGCAATGGCCGGGTGGTGTCCTGGGGCTGCTCCAATCAGGGCGCCTGGCAATATCTCGTCGCGGCGCTCAAGCCCCGGCACCTGGTCGCCATCGCCCCATCCTGCGCCAGCCCGCAATTCTTTGATCATGGGGTGATGACCAACGGCGTGCCGACCTTTCCAGCCGGCACCGCGCCGTTCGACGGGAATTGCGGCAAGGCGCCGGCCGAACGCTTTCCGGCCAAGCCTGTCAGCGAGGATCGCGACGGCACCCTTCTGAAAGAAGCGCGGAAGAATCGCGGCTGCAATGCGCCGATGCTCGGCCAATATTGGCGGACCATGGCGCGCGACGGGCTGAACCCGGTCACCGGGACCCGCCCCGGCCTCGACGACAGCAGCATCACCCACTGGCAGGCGATCCGCGATTCAGGCATCCCGATGCTGCAGATCGGCGGCTGGTACGATGCCGCGGTGATCGGCCAGATGCAGGGTCAGCGGCTGTGGGGCGGCCGGGTGATCATGGGCCCGTGGGTCCACGGCAACGGCCTGCCCGCGGGCGCCACGTTCGCGAACGCGACGCGCGACCTGATCGAAGAGACCGGCCGCTGGTTCGACCATTATGCCAAGGGCGTCGCCAACGGCGCGGAAGTGCCGGGCGTGACCTATTACACTGTCAACGCGCCCAAGGGCCAGGAATGGAGCCGGCGCGCCAGCTGGCCGGCGGTGACCGAAGGGCAGACCAGCTTCTACCTGTCGGCGACCGGCCTTTCCCGCGCACCGGCAAGAGCTGCGGCACCCGCCACCTATGCCGAGCAGCCCTTGTCCTGGTTCGGCGGCCGCTACGAGCCGCTGTCGCACTGGTGGAACGGCGACATGGCGGAGGATGACCGCAAGATGCTCGGCCACCAGTCGGGTCCGCTCGCCGCCGACACGCGGATCACCGGCACCCCGGCGCTGCGCCTGTGGCTGAGCGCCGACACGCCCGACGCCAACCTGTTCGCGGTGCTCGAGGATGTCGCGCCTGACGGGCGTTCGACCTATGTCACCGATGGCCGGCTGCGCGTCGCGTCACGGAAGATCACCCTCGCGCCCTTCCCCAACTCGATCCAATATTGGAAGCCGAACTACGGCTCCGACCAGCAGCCGCTGAAGCCCGGCGAGGTGGCCGAGGCCGCATTCGAATTCTATCCGATCTCTTACGTGTTCAAGCGCGGCCACCGCATCCGGCTGAGCATCGCGACGGCGATCGGCAAGGACTATCACGCGCCGCCGCTCAACCGCGGCAAAGCCCCGACCATCACGATTCGGCGCGATGCGGCGCACCCCTCGCGGCTACTGCTGCCGATCGTTCCCAACCGCTAGCGGCGGGCCCGGTAGTGGGTGACCTCACCTTCCAGGAAGGCGACGATCCGGGCGTCGACGTCGGCCGCATCGCTGCTTTCCTGGTTGTAATTGTCGAGGTCGAGCGCAAGCACCGGCACCCCCGCCCGGCGCAGCGCGCGGAGCACGAAGGGATCGGCGTCGGACAAGGCGATCGCGCCGTCGACCCGGTGAGTCTCGGCTTCCTTTACGTGCCACGCCCCGGCCCAGGTCGGCATCCGCAGTTCGTCGCCCATTGTCACGAACCGCGCCGCCAGCGCGCGTAGCGGGTCCTGGCCGGGCGCGGAGCGGCGGATGTAGCCGTCGGCGGCAAGCGCGAGATACATCGACCAGACGAACACCGCGCCGTGGCTTTCCTCCCAGCGCTGGTAGAAGCCCATGTCGCTCCACATCCCCCGCCCGATCCACATCAGCCGCAGCTTCTCGTCGGCGCAGGGCACATCGCCGGCCGCATCCCGCGCCGCCACTTCCTCGTAGAACGACCTGGCGGCATCGCGCGCCCAAACCGTGCCGCGATGCCATTGGGGGACCATGGTCGCCGGCATGGTGTCGCTGATCGATACCGGTGCGCGGGGGGCGGATGCGATCAGGTCGCGGGTGCGGCGGTAATAATCCTCCTGCTCGTTCACCAACTCCATGATCTCGGCGAAGCGATCCGGATCGAAGCGATGACCGCTCGCCGCCTCCATTCGCTCGATTAGCGCATGAAGCTCGGCGGTCATGAGGTCGAGCCGCTCGGGCTCGATCGTTTCTTGCCACCGGTCCTGCAGGCTGTCCCACCAGTCGATCGGGAAGTCCTGCCGGGTCTCGGCGCTGCGTTCGAACAGGAACAGGTCGGCGCCTGTTTCGCGCGACCAATGGTCGAAGATGCGCGGGGTGGCGTCTGTGCCCAGCACCGCCTGCACGAAGGCCGGCCTGGGCAGCCCGCCCCATGGGGCTTCGGTCTCGCTGGTGTCGAACGCGGAGGCGATCCCCTGCGCGCTGTAAGCTTCGACGTCGCTTGGATAGCCGTGGTTCTGCAGCAGCCCGAAATAGCGCCCCGACTGCTGCTTGGCGGCGACGATCGAAGCCCACCATTGATTGACCACGAACGGGATGCCCATCGCCCGCAGCACTTCCTGCGGCGAGTTGGCGTTGACGACTGCCAGTGGTTCTCCCCGCGCGGCGGCGTCACGAATTTCACCGAACCAGCCGCGCTGGAAGCTGCCGAAGCTGGCGATCGACGCCAGCGACTTGCGGCTGCGCTGACCGCCGGCGCGAGCCGGCCGCGGTGCATCGAGGCTCGGCGGCGGCGTATCGGTAAAGTCGCCGATTACCTCGACCTTGTGCCCGGCCGCCTTCAGTCCGTCGCGCAAAAAGCCGCTGTCCCAGGCGGTCGCTTCCTCGCCATGGCTTTGCACGATCAGCACGTGATCGAGGTGCAGCTCGGCCATCCGCTCCAGAACCGACGCCAGCCTGTCCTCGACCCGGACCAGCATGCGGGGAGCGAGGCGCGAGGGATCGGCCAGCCCTGCCAGCGTGTCGGGACTGCCCGACCAGGCCGCCAGCAAGGGATCGCCCCAGTCCTGGTCGTCAGCGACGGTGACGAATTGCTGCTTTTCGAACTCGCGCTGCCGGGCGGTGGAAAATTGGGGAGAGCCGAGCACGAATGTGCGCCGGCCATTGGGATGCGATTCCGCGAGCGCCGCCACCGCCCGCGCCCAAGCCTCGGGCTTGAGCGCGTGAGCCGCCCCGATCGCAGCGATGCGAGCAACGCCGGCCAGCGGCTCGACCGTCGCGGCCCGGGCGCGTTCCGCCGCCGCTTCGCGCGCGAGAGCTCCGTCCTCGGTCCGTCCGCCAAGCCCGTCTAGCCACTCGCCCAACTGGACCAACCGCCGTTCGTTATAGGACCGGCTAGACGGCCTTGGCAGGTGCAGGAGGTCGAGCAGGTGGATCGGCCGCGGCGGCAGGTCGCCCTGGCGGATCAGCTCGCGCACAGCGGCGAAGATCTGCGGCAGGTCGCTGTCGGCCCGGGTGAACAGGATCGGGTCGCCCGAGGTATCGGCGGCGATCTGCTGCAACAACGACTGGCCGCGCTGCGACAGCAGGCCCGCGCCGGCGAGTGCGTCGGCCTCGGGGGTCGGACCCGGCCGCGGCACCATCCGCACCGGGGCGAGGCCGTGGGCACGAAGCAGGGCGTACGGAGCATCCTGGCCCAGCACGCGAACCACGCGGCGGCCCTGCCCGCGCAGCTCGTCCGCGATCTCGCCGGGATGGTCGCATGCGTGGACCAGCCGGCGAAGCGCTTCAACCATCAGATCACGCCCTTGGCGCGAAGCTCCGCGATGCGTGCTTCCGAATAGCCGAGCGTCTGCGCCAGCACCCGGTCGTTATGCTCGCCAACGTGGATCGGTAGCACGTCGTCGAAGCCGGTGTCGGCATCGGAGAAGGTGATCGGGATGCCCGCGGTGCGTAGGTCGTCGACCGCTTCATAGGCGGGATGCGCGACCGGAACCGCCTCGTGGCGGGCGATCACGCGCGGGTCGAGCAGGGCCTCGTCGGGATGGCGGACGGGCGCGACCGGCACGCCCTCGCCTTCCAACAACCCCACCGCCTCGCCGACCGTGATCGTCTGCGACCAAGCGTTGATCTGCCGCTCCAGCTCGGCGGCGTTGGCGACGCGGGTATCGCGCGACGCGAAGCGGGGATCCTCGCCCAACTGCGGCTGTCCCATCGCCCGGAAGAGACCGCGGGCGAGCTTCTCGTGCACTGCGACCAGCGCGATATAGCCGTCGGCGCATTCGAACACCCCGAACGGAGACAGCCGCTGAACGGTCAGCCCGGTGCGCGCCTGCATCCCCGCCGCGGCCATCGCCGACCAATTCTCGATCGCGACGAAGCTGGTCAGCGCACCCAGCATCGACACGTCGATATGCTGGCCGAGCCCGGTGCGATGGCGCTGCTCGAGCGCCGAGAGGATGCCGATCACCGAGAAGACCGGGGCCAGCATGTCGGCGATCGGGATGCCGATGCGGACTGGGGGCTCGTCGGGCCCGCCGCTCGCATACATCGCCCCCGACAGCGCCTGGATGATGATGTCCATCGCCTTGCCCCCCTCGGGCGCGGTCGCGCCGAACCCCGACAGCGAGCAATAGATGACCCGCGGGTTGGCGGCCTTGGCCACCGCGTAGCCGATGCCGAGGCGGTCGGCGGTGCCGGCGGTGAAGTTCTCGACTACGATGTCGGCGGTGCGGACGAGGTCGGCGAACACCCCCGCAGCCTCGGGCGACTTGAGATTCAAGGACATCCCGAGCTTGCCGCGCGCCCGCGTGAGGTGCGAGATCGAGATGTCGTCGTCATGGGTCTTTTCGACCGTGATGCCGTCGCGCCCGACGTAGGGGCTGTTGTCGCGCGCTAGGTCGCCGCCGCGCGGATCCTCGACCTTGATCACCTCGGCACCGAGCCCGGCCAGTAGCAAGGTGGCGTAGGGTCCGGCCAAGGCGCGGGTCAGATCAATGACACGCAGCCCTTCGAGCGGGCGATCGCGGGTGAACTCAGTCAAGCGATGGTTCCTTTGAGCGCGGTGATCTGGTCGTCGGATAGCCCGAGACCGGACAGGATTTCGTGGGTGTCGGCGCCGGGCGGCGAGGCCGCGGCGCCGGCCGGCTGCTGGCCTTCGAGGCGGACCGGACTGCCGATCTGCAACGCGGTTCCGCCGCCCGGCAGCGCCACCTCGAGGGCCATGCCGCGAGCACGGTTGTGCGGATCGTCGAGTGCTTCGGCGATGGTCAGCACCGGGGCATATTGGGTGTCGGCGGCAGCGAGGATGTCGAGCCATTCGGCGCTGGTCTTGGTCGCCATCACGGCGGCGATGCGCCGCTTCATCTCAGGCCAGGCCGCGCGGTCCATCTGGCGGTCGGCAAGCTCGGGAAGGCCAATCGCCTCGACGAACAGCCGCCAGTAGCGCGGCTCCATGTCGGTGGTGACGAGGTGCAGCCCGTCGGCGGTGCGCCAGATGCCACTGTCGGCGCGATGCATGCCCTTGGGCGGGGCCTTGGCGAGATCCGGATTGCGCGAGATGACGTTGGCAACCAGCGGCAGCGAGGCGTCACTCATCGCAATGTCGAGCCGCTGGCCTTTGCCGCTGTTCGTCCGCGCCAGCAGCGCGCCGAGGATGGCGATCGCCCCGTTCGACCCGCTCAGCAGATCGGCGACCGGCACCCCGGGGAATGACGGCCGCTCGGGATCGTCGCCGATCCGCGACAGCGCCCCCGAGATCGCCAGCGCGACCGGGTCGTGGCCGGGACGGCGGGCATAGGGCCCGGTCTGGCCGCACAAGGAAATCGAGCAATAGACGAGGCCCGGGTTGAGCGCCGCCATCTCCTCGGTGCCATAGCCCATCGAGGCCATTACGCCGGGGCGATAATCCTCGACCAGCACGTCGGCGGCGGCGATCAGGCGATGGATGGCTTCGCGCCCGCCGTCCGAGCCGGGATCGATCAGCACGCTCTTCTTGCCACGGGCGAAGATGTCCTGCGCACGGAGGCGGGCATTCTCTCCCTCGGTCAGCTTGTCCCAGCCGAACACCTTGCGCTGCTTGGCCAGCTCGCGCGGGTTCTCGATGCGGATCACCTCGGCGCCCATCTCGGCCAGCAGCCAGGTGCAATAGGGTCCCGGCAGGAACTTGCTGAAGTCGACGATGCGGATGCCCGAAAGCGCCGTCATGGCCGGTCATCCAGCGAGGAAAGCCACAAGGGACCGGGCAGCTTCACGCCGTCGACCTTGCGCCACAGGCCGCGGGCGGCGAGATGCTCGCTCGCCAGCGCATCGTCGGGGGTGTCGATGTACGACAGGCCTAGGGCATTGCGCGAGGACAGCTCGCCGAGTTCGGCGCGAGTGTGGGTGAGGAAGAAGGCGGCGACGACCTCCTCCCACTCGATCAGCGTCTCGCGGTCAATGTCGGCGACCAGCACCGTGTCCCAGTCGACCGCGGCCAGCGGTCCGGCGAGGTCGCCGAGCAGTTCGACCATCGCCCGCATCATCGGCGGGTTGTCTACCAGCGCCCAGGTTACCCAGCCGTCCTTGCACGGCCACACCTGCCGCACGCCCGACTTGCCGCGGATCAGCAGGTTGCCGGTGCGCTTGCCAATCCGCCCGGTCCAGCCCCAGGTCAGCGGCTCGCGGTAGTTGGCGAGCACCGCCGATTGGTAGGCCGAGACCTCGACGAGCTGCCCCCGCCCGCTCGTGGCGCGGGCCCGAAGTGCGGTCAGCGCGCCGATCACCGCCTGGATTCCGGCCAGCGCGTAGGCTTGTTGCCCGGGCAAAGTGAGCGGCGGACGGTCGGGATCGCCGACGATGGTCATCAGCCCCGACCGCGCCATCAGCGTAAGGTCGGTTTCCGGCCGCTCGCTGTTAGGACCGCCCGGCAGGAACGGCGCGATCACCACGTCAATCAGCTTCGGGTTGGCCGCAGCGACGGCCTGATTGTCGAGCCCGGGGCCGCGCAGCACGATGTCGGCCTTTCCGAGCATGACCTGAGTCTCGCTCGGATCGAGTGGCTGCTTGCCATGATTCCAGGCGGCCGCGCCGCCCGCCGGCCGCCGCACCTCGGCGCCAAGCTCCGCCAGCATCCGCCCGGCAATCGCGCCGAGCTCGTCGGTGAGATCGACGACCAGCAAGTGGGACAAGAGCACGCTCATGCCAGCGCTCCTGCTGCGATCAGTTCCTCGACCTCGGCTTCGGGCAGCCCGAGCAGGTCGACGAACACCTCGCGATTATGCTGGCCGAGGTTGGGCGGCGGGCCGACCCGCACGTCGCTTTCCGAGAAGCGCAGCGGCGGCGCCGGCATGTCGCAGGTGCCGAGCTTGTCGTGGGTGATCGAACGGAAATGGCCGCGCTCGACCAGTTCGGGATCCGTGAAGACGTCGCGCCCGTCGGCGACCGCCTCTGCCGGAATGCCGGCCGCGGCGAGGCGATCGGCGAGGATGTGCGCGTCGTGCAGCACGGTCCAGCGCCCCAGCGCCTCCTCCAGCGCCTCCTCATGTTCCTTGCGCCCGGCCAGCGTCGCGAAGCGGGGATCGTCGATCCCGCTCAGTCCCTCTAGCCGCGACCATTCGGCATCGTCGCGCACCGCGATCGCAATCCATTGGTCGCTCCCGCGCGCCGGGAAAGCGCCATGCGGAGCCATGCTCGCCGAGCGGTTGGCCGGCTTGCCGCCCTGCCCCTGCTGCAACGCCTCGAACTGGTCGGCCATGACATGCACCAGCGGTTCGACTTGGCTGATGTCGATATGCTGGCCCTCGCCCGTCCGGCCGCGATGCTCGAGCGCGGCCAGCATCGCCACCGTCGCGAACATCGGCGCTACCACGTCGCCATAAGCGAACGGCGGCATGTGCGGACCGCGATCGTCCCAGCCCGACAGCGCCGCCATGCCCGACAATGCACCGGCCGAGTTGCCATAGCCGCGCATGGTCCCGAGCGGCCCCGCGCGCCCGGCGACGCTGACGCTGACCTGGACGATGTCTGGCTTGATCGCCTGCAACTCGGCGAACGACAGGCCGACCCGGTCCATGTAGCCGTGGCTGAAATTCTCGACGACGATGTCGGCCCAGGCGACCAGCTTCTTCGCCACCGCCACCCCGCGCGGATCGCCGAGGTTGATGGTGACGCCCATCTTGCTGGTGTTGGTGATCGCGAAGAAGGTCGAGGCGTCGGGATCGCGTCCGCCCCCGGCGAACGGCCCGCTCAGCCGCCCGAGGTCGAGCCGCTTGCGCGATTCGATCTTGATCACGGTCGCGCCGAGATCGGCGAGGTCCTTGGTCGCGCGCGGACCCGCCCCGACCCAGGAGAAATCGGCGACCTTCACCCCGGCGAGCGGAAGCGTCATGGCGTAGGCCCCTTCGGGCATTGCACCTGCGGCTGGGCGAGCAAGCGCTGCGCTTCCTCGTAGATCGGCAGCGCATCGATCCCGACCGACTTCAGCCGGACCGCCTGATCGCGGGCATCCTGGTTGTAGAGCCCGTCGAAGCGCTGCTGCTCGGCCGGGGTCAGGTCGGAGAAGCTGATCCCTTCTTCCTTTCCGTACTTGATCCCCGCCGCCTCGGCCTTGAGCAACTCGCGGTTGAGCGCGGCTTCCCACCGCGGCTTGCCCTCCACCATGATCTGCTGGAGGTCGGGCGGAAGCCGCTTCCATGCGCGGTCCGACATCGCCCGCGCGGGATAAGCGCCGCGGCTGAAGCGGATGGTGGTGAAATGCTTGGCGACCTCGGCGAAGTGAAGGCTGCGGATGGTGTCGGCCGGCGCCACCACCCCGTCGATCACGCCCTTGGCGAGCGCGGAATAGACCTCGCCCATCGGCATATTCACGGGGTCCGCGCCAAGCTGCTTCAGCACGTCGATCGCGTCGGTCTGGGCGCGCAGGCGAAGCCCGCGGAAATCGGCGAGGGTGCGGATCGGGCGGTTGATGGTCAGCACGCCCGGGAAGTTACCGCCCTGCACCGCCAGCACGTGCAGACCCTCAAGCTCGTGCCCGAACGCCGGGAAGCGAGCGGCCAGGCAGTCGTAGACCGTGACCTGGTCGGGGATGTCCTTGACCCCGCCGTAGAAGGCGGCCTGCCCGCGCAGCAGATGGGCCCCGCCGCGCGAATAGATGGGGGTGATGAGGCCGATGTCGGCGATGCCGTGGCGGATCTCCTCCATGCTCATGTCCGACGACAGCAAGGCGCCCGACCAATAGGGCTTGAATGCGATCCGCCCGCCGCTGCGCTGCGACACCCACTTCATCCACTCCTGGTCCGCCAGTCCGAACGGATGCGTCGGCGGATAGGGGCTGGCGTAGGTCAGGACATGGGTGCCGGGGGCCGGCTTCTCGGCATTGCAGCCGCCGAGCAGCATCGCGGCCGCAAGCAGGGCGAGACGCTTGATCATGCCAGCAGCTGCGGCAGCCAGAGGGTGACGATCGGAAAGGCGATCAGCATCGCCAGGTGGAAGAAATCGGCGACCAGGAACGGCACGATCCCGCGGAAGATCGCGCCCAACGGGATGTCCTTACCGATCGCCTGGATGACATAGACGTTGAGGCCGAGCGGGGGGTGGACGAAGCCGATTTCCATCGTGCGGACCAGGAAGATGCCGAACCAGATCGGGCTGTAACCGAGCTCGACCGCGATCGGCAGGAAGATTGGCGTGGTCAGCAGCATCAGCGCCAATCCGTCGAGAAACGAACCCAGCAGCAGCAGGATCAGCGCCATGGCAATGATCGCGATGACCGGGCTGGTGTGGAGGTCGCGGACGGTCTGGCTCATGAGGTCGGCAAGCCCGGTAACGCTGACGAAGGTCGCGAACAGGATCGCGCCGAAGATGATTAGGTAGATCATGCCGGTGGTCGACAGCGTCTTGGCGAACGCCTCCCCGATCGCCGCGCGGTTGAAGGTGCCGCGGAAGGCGCACAGCAGGAACGAGCATATCACGCCGACCGAGGCGGCTTCGGTCGGGGTGAACCAGCCGATCATCAGGCCGCCGATGACGAACACGACCAGCAGCAGGACGTCGATCACGCCCAGCAGCCCCCGCATCCGCTCACGCCATGGCACTCGCTCCGACGGGGGACCCAGTTCGGGCTTGAACCAGCACATGATGGCGATCGCGACCATGTAGAAAAGCGCCTGGCTGAGCCCGGGGATGACGGCGGCGATGAACAATTTGCCGATCGATTGTTCGGCGATGATTCCGAACACGATCAGCGCGCCCGACGGCGGGATCAGGGCGCCGAGCGTCCCGCCAGCGGCCAGCGCGCCGGCCGCAAAACCCGGTTGGTAACCCGCGCGGCGCATTTCCGGCAGCGCGGCCGAGCCGACAGTGGCGACGGTGGCGAGGCTCGATCCGCTGATTGATCCGAACCCCGCGCAGCCAGCGATCGAGGCCAGGCCAAGCCCGCCCCGCCGATGGCCGACGAAGCGCGCTGCGACGTCGAAGAAGTCGCGGCTCGCTCCCGCCGCGAAGCACAGGTGCGCCATCAGCAGGAATAGGGGCAGCACCCCCAGTTCGTATTTGGTCGACACCTCGAAGATGACCACGCCCGCCTTGGCGATTCCAGCCTCGGGAGAGAGCATGACGGCAAGGCCGCCGATCCCCGCCAGCGCCAGGCTGATGCCGATCGGCACGCCCAGCGTCAGCATCGCCAGCAGGGCGAGTATGCCGATCAGGCCGATGAACTCAGGTGTCACGTTGCCTCCACGCCAGCCAGGCCTGGCGAAGGAAGGCGATGGCAACCACGCTCAAGGCAAGGGTCATCAGCAGGCGCAGCACCCGCAGCGGGATGTGGAGCAGCTCGGATCGCTCGTAGCCGTTCCACAGGTCGGCAAGGATCATCGTCGATCCGATCACCAGCACCAGCACGGTCAGGGCAGAGGCGATATCCGCGGCGATCGCCAGCCGGCGGCGCGGCAGCGGCTTCAGCCGCTCGGTCAGAATGTGCACCCCGGCATGGCCGCGGGCCAGCGTCACGCTGACTAGCGAAGACGCGGCGATCAGGACGATGGCCGCCTGCACCACCTCGATCGCGCCGAGCAACTGGAAGCCGGCATGACGGCCCAGCACCGCGATGGAATCGGCGGCCGTGGCCAGCAACAGGCCGCTGCAACCGACCAGGAATGCGATCCTCGCGACCGGTCCGGCCGTGCTCGGCGCCGGAGCGTCGGCGTCGCTGCTATCGGTCGAGGTCGCCATCTCCTCCGCCATGCGATCGTCCTCCCCGATTGACAGGCACCCGCTGGACCACTTTAGTGATCCCAACGGCTAAACCGTAGAAAATATCAACCATCTGTCAACAGGGCCTTCTCGTGAAAGCAGACGAAAAGCGGCGGGTGGCACGGCCGGCGGGAAAGCCGTTGGACGGCGACGGTGCGACCGGGCTCAAGCTCGGCCGGCTCGGCAACTATGTCGGCTTCCGCATGCGCCGGGTCCAGAACCAATTGTCCGGGCTGTTCGCGGCGGCGACCACCCAATATGGCATCCGCTCCGGCCTGTTCTCCTCGCTCGCCCTGATCGAGGCCAATCCCGGCATCTCGCAGCAGGAATTGTCGAGCACGGTCGGCCTCGACAAGTCGATCACCGTCCAGATCGTCGACGAACTGGAAAAGCGCGGCTGGGCCAAGCGCGAGCGCTCCACCGTCGATCGCCGGCGCCATTCGCTGACCATCCTGCCGGGCGGCGAGAAGACGCTCGACGAACTGTTCGCAATCATGGTCGATGTCGAGGCCAAGGTGCTCGCCCAGCTCGACGCCGAGGAACGACCGATGTTCGATGCCGCGCTCGACCGGATGTACGGCGTGTTCCACCGCTAGAAGGTGGCGGCGGCCTGTCGCCGGGCCTCCGCCTTCTGGCGCCGCGCTTCGGGCGCGCGCAGCCATCTGGCCCCGACCAGCGCGTCAATCGCCGCATCGAAGCGGTGCAGATAGTCCGCCGCGCCGCCCGGATAGAGCTGCCGCAACCTTTCGCGCGACAGCGGCACCCGGCGCATCGGGATGGCCGGGCTTCCAATCCCCGGCGCGGTCGGGTCGCAATTCGCACCATCCGGCGCCTTGCCGTAGCGCGCCAGCGGCACACTGATCTGGGCCGGGCGGATGTCGCCCAGCGTGTTGCCGTCGACGTCGCTCAACTGCACCAATGCGCGATGCTGGAGCCGGGCGGCGCGCGGCGGCGGCACGCCCTCCCGCGCCCAGCGCTCGAGGTTGGCATGGGCGGCACGGGCATAGTCCGCGATGTCGATGTCGCTCGCCGGATAGGGACAGGCATCGACCGGCGCCGTGAACCGCTGCTTCAGCCGCCAGGCGATCTGCCGCTCGGCAAGATAGGTGCGGGTGCCGCCCGATCCGTGGGTCGTGCCGGGCAGCTCGTACAAGCGGTGCGCGCCGGGCCCGCGGTCGCGATCGGGGGTCTGCGGCTCGCGATTGGTGATCGCTTCATTCTCGCTTTGCAGCTCGATCACCGGGACGTCGATCGCGCGATTGGGCCGCCGCGGGTCGTCCACCCCCGGCACCGGCAGGCGGCTGTTGAGCGGAAGGTAGCCCGAGCGGAAGCTGAATCCCGAAATGCCGATCAGATAGCCGTCGATCAGCGGTTTGCCCGATCCCTGCCGCGCGCGATCGTGGAAGCCTTCGTTGATGAAGGTGCGCAGCAGGCTGCCAGTGAACGACCAGCCCGAGGCGAAGACCCGGCGCACCGCCAGCCCCCGTAATGGCCCGGCCGGATCCCGCAACAGCCGCGCGGTGTCGGTCAGCACGTCCCAGCGGATGCCATCCTCCTCCGCCGGCCAGCGGATCGGAGCGTAGCGCGCCGGATTGAACCAGCTCAGCGTCAGCGGCGCCATCACCGGGGCGGGCCCGGCCCTGGCCCGCCGCGTATTCTCGTCCGCGCCGCTCATCACCGACACGAACGCATCGCCGCGCTCCAGGACATAGGGCGCGAGGGTCTGCCAATTGTCGTTGCCGCGGAACGGGTGAGCGGGGTTGAGCTGCACCGTGCCGCTGAACCGCCGCGGGTTGCGCGGACGGATCACGATCAGCCGGGTGACGTAGTGGACGCCGCGCTGCACCACCGCAAGCCCGTCGCCATAGACATTGGCCGTGCCCGATTGAAACCACTCTTCACGGACGTAGCCAGCCCGGCGCAGCGCGACCTCGGCGGCGGAGCCCGGCTCGGCCGGATCGAGCCACATCGGCGAGGCGGCGGTCGCTTCGGGCGCGCGCCGGACCTCGGCCGCCTCCACCTTACCGGGCGCGAGCGACAGGAGGGCGAACAGCCACAGCAAAGCAACAGTCGGCAGCTTCATGGCAGATCGATCCTCGCCATCGCGTCACATTCGATTTGACCGCCCCCGCAAAAAATGGCTTCCAGCCGCGCATGGCAGCGAACCACAATCCTCACGGCGCCCTCAGCCAGCTTACCGGCTACCATCTCCGGCGGGCCTCCTCGGTCTTCGCGGCGGACTTCGCCCGCGCGATGGACGGCACCGGCCTGCGCCAGGTGTTGCTGGGTATCCTGGCGGTGGTGTCGGCCAATCCGGGGATCAACCAGGGGTCGGTCGGCCGCCTGCTCGGCATCAAGCGCGCCAACATGGTGTCGCTGATCAACGAATTGATCGATGCCGGACTGGTCGACCGCGAAGTGGATTCGAGCGACCGCCGCGCCTTCACTCTGAAGGTCAGCCGCCGCGGCGCCGCCGCCCTCAAGGACGCGCTGGCGCGGATCGAGCGGCACGAGCAGCAGTTGTTGGCGGGCTTCACCGCGGACGAGTCCCGCATCCTGCTCGACCTCCTCGCGCGGATCGAGCGGCACGAGCCGGCGGTCGACTAGAGACCAAGCAGCCCGGCCGCATTGCCCTTGAGGATGCGGTCGCGCAGCTCGGGCTTGAACCCCGCCTCGTCATAGGCGGCGATCCACTTGTCGGGGGTGATCAGCGGAAAGTCGGACCCGAACAGGAATTTGTGGCCGAGCTGCCCGTTTGCATAGCGGACGATCTGCGGCGGGAAATATTTGGGGCTCCAGCCGGACAGGTCGATGAACACGTTGGGCTTGTGCAGCGCCATCGACAGGCTTTCGTCGGTCCACGGCCAGCCGGGATGCGCAAGGATGATCTTGATATCGGGAAAGGCGACCGCGACTTCGTCGACCAGCATCGGCTGGCCGTAGCGCAGGCGGATCCCGCCGCCGCCCGGCATTCCGGTGCCCATGCCCGAATGACCAGTGTGGAAGATCGCCGGCAACTTGTAATGGTTGATCAGCTCGTAGAGCGGCCAGACCATCCGGTCCGACGGATCGAAATCCTGCAGCGGCGGGTGAAACTTGAAGCCCTTCACGCCGTGCTTCTCGACCAGGTCGCGGGCCTCGATCACGCCCAGTTTGCCTTTGTGCGGGTCGATCGAGGCGAAGGCCATCATGATGTCGCTGTTGGCGGCGGCGGCTTCGGAAATCTCTTCGTTGCGGATGCGGCGGATGCCGGTGCCCGCTTCCATGTCGACGGTGAACATGACGAACCCGATGTCCCGCTCGCGATAATGCGCGATGGTCTCGGGGATGGTCGGCCGCCGGCGGTCGGTCTTGAAGTAGCGCGTACTGGCGTCGAGGAAGTCGGCGAAGATCGGGTCTTCGAGGTCGTGGCACGACACTTCCGCGTGGACGTGAATGTCGATCGCCTTGAGCCTTGAAACGTCCATCCGCCGCCCTCCTAGTCCGCGAGGATCAGCGCATCGAGGGCGACCACGCCTTCGCCTGCGGGATAGACGATCACCGGATTGAGATCGATCTCGCGGATCGACGGCGTGCCGGCGAGCACTTGGCCGAGTTTCTCGATCAGCGCTGCGACGGCATCGACATCGAGCGCGGGCGAACCGCGATAGCCATCCAGCAATGGTCCCTGCTTGAGCGCACGAAGTTTGGCGAGGATCGCTTCGCGCGGCAAGTCGATCGGGAGGAGGCGCACGTCATGGAGCAACTCGGCGGTGACCCCGCCAAAGCCGACCAGGATGACGGGACCCCAGTCGGCGTCGTTGCGCGCGCCGATGATCAGCTCGACCCCGCGTCGGCCCATCGCCTCGACCTGCCCGCCGTCGAGCGCGATGGAGCGGTCGTACTTGGCGACATTGCCGTACAAGCGGGTCCACGCCGCTTCGAGCCCGGCATCGTCGACGATCGACAGGATCACGCCGCCGGCATCGCTCTTGTGACTGAGGGCGGCGGACTGCGCCTTGAGCGCGATCGGGTAACCGACCCGTGCGGCGATCGCCTTGGCTTCCTTGGTCGAGGCAGCGAAGCCGCCTTGCGGAAAGGGAATGCCGATCGGCGCAAGGAGCTGCTTGGCGCGATATTCGGGGATCACGCCGGACGGCACGTCGAGCGCAATCGGCTCGGCCTGGCTACGCGCGTCGGATCGGGCCGCAGCCTTCGTCAGGTGACGCAGCGCCCGGAACGCGCGATCGGGCGAGGGGAAGTAGGTCACGCCCGCCGCGCGCAGATCGGTGACATACTCAGCCGGCACCTCCGCACCCTCGTCGAGACCAGCGAAGACGACCGGCTTGTCGGGCTTCAGCGAGGTGATCGCGTCGGTGATATGCGGGAATTTGCGTGAGGCGGTGGCGGGGTCGGTCTGGATGATCCCGAACACCAGCGCCGCGTAGGCGTCATCGGCGAGCAACGGGACAAGCGTGCGGCGGTATAAGTCCGGATCGACCAGCGCCTGCGCGGTCAGGTCCATCGGGTTCGAAACCGGAATGAAGTCGGGGATCGCGTCGCGCAGCGCCTGGGCGGTCGCGCCGCCCATTTGCGGCAAGTCGAGCCCGATCTGCTCGGCAAGGTCGAGCGTCAACGCCTTGAACGCCCCGCTCTCGGTCAGCACCGCGGTGCCGCCTGCCCTGACCTTGCCCGCGCGGACCGCAAGTTCGGTCACGTCGCCGAGCGCCTCGAGGCTGTCGACCAGGATCGCGCCGGCCCGCTCTACCTTGGTCTTCATCAACTGCCAGTCGCCGGCCATCGCCCCGGTGTGGGTCGCCGCGCTCTCCCGCGCCGCGCTGGAGGTGCCGGGGTGGAGCAAAACGATCGGCTTGCCCATCGCTCGTGCCTTTGTCGCCAGCGCGAGGAAGCGCTGCGGCTGGCGGAACTGCTCGACGATCATGGCGATCGCCTGCGTCGACGGATCATCGAGCAGATGCTCGACATAATCCTCGACACCTGATGCCGCCTCATTGCCGGTCGACACCGACAGGGTGAGGCCGAGGTCCTTGGCCATCAGCGTGGTGCCCAGCACCACCGCCATCGCACCCGACTGGCTGACGATCGCCACCTGCGGCTTGCCCGCGCTGTCGAGCACGGGTGCTTCGATGAAGGTCAGCGGCACGCCCGCCGCATAATTGACTAGCCCGAGGCAGTTGGGGCCGAGCACGATCATGTCGTGATCGCGAGCGATCCGCGCGACTTCGGCCTGCGCGGCCAGTCCCTCGTCGCCGCCCTCGGCGAAGCCGGCGGAAAAGATGATCGCCCCGCCCGCCTTGCGCTCCGCCAGCGCCCGCACCGCCGGAAGGACCGCCGGGCCGGGGATCGCCAGTATGGCGACGTCGACACCGTCGGGCAGCGCCTCGATCGAGGGCAGGCAGGGGCGCCTGTCGATCTCGTCCCGCTTGGGATTGATCAGGTGGACGTCACCCGAAAAGCCATGCCGCACGAGATTGCGCATCACCGAATTGCCCAGCGCGCCAAGCGTCGGCGACGCCCCGACGATCGCGACCGAACGCGGGGTGATGAGGCGGGAAAGATCGGGCATCGCTCTGCTCTCCAGCCGAACGCTCAGGCCTTGACCCGATCCTTGTCATAGGCCGCAAGTCCGGGCTTGTAGCTCTTCTCGTCGATGAACTGCCGAATGCCTTCCTTGCGGCCTTCGTTGTCATAGCTGTTGGCCGCTTCCTGCGCGCGGACGAGATAATCCTCGGCCTCGTCGTAGGTCATCGGCCCGACCCGCTTCATCGCGTCCTTGGTTGCCTTGAGCGCCACCGGATTCTTCGCAAGCAGCACGCCGGCGACTTCGGTCACGCGATCCTTGAGCTGGGCCAGCGGCAGCGCTTCATTGACCAGGCCCCAGGCTTCGGCCGTCTTGCCGTCGATATTCTCGCCCATCATCGCGTGATACATCGCCTTGCGGAACGGCATCAGCTCCTGCGCCACCTTGGTCGCGCCGCCGCCGGGCAGGATTCCCCAATTGATCTCGGACAGGCCGAACTTGGCCTCCTCGGCGGCAAAGGCGAGATCGCAGGCGAACAGCGGGCCATAGCCGCCGCCAAAGCACCAGCCGTTGACCATTGCGATCGTCGGCTTCTGGTACCAGCGCAGGCGCCGCCACCAACCATAGCTTTCGCGCTGCGCCTTGCGGGTGCCGGCAAGGCCGTCCTTCTCGGTCTCGCGGAAATATTCCTTGAGATCCATGCCCGCAGTCCACGCCGGACCTTCGCCCGTGAGCACCAGCACGCCGACGTCGTCGCGGAACTCGAGGAGGTCGAGCACTTCCATCATGTCGCGGTTGAGCGTCGGGCTCATCGCATTGCGCTTGTCGGGCCGGTTGAACCGCACCCAGGCGATCCGGTCGACGACATCATAGGCGACAACGCCGTTGCTGCTGGTCTCGCTCATCTTCTTGTCCTTCGCTCCCCTCCCGCTGGCGGGAGGGGCTGGGGGTGGGTGCCCGCATGTCGCTGGCGATATTGCTGGGGAGAGGAAGGCCCACCCCCGCCCCCTCCCGCAGGCGGGAGGGGAGAAAAGTCAGATCGGATAATGGCCGGGCTGGGTCTCGATCGTGATCCAGCGCAGCTCTGTGAAGGCGTCGATCCCGGCCTTGCCGCCGAAGCGGCCGTAGCCCGAGGCCTTGACCCCGCCGAACGGCATCTGCGCCTCGTCGTGCACGGTTGGCCCGTTGATGTGGCAGATGCCCGACTTGATCTGCCGCGCGACCTTGAGGCCGCGGGCGGTGTCGCGGGTGAAGACGCTTGCTGACAGTCCATATTCGGTGTCGTTGGCAAGCTCGATCGCATGCGCCTCGTCGCGGGCGCGGATGATCCCGACCACCGGTCCGAAGCTTTCGTGGCGGAACAGCTTCATTTCGGACGTGACCTTGTCGACCACATGCGCAGGCATCAGCACGCCATTAGAGTCGCCGCCGGTGACCTGCACCGCGCCCTCGGCAACCGCGTCCGCGACCAGCGAAGTGCACCAATCGACCGCCTTGCGATCGACCACCGCGCCCAATGGGGTCTTGCCCTCGCGCGGATCGCCCACCGCCATGGTCTTCACCTTGGCGCCAAACTTCTCGACGAACGCTTCGGCGACGCTGTCGACCACGATGATCCGCTCGGTCGACATGCAGATCTGGCCCTGGTTCATGAACGCCCCGAACGCCGCCGCCTTGACCGCCTCGTCAAGGTCGGCGTCCTCGAGGACGATCAGCGGCGCCTTGCCGCCAAGCTCGAGCAGCACCGGCTTCAGATGCTCCGCCGCGCGCTTGGCGATGATCTTGCCGACCCCCGTCGAGCCGGTGAAGTTGATCCGGCGGACCTCGGGATGATCGATCAGCGCGCCGACGATCTCGGCCGCATCTTCAGGCGCATTGGTGACGATCGACACCGCGCCGGCCGGCAGCGCTTCATTGAAGGCTTCGGCGATCAGGCTGTGGGTGCGCGGGCATTGCTCGCTGGCCTTGAACACCACCGTGTTGCCGCACGCCAGCGGCACAGCGACCGCGCGCACGCCGAGGATGATCGGCGCATTCCATGGCGCGATGCCGAGCATCACGCCGACCGGCTCGCGCAGCGCCATGGCGATGCAGCCGGGCTTGTCGGACGGGATGACTTCGCCGCCGATCTGGGTGGTCAACGCCGCAGCCTCGCGGACCATGCCGACCGCCAGCATCAGGTTGAAGCGCGCCCAGCCCTCGGTCGCGCCGATCTCGCCCATCATCGCGTCGACGAATTGGTCCGCCTTGCCGGCCAGCGCGTCGGCGGCGGCGTTGAGCTTGGCGCGGCGGGCATTGGGACCCAGCACCGACCATTCGGGAAAAGCCGCGGCGGCGGCATCCACGGCCGCATTGGCCTGCTCGACCCCGAACGCGGGAGCGGTGGTGGCGGTCTCGCCGGTGACCGGATTCAGGCGGGTAAAGCTGCGATCGCTCGCAAGCGCTGCGGTAGCCATAGTTCCTCCTCAAGAACTGTTATGCAATATACCTAAACATCATATTTCGGGCGGTCAATCGAACAATTCGGCAATCGGCGTGCTCAGTGAACCGTCGAGAATGGCCGAGCAGAAAGCCTGGGCACGAGTGGCCGACCAGGGCTCGGTCGCCAAGGCCGCACATCGGGCAAACTTGGCATCGAGGTCACTGTCGCTCAGCGGCCGACGCGGATCGCCCGCAGCGATGGCGATTTCCGCCGCTTCGGTCCGGCCGCCGGTAAGGTGAAAGGTCAAGGATCCCGCTGCTGCCTGCTCTCGTCCCCAAGCAGGATTACACCGTTCGCCGACCTTGTGCGCAAGCGCTCGAATCGCGGGGTCGGCGAGGCGCTCGGGGGTGAAGCTCAGCAGCGTCACTTCGCCGTGGAGCAGCGCGGTGGCGACGGTGAAGGGGATGCTGAACTTGGCGTCGCCGGCATGCTGGGGATCGTGGCGCATCAGCATCGCCTGGATCGGCCCGGTCTCCGCTTCGATCCGGTCGATGTCGGCCAAGGCGACCGTGCCGCGCAGCTGCAGCGCTGCCTCGATATAGGGGTGCGTCCCGCGGCAACTCGGCCAGGGTTTGAAGCTGACTTCCTCGCCATAGAAGCGCTCGCCCAGCCTCTCCAGCAGCGCTTCGCCCGAAGCTCCGCCGCCATAAACGGCGAAGAAGCCCGCACGGCCCTCCAGCGGCTCGGCGAATGCCCGGGCACCATTCGCGGCCAGCAATGCCGCATCAACCGCGCCGCGCGCGGCAAAGGCTTCGCGCACCCCGCGAATGGGCGAGCTCGCATCATATTTGATCTCGCCCGGAAACGCCCCTTGCACCATCGCCAACCCCATGGCGGCGCGGATCCCGTCGGCGTCCAGGCCCAGGAACCGCGCGCAGGCCGCGGCTCCGGCGATGAGGTTGACCAGCGGCGGAGGGTACCAGCCGCCCTCCTCGAATGGCCGGACCGGCGCCAGCGACAGCCGGCAGGCAAGATCGCCGCCCAGCGCCAGCGCTTCTAGCAACTCGCCCAAGGTCGCCGAAGGTCGCTCGGACGCGAGCGCCAGCAGCGCCGGGACCAGCGCGGCGTGGGGATGCGCCGGCCCCGCATCGAAGGTGTCACCATAGTCGAGCGCATGCGCCAGCGCGCCGTTGGCCAGCGCGGCGCGCGATACGCTGCTGGTCCGCAGCGATCCGATCAGGCGCGCGGGGCCGACTTCGCTCTCGGCCAATACTCGATAGGGGAGCACATCCTCGCTCAGGCCCGTGGCGCCCAGCATCACGCCATAGGCATCGAGAAGGGCACGGCGCGCGGCTTGGATAGCGGAGCGCGGAATCCGGTCGCCCGGCATTGCCATATGCGCCGCAATATCGTCCGAGATTGCTTTACCGGAAAACATTCTTGCAAGGGCTTTCATCAGCGCTACGAAAGAAGCAAGCGAAAAGCCGATGGAGGTCCGTAAGATGTTGTCCTGGCTGGCGCTCGCCGCCGTTTCTGCGCAGTCCGCGCCTGCATCGGCCGCTGCTCCCACCGCCGTCTACAGCCTCGACGAGCGCACCCGCTGGGCGGCCGCCATGCCCCCGCGCTGGAACGGCACTCTGCTGCTCTACAGCCGCGGCTACTCGCCCGCCCCCGGCAAGCCCGAACCCGGCTCCCCCGCACAGCGCCAGGCGCTGCTCGATGCCGGCTATGCGATCGCCGCCTCCGACTACGGCAGCGGCGGTTGGGCGGTCGAGCAGGCGGTGCCGGCGCAGCGCCGGACCATCGCCGCCTTCGCTGCACAATATGGCAAACCGCGCCGGGTGATCGCCTGGGGAAGCTCGATGGGCGGGCTCGTCACCACCGCGCTGGCCGAGCAGCCGGGCAGCGGAATCGACGGCGCGCTGGCGGTGTGCGCGTCGATCGGCGGTTCGCTCGGCATGATGAACATGGCCCTGAATGGCGCCTATGCCTTTCGCACTTTGGTCGCTCCGGACGCCGGAATCCAGCTGGTCCGAATCAAGGACGATCGCGCCAATGGCGGGCGGGTCGATGCCGCGCTGGCCGAAGCGGTGAAAACCCCCGCCGGACGTGCACGAGTCGCGCTCGCCGGCGTGCTCGCAGGTATCCCTTCATGGACCAGCCCCGACCGGCCGCGTCCCGCCGACGGCGACCATGACGTGCAGGCGGCCGAAATGGCCCGCTCGTTCGTGAGGGGCGTGTTCCTGCCGCGCAGCGACCAGGAGCAGCGCGCGGGCGGCGTTTTCTCGTGGAACGGCGGCGTCGACTATCGCCAGCAGCTTGCCGCCTCCGGCCGCCGTCCGCTGGTGGAGGCCCTGTACCGCCGGGTCGGGCTGGACCTCGACCGCGATCTCGCGGCCCTCAAGCGCGGCGAACGGGTCCGCGCCAATCCGGCCGCGGTCGCGTACATGCGCGCCCATTATGCGCCGAATGCGCGGCCGCTGGTGCCACTGGTCGCGCTACAGACGGTCGGCGACGGCCTGACCTCGCCCACCATGCAACGCGCTTATGCCGATGCGGCCGGCGCGGCGCGGGTGCGCAGCCTGTTTGTCGACAAGGCCGGCCACTGCACCGCGCCCCCGACCGCCATCCTTGCCGCCATCCGGATGGTCGAAGCGCGGGTCGCTACCGGCCGCTGGTCGGCGCCCGCGCCCGGCGTGTTCACGCCCTACCGCCCGACCCCGATGCTGCGCTCCTGCTTTCGCAACCGCCGCTGCAGCTAGGCGCTTTCGCGGGCGATCACCCGGAAGCCGACATCGATCATCGGCTCGATCGGCTCCCCCGCCGCGCGAGCCCGAAGCGCGCGTAGCACCTCGCGCGCGATCCGCGCGCCGTCGACGTCGACCGAGGTGATGGTTGGCCGCATGTCGCCGGCCATGCGCAGGTTTCCGAACCCGACCACCGCCAGCTGGTCGGGCACGCGGACCCCGGCGGCGGTCGCCTCGACGATCAGCCCCTGCGCGATCCAGTCCGAACCGCACACTACCACGTCGGGCTGCTCGGCCAGGTCAGCGAGCGCGCGAAAGGACAGCCGGCCCTGACCGAAATGGCTCGGCACATTGACCTCCATTCGAGTCGGCGTGGGGCCACCGTCGTGCACCCAGCGGGTAGTAAAGCCCGTCGCGCGCCGCTCCGCGCGGGTCGAGCGCGGCACCACCAGATGCGGGCGGCGATAGCCCCGGGCGCGCAGGAACCGCGCCAGCTCCTCCCCCACCGCGCGGTGCGAGAAGCCGACCGCAATATCGATCGGGTCCTCGGGCATCCCCCAGGTCTCGACAACCGTGATCCCGGCCGAGCGCAGGCGCTGGCGGGTTTCGGGCTCGGAGACAATCCCGGTCAGAATGATGGCGTCGACCCGCCGCGCCAGCGCCATGTTGATCTCGCGCGTCAGGCCGCGATTGTCGGCCCCGGTCAGCGCCAGCATCACGCTGTTGCCGTCGCTCGCCAGCTCCTCGATCATCGCTTCGACCGTGTCGTTGAAGATCGACTGCGCGATGTCGGGCACCAGCGCGGCGATGATCCGGCTGCGGCTGGTCGCCAGCGCTCCGGCCGCCAGGTTCTGGACATAGCCGGTCGCCTCGATCGCCTCACGGATGCGGACGCCCGTCGCCGCCGCGACCACCGACGGGTTGTTGAGGAAGCGCGACACGGTCGCGGCCGACACGCCGGCCATGGCGGCGACATCGTCGAGACGGGGGTTGCGGTTCGCCATGGCGACGTTCTGGCGCAAAACCGGGCCCGCTGCAAAAGTGCTTGCAAGCGCTTTCATTGAACGATAGCCATTTGTTATGTCGAATGACTTTGACCCGCTTGTCGCCGAGACTTTCGATAGCCCGCATGTCGATTATGCGCGGCTGCGCCAGCACTGCCCGGTGGCCCATAGCGAGGCGTGGGGCGGGTTCTGGGCGCTGACCAAGCACGACGATGTCGCCGCCGCCGCCGCCGATTGGCGGACCTTCACCACCTCGAAGCAGAATGTCGTCCCCAAGGTCGCATTCACCGGCCGCCGCCCTCCGCTCCACCTCGATCCGCCCGAGCATACGCCCTACCGCCGCGCGCTCGCGCCGCTGCTGGGCGAAAAGCAGGCCGCGCGGCTGGAGCCCGTGATCCGCGAAACCAGTCGCCGCCTGCTCGCCGCCATGATGACACGCGGTGGCGGCGACATCGTGGCCGACTTCTCGGCACCGATGCCGATCGCCACCTTCGCCCACTGGATGAACCTTGCCCCGGACGCGGTCGAACAGCTGACCGAGGCCGGGCGCCGCTACAATATTGCGGTCCAGTCGAACGACGTGGAGGCGACCAAGGAGACTAGCCTCTATCTCTACGACATGGCGCGCGGCGTGATCGCCGACCGCCGGGCCAACCCGATGCCACCCGAAGAGGATGCGACCAGTGCGCTCCTCGCCGCGCGGGTCGATGGCGAGCCGCTGCCGGACGAGATGATCGTCGGCACCATCCGCCAGGTGCTGGTGGTCGGCATCATCGCCCCCAGCGTGATGATCGGGTCGATCGCCGTCCACCTCGGCCGCGACCGTTCGTTGCAATCGCAGCTTCGCGCCGATCCCTCGCTGGTGCCCGCCGCGGTCGAGGAATTTCTGCGCCTCTACACACCCTATCGCGGCTTCGCGCGCACGCCGCTGCACGACGTCACCATTCGCGGTCGGACCATCCCCAAGGACGCGCCGATTGCGCTGATCTACGCCTCCGCCAACCGCGACGCTGACGTCTTCCCCGATCCCGACGAATTCCGCATCGACCGCCCCAACATCCGCGACTCGATCGCCTTTGGTCGCGGCCCCCACATGTGCGTCGGCGCGCCGCTCGCAAGGCTCGAGGTGACGGTCGCGCTCGAGGAACTGCTCGCGGCCGCGCCCGGCTTCGCGCTCGACGGCGAGCCACGCCAGACCCGCTTTCCCGAGATCGGCGCCCTGTCGGTCCCGGTGCGCTTCGAGCGCGCGGCGTGACCCACGTCCTGCTCGCCGCCGGCGACCTCGCCCCCGATCGCGACGATTATGATGAAAGCTATGTCGCCACTCGCAGCGTGCTGAAGGCCGCCGACGTCACCTTCGGCCAGCTCGAGACCAGCTTCGCCACTAAAGGCGCGCGCCTGCCCCAGGCCCGGCACGCAGTGCTCGCCCGCCCCGACGGCGCCGCCGCCCTCGCCCGCGGCGGGTTCGACGTCATCTCGATGGCCGGCAACCACGTCCTCGACTGGGGCAACGACGCCTTTTTCGAGACCAGGGACAACCTCCAGGCGGCCGGGCTGCAGGTCGTCGGCGCCGGCGCCGACATCGCCGAAGCGCGCCGCCCGGTCCGGATCACGCTGGGCGACGGCACCCGCATCGCCATCCTCGCTTATTCGAGCATCTTGCCGCACTCCTATTGGGCGGACGAGCGCCGCCCCGGCTGCGCGCCGATGCGGGCCCACACTTTGTACGAGCAGATCGAGCACGACCAGCCGGGCACCCCCGCGCGGGTCCACAGCTTCCCCCACCGCGAGGACCTTGCCGCCTTGGAAGCCGACATCCGCGCCGCCAAGGCCGAGGCCGACCTGGTCTTCGTGTCGCTCCACTGGGGCATCCACTTCGTCCGCGCGGTGATCGCCGACTATCAGCGTGACGTCGCCCGGGCGGCGGTGGCGGCGGGGGCCGACGCCATCCTCGGCGGTCACGCCCACATCCTCAAGGGCTGCGAGCTGATCGACGGCACGCCGGTCTTCTATTCGCTGTGCAACTTTGCGACCGACCTCAGGATGGACCCGGTCCACGCCGCGTCCAAGAGCTTCAACGAGATCCGAGTCCTCGCCGAGGAGTGGGAGCCCGACTTCGACAGCCTGTACAATTTCCCGGCGGCCTCGCGCCTGTCGATGGTCGCCCGGTTTGAGATCGAAGGGGGCAAGATCGTCCGCAGCGGCTTCCTCCCGCTGACCATCGGCACCGACGCCGTCCCCCGCTTCGCCCAGCCGGGCAGCGCCGAACACCACGAGGTCGTCGCCTACATGGACGCCATCACCCGCGAGGCGGGGCTCAACGCCCGCTATCGCACCGGCCAAGACATGGTCGAGCTGGAGCAGGCCGCATGACCGGCCGCGCCCTTCCGCTCGAGGCCTACGTCTTCCTCTACCTCTGCGCCTACCTGCCCAACGTCATCGTGACCAAGCTGGTGACCAGCCAGCCCCATCCCGGCCTCGGCCGCCCGCTGACCGGGCTGGAAACGCTGCCCGCCTCGCTGATCATCAGCACGGTCATCACCTATCTCTTCATCTGGCTCTCTGGCTGGCACAAGGACGCACACGGCGTGATGCTGCTCGGCCGGCGGATCCCGGTTCCGACCAAATATACCCTGTGGTCGGGCCTGGGCACCGCGCTGGTGCTGTTCACCGTGCCCCTGTCCTTCACCTTCCAGGGCGTCAGCATCCCCTTCATCCAGCTGCTGATGCGCGGCGACATCCTGATCATCGCGCCGCTGGTCGACCTCGCCTTTGGTCGCAAGGTGCGATGGTGGAGCTGGATCGCCCTATTCATGGTGTTGGTGGCGCTGATCATCACCATCGGCGACCGCGGCGGCTTCAATCTGCCGCCGCTCGCGATCCTGACGGTGGTGCTCTATACGGTCGGCTACTTCGTCCGCCTCGCGGTCATGACCAAGGTCTCGAAGACCGGCGACCCCGCCTCCGTCCGGCAATATTTCGTCGAGGAAAAGGTGTTCGCCCTGCCGCTGTCGGTGGCGATCCTCGCCGCCATCTCGGCTTCGGGCTTCGGCAGCCAGTCGGGCGCGCTCAGTTGGGGCTTCGTCGAGGTCTGGACCGACCCCGTCATCCTGCCGTTGCTGGCGATCGGCGTCACGCTGACCATCATCTCGGTATTCGCGATCATCATCCTGCTCGACCCGCGGGAGAACGCCTATTGCGTGCCGCTGGAGCGCGCCGCGAGCCTGATCGCGGGCATCGGCGGATCGCTGATCCTCGCCTGGGTGTGGGGCCTGCCCCACCCGCGGCCGGCCGAGCTGGTCGGCGCCGCCATTCTGATTGCTGCCATCGTCCTCTTGTCGCTCGCACCGCGCTTTGCCGAATCCAAGGCACGCGCGGCCCGGGCGGAGGCGAACTGAAACACGTCCCGGGGCCGGTCGCGATCCGCCGGCCCCGGGACATTCGAGGAGGGAAAAGATGATCGAACAAATCAACGGGGGGCGCTTGCCCCGACTGCTCGGTCACGCTGCGCTCGGCGCGATGGCCATGTCCCTGCTGGCGGTGCCGGCCTCGGCCCAGACCGCCGAGCCGGTGGTCACCCCCGCCGGCCCGGACGAGCCGCCGACCACCCCGGGAGGCGAGCCCACCACGCCGGCCGCCGACGGGTCGGGCGACACCACCATCACCGTCACCGGCAGCCGCATCCGCGGCATCGCCCCGGTCGGTTCGGCGGTCATCGCGCTCGACGCGCAGAAGATCCAGGATGAGCCGGTGATTTCCACCAACGACGTCCTGCGCCGCGTGCCGCAGGTCGTCTCGCTCGGCGCCAACCGCGCGGGTGGAAGCGCGCAGAACGGCGCCGCCAACGCCACCCGCGGCGCGGGCATCAACCTGCGCGGTCTGTCGACCAACGCGACCCTGCTGCTCTATGATGGCCGCCGCTTCCCGCCGCAGGGAACGCAGGGGCAATTCACCGATCCCTCGGTCATCCCGTCGATCGCGCTGGCCCGGGTCGAGGTCGTCGCCGACGGCTCGTCCGCCATCTACGGTTCGGACGCGGTCGCGGGCGTAGTCAACCTCATCCTGCGCCGCAATTTCTCGGGCCTCGAAGCGCGCGCCCGCTACGGCCTGACCGACGGCGACTATCGCGAAAAGCAGATCGCTCTGCTCGGCGGCCAGCGCTGGAACGGCGGCTACGTCACCCTCGCCGGCGAATACTCCCAGAACAATGCCCTGCTCGGAAGCGAGCTCGACTTCTTCCAGAACGACAATCGCCCGCGCGGCGGACGTGACCTGAGGGTCGCCAATTGCGCGCCGGGCACCATCACCAGCGGCGGCGTGGCCTATGCCATTCCGGCCGGCGGCGTCACCGCGGCCAACGCCAGCGCTCTGACCCTCGGCACCAACCGCTGCTTCTACGACCCCGCGCTGGCGGTCATCCCCAACCAGAAGCGCTACAGCGTCGTCGGCAATGCCAGCCACGACTTCGGCGGCTTCCGCCTGTTCGTTGACGGCTTCTGGTCGCGGCGCAACGGCACCCTGCCGCTGCTCGCCAACGTCAATGCCACGGTGCCGAGCACCAACCCCTTCTATGTCGCTCCTCCCGGTTCCACCCCCGGGCTGTGCGCCGCCAGCGTCGGGGTGCCCGCCGGCACCCGCTGCGTGACCGTTGCCACCTCGCTGTTCCCCAGCATCGGCACCATTTCGCGGCCCTATCACGCCAAGAGCTGGAACGGCTCGGCCGGGATCGAGTTCAAGCCGTTCGGCGACTTCCGCGCGGTCGGTTATTTCGCGCTCGGCCGTGCCGAGGAAGTGGACGATCGCCGCCGCAACGGGGTCAATGCCGGGGCGCTCCAGGCGGCCCTCAACAGCACCGATCCGGCGACCGCGTTCAACGTCTTCGGCGGGCCCAACAACCCGGCTACCATCGCCAATATCACCGACAACCTCTTCGTCATCACCGGCCGCACCCGCCTCAGCGTCTTCAACGCGCAGCTTGACGGCTCGCTGTTCGAGATCCCCGGCGGCAGGGTTCGCATTGCGGTGGGTGCCGAGCATCGCAACGAATATACCTTCACCGAATTGCTGAGCGGACGTTCGGCCTCGCCGATGCGGGTCGCCGATGCCGGCAGCCGCGACGTCGACGCGGTGTTCGGTGAATTGTTCGTGCCGGTCGTCGGCGCGGGCAACGCCATGCCAGGGATCGAGCGGCTGAACCTCAGCCTCGCGCTGCGGCACGAGAATTACAGCGACTTCGGGAGCACCACCAATCCCAAGATCGGGCTGACCTACCAGCCGTTCGGTGGCGTGGTCCTGAAGGGGACCTACGGCACCTCCTTCCGTGCGCCGACCTTCACCGAAGTGTCAACGGTCGCGGGCGGTGCGGGCCTCTACTTCGACACGCTGCCCGGCCCCAACGGCAACCTGCAGGGCATCGGCATCGCCGGCGGCAATCCGGGCCTCAAGCCCGAGACCGCCAAGACCTGGTCCGCCGGTGTCGAGCTTTCCCCGCGCGCACTGCGCGGGTTCGTCGCGACCCTCAACTATTTCCACATCGATTATACCGACCAGATCCAGGCCCTGCGCGGGACCCCGGGCCTGCTGACCAACCCGCTCTACAGCCAGTTTGTGCAGTTCAATCCGACCGCGGCGCAGGTCGCGGCGCTGGTTGGGTCGGGCCTGCCGATCAACAGCGCGATCAACCAGAGCCTGGTGACCTTCATCGCCGACGGCCGGCGCCAGAACCTCGGCACCACGAAGCTGCGCGGCGTCGACTTCACCGCCACTTACAAGTGGAAGCTGGGCGCGGCCGAATTCGATGCGGGCGTTCAAGGCACCTATGTCACCGATTATCTGTTCGAAGCGGTGCCGGGTTCCGGTCTGGTAGACGTGCGCAACACCATCGGCTTCAACCAGAAGTTCCGCAGCCAGGCCGACATTGGCGCACGGCTCGGCGGGGCGCGCGGCCGTGTGACCTGGAACCACCTCAACGGATATTACAACACCACGGTCACGCCGCGGCAGCGGATCAGCGCCTACAACACGATCGACCTGCTGCTCGGGTACGACATCAACGAGCGGATCGGCCTGACCTTCGACGTCCGCAACCTGCTGAACGAGGACCCGCCGTTCGTCGACACCACCGGCGGCTACGATCCGCAGGCTTCCAACCCCGTTCCGCGCCTTTACGCGCTGACCGCGAACGTGAAGTTCTGATGAGCCTGTTGCTGCTCCTCGCGTCGGCGGGTGCCTGCCCGGCGCTGGCCGGCGCGCGGGACGGCAATGTGGTGATCACCTCGGCGCAGCGGGTGGTGCCGGCGCCGACGTGGAAGGTGGACGACGCCCGAAGCCAGCCGGTGACCGTCCCCTTCTGCCGCGTGCAGGGCCGGATCGAAGGCAATATCGGCTTCGAGGCGTGGCTGCCCGACAAGTGGAACGGGCGGATGCTCGGCGCCGGAGTCGGCGGCGACGCGGGCGTGTTCAACTTCGGCGACATGAGCCGGCGGATTGGCGAAGGCTTTGCCACCGTCACCACCGACAACGGACACAAGGTGAGCGAGGCGCGGTGGATGGCGAATGCCAAGGCGCGGGTCGATTACGAACACCGCGCGGTCCACCTCACCGCGGTCGCGGCCAAGGGGCTGATCGCCGACCTCTACGGCAAAGCGCCCGACCGCAGCTACTTCACCGGCTGCTCGGGCGGTGGTCGCCAGGCGCTCAAGGAAATGCAGAATTATCCCGGCGACTATGATGGCGTGCTGGCCGGCGCGCCAGGGCCCTACATGCCGCTGCAATCGGTGCGGATGATGTACTTCTCGCTGCTTCAGAAGCAGCAACCGCACGCCGCCTTGAGCGATGCCGACTGGAGCCTTTACGAGGCCCGCGCGACCGCCGCCTGCGACGCCGGCGACGGGGTGGCCGACGGGATCATCGGCACCCCGATGAGCTGCCGCTTCCGCACCGCCTCGCTACTGTGCAAGCCGGGGCAAACCCAAGACTGCCTCACCGCTCCAAAGCTCGCGATGCTCGACACCATCATCGCGCCGATGAAAGACGAGCGTGGCCTGGCGATGGACAGCGGGCTGCTGCCCGGTGTCCGCACCCGTCCCGGCCCGCCCTCGCCTCTGCTGCGCGCGATGTGGGCCGATGGCGTTTACAACGACCCTAAGTGGGACGAGAATCGCTTCCAACGCTCCGCCGACCTCGCGGCGGCCAATCGCATCATGCCCGAACTGCGCACCGACAAGGTCGCCATCGCCCCCTTCCTCAAGCGTGGCGGCAAGGCGATCCTCTATCAGGGCTGGGCCGACCCCTCGACCAACGCCGGTCCGACCATCGACTATGTCGCCGCGGCCGCTCGCAAGCAGGGCGGGATGACGCGCCTTAGCCAGGGCCTGCGGCTGTTCATGGTGCCCGGCATGTACCATTGCTCGCGCGGGCCCGGCGCCGACCAGTTCGGCGGCTCGGGCCAGCAGCCTTGGCCGGGCGATCCGCAGCGCGACGCCCTGTGGGCACTGATCCATTGGGTCGAGAAGGGCCGCGCCCCCGAAACGCTTGTCGCGACCAAGCTGGAGGGCACGGCGGCCCGCTTCACCCGCACCCTGTGCCCCTATCCGCTCGCCGCACGCTATCGCGGCAAGGGCAACACCAATGCGGCCGCATCCTACGTCTGCGCGCCCGATCCGGTGCTGACCCGCTCGCTGTCGAGGCCTACTCTGGTCGGATCCTGATATCGACGCGGCGATCGACCGGTGAGTTCAGCCCGTCGAAGGCGGCGGCGACAAATGGGCCGGGCAGGCGCTCGACGATCCGCACCCGTTGCGCCGGGATGCCGCGCAGGATCAGCGCCTTGCGCACCACCTCGGCCCTGCTGCGGGCCAACGCGGCATCTTCGGCCAGCCGGACTCCGGACACCATTGCCGGCCTTGTCTGCGCGGTCCCGGCGATCTCGATCACCGCCGGCTGCACGTCGAGCGCGTAGTTGATCGTCGCGTCGAGATAATAGTCGCTGATCTGGTAGCTGATGAAGCTGCTGCGATAGTCGAACGGGATGGTGAACCGGCCCTCGACGAACGGCTTCTGCTGCTGCTTGCGCGCCTGGTAGAGCGGGCGGACGTTGCGCTCGGGCAAGGCGAAGCGGCGGCCCTTGTAGCCCTCGGCCGGCAGCAGGTGGCGGGTGCAGGCCCCTTCCAGCACCGACACCCGCACCGGCTCGAGCACCCGGCCGCCGCAATGATCGGTCGCATCCGCCGACAATTTGCCTTCGACCAGAATCGCATGGTTCCAGTCGGGCTTGGTCGGCGCCGCAGTCACGTCGTAGCGCACGCCCGTCGCCGGGTCGGAGGTCAGCCAGCAGCCCGACTTCCGCCCATTGTCGGTGTCGCGATAAACCGGGCAGGCGACGAAGCGCAGCGGTTTCACGCTATCCTCGACCGCCGGCGCGAACGCGAGCAGCGACAGGAATGCACCCCTGATCACAGTGCCCGCATCAGGTTCACCAGATCTTGCTTCTCCTGCTCGGAATAGCCGATGGTGTAACGCCGCTCGTAATAATCGATCACGCCGCGCAGGTCGCGCGCACTGCCGTTGGAGAAATAGGGCGCCCGCGCAGACAGCCCGCGCATCGTCTGCAGCGTGATCCGCCCAACGTCGGCGCAGCGCCCGGTCGTCAGCGCATAGCCGGGATCGCTGGTCAGGATCGTCCGCCCATAATGCGGATGCGGCTTGCCGAGGCAGGTGACCCGGAACAGCGGCAGGTGCGGCGCCGGATCGGCGAACGGCTGGTTGGTGGTGCCAAGGTCGACCTGCCCCGGCGCGACGTCCATCCCCATGTACGACATGTTGTGGCAGAAGACGCAGCTGTTGCGGACCGGATTACCGAACCCGATCGGCGAGTTGATGCCGGCGGTATCGCTGATCAAGAAGGTCTTCTCGCGGAATACCCGGGCCCCGCGCGCGACGGACTCGCGGAACTTGCGGACCTCCGGCGACCACTTCGCCTTGGTCGCTTCGGGCACTTTCTCCCATGCCTCGAACTCGCTCCACACCGGCGCGCCGCCGTCGCTGCCGAGCCGGCCGGGCTGTGACACCTGAAGCGTGCGCGGGCCGCCGATCGCGCCGTCCGCATCGACCGCGCCACCCGTCCGGTCCTGCTGCTGCGCGACATACAGCCGCCGCTCGAAATCGAGGATGCGGGCAATGTCCTGCGCGTCCATCTGCTTCAGGAAACCAAGGTGGGCGCTCGCCGCGTCGCGCATCTGCGCCGCCAGGGTCGGCACCCGCCCGTCGGCCATCAGATTGCCGCTGACCGGCTTGCCCGTTTCCGGATCGACCTGCAGCGGCATCCCCGCCTTGGGATCATAAGCGAAGCCCATCGCCTCGATATATTTGAAGTTGGCGACCGGGCGCGGGCGGCGGAACACCGACAGCATCGGCGTGGCCGAGGTAAGGCCGTAGCGCGGGTCGGTGTTGCAGGTCGACGGATCGCGCACGACGTCGATCCTGAAGTCGGGCTTGATCGGCTTGCCGCCAAGGTCGCGCGGGGGCCAGTGGCGGGCGATGCGGATCAGCCCATGGTCGATCAGCAGCGAGTGCGAGGCGCGCTCGGCCTGCGGCAAGCTCGGGCAATTCGACCCGTCGCTCGCCGCGAACAGCGGATCCCTGGCGCCGTTGCGGTCCCACTGGCGACGGGCGGACTCGGCCGACAGGCTCATCGCATCGGCCGGCTGGTGGCAGGTCACGCAGGCGCGTCCGTTGGGGCCGCTGGCGGTGAAGAAGGGGTGGCCTTCGGTCTTCAGCGGCCCGCCGTCGAGCAGCAGCCGCAACGTGCCGTTCTCGTTCTGATAATCGAGCGTGGCGGGAAAGATGCGTCCTTCGCCTGGGTTCCACCAGCGATCAGGCTCCTGCCGGATCTGGGCTACGCCGACAGCGCCGACGAACACGGTCGCAGCGGCGGCAAGCAAACCCCTGGCAAGCATTATACTGCCTCCCGCGCGCGTGCTTGGCGGCGCAGCGGCAGGACCAGCAAGGCACCGGCAATGGTGATGGCCGACAAGGCGTATACCGGAACCGCGACGCTGCCGGTGGTCGCCACGCTCCACCCGATCAGCACGGGCATTACCGTGCTGCTGAGATTGCCGCACAGGTTGATCGCGGCGATCGCTCCGGGATTGCGGGCGCCGACGTAGCGGGTGGGGATGGCCCAGAACACCGACTGCGCCCCGCCGAGGCCGAACCCGGCGACGATCAGCGCCAGCAGCGCCAGCGGGCCGTTCGACAGGATCGCTGCCGCCGTCAGCATCGCCGCGGCTGCCACCACCATCGGCCAGCCGAGGTGGCCGTAACGCTCGCCAGTGCGGTCGGAATGGCGGGCGTTGACGACCATGCCGGTGCCGATCGCGATCCACGGCAGTGCGCTCAGCACGCCGACCTGCAACGGATCGGCGACACCGACCGATTTGATCGCGATCGGCAGCCAGAAGATGATCGCGTTGGCGCCGGTGATGAGAACGAACCACACCCCCGCCGCCAGCCACAGGATCGGATCGCGCAGCGCCTCGGACAGGCTGGCATTGGTGCGCGCGGTACTGACCCTGTCGGCGGCGATCGCCTCGTCGATGGCGCGGCGCTCGTCCGGGCTCAGCCAGCGCGCATCGGCCGGGCGGTCGACGAACAGGAATAGGGCGGCGATGCCGGCCAGCACGGTGATCCCGCCCTCCACCGCGAACATCAAACGCCATGAGGCGAGGCCGCCGATCTCCAGCTTCATCAGCGCACCGCACAAAGGCCCGCCGATGATCACCGAAATTGGGATGGCTAGTAACGTCCCGGCGATAGCGCGCGCCCGGTAGCGTTGCGGCAACCACTGACTGACATACCATACGACGCCCGGCGCGAACCCGCTTTCGAAGACACCGAGTAGGAAGCGGAGGACGTAGAAATGCGTCGGCGTCTGCAGCGCGGCCATCGCGGTCGCGACCAGGCCCCAGCCGATCACGCTGCCGGCGATCCACCGCCGCGGACCGATCCGCTTGAGCACTTCCGCGCTGGGCAGCTGGCACAGCAGGTAGCCGACGAAGAAGATGCCGACGCCAAAGCCATAGGCCTTGGGATCGAGGCCGATGTCCTCGTTCATGTGGAGCGCCGCGAAGCTGACGTTGACGCGGTCGAGCGAGCTGAGGATGATGCCGACGGTGAGCGGCGCCACCACCCGCGCCATCACCTTCCTGTACAGGCCAAGGTCCACGTCGTTCCTCCAGCCCAAATGCTATGCACCAGAGCATTTTTGTGTCAACGCCATTCGAGTGGAATATCAAGGCGAAGGCACGCGACATGGCTGACTATGACCCGCTCGCCCCGGAGAGTTTCGACACCCCGCACGAGGTGTTCGCCGACCTCCGCGCGCGTTGCCCGGTAGCCCGAAGCGATGCATTCGGCGGGTTCTGGATCGCCACCCGCCACGCCGACGTGAAGCATATCCTCGACCATCCCGAGCAATTCACCACCACCGTTCGCAATGTGGTGCCCGGCGCCTCGGCCACTGGGCGCCGCCCTCCGCTCCACCTCGACCCGCCCGAGCATACGCCGTACCGCCGAGCGATCGACCGCGCGCTCGGCGCCAAGCGGCTGGCCGCGATCGAGGCGCGGATCGAAGTGCACGTCGCAAGCCTGCTCGACGCCTACATCGAGGCGGGCGGCGGGGACTTCGTCGAAGGGTTCGGGAGTCCCCTCCCCGCGCTGATCTTCGCCGAGTGGTTCCAGCTCGACGCCGCGCAGCGCGAACTGTTGTGGCGCACCGCCAAGGCGTTCGTGAAGGCGTGGGAAGACTTCGATGTCGCCACCGTGTCGAAGACCAGCGAAGTGCTGTACGGGCTGGCGCGCGACCTGATCGCGGCGCGCAAGGCGCATCCGCTCGACCCCGACATCGATCCGGTCAGCAGCCTGCTGATCGCGACCGATGCAGCGGGAGAGCCCCTGCCCGAGGAGATGCTGGTCGGCTGCGTTCGGCAGATCCTGATCGTCGGCCTAGTCGCGCCGCCGGTGTTCCTCGGCAGCGTCGCGGTGCACCTCGCCCGGCACCCCGAGCTTGGACACGAACTGCGCAGCGATCCGGGCAAGCTGGAAATGGCGGTCGAGGAGTTCCTCCGCCTCTACACTCCCTATCGCGGGTTTGCGCGGACCAGCCGGGTGCCCACTACCCTCGGCGGCCGCGACATCGAAATCGGTGAGCCGATCGCGCTCGCCTACGCCTCGGCCAACCGCGACGAAGCGGTGTTCGACGATCCCCACGCCTTCCGGATCGATCGCGACAACGTGCGCGAGCACCTCGCCTTCGGGCGCGGCCCGCACCGATGCGCGGGCATGGCGATGGCCCGCACCGAATTCCGGATCGCGCTCCGCCAATTGCTCGAGCGGACCCGCAGCATCGCGCTCGACGGCGAGGTCAAAATGAGTGGGATGCCCGAGGTCGGCCCGGTCTACGTTCCGCTGAAGGTGGTCGCGGCCTGATCGACGAGAGTGCTGGCGCGGCGGGAGAAAGGGTGCCGCGCCAGACCCCCGCTCAGATCCGGAAGCGGGCCGTCGCGTAGATTTCACGCGGGGCCGCCGGGATCGCGACATACTCGCCGGTCGGTGCCAGCGTTCCCTTGTAGTAATTGTACCGCTTGTTGGTGAGGTTGGTGCCCTCGACCGACAGCTCCAGCCCCTCGATGAAGGTCGGCTCGAACGCCACCCGCGCGCCCAACAAGGTATATTTGTCCTGGAACGAGGTGGGGTCGGCGGCGGTCAAGAACTGCGATCCCTTGTGCGACAAATCGCCGCGCAGGGTGAGGTCGCCCGCACCGGTCCGCACCCGGTAGGAGGCGCCGGCATTGACCGACCAGTTGGGAATCTGCGGCACCCGGTCGCCCAGCCTGAACCCGCTCGACAGGGCGGAGGCCGACAGGGTGTCCAACTTGGCGTCGACATGGCCGACCCCGAGGTTGAGGTCGAGCCCGGCCAGCGGCCGCGCGACCAGTTCCGCTTCGAACCCCTTGATGTTCGACCCGCCGGCATTGCGGGTGGTGCGGATGTTGGCGTTGGTGATCGGATCGACCGACTGCACCGTCAGCTGGATGTTGCGGTACTTGGAATAAAAGCCGGCAATGTTGAAGGTCAGCCGGTTGTCGAACCAGCTGGTCTTCGCGCCCGCTTCGTAACTGGTCAGCTTCTCGGGCTCGTAGCGCGGCGTCGGGGTCGACGCGACGGTCGAGGCGCCGAAGCCACCTGATTTGAAGCCCTTCGAATAGCTGGTGTAGAACAGCAGGTCGCGGTTTGGCTTGAACTCTAGCGCGAGACGCGGGGTGAAGCTGTTCCACTTCGCGCTGGCGGTCGAGAACGGCACCACGATCTGACCGTTCTGCGGCCGCCGGACCGAGGTCGAATAGTCCTTCTTGTCGCGATTGATCCGCGCGCCGACGGTGACACCCAATTGGTCGGTCAGCTTCAGCGTGTTCTGCGTGAACAGGGCGTAGCTGGTCGCCTCCAGCCCAAAGGTGGTGAAGGTGTTGCCGGCATCGGCTGCAATCGGCACTTGGCCGGCGGCGATCAGCGCTTCGTAGATGCCCTCGAACGAGCGGGTGAAGACGCTGCTGTCGCCCTTCTCGCGGAAGGCATAAGCACCGACCAGGAAGTTCAGGCGATCGCCCAGCGCGGTGCCGCCAAGCTGGAATTCCTGGCTGTACTGGTTCTGCTTCAGCGCGGTGCGCGACTGTTGCAAAACGTAAGGCACCTGGTCGCCGTCGACCTCGATCAGCGCGTCGATCGCGCGCCACGCACTGATCGAGCGGAAGGTGACCGTGTCCGACAGGCGCACGTTGATCACGCCCGACACGCCGCCGATGTCACTGTCGTCCTGCTGCGGCTGAAGCGCATAGACCCGGTAGGGGTCGGGCGATTCCCACCGTGCGTCGTAGATCGACCCCGCCGGAAGGCCGAGCTGCCCGTTCACGAACGGCGCGGCGATCTGGTTGAAGCGCGCGATCTTGGCCACCGTGGGGCCGGTCGGCACGAAGTCGATCAGATAACCCGACGGCGGCTTCTGGCGCTGACGGGTGTAATCGCCGGCGACCTTGACGTCGATCGCATCGTTGACCCGCGCCTTGATTGCGCCGCGCAGGATCACCCGGCCCTCGCTGGCATAGCGCTGGTTGTCGAGCAGGCGGCGGCCATAGCCGGCGCTGTCGAGCCGCGAGACCGAGAGCTTGATCCCCAGCCGGTCCTCGATGATCGGCGTGTTGAGGAGGCCAGTCAGGTCGAACCGGCCGTAGGATCCCGCGCGCGCCTTCACCAGGCCGCTGAAATCGCCGGTCAGCCGCGGCTCCGTGGTGATGACGTTGATCGCGCCGCCGATCGTGTTGCGGCCGTAGAGCGTGCCCTGCGGGCCCTTCAGCACCTCGACCCGCTCGACATCCTCGAGGCTGAGCAGACCGCCGACGCTGCGCGCGATGTACACGTCGTCGACATAGACGCCGATGCCGGGGTCGGTCGGGAACTGGAAATCGCCGGTGCCGACGCCGCGGATGTAGCCGGCAAAGGCCGATCCACCGCCGGCCGGGCGGTTGGTCGGGTGAAGCTCGAGGTTGGGCGCGAAGTTGCTGACATCGCCAAGGTTGTCGATCCCGCGCGCTTCCAGCGCGACGTTGGACAAGGCGGTGACCGACACCGGCGCGTCCTGCAGCCGCTGAGTACGGCGCTGCGCGGTGACGACGATATCCTCGACACCCGTTTCCGCGACCCGCGCTTCGGTGGTTTCCTGCGTCGTTTCGGTGCTCGACGGCACCGGACCAGCTTGGGCCGCAGCCGGCGCGGCCAACAGCAGCGCGAGCGGCGACACCGTCGCACTCAGGACGACGAGCCGGAAGCTCCCCATGGCTTTCTCTCCTCCAATGCCACCGGGCAACACTGACCCGCCAACCGGCAATGGCTATGAAGCAAAGCTATTCTTGTCAACAATCCGGCCTGATGAAAGTTGGATGATCAGACCGGTTGTGCGGCAGCCGTGGCTTTCTGACGCAGGAACAGCAGTGCCGCCGCCGCGATCAGCGACCCCGCGCTCATCAGGATGGCGACGGTTTGCAACCCCTGCCCGGCCGCGAACAGCAGCCCGGCCAGCGCCGGCGCCAGCGCCGATCCGCCACGACCGATGCCGATCACGAATCCGGTCGCCGTCGCCCGCACCGCGGTCGGGAAACTCTGGGCGATCAGCGCGTAAAGCCCGACCACCCCGGCATTGGTGGCAAAGCCCGCGCAGGCCGCGACCAGCGACAGCCCAGCGAGATCGCTCTGCCCGCCGCCGAACAGGATCACCAGCGCGGTCGACAGCAGCATGGCGGCGATGGTCAGTGCCAGCAGCCGGACCTTGCCGGTTAGCAGCCCAAGGATCAGCGATCCGGTTGCCCCGCCGACGCTTGCCCACACCAGCACACCGGCCGCCTGGGGCGGCGGGAAGCCCATGTCGACCACGATCTTCGGAATCCACTTGAGGATGAAATAGAAGGTCATGATGTGGCTCAGGTAGGCCAGGGTCAGGACGATCGTCGGCCGGATCAGCCCGGGCGAGAAGAGGTTGACGACCGGTGCCCGTGAGCGGACCTCGCCGCCGTCGGGCTCGACCAGGGCTTCGACCGGGGCATGCCCCATCCGCCGCAGCGTGTGATTGATCCGTTCCAGCGTGTCGGGCCGGCGGCGGGTCATCTGGAACGCCACCGATTCCGGCGCACGCCACAGGACCAAGGGGATGAACAGCACGCTGCAGATCGCGCCGAACACGAACACCGCGCGCCAGTCGTAATGCGCCAGCAGGACCGCCGAGATCGAGCCGCCGATGATGGTCCCGACCGGATAGCCGGCCGCCATCAGCACCACCGCCAGCGAACGATGCTTCTCATTGGCCGCTTCCGCCACCGCCGCATTGGTCGCCGCCAGCATCCCGCCGATGCCAAGCCCGGTCAGCACCCGCCACAGCGACAAGGTGACGACGTCGTGCGAGGTCGCCGCGCCCAGCATGCCGACCGTCATCAGGCCAAGGCAGCCAAGGATGGTGGTCCGCCGCCCGAGCTTGTCGGCCATACCGCCCAGCAGCAGCGAGCCGATCGCCATGCCGATCAACTCCATCGACAGCACGAAGCCGAGCGCGGCGCGATCGATGCCCCAGTCCGCCGCAATGCCGGGCGAGGCGAAGCTGATCGACAGCACGTCGAACCCGTCCAGCGCGTTCAGGCCGACCATGATCGCGACGATGCCCCACTGGGCCCGGGTCATTGGCTCCCGGTTGATGATGACGCGCGGATCCTGACTCATGGCGTGGCCCAACCCCTCCCAAGGCTTTGTTATAAGCCGCAACATAGCCACCATTTCGCGCCGTCTACAATGGCTTGCGCAAAGCCGCCGATCCGCCCTACCCAGCGGGTCGTTTGCTTAACCTACGAATTGCCTCGGAGATCTGATGACCAAGCCGCCGTTCCGTGCCGATCATGTCGGCAGCTTCCTCCGTCCGGCCACGCTGATCGAGGCGCGTGCGGCGCATCGTGCCGGCACGGTCGACGCCGCCGAACTTCGCAGCGTCGAGGACGAGGCGATCCGCGGCGTGGTCGCTTTCCAGGAGGGGCTCGGCCTCCAGTCGATCACCGACGGGGAATTCCGGCGGACCTATTTTCACACCGACTTCCTGCTCCAGCTCGACGGCGTCGACGAGGCCGGGGGCACGCAGGTCAAGTTCCACCAGCATGGCGGCAAGGAACTCGCCTACGCCCCGCCGGTGATGAAGATCACCGGGCCGATCCGGCACGTGACCGACATCCAGCGCGCGGATTACGAATTCCTCGCTTCCTGCACCGACCGAACGCCCAAGGTGACGATCCCCTCGCCCACCATGCTGCACTTCCGCGGTGGGCGTGAGGCAATCGACGCGGCGGCCTATCCCGACCTCGAGCATTTCTACACCGACCTCGCCGCTGCCTATCGCGCCGAGATCGCCAGCCTGGCCGACGCCGGCTGCCGCTACCTCCAGCTCGACGACACCAACCTCGCCTATCTGTGTGACGACACCCAGCGCGAGAATGCCCGCAAGCGCGGCATGGACCCCGACGAGCTGCCGCGGCTCTACGCCCGCCTGATCAATGAAAGCATCCGCGACCGGCCCGAGGACATGGTGGTCGGAGTCCACCTCTGCCGCGGCAACTATCGCTCATCGTGGGCGGCCGAGGGTGGCTACGAGCCGGTCGCCGAAGTGCTGTTCAACGAGCTGGAGATCGACAGCTACTTCCTCGAATATGACGATCCCCGCTCGGGCGACTTTGCGCCGCTGCGCTTCCTCCCCAAGGGCAAGACCGTGGTGCTCGGCCTGGTCACGACTAAGCTCGGCGAGCTTGAGGAGCCGGACGATATCCGCCGCCGGATCGACGAGGCCGCGCAGTTCGCGCCGCTCGATCAGCTGGCGCTGTCGCCCCAATGCGGCTTCTCCTCGACTGTCCACGGCAACGACATCGAGATCGAGCAGCAGGCGGCCAAGATGCGGCTGGTAATCGACGTCGCGCGTCAGGTGTGGGGCGAGGCCTGACGCCCCCACTGGCGGACGAGGACCGAGGCGAACATCAGCCCGCCGATGATCGCGATCTCGGCGGGGGGTGACGGCGCCATCCGGACGGCAAGGGTCGAGAGCAACGCCGCGCCGCCCATCTGCAGCGTTCCGAAGAGGCTGGCGACACTGGCCGCCTCGCCACGCTGCCGCTCGATCGCCTCGGCGAGCAGGGCGGGACCGCTGAGCCCGCTGCCGAGCGCGACAAGGCTCATCGCGGCAAGCAGGCCGAAGATGGCGTGCGGCGCGGCGGCGACCAGGCCGAGTGCTGCCGCGCCCGCCACCATGACCGCCGATCCCATCGGCCACAGCGCGCCGGGCCGTCGCCGCACGATCGGCGGCACCAGCAAGGTCCCGAGAATGATCGCACTCGCGACGACCGAATAGAACAGCCCGGACCACGCCGGGGTAGCTCCCGCGGCGGCGAGGACGAAGGGTGACACGGCGAGGAACAGGTAGAAGCCCGCGCTCGCCAGCATGTTGGCAAGTGCCAGCGGCCAGAACCGGCCGCGCGTCGCCACCGCGCCATAGCGGCGGAGGATGGCGAGCGGGTGGATCGCGCGGGGCGGCTCGGCCAGCGTTTCGGGCAGGAATCGCCAGGCCAGCAGCAGCCCGGCCACCCCCAGTCCCGCCAACAGCCAGAACAGCATCCGCCAGTCGGCAAGCGACACCACCACACCGCCGATCACCGGCGCGAGCGCGGGCGAGACAAGGGTGACGCTGGTCAGCACGGCCAACGGCGCGGCGGCAGTCCCAGCCTTGCCGCCATCGGTCGCCATCGCCCGCGCGGTCACCAGCGAGGAAGAAGCGCCGACCGCTTGGAGCACCCTGCCCGCGAGCAGGATGGCGAGGCTTGGCGCTGCCACGCAGACCAGGGTGCCGGCGATGAAGATCATCAGCCCAAGGAGGATCACAGGGCGCCGCCCGACGCGGTCGGCGACCGGCGCCCAGCCGAGCTGTCCCGCGGCGAGGACGCCGAGATAGGCGGCGATCAGCAATTGCCCGTCTGCGCTGCTCGCGGCCAGGCTGGCGGTCACCTGCGGAAGCGCCGGGACCAGCATCTGGATGGCGAGCGACCCCAGCGCCGCGATGGCGCCGAGGAGGACGAGCCGTGGGGCCTTCAAGCCTCGTCGGGCCAGTAGAGCCGCATCGGATTGTCGACGAGCAGCTTGCGCTGAAGCGCTTCGGTTGGCGCGATGTCGGGGATCACATCGACCAGCGTGCCATCGTCGGGCAGCACGCTTTCCATATTGGGATGCGGCCAGTCGGTGCCCCACAGCACGCGGTCGGGATAGGCTTCGACCAGCGGCCGAACCGAGCGAACGAAGTCGGCATAAGGCGGGCCGGCCGGGTCGAGCCGGTCGGGACAGGTCACCTTGGTCCAGATGTCGTCGCGGCTGTCGAGCAACGAGCGGAAAGCGCGCATGTCCGCGCCGTCGGGGCCCTGTGCCACGTCGGGGCGGCCCATGTGGTCGATCACCACCGGCACGGGGATCGCGGCGAGGAACGGCCGCATCTCGTCGAGGATATCGGCCTCGAAATAGACCACGACGTGCCAGCCGAGCCTGTCGATGCGGTGCGCCACCTCCAGAAACTTGTCCTTGGGCGCATTGTCGACCAGCCGCTTGAGAAAATTGAACCGCACCCCGCGGATGCCGCCTGCGTGCAGCGCGTCGAGCTCCGCGTCGCCGATCGCCGGATCGACCACCGCCACGCCCCGCGCGGTGCCTTCAGACACCGCGATCGCATGCAGCGTGGCGCGATTGTCGGTGCCGTGGCAGCTTGCCTGGACGATCACGTTACGGCTGAAGCCCAGCTTCTCGCGCAGCGCGAACAACGCGTCGGGGCCCGCGTCCTGCGGCAGATATTTGGCGGCCGGGCTGAACGGAAACTCGGCCTGAGGTCCGAACACATGGCAATGCGCATCGACCGCGCCCGGCGGCGGCACGAAACGCGGGCGCGACGGCTCCAGCGTCCAGCTGCGGATCCGGCCCTCGTCGTCCTTCACGCGAACACCTCCCCGTCCATCAGCTTGCGCGCGGTGCGCAGCATGCCGGCGCTGACTGGCTGGCCCCCTTCGTCGAGCGAGACCACGCATTCGGTCACCCCGGTCGGGTGCTCTACCCCCAGCGTCAGCTCGCGACCTTGCCCGACCTTGGCGACCCTGGCCGCCGGCGAGCCCTCGATCAGGCAGGCGGTGGCAACGCTGACCGCGCCAAGTACGCCGATCGAGGCATGGACCCGGTGCGGGATGAGCGAGCGGACCGCGATCGCACCGCCCTCCTTTGGCGCGGCGACCAGCATCATCTTGGGCACCGACTTTTCGGCCACGTCGCCGAGGTTCATCAGCGGCCCGGCCTTGAGCCGGATTGCCTCGACCTTGGCCTTCATCGCCTCATTGGCATCGAGCGTGTCGCGGTCCTCGTAGCCCGTGATCCCGACGTCGGATGCGGCGATCACCACGCAGGGCATGCCGTTGTCGATCATCGTCACTTCTATGTCGTCGATCTCGTCCACCGCATTGCCGGTCGGCAGCAGCGCGCCGCACGACGAGCCGGCGGTGTCGCGAAAGGCGAGCGGGATCGGCGCCGCGGTGCCCGGCACCCCGCTGATCGCCGCCTCACCGGCATAGGTCACCGCGCCGCCCGGCGTCTGCACCGTGGCCACCGCGACCTGCCCGGTATTCTTCATGAAGATGGCGACCTCGGTCCGGGCGTCGGCCGCCGCGACCAGCCCGCGTTCGATCGCGAACGGGCCGACCCCAGCGAGCATATTGCCGCAATTCTGCGAATCGCTGACGATCGGCTGATCGACGAACACCTGCAGGAACAGATAGTCGACATCGACGCCGTCGCGCTCGGAGCGGCTGACCACCGCCACCTTGCTCGCCAGCGGATCGGCCCCGCCCATCCCGTCGATCTGCCGCGGGTCGGGCGATCCCATCATCCGCAGCAGGAAGGCATCGCGCGTCGCCGGGTCGGCCGGCAGGTCGTCGCGCAGGAAAAAGGCACCCTTGGACGACCCCCCGCGCATCCACATGCACCGCACGCCGTCAGACATATTTCAGACCCATCGGCTCGAGCTTGCCCCGCATGTCGTAGATGTCGAGCCCGAGCTCGCCCGCCGCGAGCCGCTTGCGCTTGTCTTCCTCCGCCGCCTCGCGTGCCTGCGCTTTCTTCAGCACCTCGGCGGCATCGGCGCGCCTGACCACGCACACCCCGTCGTCGTCGGCGACGATCACGTCCCCGGCCTCGATCGCCGCCCCGGCGCAGACGATCGGCACGTTGACCGAGCCCAGCGTGGCCTTGACCGTCCCCTGCGCGAACACCGCGCGCGACCACACCGGAAAGCCCATCTGCGTCAGGTCGCGGACGTCGCGCACACCGGCGTCGATCACGAGTCCACGGCACCCTCGGGCCATCGCGCTGGTGGCGAGCAGGTCGCCGAAATAGCCGTCGACGCACGGCGAGGTCGGCGCGAGCACCAATATGTCGCCCTCGCCCAATTGCTCGATTGCGACATGCAGCATCCAATTGTCGCCCGGCGGCGCGGAGATCGTCACCGCGCTGCCGGCGATCCGCGCACCGGGATAGATCGGCCGCAGCTGGTGGCCGAGCAGCCCGATCCGTCCCTGCGCTTCATGCACCGTGGCGACGCCGGCGGCGCCCAGCCCGTCGATAACGTCAGCGGCTGCCCGCTCGATGTTCTGGACGACGACTGCCATGCACTGCTCCTCTATATGGTCCCCGGCCTCCCGGAGGCGGGCGGACTTTGCCAATCGAAGTTGCATGGCCCCCATAAGCAAATATTATAGAAGCCATGCAGCCGTTCGACTTCAACCTGCGCCACCTGCGCGCGCTTGGCGAGATAAGGTCGCACGGCAGCCTCAACCGCGCGGCGGAGGCGGCAGGGCTGTCGCAGCCGGCGCTGACCCAAGGTCTGAGCAAGATCGAGCGGCAGCTTGGCCAGCAATTGTTTCACCGCACGCACGAGGGCATGGCGCCGACCGCGGCCGGGCTTGCGCTGTCGGAACGGGCCGAGCGCGCCTTCGCCTCGCTCGCTGCCGGTCCGCGCCGAGGCGGAGCGCGCGGTTTTGCCCGGCCCGACCGGTTGATGACCGCGACGCAGGCCTCGGCCTTTCTCCATTTCGCCGATGCCGGCGGGTTCAGCGGCGGTGCGTCGGCCAGCGGCCTGTCGCAGCCCGCGATCCACCGGGCGGTGCGCGAATTGGAGCAGATCTGGGGCGTGGCCCTTGCAGAACGGCGCGGCCGCGGGATGGTCTTGACCCCCGCCGGGCGCAGCCTCGCCCGCGCCATCCGCCTCGCCGCGCGGGAGATTGCGGCAGGCATCGAGGAAGCGCTCGGCGACACCGGCGTGGGCGGACGGATCACCATCGGCGCCATGCCGCTCAGCCGCGCCCTGCTCGTCCCCCGCGCTCTTGCCGAGTTCGTCAGGCACGCCCCGGCGACCATCGTCGACGTGGTGGAGGGCTCCTGGCGCGAGCTGATTGATCCGCTGCGGGAAGGCTCGATCGACCTGATGGTTGGCGCGATCCGGCCCGAGCCGCCGCCGGGGATCGAGCAACAGCCCCTGTTCGACGATTCGCTGTCGGTTTTCGCCCGTGCGGGCCATCCGCTTGCCGAACGTGCGAACGTCGGAATCCCGGAACTGGCGCAGCAGGCGTGGGTGGTCGGCCCGGCAGGAACCCCGCTTCGCAGCCACTGGAGCGACCTGTTCGCCGGCGCGTCGGCCCCACCGGCGGTCCCGATCGAATGCGGGTCGGTGATGGTGATCCGCGGGCTGCTGGCACAAAGCGACCTCCTTACCCTGCTGTCGGCCGACCAGGTGGCGCTGGAAGTGGAGGCCGGAATGCTGGTCCGGATCCCGATCGAACTGCCCGGAACGGTCCGCACCATCGGCATCGCAACGCGGGCCGGGTGGCGGCCGACCCGTGCCCAGTCGCGTCTGATCGGCCTCCTCCAACAAGCCAGCGGCAGCACAAGACATCAGCAAAACTGATAGCTGGCGGCGCATTTGGATTGGTGGCGGGGGTGCGTCATCCCCTAGGCGCGACGGTGTGACGGAGGCTCTGACCTTTATCGGCTTCGGCGAGGCAGGCGCTGCCTTTGCCCGTCCCGGTGCGGCCGCCTTCGACCTCAAGACCCAGGCGGCCGCCACCCGCGCCGCCAAGCTGCTCGACTATGCCACTGCCGGAGTGACCGGTGCCGACAGCGCCGCGCATGCCGTCGCGAGTGCGCAAGTCATCCTGTCGCTCGTCACCGCGGACCAGGCGCTGGACGCGGCAAGCCAGTACGCCCCGAGCATGCCGGTCGGTGCACTCTACCTCGACATGAACAGCGTCGCGCCCTCCACCAAGCGTGCCGCAGCAAAGGCCGTGACGGCCGCCGGTGCGCATTATGTCGACGTGGCAATCATGTCGCCGGTGCTTCCCGCGCGCCACGCGGTCCCCCTGCTGGTCTCCGGCGATCGCGCGCAGGACGCCGCCGAAGGCCTCCGCGCCTATGGCTTCACCGACGTCACCGTGGTCGGCAATCGGATCGGCGACGCTTCTGCAATCAAGATGATCCGCTCGGTCATGGTCAAGGGCATGGAGGCGCTCACCGCCGAATGCCTGCTCGCCGCGCATCGTGCCGGGGTCACCGAGGCGGTCCTCGCCTCGCTCGACTCCTCGCGCGACCAGGCCGGCTGGACTTCTCGCGCCGACTATAATCTCGACCGGATGCTGGTCCATGGCCTGCGCCGTGCCGCCGAGATGGAGGAAGTGGCGCGCACCCTCGACGATCTCGGGGTCGAACCGGCGCTGACCCGCGGCACGATCCGGCGCCAGCGAGAACTTGGCCGTCTGGGGATCAGCCCCGCCGCCGGCCTCGCCGCCAAGCTCGAACAGATCGACCCCGGCCGGGCAGAGGAAGCCGCATGATCATCGACTGCCACGGCCACTACACCGTGCTTCCGCAGGCGCATGACAGCTGGCGCGAGGCGCAGGTCGCCGCCTTTAAGGCCGGCGAGCCCGCCCCGCCCTATCCCGACATCTCCGACGAGGAGATCCGCGCCACCATCGATGCCAACCAGCTGCGCTTGATCCGCGAGCGCGGCTCCGACCTCACCATCTTTTCGCCGCGCGCCTCGGCGATGGCCCCGCACGTCGGCGACGAAGCGGTGGCGATCGAGTGGGCGACCCGCTGCAACGACCTGATTGCCCGCGTCGTCGGCCTCTATCACGAGACCTTCGCCGGCGTGTGCATGTTGCCGCAAAGCCCCAAGGCCGACATGGTCGGCTCGATCGCCGAGCTTCGCCGCTGCGTCACCGAGCTCGGCTTCATCGGCTGCAACCTCAACCCCGATCCCGGCGGCGGCCACTTCACCCACCCGCCGCTGACCGACCGCTACTGGTATCCCTTCTACGAGGAGATGGTCGGGCTCGACGTGCCGGCGATGATCCACGTCTCGGGCAGCTGCAATCCCGCCATGCACGCCACCGGCGGCTATTACATCGCCGCCGACACCGTCGCCTTCATGCAATTGCTGCAGGGCGACTTGTTCGCCGACTTCCCGACCTTGCGGTTCATCATCCCCCACGGCGGCGGCGCGGTGCCCTATCACTGGGGCCGTTACCGCGGGCTCGCCGACATGCTGAAAAAGCCGGCGCTGGGCACCCACCTGATGAACAACATCTTCTTCGACACCTGCGTCTACCACCAGCCGGGCGTCGACCTGCTGGCCGACGTCATCGACAACAAGAACATCCTGTTCGGGTCGGAGATGGTCGGCGCGGTGCGCGGGATCGATCCGACCACCGGTCATTATTTCGACGACACCAAACGCTATGTCGACGCGCTGGACATCAGCGATGCGGAGCGCAGCGCCATTTTCGAAGGCAATGCCCGCCGCGTCTTCCCGCGCCTCGACACCCTCTTGAAGGAACGCGGCTTATGACCGAACCACGCGACATCCACGCCTATCTGGCGGAGTTCGAGGACATCCCCGGCACCCGGGTTTTCACCGCCGCCCGCGCGCGCCAGGGCTATCACCTCAACCAGTTCGCGATGAGCCTGATGAAGCCCGAGAATCGCGAGAAGTGGAAGGCTGACGAGGCCGCCTATCTCGACGAGTGGCAGCTTACCGACGAACAGAAGCAGGCGGTGCTGGCGCGCGACTACAACCAGCTGCTGGACCTCGGCGGCAACATCTATTTCCTCGCCAAGGTCTTCTCCACCGACGGGCAGAGCTTCGTCCAGGCGGTCAGCACTATGACCGGCGTGTCGGTCGAGGAATATCAGGCGATGATGAACGCCGGCGGCCGCTCGCCGCAGGGTGTTCGCTCCAAGAAGGACAGCAACTAATGGCTCGCATCACCGCCGGCGTCGGCTCCAGCCACGTTCCCCTGCTCGGCGTCGCGCACGACCAGCAAAAGGACCGCGACGCCTATTTCGCGCCGATTTTCGAAGGCTTCGACTGGACCCGCGAGTGGGAAAAGACCGAGAAGCCCGACGTCGTGATCCTGGTCTATAACGACCATGCTTCGGCCTTCGACATGAAGATCATCCCGACCTTCGCGATCGGCTGCGGCGAACGCTACAAGCCCGCCGACGAAGGCTGGGGCCCGCGCCCAGTGCCCGACGTCCATGGCCACCCGGACCTTGCCTGGCACATCGCGCAGAGCCTGATCCTCGACGAATTCGACATGACCATCATCAACGAGATGGAGGTCGACCACGGCCTTACCGTGCCGCTGACCATGATGTTCGGCGACGTGGCCGAATGGCCGGTCAAGGTCGTGCCGCTGGCGGTCAACGTCGTCACCTATCCGCCGCCCTCGGGTAATCGCTGCTGGGCGCTGGGCGAGGCGATTGCCCGCGCGGTGGCGAGCTTCCCGGAGGATCTGAACGTCCAGGTGTGGGGCACCGGCGGCATGAGCCACCAGCTCCAGGGCCCGCGCGCGGGCCTGATCAACAAGGAATGGGACAACGACTTCCTCGACGGGCTGGTCGGCGACACCGACCGCCTGCGCAAGGTCCCGCATATCGAATATCTGCGCGAGACGGGCAGCGAAGGTATCGAGATGGTGATGTGGCTGATCATGCGCGGTGCGCTGGGCAAGCGCACCAAGGCGATCCACCGCCACTATCACGTGCCGTGCAGCAACACCGCCATCGGGCACATCGTGCTGCGTCCCGACAATGGCGAAAGCTTCGACACACGCGACAGCACCGCGGCCTCGGACGCTCCGCTGACCGCTTGAATCAGACCGAAAGACAAACCCATGAAGATCGCACTCGCGGGCGCTGGCGCCTTTGGCGAAAAGCACCTTGACGGCCTCCGCAACATCGACGGCGTCGAGGTCGTCTCGGTGGTCGGCCGCACGCTTGAGCCGACCCAGGCGGTGGCCGACAAATACGGCATCCCTCACGCCACCATCGAGTTGAGCGAAGCGCTCGAGCAACCCGGCCTCGACGCAGTCATCCTCTGCACTCCGACCCAGCTTCACGCCGAACAGGCGCTGCAATGCTTGGATGCGGGCAAGCACGTGCAGGTAGAGATTCCGCTCTGCGACAGCCTAGCTGACGGTGAACGGGTTCTCGCCAAAGCGCAGGAGACCGGACTCACCGCGATGGTCGGCCACACCCGCCGCTTCAATCCCAGCCATCAATATCTGCACGACCGGATCGCGGCCGGCGACCTTTCCATCCAGCAGATGGACGTCCAGACCTATTTCTTCCGGCGCAAGAACATCAACGCCAAGGGCGAGCCGCGCAGCTGGACCGACCACCTGCTGTGGCACCACGCCGCGCATACGGTCGACCTGTTCGCCTATCAGGCCGGCCCGATCGTCCAGGCCAATGCAATTGAGGGACCCAAGCATCCCGAACTCGGGATCGCGATGGACATGTCGATCCAGTTGAAGGCGGAGAGCGGTGCGATTTGCACCCTGTCCTTGAGCTTCAACAACGACGGGCCGCTCGGCACCTTCTTCCGCTACATCTGCGACAACGGGACCTGGATCGCCCGCTACGACGATCTCGTCACCGGTCGCGAGGAGCCGGTCGACCTGTCGCAGGTCGCGGTCTCGTCCAACGGTATCGAGCTTCAGGATCGTGAATTCGTCGCCGCCATCCGCGAGGGCCGCGAGCCCAATGCCAGCGTGGCGCAGGTCATGCCCTGCTACCGCGTCCTCGATGCCCTCGAGAAGCAGCTAGCGACGCACTGATGAAGACCGCGGTCGCGATCATCGGCGCGGGGCCGTCGGGGCTGCTGCTCGGCCACCTGCTGCGACAGGCCGGGGTCGACTGTCTGATCGTCGAGCGGCAGGCGGCGGACTATGTCCTCGGCCGGGTCCGTGCCGGGGTGCTGGAAACGGTGACCACCGGACTGATGGAGCGGCTCGGCCTCGACGATCGGCTCCAGCGCGAAGGATTGGTCGAGGAAGGCTTCAACCTCGCCACAGACGACCGGCTGATCCGCATCGACGTCAAGGCGCTGACCGGCAAGCATGTCACCGTCTACGGCCAGACAGAGCTGACCCGTGACCTGATGGCGGCGGCCGAAAGCCGCGGCCTGCAGGTGATTTATGAGGCCAAGGACCTCGTCCTCCACGACGTCGACGGCGACGAGCCGTTCCTGACCTATCATAAGGACGGGGTCGAGCAGCGGATCGAAGCCGACTTCATTGCCGGTTGCGACGGCTATCACGGCCCCTCGCGCAAGGCGATCCCGGCGCCCAAGTTGCGCGATTACGAACTGGCCTATCCCTTCGGCTGGCTCGGCATCCTCGCCGACGTGCCGCCCTGCCACCCCGAACTCATCTACGCCAATACTGAACGCGGCTTCGCGCTCGCCTCCATGCGCTCGGAGACCCGCAGCCGCTATTACATCCAGGTCCCGCTGACCGACCGGGTCGAAAACTGGAGCGAGGACAAGCTGTGGGACGAACTCGCGCTCCGCTTCGATCCCCTGAGCGAGCACGGCGTCACCCGCGGCCCGGCGATCGAGATGTCGATCGCGCCCCTGCGCTCCTACGTGTGCGAGACGATGCGCCACGGCCGCCTGTTCCTGGCCGGCGACAGCGCCCACATCGTGCCGCCGACCGGGGCCAAGGGCCTCAACCTCGCCGCCTCCGATGTCCATTATCTCGCCGACGCGCTGATCGCCTTCCACGCCACTGGCGACGAGAGCGGCCTCACGGGTTTCGAAGCTCGCGCGCTGGCCCGGATCTGGAAGGCCGAGCGGTTCAGTTGGTACCTGACCAAGCTGATGCACCGTTTCCCGACTGACGGCAGCTTCGAACACAAGATGCAGGCGGCCGAGCTCGACTATGTCGGCAGCTCGGAAACCATGCAGCGGTCGATCGCCGAAAATTACGTCGGCCTGCCGATCTAGCCTTCACCCACGACCAGGGCCGCCGCCCGCTCGGCAGTGGCGAGCGCATAGGTCCAGCCGAGCCCACCGTGCCCGATATTGACCGTGATCGCGCCGCGCCGCGCGACGATCGGCAGGCTGTCCGGCGTGACCGGTCGAAGCCCCGCCCACCCTGCCCTCGGACCCTCGTAATCGGCCGCCTCGGGCAGGCTGTCGCGCGCCGCTTCGGCCAGCGCCTGCAGGCGGAGCGGATCGACCGCCGCGTCCGAGAAACCGACGTCGGCCAGGCCGGCAATCCGCATCCGCTCGCCCAGGCGACAGAACACCAGCTTGCGCGCCACGTCGGTGATGCTGACCCGCGGCGCTTGTCGTCCCGGCGCCAGCGTCAGCGAATGGCCGCGCACGGGCACGATCGGCACGCGCCATCCCAGCGGCCGCAGCAGGGCAGCCGCCTGCGGTCCGGCCGCGACGACGAGGTGACGCGCCTCCAGCCGTTCGCCCCCGGCCAGCCGAACCGCCGACCCGGGCCCCTGCTCGATGCCTTCGACCGCCGCGCCGAAACGGGTTTCGAGACCCTCGCCGGTCAGCCGCTCGGTCAGCGCGGTGCAGAAGAGATGCGGGTCGCCGACCGCATCGCCCGGCGCAAAGATTCCGCCGGCAAGACGGCTGCGAATGCCCTCCAGCGCCGGCTCGACCCCAACCGCTTCCGCTGGGGTCAGCGCCCGAACCTCGATTCCCGCCCGCCGCTTGGCCTCGGCATGCGCCGCCGCCGCGCGAAAACCATCGGCATCCTCATGAAGCAGCAACTTGCCCGGCACCGCATGCGCGAACTCGAGGGGATAGCGGTCGAGCAGCTCCTCCATCAGCGCGCGGGAGCGCAGTGCCATCTCGAGCCCGGCCAGGCTGTTGGCCGCGAACCGCCCCGCGCTGCCGTTGCGGAAGAAGGCCAGGCACCAGCGCAGGTAGGCGGGGTCGAACCGCACCGCGACGCGGAACGCCGGGTCCGTCGCGGCGAGGATTCCAGGCAGCCGCTTGAGCAAGCTCGGCGAGGACAAGGCGTCGGTGTAAGAGTAACTCAGCTGCCCGCCGTTGGCGAAGCTGGCGCCGTTCCCCGCCTCCGCTGAGCGATCGACCAGCGTCACTGACAGCCCGCGCCGCATCAGTGCCTCGGCCGTCGCCACGCCGACCACGCCAGCGCCCAGCACCAGGACATCCTTGGTCACAAGAGGGGCAGATCGGTCGGCATGACGGGCGGGAGCCTAGCAGCCTCGGTTGCACTCCTCCACGCGGCCCTTATCGTCCGGCCCCATGACGAATATGCATCGACGCCAAGCCCTCACGAATCTTGGCGCGGCGGGGCTGGCGCTCGGCCTGCCCCTCCCGGCCCTCGCCGCCCCGACCAGCCGCAAGCCGCCGCGCCTGCGTGCGGGCGACCGCGTCTCGATCGTCGCGCCGGCCGGCTTCTATGCCGACGGGTTCGACTTCCAACTGGTGACCGAGGCGATCACGGCGATGGGGCTGGTGCCCGTCCCGGGGTCGCACTGGAAGGACCGCTTCGGCTATCTCGCCGGCACCGACCGCGACCGCGCCGCCGATTTCAATGCCGCCTTCGCCGACCCCACCACCCGCGCCGTGCTGGCGATGCGCGGCGGCTGGGGGTCCCAGCGGATCCTGCCGCTGCTCGACTGGAAGACGATCGCGGCCAATCCCAAGCTGCTGGTCGGCTTCAGCGACATCACCGCGCTCCACCTCGCGATCCAGGCCCGCGCCGGCTTTCCCACCATCCACGGCCCGACTGCGGGGAGCAGCTGGAGCAAGGTCAGCTATGCCGCCTTCCGTGACCTCGCCTTCGACGGCAAGCTGCCGACCTATCGCAACACGCCAGGCGACCAGGACAGGCTGGTTCAGCGGCAGGGCCGCTACCAGACCCTCCGCCCGGGCAAGGCCAGCGGCAAGCTGCTCGGCGGCAATCTGACGGTCCTCACCAGCCTCGTCGGCACCCCGTGGCTGCCCGACTTCAGCGGCGCGATCCTGTTCCTCGAGGATACCGACGAAGCTCCTTATCGCATCGACCGCATGCTGACCCAGATCGGCCAGGCCGGGATCCTGCGGCGGGTGGCGGGCGTGGTGTTCGGCCAGTGTACCAACTGCAAACCGTCGGACGGCTCGACCAGCCTGTTCACCCTGAACGAAGTCTTCGACCAGCATCTGAAGCCGCTTGGCGTCCCGGTCTACACCGGCGCGATGTTCGGCCATATCGAGGACCAGTTCAGCCTGCCGGTCGGGTGCCGGGCCGAGATCGACGCCGATGCCGGGACGATCCGATTGCTGGAAGCCCCGGTCGCGTGAGGCGCGGCCTTGGCCTCCTTCTCGCCCTGCCGCTCGCCGGCTGCATGACCGCCGATCGTCCAGCTCCGTATGCGCCGCCGTCCGAAGTCGCCTGGGCCTGGGCACGCTTCGACGCGTCGGCCGTGCGCGGGCAGGATGCCGGTGGCCTCGCCGACCGCCGCACCGGCCGCCGCATGACGCCCGACGACCCGATCCGCGTCGCCTCTGTGTCCAAGATCGCCACCGCGCTGACCGTCATGCGGCTGGTCGAAAAGGGCAAGCTCGACCTCGACGCCGACGTCTCGACCATGCTCGGGTGGCCCCTCCGCAATCCCGCCTTCCCCGACCGCGCCATCACGCTGCGCATGCTGCTCAGTCACACCGGCAGCTTCCGCGACAATGGCGAGAATTACGTCGTCCGCCTCGGCAAGACGATCCGTCCCGAGGCGCAGGACCCCGGCTCGTTCGACCCGGCCCACGCCCCCGGCACCTTTTTCCGCTACTCCAACCTCAACTTCGGCCTGGTCGGGACGATCATCGAGCGCGCTACCGGCGAACGCTTCGACCGTGTCGCCCGGCGCGAGGTACTCGAACCACTCGGCCTCGACGCCTGCTTCAACTACGCCACCTGCAGCCCGGCCGCCGCGGCCCGCGCGGTGGTGCTCTACGACGAGGATGGCTCGGCGATACTCGACGATCTGCGGGGCAAGCTGCCTGCCTGCCCGGTCTTCACCGAGCCCGGCACCCCCTGCAATCTCGACACCTACCAGCCCGGCACCAACGGCGCCCTGTTCTCGCCCCAGGGCGGATTGCGCATCTCCGCTGCCGGACTGACCGTGATCGGCCGTATGCTGCTGAATGACGGCCGGCACGGCGGGCGGGCGTTCCTGTCCCCGGCCAGCGTCCGCACTGTGACCGCGCCGCAATGGACCTTCGACGGCTCCAATGGAGCGACCGACGACGGCTTCTACTGCTCCTACGGGCTGGCGATCCAGCTCCTGCCCACGCCCGCCGCGGGTTGCCGCGACGACCTCACCGGCAGCGGCCGACGGCTGGTCGGTCATGCCGGCGAGGCGTACCGCGTCCGCTCCGGCCTGTGGCTCGACCCGGCCACCCGCACCGGAATCGCCTTTGTCGCCGCCAACAACGGCAAGGACCCGCCCGCCGGCCGCTCGGCCTTCAAGGCGGTCGAGGAATGGCTCGCCGCCAACCTCCGCTAGGCCAAAGTAAAGGGGACCCGACCAAAGGCCGGATCCCCTTCCCCCCTGTGTCTCCGGGCGATCGCCTAGAACAGCTTCCAGTCGAGATTGAGCGTGAATGCCCGGCCCCGCGGGTCGGCGACACGCGGCTCCCAGCTCGATCCCGCGCCGGTGTTGCTGTCATAGGTGATGGCGAACGGCGGATCCTTGTCGAACAGGTTCTTCACGCCCGCCGTCAGCCTCAGGTCCTTCCACGGCTCGAAGCTCACCGCCGCATTGTAGGTCACGTAATTGCTGACTCGCGGATTGTAGAGCGGCCGCGCGGCGCTGCCCGGCAGCGCGAAGTTGCGATAGCCGTTGCGGAAGATCTGCGACACGTTGAACGTCCAGGCGCCGGTGCGGTAGCCGATGAAGGCATTGTGCTTCCACTTCAGGCCCAGGTCGCCGGTCAGGCTGAACACCCCGATGAGGTCGGTGTAGGCGAGGCTCGGAAGCAGCTTCTCCTTCTTGGTCAGCAGCCGCGTGCCGTCGAGCCCCGCGGTCAGCTGGCCTCCGAACAGGTCGGTCCCGGCGCGCGCCGCGACCTCCAGGCCCTCGGTCCGCCGCGAACCGAAGTTACCGGTGCGAAGGTCGACCCCGGTGATGATCCCGTTGGTCCGCGCGATCCGGTCTGGGAAGGCGCCGATGTTGGCGAGCAGCTGCGGGATGGTGATCGACCCGATCGTGTCGTCGACCGCGATGTTCCAATAATCGAGCGACAGGCTGAACCGCCGCGCCGGCTCGATCACCACGCCGACGGTCCACTGCTTGCTGGTCTCCGGCCCGAGGGCGAGGTTGCCGCCGGTCAGCGAATCCGGGGTGATCGGCGCGCAGCCCGGCTGCGGCCCGTTGACGGTGCCTTGCGGACAGAGCGTCGGGTCGACCAGCGAGTTGCCGGGGTTGGGCGAGATGGTCGTTCCGTTGAAGATCTGGTTGAACGACGGCACCCGGAAGCCGGTGTTGTACGATCCGCGGAACATCACCGGGTCGATCGGCCGGTACTTGGCCGAGATCTTGGGGTTGGTGGTCGTGCCAAAGCCGGTGTAATCGTCGACCCGGATCGCGCCGGTGACTTCCAGCCGGTCGCCCAGCGGCACCAGCACTTCGGCATAGGCCGCCTTCACGGTCCGCTTCTTGGGCGTGAGTGCGTTGACGTTGTCGAACGCCGCGAGGAAGATCACCGGAGCGGTCGCCGCCGCTGCCGCCGAGCCGTTGAACGAATAGGTTTCGCGGCGATAGTCGACGCCGACCGCGGCCTGCACGCGATTGCCGAACAGGTTGAACAGCGGGCCCGAGACCGAGCCGTCGAACTGCTTCACCTCATACTGGCCGCCGTACAGCGTCGCGCCCTCGGCGGAGACCGACTGCAGCGCGGCCAGGCCGGCTTCGGTCTGGGTCACGCTGAACGGGTTCAGCAGTCCGCTGTTGAGCGCTCCGACCAGCCCGTAGGTACCCGGCGCCCCGGCGACTTGCGGCGCGGTGGTGTCGTAGGCGCCGGTGGCTGTCGTGCCACGGTAGTAATAGCCCGAGCCCAGCACCGACGCGCTCTCGCTCTTTGCGTAGGAAGCGCCGGCGCGGTAGTCCCAGCGCGCGAACAACGGACCCTCGGCGCCGACCGTGGCGCGGATGGTGTCGGTCTTGGTCTCATATTCGCGCGGACCGCAGGCGATGCAGCGCCAGCGATAGGCGATCGGACGACCAAAGCGCGCGTCGAGCGCGGCAGCGCTGGCCGGGAAGGCCGCCTTCAGCTTGTTGAAGATGTCATCGTAGGTCGCCGCCGTGATCGGATTGCGCGGGTACAGGAACGAGCTGTTGGTGGTGTTGCCCGACACCTGCGCATTGGAGAATTGCTTGGAGCTGTCGGCGCTGGAGCCGGTGACCTCGGCGAAGATCTCGTGATCGCCGCCGACCCGGACCACGCCGCGGGTGTAATAGGTCAGCGTGTCGATCGGCTGCTGGATGACGGCCGCCCGGCCGGTGTCCCAGGCGCAGGCATATTGCGCGGTGGCGGTTGCCCACAGCACTTCGTCATAGGGCATGCCGCCGTCGACCGACGAGCAGCCCGCGCCGCCCGGAAGGTCGAGGATGTTGATCCCGCCGCCGGCACCGTTGGCGCCGTTCGGAAGGGTCAGCGTCAGGCCTTGCGTCAACGTGCCCTGCGGCGCCTGGACGGCGGCGATGGCGGTGTTGAAGATGGTCGCGATCGGGGTCCCGCGAGTGTCGATCGACAGGCCGCGCTCGGGCTGGTTGCCGTTGACGAAGTCACGCTGCGACCCGCGCAGGATGCGGTTCGAGCTGTAGGCGACCGCGCCCATGATGTTGAAGCCCTGTTCCGCCAGGTCGCCATAGCCGGCGATCCCCGACACGCGGTAGATGTTGCCCCCGCCGGCTTCGGTGACGTCGGCGAAGCCCTGGACGCCGAGGCCCTGATAATCCTTGCGGGTGATGAAGTTGATCACGCCGCCGATCGCGTCGGTGCCGTAGATGGCCGACGCGCCGTCCTTCAGCACCTCGACCCGCTCGATGGCCGCGAACGGGATCTGGTTGACGTCGACCGCCGAGCCCTGGAGCCCGTGGGCGGCGACGCGGCGGCCGTTCAGAAGCACCAAGGTCGACGCACTGCCCTGCCCGCGCAGATTGGCCGACGACAGCCCGTTGGTGCCGCGCTGGGCGCCCGACACGACGTCGGAGTTGGACGCGAGATTGTCGGCGCCATTACCGTTGGTGCTGAGGTAGCTGATCAGCTGCTCGGGATTGGAGATCCCCTCGCGGACCAGTTCCTGCGTGGTGATGATCTGCAGCGGCAGCGGGCTGTTGTTGGGGTCGCGGCGGATGCGCGAACCGGTGACCACGATTTCGCCCGAGGCATCTTCGCGGTTGCCGGCATTGGCCGGCGACACGGGGGTCTCCGCCCCGGTCGGGGTGGCCGCCGGCTCGGTGGTGTTGCCGGTCGTGCTCTGCGCCGCGGCCGGCGACGCCAGCATCAGCCCAAGCGCCATCGCGCTGCCCATCGAGAGCATTGCTGCCCGTGTCCCCAATTGACCCATGTTTTGCCCCTTGCCCCGAAACGTCATTTTTCTGTGCGCGGGATAGGAGGCAAAGCCCCGCATTCTTGCCAGTCTTTTCTTTGTCACACGGGCCCTTCGAGCCAGCTTTTCCGCCAACAGGGCCAACGCTGTTGCGGCGGCGCAACAGCAGCGGCGGTCAGCGGCTGGCGGCGACCAGTTCCAGCGCGCCATCCATCATCGCGGTGGCGCGCACATCCTCGGGGACGTCGCTGGCGAGGGCGGAGAACACCAGCGTCTCGCCGCGCGCGGTCAGCAGGTAGCCCGACACGGCGCTGGCCGCGGTCAGCGACCCGGTCTTAGCGAACAGCCGCCCCTTCAGCGCGCCGCTGGCGAAGCGCCGGCCGAGCGTCCCGTCGACCCCGCCGATCGGCAGGCTGGCCCGGAAGGCGGCGCCCCACGGCCGCCCCGCCGCCCAGCGCAGCAGGGTCACCACCCCGCGCGGGGACACACGATTGTAGGGCGACATGCCCGATCCGTCGGCCAGCGTCGCCGCCCGCTCGGGCACAGACGCGCGGTTCAGCACCTCGCGCACCGCTTCCAGCCCGCCGGCGACATTGGGCTTGCCCCGCGCCGCGCCCAGCCGGCGCAGGAGCAACTCGGCATGGACGTTCTGGCTGACCTTGTTGATGGTGGCGATATCCTCGCCCAGCGGCCCCGGCTCGGCCCGCGCGACCTCGACCGCCTGCGCTACGGCAGGGCTCGGCTGCGGCTGGTAAAGCGAAGCCACCGCACCGCCCACGCGTACCCCGCGCTCCTCCAGCATCCGCGCCAGGCGCCACGCCGCATAATGCGCCGGGTCGTCGACGCCGAGCCGGAGCACCTCCTCCGCGGCGCCCGCCACGACCGTCCCCGACAGGCGGACCTGGCGGCTGCCGGGCAGGCGCGTCACTTCCAGTGCGCTTTTCCCTGCAGCGACCGTCACCGCTTCGTTGACCACCTCCATATAGCCGCCGCCGACTACCCGCGGCGGCTGGCCTGCGGTGACGGGAGCAACCCGTAACGCCACCTCATTGCCGTCGATGATCAGCGCCCCGAGCCCCGTTCCCGACCGGGTCGGGATGTTGTTCCAGCTCATCCCGAAGCTCCACCTTTCGTCGAGGAAGGCACGGGAATCGCCGATCACCGCACCCACCCGGCGGGTGCGGGCGGCAACCGCGTCGGCCAGCGTCGCCAGGCAGTCGGTTTGGCAGTCGGGCGCGCTCGACAGCCGGGCATCGCCGCGGCCTTCCAGCATCACGTCGGGCGCCTTGCCTCGCACCGGCCGCAGCAGCACCCGCGTCGCGCCGTCCCGGTCGGGCTGGTCGAGGCCCGGTAGCAGCTCGAAAGCGGCCAGCGTCGTGAACAGCTTGGTGTTGGACGCCGGGACGAACCGGCCGTCGGGGTTAAGGCTGACAATCTCCCGCCCGTCGAGCGTCGCCACTACCAGTCCAAACCGCACCCCCGGCCCGGCTTCCGCCAGCTTCGCCTCGACCTGCTGCTGCAGTGTGAGTGGCGCCTGCTGCGCGATCGCCGGTGAAGCCATCAGCAGCGCGGCGAGCAGCAGTGCCCTCATTGCGATGCCCCCTCGCCGCCCGCCAGCTGCCGCATCAGCCGCGGCCAGAAGTCGAAAGCCTCGTACAAGGCGCGGTCGGGGATGCGCTCGTTCAGGCCATGGACGCCCGCTACCTCCCCGCCGACGGTGAAGTCGGCGCTGAAGCCGTATGTCGGGATGCCGCGCGCGCGGAAATGCTTCCCGTCGGTCGCGCCCGGCGTCATATAGGTGACGATCGGAATGTCGGGCGCCTGCGGGGCCACCGCCGCCTTCACCGCCGCGAACAGCGCCGGATTGGCGGGCGAGGCGGGCGCTCCGAACGGCTCGCCGACGATCTTCCACTCCGCCGCCGCATTGCCGCCCAGCGCCGCCAGCGTGCGCCGTACCTCCTCGATCTCGACCCCCGGAAAGATCCGGCAGTTGATCGTCGCCGTGGCGCTTTGCGGCAGCGCATTGTCGGCGTGGCCGCCTTCCAGCAGCGTCGGAACGCAGGTGGTCCGCACCGCATGGCCAAGCCGCGGTTCCGCGCCGACCTCGGCCAGCAAGGCGTCGTCGTCCGGCTTCGCCTCCAGCGCCGCCACCTTGGCCTTCAGGCTTTCGCTGGCGCTGCTCGCTGCCGCAGCATCCCGCAGCATGGCGCGGGTCAGGTCGCTGTTCACCAGCGGGAAGGTGTAACCACGCACCCGGCCAAGCACCTCGCCCAGTTCGTAGATGGCATTGTCCGCGCGCGGCCTAGCACTGTGCCCACCGGCATTGCGGATCGTGACCGAGATATTGGCAAAGGTCTTCTCCGCCACCTGTACCGCGAACGAGGTCGGCTTGCCCGACGCGTCGGCGCGCCCCCCGCCCGAGTCCGAATTGATCGCATATTCGGGCTTCGCCGCCGCCAGCCGCTCGGCCAGCACCATGCTCGACTTCATGTCGGTTTCCTCGTCCCCGGAAAAGCCGAGGATGAGGTCGCGGTCGGGGCGGAAGCCCACTTTCTTGAGGGTAATGAACGCCGCGACCAGATGCGCGACGCCCAATTTGTTGTCGCTGGTGCCGCGCCCGTAGAGGAAGCCGCCTTCCTCGTGCAGCTTGAACGGATCGCGCTCCCAGTCGGCGCGCTTGGCCTCGACCACGTCCATGTGCGCCAGGAACAGCAGGGGCGCCCGCGCCCCGGTCCCGCGATAGCGTACGATCAGCGAAGCGGTCTCGCCGACCGGCAGGATCTCGATGTCACGCGCGGCAAATCCCGCCTGCCGCAGCCTGGCCGACAGCAGCCGAGCCATCCGCGGCACCTGGCCGCGTCCCGTCACCGTCGGGATCTCGACGATCGACTTGAACAGGTCGTGGAGCAGCCGGCCATCGGCGCTGTCGCGGGGCGCCGCCCCGGCCGGCGCGGCCGCCGCCAAAAGGGCGAGCGCGCCAAGGAATCGCATGGACATGGCGGCACCAAAGCAGCAGCGCGGGGGCAAAGTCCACCTCGCGCCGGGCCTCGAGTCAGCGCATGTAGTCGACCAGGCTCAGCTTCGACAGCCGCGAGAAGACGGTGTAGCTCGCCTCCAGCGTGGACTGGCGCTGGACCAACTGGCTGGCGACTTCGGCCAGGTCGGCGTCCTCGTTTCGCGACACCAGCCGCTCGACGATCAGGGTCCGCTCGGCCGCGCGGGTGGTCAGTCCCTCGACCTGCGCCTGGCGCCGCCCGTTCTCGGCGTGGATCGCACGCAGGTTGGTCATCCCGTCGTTTATCTGCCCGATCGCCTGGCTCATCGCGGCGGTCTGCGCCGGGGTCGGAGTCAGGCCGATCGTGCCCGCCTCGGCCAGCGTGCGGAACGCCTCGAACAGCTTCGATCCCATTTCGCTGGCAGTCGCGCCATAGGTGACATCCAGCCCGTCGGCGACCCGCGCTTCCGCCATCACCGCATCGTTGCGAAAGGCGTTGGCGGTCGGCACCCCGGCGCACGAGGCGAGGGTCGGCGGCACGAACGGCGCGGTCGCCGTCTGCGATCCGGCGAACAGATATTGCCCGGCCTCGTCGCTGTTGAGCCCGGTGCGGAAGCGCTGGAACGCCTCCTCCACTACTTCCTGTAGGCCGTCGGCGCGGCCCGTACCGACAGCCGACAGCAGCCCGTCGCGCAGCTTGCCGAGCGATTCGACGATCCCGTCCATCTGCGAATCCATGATCGACAGCGTGGTTCCGATCCGATTGCCGACCGCGGCATGGGCCTCCTGCCGCGCCAGCAGGGTGCGAGCCGACAGGTTGCGCATGGTCTCGATCCCGAGGCTGGCGAAGTCGGGCGCCTTCTTGCCGGTCGCCATCTGCTGCTGCACCTCGGCCAGCTTGCGCTGCGACACCGCGATGCTTTCGAACAGGGTACGCTGCATCGGCACGCTGGCCACCCGGTTGAACCCGCTCATCGTCCCACCATCCCGATCAAAGTGTCGTACATCTGCGTCGCGGTGGTCATGATCCGCGCCGCCGCCGAATAGCTGTTCTGCAAGGTCACCAGGCTGGCCAGTTCCTCGTCGATATTGACCCCCGAATAGCTGTCGCGGCGGTTGATCGCGTCCGACCTGCGCCCCTCCATGTCGGCCAGCCGGTCCTTGGCCCCGGCGGCGTCGAGCCCGGTCTGGCCGAGCACGAAGCTGGCATAGCTTTCCATTCCCGACACCCGTCCGCGGCCAAGGTCGACCGCCGCGCGCAACTGGTCGACGAAGGCGTTGGCGCCGCGGCTGTCGCCCGGTCCGACCGCCTTGGTCCCGACCGTCGCCGCGGTGTTCAGCCGGGCCAGCGGAAGCGCCCGCCCGGTGGCGGCGATGTCGGGCCTGAGCTTGGCCCCGTCGAGGCCCGTCTCGCGGCCCGAGGGCAGCAGCAGGGACGACAAGGATCGGTCGGTGCCGAACCGGCTGGTGGTGTCGGACACCACCGACAGGCTGGCGGTCGGCAGGTTGGCGACGGGGGTAAAGGCCAGCCGCCCGCGCCCGTCCAGCGCGACGCTTCCGAACGCGCTGAGCGGCCCGGCGTTGAGCGAAGTGACGAGGCCGCCGAAAGTCCCTCCGGCGGCCGGCGCGATATTGTCCTGCGCCAGCACGCGGCCATCGGGCCCGCGCAGCACGAACTCGACCGCCTGGGGCGGCGCGGCGCCGTGCGGATCGCTCGCCGCGAACCCGGCCGGGCCGTAGCTCCGCGATCCGCTGATGAAGTCGTTGAGGCCGAATTGCTGGGCGAATCCCATGCCGACCCGGCTGCTCGGCGCGGCGGGGTCCTGCGCGACCGCGACGCCGAGGCTGCCCGATCCCTCGATCGTCAGCCTCCCGTTCGAGAAGCTGGCGGTGGCGGTGCCGCCAAGCCCGGCGTTGATCGCGTTCACCGCATCCTGGATGGTGGCGCTCGGCCCCAGCGCGTCGAAGTCGAGGATATAGCTCGCCGCCAAGGTTCCGTCCGGCTGCAGCGAGGCAATTACCGCCCGCCCGGTGAAGCCCAGCCGGTCGCTCGACCCAAAGCCCGTCAGCGCGCCCTCCAGCTTGTCCGGCGCGGGCACGGTGGTGCCGGCATTGCTGACCGCGTTGAGGCTTTCGGCGAGGCCTCCGAACAGGCTTCCGATCTCTTCGGCAAAGGCCGGCAGCCGACGGTCGCGCAGGTCCATCAGCCCGCCCAGCCGGCCACCGGCGGCCGACGACTCCAGCCGCTCGCCGGTCTCGGCCCCGACGCTTCCGTCCGAATTGACGAACCGCAGCTTGATCGCGGGGTAGAGAGGCTGGAGCGACCCGTCGCTCGGCGGATAGTCGAGCTGCCGCAAGCGCCGGTCGAGCAGGGTCGCCCCGCCCGCGGTGTCGATGGTCAGCCGCCCGTCCTCGCCCTCGCGCACCTCGATCTTGATCAGCCCGGCCAGTTCCTCGACCGCGCTCATCCTTTGGTCGATCGCGCCATTGCTCGCCCGGCCGCCCGCCGCCTGCCGCGCGACGCTGTCGTTGAGGCCGTCGATCCGGCCCAGAAGGGTGTTGATGCTGTCGACCGTGTAGCTGAGCTCGCGCTCGGCATCGACGCGCAGCGCGGCGACATCGCTGTCGAGCGTCTGCAGCGCGGTCAGCGCCTGCCCGACCGCGCCGACGAACCCGCGCACGGTCGGCTCGCTCGCCGCCGCCCCGGTCATCGCCACCGCCGCCGCCCCCACCGCGTCGAGTCGGGCGGGAAGCCCGCTGTCGTCCCCCGGCGCCCCGAGCAGCGCCTGCAGCCGGTCGAGCGAACTCGCCACCGCCTCGGCCTGGCCCCAGTCGCCCGCGCGGCGATAGACGGTGGATTCGAGAAAGCGGTCGGCGACCCGCGCCGCTTCGCTCGCCCGGACCCCGCTGACCTGCCCCGCGGTGACCCCGGTCTGCAGCGGCACCCGTTCGCGGGCGTAGCCGGGGGTGTTGACGTTGGCGATGTTGTTGGACGCCGAACGCAATCCCGCCTGGGCCGCGTTCAGCCCCGACAGGGCAGATCCGAGGATGTCGGACAGGCTCATCGCCTATTGCTTCCTCACCGCTTCAGGTTGGACAGTTCCTGCAGCATGTCGTCGACCGTAGTGATGATCTTGGACGACGCGCTGTAGGCCCGCTGGAAGCGAATCATGCTGGTGAATTCGCTGGCGAGGTCGACGTTCGACCCTTCCAGCGATGAACTGGAGATCATCCCCGATCCGAGAGCGCCCGGCGGATTGATCGCCACCGCGCCGCTCGCGCTCGACAGTGCGAAGGCATTGCCGTTGAGCCTGGTCAGGCCATCGGGGTTGAGGAAGGTCGCAACCGGCAACTGGAACACCTTGCGCGAGGTACCATCGTCGAAGATCGCGCTGACCACGCCCGTCTCGTCGACCTCGATCGAGGCGAGGTTGCCGAGCACGCCGCCATCGACGCTCGAACTGATGATCGCGCTCGGGCCACTGAACTGGATCAACCCGTCGAGCTTGCCGTCGGTCCCCAGCTGGAGGTCGATCGGCTGCGCGCCTGCGCCATTGGTCCAGGTCGGGGTCAGGTCAGCGAACAGCGCAGCCGACGACCCGGCAAGGTCGAGGCTTCCATCTGGATTGAACTTGACCGTGCCGCTGGCCAGCAGGCCGTCGGTCGCGGTCACGTCGGTCGCCGGCACCGCGAAGATTTCGGCCTGCCATTCGTTGGGCGCGGTCTTGACGAAGCCCATGCTGATCCGGTGCGCCGACCCCTGCGCGTCATAGATGTCGAAGCTGCGCTGGAATTGAGGGGTGACGGTGCCTGTCGCCAGGTCGCCGGCGGTGTACGGACCGGCCAGCACCGCCGCATCGGACTGGAGGTTGGCGCGCAGCCGCAGTTGCGAAGTCGGACTGGCCGAACCAGTCAGGTCGCTCACCCGCACCGCCTGGAGCGAATCCAGCCCGGTATCGGTGAAATTGCCCGCGGCATCGAGCCGCCAGCCCTGCAGGTAATAACCGCTGGTATTGCGCAGGAAGCCCTGGACGTCGGGCTTGAAGGCACCGGCGCGGGTGAACGCCACGTCGCTGTCGGCGCCGGTCCCGGTGCGGACCACGAAGAAGCCCGCTCCGTCGATCGCCAGGTCGGTCTGGCTGCTGCTCGCCTGGATCAGGCCCTGCTTGCTGATCAGCGCCTGCGGAGCCGCCGCGACTCCGCCGGCCGAATAGGACGAGCTCAGCCCGCCCGACGTCACCAGCGTTCGGAACTCGGTCGACACTCCCTTGTAGCCGATGGTGTTGATGTTGGTGATGTTGTCGGCGACCCCCGCCATGGCGGAGGACTGGGCACCGAGGCCGGACACACCGGCGTAAAGGGCGGAATAAAGGCTCAAGGGTTGCTGGCTCCCGGTTCGGACTGGCCCGCTGCCGGTCCTTTCCTCCCTTATAGAATGGCTTCGCCGGCCGGCCCGGACACGGCAAGATTTGCCGCTCGACGCTCCGCTCTGTCGCCCGCCCGTCTAGGATGAGGGCACAGGCAGATCAGTGGAGTTGGCGCGATGACGCTCAGGATTTCTCTTCGTGACGGTGAAAAGGTGGTGATCAACGGCGCCGTCATCCGTTCCTCCGGCCGCACCGACCTTGCGATCGAAAGCAAGGTCAGCATCCTTCGCGGGCGCGAGATCATGTCCCCGGCCGAAGCCACCACCCCGGCCCGCGCGCTCTATTTCCATACCATGATGGCCTATCTCGATCCGGACGGCATCGCCCACCATCACCGGGCGATCCTCGAGGCTCTCGCCGCGGTCGGTCGGCTGACCTGTTGCGAAACCGGCCGGGAGGCGGTGGCGACCTTTGCCGCCCGCGCCGCCCAGACCGATTATTACCGCGCGCTGGGTGAATGCCGCACCCTGATGAGGCTCGAACATGACGCCCTGGCCGAGGTCGCGGAGGAGCCCGCCTGACTGCGCTCGCCGCCTTGATCGAACTGGCGCAGCGGGTCCGTGGTGCCGATCCGCACCGCCGGTTCGGGACCCTGACCCGGGTCCAGGGCGCCTGCCTCACCATCGCCGGCCTCGGCGGTGCTGCCCGGATCGGCGCGCGCCTGCACCTGGCGGGCGAAGTCGGCCCGGTCGCCGCCGAAGTCACCGCGCTCGACGGCAGCAACGCCACTGCAATGGCCTTTGCCCCGACCGAAAGCCTGGTCACCGGAACCCCGGTCGAACTGGTCGCCGCAGAGGCCTGCCTGCGCCCCTCACCGGCCTGGCTCGGCCGGGTGATCGACGGCCTTGGAACACCGCTCGACGGGCTCGGCCCCCTTCCCCAAGGCCTCCAGCCCGCCCCGCTCCGTGCCTCCCCGCCCCCGGCGGCGGAACGCAACCGGGTCGGGTCGCTGCTGGCCACCGGGGTCCGTGCGCTCGACCTGTTCGCGCCGCTCTGCGACGGACAGCGGCTCGGCCTGTTCGCCGGCTCGGGCGTCGGCAAGTCGGTGCTGCTCTCGATGCTCGCGCGCTGGGCCGACTGCGACGTCGCGGTAATCGGGCTGATCGGCGAACGCGGCCGCGAAGTGCAGGAATTCATCGCCGACGACCTGGGGCCCGACGGCCTCGCCCGCTCGGTGGTGGTGGTCGCCACCTCCGACGCCCCCGCCCTGATGCGGCGCCAGGCGGCCTTCGCTACCCTTGCCGTAGCCGAGCATTTCCGCGCCCAGGGCCTTCGCGTCCTGTGCCTGATGGACAGCGTTACCCGCTTCGCCATGGCCGGGCGCGAGATCGGCCTAGCCGCTGGCGAGCCGCCCGTCACTCGCGGCTACCCCCCATCGGTGTTCGCCGATCTCGCCCGCCTGCTCGAACGCGCCGGTCCCGGCCGCGCCGGCGAAGGCAGCATCACCGGCCTGTTCACCGTGCTGGTCGACGGCGACGACCATGACGAGCCGGTGGCCGACACCGTCCGCGGCATCCTCGACGGCCACGTGGTGATGAGCCGCCGCATTGCCGAACGCGGCCGCTATCCCGCGATCGACCTGCTGAAATCGGTCAGCCGCACCCTGCCCGACTGCCTTCCGCCACCCGACAATGCGCTCCGCCTCGAAGCGCGCCGAATCCTCTCGACCTATGCCGACATGGAAGAGCTGATCCGTCTCGGCGCCTATGCTCCCGGCGCCAGCCCCGAAGTCGATTGCGCGATCGCCGTGGCGCCCGGGATCGAGGCGCTGCTGAACCAGACGAAGGAAGACCGCGGCGATCCGGGCGCATCGTTCGCTGCCCTCGCCGGGCTGCTGGCGGCCGGGCTGGTCGCATGACCGGGCTTGCCGCCGCCATTCGCCTGCGCCGCCGTCAGCTCGACGTGCTGGCGATGACGCTGGCGGCCGAGCAGGCGACGCTCCACGCCCTCGCCAACGACGCACAGCGCCTCGAGCGGCAAAGCGTCGCCGAGCGGCATCTGGCGTCGGTCGCGCCGCTCGCCTCCGACGCCTGGTTCACCCACGGCGCCCGCCGTCTGACCGCACTGGCCGACGCCCGCACCCGGTCCGAGCGGACACTGGCCGACCTGCGCGAACAGGTGGTGCAGGTCCGCGCGCGTCTGCAATTGCTCGACGATGCCGCCGCCGAGGCGCGCCGTGCCGCCGACCGCCGCCGCGAGGCCAAGGCCGCGGCTGCCCTCGACGACCGGATCGCCGCCGGGTGGAGTCGCCTGTGAGCAGCGCACCGCCCTCGCCGCTGGCCCCGCTTCCGCCCTCGGTCCGCGCCGACCTCCTTTATCGCGCGGCCCGGTTCGAGCTCGACGGGCGCCTGTGGCAGGCCGCGCTCGGCATTGGCGGCGAGACCCCAGCGACCCCCATCGCCGAACGGCCGTCGTCGGGCCTGTTGCGCCTCGACACCCTGATCGAGGCGCTGGCCGCCGACGACCGGCTCCAGCCGGTCCTGACTCCCGAGCCAGTTACCCTGCCGCCGGCGGACCAGCCGACCGGCCCGCTCGCCCTTGGTTCCAACCAGGCGCTCGCCCCGGCGCTTGAGCGCGCGGCCGCCCGCACCGGACTCGATCCCGCCATGCTCGCGTCGATCATCGATGCCGAGGCGGCGCGGCGGCGCGACGGCAGTTGGGATCCGGCCAGCCGCAATCCGCGCTCCTCCGCCGCCGGCCTTGGCCAGTTCCTGTCCGGCACCTGGATCGACGAAGCGCGGCGGCCGGGAAGCTGGTTGCACGGCATCGCCGACGCGCAGGGCTGGCTGGCGCGCGACGGCTCGGTCAGGGCCGAGGCGCGCCCGGCCCTGCTCGCGCTGCGCACCGATCCCGCCGCCTCGATCGAAGCGATCGCCGATCACGCCGCCGCCAACCTCCGCCGCCTTGGCGCTCGCGGGTTTGCGCTGGCCGGCCGCGCCGAGACTGCCCGCGCCGCCTATCTCGCCCATCACCTCGGGCTGGGCGATGCGATGCGCTATCTGGGTGGCGGGCTGGGCGACGATCGCGCCGGCCGCTTGCTCGCCGCGCAGGTTGGCGAGGCCGCCGCCGAACGCCGCATCGCCGCCGCCGGCAGCGCCTCCGGGGCGCATCGCCAGTGGCTCGACCACTATGTCGACCAGCGCATCAGGCCGGCTCGTTTCCTGGCCGCCTGACGGGGTCATTTACCTCCGTTACGGAACGGCCGCGCCCGAACGTCACCATTCCCCTCTCCGTAGCAGCGCGATTAAATCCGCTCCGGATGGACAGGTCCATCCGGAATAACGGCCCCGGGCGCTTCCTCATCGGGCCGGGCGACAAGGGGATCATCCCCTCGCCCCACCGGGGGAATGCCAATGTCCAAGATCACGGCTGCGCTGGAAGCAGCTGTCTCCGAGATCAAGCAGTTGCAGGCAGGGACCGACGGCCGCCCGACGGCGCGCCAGCGCCGCGACGGCGACCTTGCCTTCTGCCGCCTGCTCAAGCTGCTCAGCCCGCGGTTCCGCCACTTCATCCGGCAGTACGGCCTCGGCGCCCATTGGGACGATGCCGAACAGTGCTGCGCCATTGCGGTGCACCGGGCGATCGAAGCCTATGATCCGGAAAAGGCCCAGTTCACCACCTTCGTCAACTGGCAGATCCGCGGCGAACTCCAGTCACTCCGCTTCCGGGTGATGACCGACCAGCGCCCCTCGGCGCAGAAGGTCTCGGCCACCACCGTCTCGCTCCACAATGTCACCGCGAGCGCGGACGGCGAGGAGGTCTCGCTCGAGGCCCTGATCGAGGACGAGGATGCGCTCGCCCGGACCGAGGCCTCGGCCAGCGACTACCTCGCCCGCGCCGCCGCCCAGTGCCTGATCGATGAGTTCGTCAACAAGGGCCGCCACGCCGCGCTCGAAGGCCTGCGCCGCAAGCAGCCCAAGCGCGAACTCGCCAAGGCCCTCAAGGCCGGCGGCAAGGCCGGTCTCGACGAGGAAGCGGTGGACGCGATCGAGGCCCGCCTTACCCGCGACCGCGAAATCCTGTCCGCCCGGGTGTTCGGCGAATTGGCCGACTATGACGCCCCCGAAGGCAGCGGCCTCAGCCGCGAGCAGGTCCGCCAGATCGGCAAGCGCGCCGCCAGGGTGATGGCCGAGCTCGCCGAGGTGAACCCCAACTTCCGGATCATGGCCGAGTATGGCCCGACCATCGCCAGCCGCCGCGCCCGCAGCGAGGAGCCGGTCGGCCTGCTCCCCGGGACCGCAAGCGCCGGCGGCACCCGGGTGGTCAGAATCGACGCCATCGATGCCGCCCCCGCAGCCTCCGAGTCGCCGTCCGCGAACCCGCGCCGGGGCCGGGGCCGTCTCGCCGCCTGAACCAACCCACCACCTGCGACAAGGCCTCGCTGCTCGAGCCCGTGCAGCGGGGCTTTTGCTTGGCTGACGCTGCCCCTTCCCCAGACAGCAAGATGGCCCGGCAGCACCGTGCTGCCGGGCCATCACCAGCCCAGTTAGGGGAGCTTGGGCTGGATCCCTAGAATTCGTTCCAGTCGGCCTCGATCGACCGGGTCAGCGCCTTGACCGCAGCCGCCGGAAGCGGCTTGACCGGCGACTGGTAGACGCCTTCCTTGCCAAGCGTCGGCAGCTTGGCCGCAGGCCTGACAGCAGGCGCCGTCGCAGGAACCTTGGCCCGCGCCGCCGCCCCGTCGCAGCGGAACCGCCCGGCCTGCTCGGCCAGCCCGCTGACCTCGCTCAACAGGTTGCGCGCGGCGGCCGAGGTTTCCTCCACCATCGCGGCATTCTGCTGGGTCGACTGGTCCATGCTGGCGATCGCCGCATTGATCTCGGTGATCGCGGTCGCCTGGGCCTGGTTGTCGGACGCGATCCGCCCGAGCAACTGGTGCACTTCGCCGACGTCGGCCGAGATATTCTGCAGCGCGGCATCGACCTCGCCGACCGCCTCGACCGCGGTGACGATGTCGGTCTGGGTCACGGTCAGCTGGTCGCGCGCGCGCTTGGCCTCTTCCTCGGCCCGCATCGCGAGCGCGCTGACCAGGTCGGCGACTACCGCGAAGCCGCGCCCGGCCTCGCCCGCCCGTCCGGCCTCGACCGCGGCGTTCATCGCCAGCACCCGGGTCTGGAAGGCGATCTTGTCGAGCCCCTCGATCACGCTGTCGATGCCCTTGGCGCTTTCGCTGACCCGGCCCATCGCCTGGACCGCCTGGTCGGCCACTCCGCGCCCGCCGCCGACGGTGGCGATCGCCTGGTCGGCCCGCCCGACCGTCTCGGTCGCGGCCCCGGCGGTGGCCTTGAGCCGGCCGTCCATCTGCGAGATGGCGGCGCTGGTCTCCTCGAGGCTTGCGGCGTTGCTTTCGGTGCGCCGCGCCAGGTCTTCGCTGGCCTGCGCGATTTCGCTGCTCCCGGTGCGAATTTCGGCGGTGCTCTCGGCGACCGAGCGGATCAAGGCGCCGAGGCTCGTCAGCGCGGCGTTGAAGCTGTCGCGGACCTGCGCATAGCTCGGCGGAAATTCCTCGCGGATGGAGGCGGTGAGGTCACCGCCCGCAAGCAGGTCGAGGTGGCGGCCGATCGTCCCGACTACCCGTTCCTGCTCGGTCTGGGCGCGCTGCTTTTCGGCTTCGAGGCCCGCCCGCTCCTCCGCCCGGTCGCGGAACACCGCCACCGCCCGGTTCATGGTCCCGATCTCGTCCTTGCGGTCGGTCCCTTCGATGCTGATGCGGTGATCGCCATCGGCCAGCACCCGCATCTTGTCCTGCAGGTCGAGCAAAGGCCTGACGGTCGTCGTCGAAATGATCCGGTGGGCAAGCAGCAGGGCCGCTAGCGTGCTGACGATGCTGATGGCGAGCGACCAGAGGATGTTACTCTGCACCGCCGCGCTCAATTCGGCCGACTCCCGCGCGGCCGCCTGCATCCGGACATCGTTGCGCTTGACCGAATCCTTGATGAAGGCGGCCAACCGATCGTCGGCTTCGGCAATGTCGCGCAAGGCCGCCGCGCCCTGTCCCCCCGCGCCGCGCCGGAGGGCATCGGTCAACTGCTGGTGGGCGGTCGACACCGTCGCGCGATAGTAACCGGCCCGGCTCGCCAGCTCGGGGTTGAGCTCGACCGCATGGTCGAAGCTTTCGAGCGCCTTGCGGTGATCGACATCGACGTTGCGAGCCGCGTCGCGAGCTTGGACGCTGCCTGGTGCGGCCGTCACGGTACGATAGGCTGAACGCACCATATCGGTACTGAGACGAAGACCGCGAACGAGCTGCGTGATGCTCGGCAGATGGTGATCGACCAGTACGGAGTAGCGCGCATTCACCGAACGCATCGTCCAGGCGTTCACGCCGGCGGTGACGATCGCCATCCCGCCCAGCACCAGCATCAGCGCCAGCATTTTCTTCATGATGCCGATATCTTGCAATAGCCGGTGCATCCGCCTGCCCCCCGTTCCTGAAACCCTGGGCGCTACGCGGACCCGGCCGGCGCGGCCCGTTGATGCCTCCTTATAGAGGCCGCTCGCCGCCACGCCGGACGAGCGGCGACAAACAGCCGGTCGGAAAGGGAGAAAGCGCCCGCCCCGGCTCGTTCAGGCGGCGATGGACAGGGTCTCCGCCCCAGCAACGCCGGCCCGCGCCTGGCGCCCCAGGCGGGTGCTGATCACTCGCGCCGCCCGCGACCATGCCCATGGCCGCACGATCGCCGATCGCGCCGCGGCGCTCGGCATCCCGGTCACCGAACTGTCGGGCAACCAGCTCCGCCTCGGCTCATCGGAGGACGAGCGCCGCGCTTATGCCGAGGCCAAGTCGACCTTCGCGGTGGCCGTCGCTCCACCGTCAAAGCTCCGCCTGCAGCCGATCGCCCCCAGCGCCGACTGGCGCGTCGACCTCGCCGAAGGCTGCCCGGCGCATTGCGCTTATTGCTACCTCGCGGGCTCGCTCAAGGGCCCGCCGATCACCCGCGTCTACGCCAACCTCGACGAGATCACCGCCACGCTCCCGGCCTATCTCGGCCAGGGCACGATCACCTCGCGCTCACGAACCCGCGCCCACGAAGGCACCACGTTCGAGGCCAGCTGCTATACCGATCCCCTCGCCCTCGAACCGCTGACCGGCAGCCTGGGCGAAATGATCCGGTTCTTCGGCGCGTGGGACGCCGACGTGCAGCTGCGCTTCACCAGCAAGTTCGCCGACGTCTCCTCGCTGCTGGACCTGCCTCACGGCGGCCGGACCAGGATGCGAGCCTCGATCAACCCGCCCGCCTACCACCGCTTTGAAGGCGGCACCGACCGCGTCGCCGCCCGCCTCGACGCGCTCCGGCAGATGGCCTTGGCCGGCTACAAGGTCGGGCTGACGGTCGCCCCGATCATCGCCGCCGAGGGCTGGCGCGAGGCCTATGCCGACCTGATCGCCGCCGCCGCCGCCGCGCTGCGCGGAATCCCCGGACTCGACCTCACCGCCGAGCTCATCACCCACCGCTTCACCCCCGGCAGCCGCGCGGTGCTGACCAGCTGGTATCCCGGCTCCGACCTCGAAATGGACCCCGCCCTGCGCGCGGAGAAACGGACGAAATTCGCCGGCACCAAATTTGTCTATCCGCCCGAACTGATGAAAGAACTGAAGAGCTTCTTCTACGAACAGCTGGCCGCCCGACTTCCCGAAGCCCGCATCCTCTACTGGACGTGAGGCAGCAGGCTTCGGCGCTTGCTTAACAGCAGCCGCTCAACGCAAGGCTCGGCGCTTCCGTGTCATCGAACGGTAGGGACCTACCGCAACCGGCGAAGACGCCGTAATGCTGCCTGAAATCTCCGCTGAAGTCGAAATGCCGAGCCAACCGGGTGTCCGCCAGCATCTTCCATGTATTGCCGCACACGGGAAACACCCGGCCAGCCTCGATGTGGTGGTGCTTGTCGAGGGTGAAGAGGCGTTCGGCGCCGGGGATGGTGCCGCGGTATCGGACGGCCTGGCCGTAATCCTCGCATTGCGGTTCGAGCCCGTCGAGCTTGAACAGGCGGTAGGTCGCCGAGAAGAAGCGGTGGCCGGCGACCTTCTCGGCGACGGCTGGATCTCCGATTCCGAGCGGTCGGTCGGTCACCAGGCGAGGGTCGGCGAACCCTGCTGCTTTGGCCAACGCGTCGAAGTCGCCCCAGTAGAGCGCCCCGGCAAGGCATTCGCCGTGCAACACGGGGTCGGCAAGCAGCGCCGGCGCGACCCTGCGGTCGGCATAGACGTCGGAGAAATAGAGCTCGCCGCCGGGCTTCAGCAGGCGGTGGGCAGCGCGGAACACCGCCGCCTTGTCCGCCACCAGGTTGATGACGCAGTTGGACACGATCACGTCGAAGGACGCATCGGCGAGGCCGAGATCGTCCAGCCGCTCGATGTCGCCGTGGAGGAAGCGCGTATTGGCGAAGCCGAAGCGGTCGGCGTGCCAAGCCTGATGACGCTGGGCGACCTCCAGCTGCTCGGGCGTGGCGTCGATCCCCGTGACGCTGCCGCGCGGACCGACCATCTGCGACAGGAGATAGGCATCCTGGCCCGACCCCGACCCCAGGTCGAGCACCGCGCATCCTTCGATCGCATCCGGGACGACCAGTCCGCAACCATAGTATCGGGCTCGCACCTCTTCGTGCACATTTGCGAGCGCCGCTCGGACGGCGGGCGGCGGGGCATCCGTGGTACAGCAGGCGTCGGTCCTGAGGTCGGCCGAGCCGGATAGCACCTGCCCATAATAGTTGCGGCTGTTCTCGAGATTCACGGGGTCAGTCCCTTTAAGGATTGGGCGGTGCTCATCAGACCGGAGCGTCGGGGAATAGCCGGCTCGCGACGCATGAACCCGCCACGGCACCCGCCGGTTGCGCCATCACGAAGCCCGGAACGTCACCCGGCGAAGCCCGGAGAAGCAGTCGCTCAGCGAGCGCGCCACAGTGATTGCGGGAGATGGTAAACCAGTAAGAGAGCCTCAATTTGCTTATTCCAAGTCAGTGACTGAGTGTCCACCGATGCGCGCGCTTTGGGTCACGTAACGAGAGTCCGCTTTCGACCCATTGCAGACATTAGGCCGCCCGACATATCTTCTTCGCATGAAGCGAGGACAAGGATTGTCTCGGGCCGTCGCGCCTATGTCGCCACAAGAGCTTGAGGCGCTCCCTACTGGTGCTTTACTCGCTCGTATGAAGCGGCTGCGCTGGTGCGAGGAAAGCCGAGAAAGCAGTGACTTGTCCGAAGATGAGGTAGCGTCAGCCGAACACCTCATCTTGTTTAAGGGTGATGCTTCTTGGCGTTCGGCACATGCCGACCTCAAGGCGATCCTTTCACAGCGTGAGCATGTCGAGAACAAGTCCTGAAGCGGTAACTGACAACGTCCGCTTTCCATCCATCGCGGACGTCCTTCGCAGTCTAATGCCTCATTGAGGAACCGAAGTTCCGCTTGGTCGCAAGGAGCCGAGTAGAGCCCTCGCTTCAGAGGAAACTTGTTCAATCATCTCAACGTCCTCGGTGAGATGGCACTTCTCCAGAACCAACGCGAACTCGGAAAGCCGCTCTGCCTCTTCAGGGTAGATGATTATGCCGACAAGGTGGAACGGCGACTTCGTGAGGTAGTCGTCAAGGAAGAACCTCACGAAAACATCGTCGCTAACCGACCAATCTCCTTCAGCGAGTTCTTCCAAAAGAGCGACCATTTCGGTTCGGGACCAAGGCTGAGTAAGCTGCGGCCAGTTGTCCATGCTGCACTCCCATCGGGCACTTGAGCCTTCCGTTCGGGGTAGCATGTGAACGTCCGCTTTCCGCCCGTTGCGGCCATTCGCGGCCCGTCATTACGTGGCTCATTGACGGTCAAAAGCGGACATTGCCTATTCCCAACGACAATTGAACAGCGCTTCCTGCCGTTAGGTCTTCTCACCGCACCAGCCAGCCCTGCTGCTGCAGAGTCCGCCGCCACGCCTTCTCGAAACACCCGGTCCCGGCCGACGGGCCGATATTGCTGCAACTGCCGATCCCGCTGTCTCCGTGCGAGATCCACCCCATCCGCTCGGTCATCACGCCCTTGACGTTACCGGCCGGGTCATAGGGCGCGGCAGGGTCGGTCACCTGGTAGAGGTTGCGCTGTTCGCGGCGGCCGCAGACGGTGATCACCTCGGCCTCGTCCTTCAGCCGGCATTCCTGCCGCGCGACCTCGCGCCGGGCAGCCTCGCCAAGATCGGGCCCGAAGGCGAACGCCATCATCAATAGCATGGGGCGAAGCATGCGCCCGCACCGTCCCGGCCGCAAGCACAACCGCGACGGACCTGCCAGCCCCCAAGAATTCGCTGTCCTACAACGAGCCAATTGGGTTAGCTTTCTTCGACTCGGTCCGATCAAGCCGCTGGAGCCGCCCATGACTGACGATCCTTCGAAACACAGTGTCGAACAGCTGATCGACGAACTGATCGAGCGCGAAGGCGGCTATTCCAACCATCCCGCCGACCGGGGTGGACCAACCCGTTATGGAATAACCGAAGCGGTTGCCCGCGCCCATGGCTATTCGGGGCCGATGTCGCTCCTTCCGCGGGCCGAGGCGGCGGCCATCTACCGCCGGCTCTACTGGCTCCGTCCGCGTTACGACCAGGTCGCCCGCCGCTCCGCCCGGATCGCGGCCGAACTGTTCGATACCGGCGTCAACATGGGGCCGGGGGTCGCCACCACCTTTCTCCAGCGAGCGCTGACCGCGCTCAACCGTCGCGCCAGGGATTTTCCCGATCTGGTTCCCGATGGCCGGGTCGGACCGGCTACCCTCGGCGCGCTCGACGCCTTTCTCGACCTGCGCGGCAAAGGCGGCGAGGTCGTCCTGATGCGCGCGCTCGAGGCGATGCAGGGCGAACGCTACCTGCGCCTGGCGGAGAAGCGCCCGGCCAACGAGTCATTTCTCTACGGCTGGCTCGCGAACCGTATCGGTCAGGCCGACTGACCCTGCCCACCAGTGACCTTTGTGACCTTGTTCATCTTCGCACCCTCTACAGGACGCTCCGCATGCCCCTCATCGATGCCATCATCAGCCCGCTCGGCAAGCTCATCGACAAGATCATTCCCGACCCCCGCGAACGCGATCGCGCGAAGCTCGAACTGCTCAAGCTCGAAGGCGATCAGGAAGCGGCGCAGATCGGCCAGCAGATGCAGGCGATCATCGCCGAGGCCAATAGTCACGATCCGTGGACCAGCCGCGCCCGGCCGAGCTTCCTCTACGTCATGTACGTGCTGATGCTGTGGTCGATCCCGATGGGGCTGATCGCCGCGGTCGATCCGGCCAAGGCCACGGCCATTTCCGCCGGCATGACAGCCTACCTGCGCGGGCTGCCCGACGAACTCTACACCCTCTTCGGCACCGGCTATCTCGGCTACACCGCCGCCCGGACCTGGGGCAAGGTCAAGGGCGCCGAGCGCTGACCGTCCCTACCTCCCCGGAGGAGTGACCGCCTAAAGCGCTTGCATCGCTCCGCCTCTGGAACGATCCTTCCTTTCCGCACTTCTGCATGAAGGCGGACAGGAGGGATCGTTTTCGTGGGGCCAAAGCTCGAACCGGGTCGTAATTGCTGGCGGATCGAGCAGGCCGGCCGGGCATCGGTGATCGTCGACGCCGCCGATTATTATCACATCATCCGCCATATGATGGAGCGCGCCGAGCGGCGCATCCTGATCATCGGCTGGGATTTCGACCCCCGCATCCTGCTCGACCGCGACGACAGTCGCGAAAGCCTTGGCGACTTCCTGCTCGGTGTCGCCAAGAAGAAGCCCGGCGTGGACATCCGGATCCTCAAGTGGGACCTCGGCGCGCTGAAGCTGCTGGTGCGCGGCAAGGCGCTTGCCTGGCTCGCACGCCTCGCATGGCAGAAGTCGATCAAGTTCACCCTCGACCACGCCCACCCAGCCGGCTGCAGCCACCACCAGAAGATCGTGGTGATCGACGACAGCTTCGCCATCTGCGGCGGGATCGACATGACCGGCGACCGCTGGGACAAGTCCGAACATCGCGACAAGGAACCCGGCCGGGTCCGCCCCAACGGCAAGCCCTATGGACCGTGGCACGACGTCACCATGGCGGTCGACGGCCCGCTCGCCCGCGCTCTTGCCGAACTCAGCCGCGACCGCTGGCGCCGCGCGACCGGCGAGGAACTGCCCGAGCTCGAGCCACGCGACGACCTGTGGCCCGACGAACTCGACCCCCATTTCACCGACGCCCGCTTCGCCATTGCCCGAACGCAAGCCGCCTACAAGGAATGGGAAGACGTCCGCGAGGTCGAGGGGTTGTTCGTCGACGCGATCGAAAGCGCCCGCCGCTTCATCTACATCGAGAACCAGTATTTCACCTCGCCCCGCATCGCCGCCGCCATCATGCGCCGAATGGAAGCGCCCGACCCGCCCGAGATCGTGCTGGTCACGCCGATCACTGCCGACGGCTGGCTCGAGCAGGTGGCGATGGACGCGACCCGGCTGCGGCTGATGAAGATCATCGGTGCGGTCGACCCGGAGGACCGCTTCCGCATCTATACGCCCAAGACCAAGGGCGGGCAGGACATCTACGTCCACGCCAAGGTGATGATCGTCGACGACGCCTTTCTCAAGATCGGCTCAGCCAACATGAACAACCGCAGCCTCGGTCTCGACAGCGAATGCGATCTCGCCCTGATCGACGAGGAAGAGCACCGCGCCTGCGTCCGCGCCGTGCGCGAGCGGCTGATGGCCGAACATCTCGGCGCGACTGAGGAACAGGTCCGTCATACCTTCGAGCGGACCGGCTCGCTGCGTGCCACCATCGCGGAACTGACCCAACCCGGCGAGCGCCGGCTCGATCCGCTCCCCTACGAAAAGCCCGAAGGCGCCGCCTCCTTCATCGCTGAAACCGAACTGCTCGATCCCAAGAGCCCTGATGCGATGTTCGAGGGGATGACCCGTCGCACCCTGTTCGATCCCCTACGCGGTCGCTTCAAGGCGCTCCGCCGCCGGGGGCAGAAGCTGCCGGTCTGATGCCTCGCTCGCTTCAGCGTCGTCGCTGGCGCAACATCCCCCGTGTCGCCGCCGAGCTGGTCGACCGCTTCGGGTGGAGCCCGGTGGCGCTGCTCAACACCATCGACCGGCTGACCCCCGGCCGCGGCGACCGCGCGCGCAAGGTCGGCGACGGGATCGCCTACGGCCCGCTCGGCCGCCACAAGCTCGACGTCTGGTCCCCCTCGCACCCGGACAACGCCAGGCTGCCGGTGATCATCTTCTTCTACGGCGGCGGATGGCATGCTGGCGAGCGCGGCGACTATGGTTTCGCCGCCGCGGCCTTCGCCGGCCAAGGCTTCATTGCCGTGCTTCCCGACTACCGCCTGGTGCCCGACGTCCGCTTTCCAGGCTTCCTCGAGGACGCCGCTCTGGCCGTGCGCTGGGTGGCCGCGCACGTCGCCGAATATGGCGGCGACCCCGGCAAGATCAGCGTCGCCGGGCACAGCGCCGGCGCTTATATCGCCGCCATGCTGGCGCTCGACCCGCGCTGGCTCGGCACTGTCCAGCTCCGGCCAGAGACGATCCGCGCCGGCGTACTGCTGTCCGGCCCGTTCGACTTCGCCCCGTTCCGCGAATGGCGCGGCCGGGCCACCTTCGGCGCCTACCACGACCCGGCCGACACACAGCCGATCAATCATGTCCGCGCCGACGCCCCGCCGCTGCTGCTCCAGCATGGCTCGTCGGACCGGCTGGTCTATGCCAAGAACAGCCGCAGCCTCGACGCCGCGCTGACCCGAGCCGGCGCGCCGCATGAGCTGCGCATCTACAAGGGCTGCGACCATGCCGGCACCGCAGTGGCGTTGTCCCGTCCGTTCCGCGGGCGCCATCCGGTGCTTGCGGATGCCACCCGTTTCTTGCGCTCGGTGCTGGGGCTTCCCACTTCTCCGCCAACAGCATGAGCGGGACAGTAATGGAACAATGGCACGGCACCACCATCATCGGGGTGCGCAAGGACGGCCGCACGGTGATCGCCGGCGACGGCCAGGTAAGCATGGGCAATACGGTGATGAAGCCCAACGCCCGCAAGGTGCGGCGGCTGGGCAAGGACGGCAAGGTGATCGCCGGATTCGCCGGGGCGACCGCCGACGCCTTCACCCTGTTCGAGCGGCTGGAGAAGAAGCTCGAGACCCATCACGGTCAATTGCTCCGCGCTGCGGTCGAGCTGGCCAAGGACTGGCGCACCGACAAATTCCTGCGCAATCTTGAAGCATTGATGATCGTCGCCGATGCCGACACCTTGCTGGTGATTACCGGCAATGGCGACGTGCTCGAACCCGAAGCCAGCAACGAGACGATCATCGCGGCGATCGGCAGCGGCGGCAATTATGCCCTGTCGGCGGCCAAGGCGCTGGTCGATTACGAACCCGACCCCGAAAAGCTCGCCCGCAAGGCTATGGCGATCGCCGCCGAGGTGTGCGTCTTCACCAATGACCGCGTGGTTGTCGAGACGGTCTGAATCGCAAAGGATTTCCCATGCTTTATTCAAGGCTCGGCACGTCCGGCCTGATCGTCTCGCGCCTGAGTCTCGGGACGATGACCTTCGGCACCGGCGGCGGCAATCAGGCCATTGCCAAGACCGACCCGACCGCAGCCGGTCGGATCCTCGACCGGGCGATCGACGCCGGGGTCAATTTCATCGACACCGCCGACGTCTATTCCGAGGGCCAGTCGGAAGAGATGCTCGGCCAGCTGATCCGCGACAAGCGCAAGGATCTGGTGGTCGCGACCAAGGCCGGGTGGCGCAGCGGCAAGCCGCTCCATCGCAGCGGACTGTCGGCGGCCCATCTTCACGCGTCGATCGATGAAAGCCTGGCCCGGCTCGGCACTGACTATACCGACGTCTACATCGCCCACCGCAACGACGATCAGACCCCGCTCGAGGAGACGTTGCAGGCGCTCGACGCGATCGTGCGCTCGGGCAAAGCGCGCTACCTTGGCGTGTCTAACTGGGCGCCGTGGAAGGTCGCCGCCGCGCTCGAGCTGCAGCGCGCCAATGGCTGGGTGCCGTTCACCCACGTCCAGATGATGTACCACCTGCTCGGACGCGGCATCGAGCAGGAGATGACCGGGATGCTGGCGCATTACGGGCTCGGCCTGACCGCATGGAGCCCGCTGGCGGGCGGTTTCCTGTCAGGCAAATACACCCGCGAGAACCTCGCCGACCCGAACTTCCGCTTGTCGGGCTTCGACATGATCCCTTTCGACAAGGAGCATGGTTTCGCCCTGGTCGAGCAGATGCGCGGCATCGCCGATGCGCACGGCGTCAGCGTGGCGCAGGTCGCGCTGGCCTGGCTGCTTTCTAAGCCAGCGGTGTCGAGCGTCATTGTCGGCGCGTCGAAGATCGAGCAGATTGACGACAATCTCGCCGCGGCGGACCTGGCGCTCAGCGCTGACGAGCTCGCCGCACTCGACAAGGCGACCGCGCCCAAGCCCGATTACCCGGCCTGGGTGACCCGCGTCGTCGACCAGCCCATCACTAACGCCCTCGCCGCCAAGCCTGGCGAGCGCCCGACTCTCGAGGCCCCCAACGTCGTATGAACGAGAACCTGACTCCCAAAACAATTGTCGCTGCGCTGGACGATCACATCATCGGCCAGACCGATGCCAAGCGCGCGGTTGCCGTGGCGCTCCGCAATCGCTGGCGGCGTCAGCAGCTGGGTGACGAACTGCGCGACGAGGTCACGCCCAAGAACATCCTGATGATCGGGCCGACCGGGTGCGGCAAGACAGAGATCAGCCGCCGCCTGGCGAAGCTGGCCGACGCGCCGTTCGTCAAGGTCGAAGCGACCAAGTTCACCGAGGTCGGCTACGTCGGCCGCGACGTCGAGCAGATCGCCCGCGACCTGGTCGAGGAAGCCGTCCGCCTAGAGAAGGAACGCCGCCGCGAGCGCGTCCGACAAGCCGCCGAGGAGGCGGCGATGGAGCGGCTGCTCGACGCACTGACCGGCAAGGGTTCCAGCGAGGCGACCCGCGCCTCCTTCCGCCAGCGCTTCGCCGACGGCAGCCTCGACAGCGCCGAAGTCGAGATCGAGGTGACCGAAGCGCCCTCCGCGCCATTCGATCTGCCGGGCCAGGGTGGCATCGGGATGATCAACATCAGCGAGATGATGAGCAAGGCGATGGGCGGCGCCCCCAAGAAGCGGCGCAAGCTCAAGGTTCCTGCCGCCTTTGCCAAGCTGACAGACGAAGAGGCCGACAAGCGTCTCGACCAGGACGACGTGACCCGCGCCGCGCTGGCCGATGCGGAAGCGAACGGCATCGTGTTCCTGGACGAGATCGACAAGATCGCGGTCAGCGACGTGCGCGGCGGCTCGGTCAGCCGCGAGGGTGTGCAGCGCGACCTGCTGCCGCTGATCGAGGGCACCACCGTTGCGACCAAGTACGGGCCGCTCAAGACCGACCACATATTGTTCATCGCGTCAGGCGCGTTCCACGTCGCCAAGCCGTCCGACCTGCTTCCCGAGCTCCAGGGCCGCCTGCCGATCCGGGTCGAGTTGAAGGCGCTGACCGAAGATGACTTCGTACGGATCCTGTCGGCGACCCGGGCCAGCCTGACCGAGCAATATCGGGCCCTGCTGGCGACCGAGGAAGTGACCATCGAGTTCGCCGAGGACGGCATCCGCGCGCTGGCCCGGATCGCGGCGGAGGTGAACGAGAGCATCGAGAATATCGGTGCCCGCCGCCTCCAGACGGTGATGGAGAAGCTGCTCGAGACCATCAGCTTCGAGGCCGAGGATCGCCGCGGCGAAAGCCTGATGGTGGACGCCGCCTTCGTCGAAGCGCAGCTCAGCGACCTCGCCCGCAACACCGACCTATCGCGCTACGTCCTCTAGCTCGACCCGGCGGTAGCGCCACATAAGTCCGGTCGCGAACGGGGTCCAAGCGCTGGTCTTCACCCCGGCGAGCCTGAGCCGGTCCGCCACCCACTGGTTGCAGGTCTGCACCGCGCTGGCCCTCCCCCGCGCCTCATAGAAGGCGTCGTCGGGACCATAGCCCGGATGATCGATGCGCCGCGGCTGGCCGTCGAACTCGGCCCTGATCGCCGACCACAATCGGCGATATTCCTCCGGCCGCAACCGGATCGCCCTAAGTTCGAACCCGGGCTTGGCGGTCTGGTCGACGTGCAGCACCCGCTCTCCACTGCTCAGCGCCGCCCAAACGGTGCGGGGCGTGAGATCGCCCCAGGTCGGCGTCTCCAGATAGACCCGCCGCTCTCCCGCACCGAAGCCGTACCAGCGGACAGGCAGGGGCGGGTCCGCCACATCGCTCGGGGGCAGCACAGTGCTCCAATCCAGGCCCTGCGCGCGCGCGGGCATGACGATGTCCACGTGGATACCATTGGAGCGCAGGTAGATTGTGGTGCCTTCCGCTGGCTCCTGCCAACCGCGATTGACCGGCAGCAGGCTCCCAGCCACCGCAGCGAGCAGATAGGCGAGCGGAAGAGCGGCAAGCGCGAGCCAAAGTCGCCTCCCCAGGCCCCTTTTACGGCCTCGCCGCTTTGCCCCTCGTGTCACTGCGGCCAAACCCTGCCTTGCCTAATCGGTCCACCCCAACTATCTGCGCCGCACGTCGCCTGCTAGCCAGCGCGGCACCGGTCGGGGCGTAGCGCAGCCTGGTAGCGCATCACACTGGGGGTGTGGGGGTCGCAGGTTCGAATCCTGTCGCCCCGACCATTTTTCTTCCTTGAAGCAGGAAAAGAGCCGCGACGCCGATGCCCGAGTTGAGCCTGACCCTCGCAGCCGCAGCGCCTGGAGCGCCGGGCGGTGCCGCTGCCTTCATCATGCAGATCTTCCCGTTCCTGCTGATCTTCGTGATCTTCTACTTCCTGATGATCCGGCCCCAGCAGAAGAAGGTGCGCGAGCACCAGACCATGATCGGTGCGGTCAAGAAGGGTGACGAGGTGATCACCGCCGGTGGCATCCGTGGCCGCGTGACCCGCGTCGTCGACGAGCGCGAAGTCGAAGTCGAGATCGCACAGGGCGTGAGAGTCCGCGTGGTCCGCTCGACCCTGTCGCAGGTGCTCAACCAGACGCCCAAGGGCGCGAACGACTGATGTTCGACCTCCCGCGGTGGAAGATCTGGGGGATCTTTCTGGCGATCGCGCTGGGCATCGCCTTCGCTATCCCGAGCTTTTTCCCCAAGAGCCAGGTCGCGACTTGGCCTAGCTTCGTCCCGCGCACCCAGATCGCGCTCGGCCTCGACCTTGCCGGCGGCAGCCAGCTGCTCCTCGAAGCCGACCTTGCCGACGCCGAGAAACAGCGCCTCGCGGCGATGGAGGACAGCGTCTCGCAGGAACTGCGCCGCGCCCCCCGCATCCAGGCCGGGGACATCTCGACCTCGGGCGGTCGGATCAATTTCATCCTGCGCGATCCGACCCAGCTCGACGCCGCGGTTGAGCGCCTGCGCACCCTTACCGCCGGGGTCGGCCTGACCGGCACGCGGACCTGGAACGTCAGCACCGCCGACGGCAACCGGGTCATCATGACCCCCACGCCCGAAGGCGCCCAGCAGGCGGTCAAGGACGCCATGACCGTCGCCCGCGACGTGGTGCGCCGCCGGATCGACCCGTCGGGTACCCGCGAGGTCACCGTCATCAATCAGGGCGCGAACCGTATCCTGGTGCAGGTGCCGGGTGTTGACGATCCCGAGGCGCTGAAGCGCCTGATCGGCCAGACCGCCCGCCTCGAATTCAAGTTGGTCGACCAGCGCGCCGACCAGAACCAGGTCGCCCAGGGCCGCGCGCCCGCTGGGAGCCAGGTCCTTCCGATGATCGACGGCTCCGGCGCGATCGCGGTCCAGCGGCGGGCGATGGTGTCGGGCGAGAATGTCAGCCAGGCGACTCAGGCGTTTGACCAGCAGACCGGCGCACCGGTCGTAACCATCCGCTTCGACACCGCGGGTGCCCGCCGGTTCGCGCGCGCCACGACGGAAAACGTCAACAAGCCGTTCGCGATCATCCTCGACAACAAGGTGCTGTCCGCCCCCAACATCAACGAGCCGATCATCGGCGGCACTGCGCAGATCAGTGGTAACTTCACCGTTGAAACCGCCAGCGAACTCGCCGTGGCATTGTCGTCGGGCAAGCTGCCGGTGAAGCTCGACGTGATCGAGGAGCGCACCGTCTCGGCCGAGCTCGGACGCGACTCGATCGAGAAGGGCCTGATCGCCTCGGCTGCCGCGGTTCTGGCCGTGATGATCTTCATGATCGTCACCTACGGCCGGTTCGGGGTCTATGCGAACATCGCGCTGCTGGTGAATGCGTTCATGATCCTCGCGATCATGGGGATCTTCGGCTCCGCGCTGACCCTGCCCGGTATCGCCGGCTTCGTGCTGACCATCGGTGCGGCGGTGGACGCCAACGTGCTGATCAACGAGCGCATTCGCGAAGAACAGAAACGTGGTCGCAAGCTGCTCGACGCGATCGACACCGGCTACAAGGAGGCGTCGACCGCCATCTTCGATGCGAACATCACCAACACCATCGCCGCCGCGCTGATGTGGTATTTCGGCTCGGGCCCGGTGCGCGGCTTCGCCATCGTGCTGCTGATCGGCATCATCACGTCCGTATTCACCGCGGTGAACTTCACCCGCCTGCTGGTCGCCCTGTGGGTGCGCGCCAAGCGGCCGCGCGAACTGCATATCTGAGGCCGATGCCATGAAGCTGCTGAAGCTCGTCCCCGACAACACCAACATCGACTTCATGAAGGTGCGCAATATCGCCCTTATCCTGTCGATCCTGGTGACGGTCGCCAGCCTTGCGCTGGTCGGCATCCGCGGGCTCAACCTGGGCGTCGATTTCATCGGCGGGCAGGTGGTCCGGACCACCTTTGCGCAGCCGGTCGGGATCGAGGACCTGCGGAGCCGCGTCGATGCATTGGACGTCGGTGAAGCCAGCATTCAGGAATTCGGCGACGGCAAGACCTACCAGATCCGCCTGCCCCGTCCCGACGGCCCCGAATCGCAGGCCGCCGCGATCACCGGGAAGGTCCGGACCATGCTCCAGACGAACTATCCGGGAGTCACGGTCGGCGCCGCCGAAGCGGTATCGGGCAAGGTTTCCGACGAACTCGCGCGCGACGGCTTCTTGGCGATCACGCTCGCCATGCTCGGCGTCGCCATCTACATCTGGTTCCGGTTCGAATGGCAATTCGGCGTCGGCGCCCTCGTCACCCTCGGCCACGACGTCGCGCTGATCCTCGGCTTCTTCGCGCTGACCCAGTTGCAGGTCGACCTCAATATCGTCGCCGCCTTCCTCGCGGTGGTCGGCTATTCGCTCAACGACACCGTGGTGATCTACGACCGCATCCGCGAGAACCTTCGCAAGTATCGCAAGATGCAGATCGTGCCGATGCTCAACCTGTCGCTGAACGAGACGCTGTCGCGGACAATCGTCACCTCGGGTTCGATCATGCTGGCGTTGGCGACCCTGCTGATCTTCGGCCCGGACGTGATCTTCGGCCTCACCGCCGCGATCCTGCTCGGCACCTTCATCGGCACCTATTCGTCGATCTACATCTCGGCCCCGATCTTGGTCTGGCTCGGGATCAAGCCCGACAGCTTCCTCAAGGTCGAGGACAAGGCGCCGAACCTGGCGGGCAGCGACGGAGCGGTGGTGTAAGGAGCGGTTCAGCCGCCCTCCCCCATCAGCGCTTGGCCTCCCTCCCCGACTGCCCTAGAAGGCCGCCCATGCCCAAGACCAATCGCCTCCTTCTTCTCGCGCTGAGTGTCGCGGTGGTCCTCCCCGCCGCCGGCTGTGCCCGTAACCGCGCCAAGTCCGACACCGCCTATGTCGCGCGCGACGTCAACACGCTGTACGCGCTGGCCAAGGGCCGGCTCGACAAGGGCGACTACACCACCGCCGCCAAGACCTTCGACGAGGTCGAGCGCCAGCATCCCTATTCGGTCTGGGCCCGCCGCGCCCAGCTGATGAGCGCCTTCAGCTATTATATGGCGAAGACCTATCCCGACGCGATCAGCTCGGCCCAGCGCTTCCTGACCATCCATCCGGGCAACAAGGACGCGCCCTACGCGAACTATCTGATCGCGATGAGCTATTACAACCAGATTGCCGACGTCACGCGCGACCAGAAGATCACCACCCAGGCGAGCGATTCCTTCCAGGAACTGATCCGCCGCTATCCCGAAAGCCGCTATGCCGCCGATGCGCGGTTGAAGCAGGATCTGATCAACGATCAGCTGGCCGGCAAGGAAATGGAAGTCGGTCGCTATTATCAGCGCTCGGGCAACTGGCTGGCGAGCGTCAATCGCTTCCGCGAAGTGGTCGACAAGTATCAGACCACCACCCACGCCCCCGAGGCGCTGATGCGGCTGACCGAAAGCTACCTCGCGCTCGGCACCCCGGACGAGGCGGTCAAGTCGGCCGCGGTGCTCGGCCGCAACTACCCCGGGACGGTTTGGTACGAGCGCGCCTATGCGCTGATCCAGCGGCACGTCCCGAACGCACCGCGACAGGCGGCTTGAGGACAGAAGCCGAGCCGACATGCTGAGGCAACTCGTCATCCGTGACGTGGTGCTGATCGATCGGCTTACCCTCGACTTTGGCGACGGCTTGGGCGTGCTCACCGGCGAGACCGGGGCAGGCAAGTCGATCCTGCTCGATTCGCTCGGCCTGGCGATGGGCATGCGCGCCGACAGCGGGCTGGTCCGCTCGGGTCAGGATAGTGCCTCGGTCACGGCCGAGTTCGACCTTCAGGGTAGCCATCCCGCCCTTACCGTGGTCGAGGATGCCGGCATCGAGAGCGAGGCCGGCGAACCCCTGATCTTTCGCAGGACGTTGAAGGCCGACGGCGGAAGCCGCGCCTTTCTCGGCGGCGGCGCGGTCCCGGCGGCGGTGCTGCGCGAGGCGGCCGGCACATTGGTCGAGATCCACGGCCAGCACGATGATCGCGGCCTGCTCAATCCCAAGGGCCACCGCGCCCTGCTCGACAATTTCGGGCGGATCGACCTTGCGCCGGTCGCCAGAGCGTGGACCCGCCTCGCCGACCTGCGGAGCGAACTCGATGCGCTGCGGCGGGCGGCCGCCGACGCTGACCGCGACCGCGACTTCCTCGACCACAGCATCGATGAACTGGCCAAGCTCGGGCCCGAGGAGGGCGAGGAGCAGAGGCTGGCCGAAAAACGCGCCGCGATGAAGCAGTTCGCGCGGGTGCAGGACGATCTCGACGGCTTGGCAGGCCTGTTCACCGGCTCGGACGGCGGGCTGTCGCAACTGCGCCAGGCGGCGCGGCGGCTCGAGCGGGTCGCCGAGGCCCATCCGCTGCTGGCCGAGGCGCTGGGTGCGCTCGACCGGGCCCTGGTAGAGGGCGGTGAGGCGGAAGAGAAAGTGATCGCCGCGCAGCGCGACCTCGCTTTCTCCCCCGAGGAGCTGGACGAGGCCGAAGCGCGCCTGTTCGAGCTTCGTGGCCTCGCCCGCAAGCACCGGGTCGAACCCGACCAACTGGCCGAACTGCTCGACCGGATGCGCGACCAGCGGCAGGCGGTCGATGCCGGGGAAAGCCGGATCGCCGAGCTGGAAAGGGCATTGGCGGTCGCGCAGAGCGATTTCACGGCTGCGAGCGAGGCGCTGACCGCGGCCCGGGTCGTTGCAGCGAGTCGGCTGGATGCGGCGGTTGAGGCCGAACTTGCGCCGCTCAAGCTGGAAGCCGCGCGTTTCCGCACTGTGGTGGCGGCGGGCGATCCCGGCGTTTCAGGCAGCGACCGGGTCGAATTCGAGGTCTCGACCAATCCTGGCGCCCCGTTCGGCGCCTTGACCAAGATTGCATCGGGCGGCGAATTGTCCCGCTTCATTCTGGCGCTCAAGGTCGCGCTGGCGGAAGAAGGCGGCGCGTCGACCATGATCTTCGACGAGATCGATCGCGGGGTCGGCGGCGCGGTAGCGAGCGCGATCGGCGAGCGGCTGGCCCGCCTGGCCACCCGCAGCCAGTTGCTGGTCGTGACCCACAGCCCGCAGGTCGCGGCGCGGGCGAGCCGCCATTACCGGATCGAGAAGAGCCACGGCGACGAGGGAACGCGCACCACCGTCCGCCTGCTCGACGCCGACGAGCGGCGCGAGGAGATCGCGCGGATGCTGTCGGGTGCGGCGGTCACCGAGGAAGCGCGCGCCCAGGCCGCGCGCCTGCTCGAAACCGCCTGAAGGCTCAGTCGGCAGCCGTCAACTGCCGCCGCCCACCCATCTTGTAGACCTGCCCCCACTTCATCACGAACCCGACATTCTCGAGCAGGCGGATGTTGGCGAGCGGATCGCCTTCCACCGCCACGATATCGGCGTCCTTGCCCGCTTCGATCGTCCCGGCCACCGCCGATACGCCCAGCAGGTCGGCGGCATTCACCGTCGCCGCCTTGATCGCATCTGCCGGGGCCATGCCGTTCCTGACCATCAGCGCGAACTCCTCCGCATTCTTGCCGTGCGGGCTGACCGCGCTGTCGGTGCCGAAGGCGATCTCCACCCCTTCGCGGATCGCGCGGGCGAAGCTCTTTTCGGCGTTGCCCTTGGCCGCCGCCGCCTTTTCAAACTGGGCCGGGGTCAGCGCGCCGCGTTCACCGTCCTTGTAGGCGGCGGCAGGGGCGAGCAGCGTCGGCACGTAATAAGCGCCGGTCTGCTTGTAGAGGCGGAAGCTCTCGTCGTTGGCGAAGGTGCCATGCTCGATCGAACTGACCCCGGCCCGCAGCGCGGCGTTGATCCCGCTGGTGCCGTGGGCATGCGCCGCGACCTTGCGGTCGAACGAGCGGGCGGTATCGACCACCGCCTTCATCTCGTCGTCGGCCATCTGCTGGTTTAGTCCGCCAGCGACATTGCTGAGCACTCCGCCGGTAGCCGCGATCTTGACCACGTCGGCGCCGTCGCGGATCTGCTCGCGGGTGGCACGGCGGCAATCGTCGACGCCGTTGCAGACGTTGGTCTGATGATCATGGCCGATCTCGGCCAGCTCGCGGTTGACGCCGTTGACCGGATCGCCGTGCCCGCCCGAGACCGAGATCATCCGCGCCGCCATGACGATGCTCGGCCCGACAAAGGCGCCGCTGTTGATCGCACCCTTGAGCGCGCGAATCGCGGGCGGGTCGCCGCCGAGGTCGCGGACGGTGGTGAAGCCGGCCGCCAGCGTCTTCTTGGCATTGGTCAGCGCGGTGTACGCCTCGTCCTCCTCGTTGCGGACCGGCGCCTGGAGCCGCGCCTGAAGCCGGTCGTCGAGGCCGCCGAGGTGGACATGGCTGTCGATCAGGCCCGGCATCACCGTGCTGCTGCGAAGATTGACGACGCGGGCGCCGGGCACGTCCGCGAAGCCGCTGCGAACTTCGACAATCTTGCGGCCCTGGATAATGATCGAGGCATTGCGCTTGGGCGTCCGGCCGGGAACGTCGATCAGCGTGCCGGAGTGAATGACAATGACGGGCTGGGTGGTCTGCGCCGCCTGGACGATGGCGGCGACTGCGATAAGCGAAAACATGATGGTCCCCCTGGAGAATTTTCCCCAGCTTAGCCCGGTGCCCGCTCCTGCCAATAGCGGAATGCCTGTTGCTGCAGCTTGTCGATCAGGCGGTGCGCCTCGGGGCCGGTCCATTCGCCGGTGAAGCGATGCTTCTCCCAACTGCCGGTCCACCAGCCCTGGCCGGGCAAGCCGTCCGACTGGCGCACCACCAGCACCGCAAGCTCGGGCTCGCCATCGGCTTCGGCCGCATCATCGACCGCCGCGAGGGTCTTGCAAAGGGCCCGCATCCTGGGGCGGCTGAACGGGTGGCCGAGCCGTCCGAGCAGATCGGAATAGGTCAGGGGATGCCCGGCGGCCGCGGCGGCGAGGAGATGCTCGCGGACCGCCGCCGGATCGGCGATGCTCACCGCTTGGGCTGGTCGGCGACCGGCGTCAGTTCGAACACCTCGAGCTTGGCGCCGGAGCGGGGATTGGGAAGCACGAGGCGCCAGCGCATCGGGCCGATCCGCTCCATGAAGCCGGCCATGTCGCGGGTCTGGTCGGCGCCATAGGGTTTGGGCCGCGCCTCGTTGCCGAGCGCGACTGTGCCGAGGAAGACCAGGCGGGTCGCGACATCATCGTCCCACAGCCGCCCCGCGGGGCGCTCGGAGCCGGTCTGCTTGACGACCGTCAGCAGGTCGTCCTCGACCTCGACGTAGCAGAAGAAGGGCTTGAACTGGACAAACGCCGGTGAACGTCGGTCGGTGCTGCCGAGGCGGACAAGGCGGCAATTGTAGCTGCCGGGCGTCGGCGCGGGGCGAGCGAGCGCAGCGTCGGGACGGAGCAGGTCGCCTTCCTCGCGGACCGCCGAAGCGTACCGGACGCGCGCGTCGCGTAGCCCGTCGGTCCAGGCGAAGGGCAAACGGCGCAGGCGATCGGTGTCGGGCGCGGTCGCGACGGTGAGCCAGCGCTCGGCCTTGCTTGGCGGCTCGGCAACCGGGGCGGGCGGCGCGGGGAGCGGTTGCGGCGTCGCCATCATGCATCCGGCCAGGATCAGCGACAGGGCAAGGATGGATCCAGGGCGCGCAATCATCATGGTCCTCCTCCCGCTAGCACAGCGGTGCAGGCGGTCCACACGGTCAAAGGGCCCAAAGGGTTAACAAATCCTTGCGACTGCGCTGCCTCGGCCCCAAGGCGCGGCGGATGGATGCTGCCCGCTCGACCCCTGCCCCCACCCTGTCCCGCGCCGGCCTCGGGCTGGGGATTGGCGCCTACACGGCTTGGGGGCTGATGCCCCTCTATTTCAAGCTGCTGCTCGGCGTGCCGGCGGTGGCGATCGTGGCGCATCGGATCGCCTGGTCGTTCCTGCTGCTGGGCGGACTGATCAGCCTGCAGCGGGCGTGGCCGGCGGTGCGGGCCGCGATGGGCGAGCCGCGGACGGTGCGGCTGCTGCTGGCGACGGCGGGGCTGATCGGGATTAACTGGCTGCTCTACGTCTATGCGGTGAATAGTGGGCACATCCTGGCCGCCAGCCTCGGCTATTATCTCAACCCGCTGGCCAACATCCTGCTTGGCCGGTTCGTGCTGGGCGAGCCGCTGAGCCGGCCGCAGTGGGTGGCGGTGGCGCTGGCCGCGGTGGGGGTGTCGATCCTGGCGGTGGGGGCGCTGTCGCACCTGTGGATCAGCCTGGCGCTGTGCGTCAGCTTCGCGCTCTACGGCCTGCTCCGCAAGGTCGCGACGGTGGACGCGACCGCGGGGCTGGGGATCGAGACCGCGCTGCTGCTGCCGGTCGCGGTCGGGTGGCTGGCGTGGGCGAGCCTGGCCACCAATATGCCGGTATGGGGCGAGAGCGGCAGCGATACCGTTCTGCTGGTGTTGGCGGGGATCGTCTCCACCGTGCCCCTTCTCCTGTTCACCGCCGCCGCCCGGCTGCTTCCTTATTCGACCCTCGGCATCCTCCAGTTCATCGCCCCGACGCTTCAATTCCTGGTCGCGGTGTTCCTGTTCGGCGAGCCGTTCACCACCGCCCAGGCCGCCGCTTTCGCCTGCATCTGGACCGCCGCCATCATCTATCTCGTCGCCGCGCTACGAAGCAGTCGACAGACGGCCTGACGCAGCACTGGAAATCGGCGGGCGGCTCCCCGACATAAGGGGTATGTTGAACCTCATCTCGCTGCTGATCGGCCTCGTCGCCCTGGTCAGCGCCGCCGTCGCCTTCATTCCCCTGCTCGGCTGGGCCAACTGGTTCATCCTGCCGCTGGCGGTCATCGGAGCCGGGATCGGCGCGCTCAGCCCCGGGTCCAAGGCCGGGCGCAACCTGTGCATCTTCGTGATCCTGGTCGGCGCGCTTCGGCTGATGCTGGGCGGCGGTATCTTCTAGCGCGTTCGGACGTAGCGGCCGGGGGCGTCCTCGATCGCTTTCAACTTGCCCTTGCCGGGCACGCGGGCTCCGGTCGCCGCGACCTTCTTGGCCGCGCGCTCGGTCAGCCAGGCGAGCCAGTCAGGCCACCAGCTGCCCTTATGCTCGGTCGCGCCCTCGATGAACGCGTCGAGGTCCCTGGGCTCGCCCTCGTTCAGCCAATACTGATATTTGCCCGCGCTCGGCGGATTGACGACGCCGGCAATGTGGCCCGAGCCCGCAAGCACGAATCGCTTGGGGCCGGGGACATGGTCCATGATCTTCCACACGCTCTGCGGCGGAGCGATATGATCCTCGCGCCCGGCCTGGATGTAAAGCGGGGTCGCGATCTTGCCGAGGTCGATCGGAGTGCCGTCGACGGTGATCCCGCCCTCCTCGACCAGCTTGTTCCCCTTGTACAAGGTCTCGAGATAGTCGCGGTGCCAGCCGGCCGGCAGGTTGGTGACGTCGCCGTTCCAGTGGAGCAGGTCGAACGGCGGCGGCTCCTTGCCCAGCAGGTAATTGTTGGTGACGTAGTTCCAGATCAGGTCGCGGCCGCGCAGCAGGTTGAAGGTCGAGGCCATCACCCGGCCATCGACGATTCCCGTATCGGCCGACAATTGCCCGAGCAGCCCCATGGTCTCGTCACCGAGGAACAGGCGGAGGTCGCCGGCCTGTTCGAAATCGACCTGCGCGGTGAAGAAGGTGGCCGAAGCGACTTTGGCCGCCTCTCCGCGCGCGGCGAGCAAGGCCAGCGTCGCGGCAAGCGTGGTGCCGGCGACGCAATAGCCGATGGTGTGGACCGACTTGACGCCAAGCAGGTCGCGAACGGTGTCGATCGCATCGACCTGCCCGCGCAGGACATAATCGTCGAGGGTGACGTCCTTGATGCTCTCGTCAGCCGACTTCCAGCTGACCATGAACAGGGTGATGCCCTGTTCGACGCACCAGCGGACGAAGCTCTTCTCCGGCGTCAGGTCGAGGATGTAGAAGCGGTTGATCCACGGCGGGAAGACGATCAGCGGTGTTTCCAGCACCTTGTCGGTCGTGGGCGTGTACTGGATCAACTGGTAGAGCGGGGTTTCGTGGATCACCTTGCCCGGCGTGGTGGCGAGGTTGCGGCCTACCTCGAAATGGCCCTTAGCGACATGGGTCATCTGCCCCGCCTTCATGTCGTCGAGCATGTGGCGCAGGCCGGTGAGGAGGTTCTCGCCCCGGCTGTCCATCGTCGCTTTCAGCACTTGCGGATTGGTCAGGGCGAAATTGGACGGGCTCATCGCATCGACGAAGCTGGCGGTGAGGAATTTCAGCCGCGCATGCGCCTCGGCATCGAGTCCCTCGGCCTCGTCAGCGGTCTTGGTCAGCTGGTCGGAAATGGCGAGGTAGGACTGGCGGATGGTGTCGAACAGCGGGTTGTCGCGCCATTCGGGGGCGGCGAAGCGCTTGTCCTTGCGGTCGGCGGCGGCGGCCATTCCGCCCAGCATCTGGCCCCAGGCTTCGAGGCCCTTGCCCCACGCCTCGGCACCGGCGGTCAGCAGCGCCATCGGATCGGGGGTGTTGGGGGGCTTGAGCCCGGGCGCGGGATCGCCCGACTTCCAGCTGTCGGCCCAGGTTTCCAGCATCATCTGCTGCGCCCGGCCCATCACCTGGGTCCAGTGCTGCCAGTCCTCGAGCGTCGGGAAGGCCGGTGCGGCGGTGTCCGATTCGGTGCTCATCGTGTCTCCCTCCGGGGCGCGCGAACCTGAACAAGGTCACAAAGGTCACTGGTGGCGGCCCGTCGAAGCAACGCTCGAACCTGAACAAGGTCACAAAGGTCACTGGCGGCGGGGGTTTGTTCGCTAGCCCTGCTTCTAGGGACCAGAACGGTCGTGGCGGAGGGCGCGAGTGTCATCGCTGCACCATGGCATGAAATCGAGGCTGTAGGACAGAGGCGGCGGCGACGGGGCCAGGTCCCTCGACTTCGCTCGGGACGAACGGTTGGGCGTCCGCGGTCCGGGCCAGGCGTTGTCGAGGGACGCAGGAGCAGGCATTGCTTCGTCGCCCGGCTCCTCGCAATGACGACGATGACATGACCCCGCCGCTGCCCATCCCTGCCCTGCCGCTGGCGATCCAGGCGATCGACCTGTTCGGGATCGCGGTGTTCGCGGTGTCGGGGGCGCTGCTCGCGGCGGAGCGGCGGCAGACGTTCGTCACCTTCCTGTTCTTCGCGGTGGTGACGGGGGTCGGCGGGGGCACGCTGCGTGACCTGCTGATCGGGGCGCCGGTGTTCTGGGTCCAGGGCAATGAGGTGCTGCTGATCTGCTTCGGCGCGGCAACCCTGGTGTGGATCGCGAGCCGGCGGTGGTTCGCGGGGTCCGCCCTGCTGTGGTTCGACGCCCTCGGCCTCGGCGCCTACGCCACCTATGGCGCGGCCAAGGCGCTGGCGTTCGGCATCGCCCCGGTCCCGGCCTTTGCGATGGGAGTACTGACCGCCTGCGCGGGCGGGATCATCCGCGACGTGCTGGCGGGCGAGCCGTCGATCCTGATGCGGCCCGAACTATATGTCACCGCCGCCGCGCTGTCGGCCGGGCTGCTGGTGGGGCTGGCGCTGCTGGGACTGACCGGCTGGGCGGCGGCGCTGACCGCGGCGCTGGCGGGCTTCGCGCTGCGCGGCTTGGCGATCGCCCGGGGATGGAGCCTTCCGGCCTATCACCACAAGTGATTGCATCGGCGGCGCAGGCTTGCGAGATACCGCGCCGCAACCTTCAGGGAGTTTCCCGTGCGCCTTCGCCCCCTCTCCCTCACCCTCCTCGCCCTGTCGATCGCAGCTTGCGGCAAGCAGGGGGCCGACTCCAATGCCGTTGGAGGCGAGGTCGCCGCCAACACGAACGCCAATGTCGCACCCCCGCCTGGCGGTGACTGGACACAAGTGGTCAGCAGCACCGGTGACGGGATCGCGATGGGCAATCCCAATGCCAAAGTGAAGCTGACCGAGATCGCCTCGCTCGGCTGCCCCTTCTGCAAGCGGTTCGAGGACGAGGGCGTGCCCGAGGTGATGAAGCTGGTGAAGGCGGGGCAGGTCCAGTGGGAATTCCGGCCGTTCATCATCCACGGCCCGGTCGACGTCGCGGCCAATCTGATCGCCCGCTGCAACGGGCCGCAGGGCTTCTTCCCGATGAGCGCGGCGCTGTATCGCGAGCAGGCAAAGTGGATGGGCCAGTTCGAGAAGGCACCGCAGGACCGCGTCGCGCGGATCCAGAACCTGCCGCCGACCGAGGCTTTTGTCGAAGCGGCCACCCTGGCCGGGCTGCAGGACGTGGCGGCGCAGAACGGACTGCCGAGCGCCAAGGCCAATCAGTGCCTGGCCGACCAGGCCGCGGTCGACCGCGAGGTCGCGGCGACCGCCAATGCCGGAAGCCAGTTCCCCGAGTTCAAGGGCACCCCGGGCTTCGCGATCAACGGCCAGTTCGTGCCGGACGCAAGCGCCTGGGCAGAAGTGAAGCCGGCGCTGGAAGCGGCTCTCCGCTAGTCGAAAAATGACGCCCTGCCCGCAGGATAAGCGGGCTGCACCGGCGGCAACCTTGGGCTAAGGGCTGGCGAATGGGCTTGGCCTATCCCCTTCCGACGCAGGACGTCGACCTTCCGGTCCGGTCTGTCCGGCGCAAGCCGCGGGGGCAGCGGCTGGCGGGGCTGTTCGCGGCGCTGGTGCTGGAGGCGCTGGTCGTGCTGGCGCTGCTGACGCTTGGGTCCGGGCGGATGGCGGAGATGGCCAAAGAGGGCGTTCCGCTCAAGACCTTCGACCTTGCCGCGCCGTCGCCCGAGCCGATGGTCGAGGTGAAGCCGCCCGAGAGCAAGGCGGTGACGAAGCAGGTGGTGGCGCAGCCTAGGGCCGCCGACCGCCCGCAGGTCCCCGCCCCCGCGACCCCGGCGCCGCAGGTTCCGGCGGCACCCGAACCGGTCCCGACTCCGCTGGTGCAGCTTAACAGCAAGGACCTCGCCTCGGCCGACCTTCGCTCGTTCCCTTCGCAGTCCAAGGCGGCGGCCGTATCGGGGCCACCGGCGCCGAGCACCGCGTCGGATACGCCGCTGGTCGACGGCAGCGGGCCGAATGGCGAGAAGCTCTACGCCGCCGCCTGGCAGCGCGAGCCGTCGGAGAGCGAATTGCGCGGCTATCTGTCGACCGCGCAGCCGGGCTGGGCGCTGATCGCCTGTCGCACCGTCGCCAACTATCGCGTCGAGGATTGCGTGTCGCTGGGCGAAAGCCGGGGCTCGCAAATGGCCCGCGCGACGCTTGCCGCGGCGTGGCAGTTCCGGGTCCGCCCACCGCGGATCGGCGGCCGACTGCAGGTCGGCGAGTGGGTGCGGATCCGGATCGACTATGGCGTCCGCCAGCGCGCGTCGTGGGAGCGCAACTGACGGACGGGTCGTTCAGGCGTCGGCGGGTTCCTTCGCCAGCGCCTCCAGCAGGGCCTCGGCAGCGGGTTCGCTCGACGGCGGGTTCTGGCCGGTGATAAGCAGGCCGTCGGTGACGACATAGGGCTTGAAGGTGCCGCCCTTGCTGTAGTCGCCGCCAAGCCGCTTCAGTTCGTCCTCGAGAAGGAAGGGCACGACTTGCGTGAGGCCGACCGCTTCCTCTTCCTCGTTGGTGAAGCCGGTCACCTTGCGGCCCTTGACCAGCGGGCTGCCGTCGGGGGCGGTGACGTTCTTGAGCACGGCGGGGGCGTGGCAGACGAGGGCGACGGGCTTGCCGTCGGCAAGGGTCTGTTCGATCAGCGCCTTGCTGTCGGCGTCGGTGGCGAGGTCCCACAGCGGGCCGTGGCCACCGGGGTAGAAGACGGCGTCGAAGTCATCCGACTTCACGTCAGACAGCTTGCTCGTCGAAGCGAGATCGGACTGCGCTTCCTTGTCGGCCTTGAAGCGGCGGGTGGCGTCGGTCTGGGCGTCTTCCTCGTCGCTCTTGGGATCGAGCGGGGGCTGGCCGCCCTTGGGGCTGGCGAGGGTGATGGCGTGGCCGGCGTCCTTCAGCACGTAATAAGGCGCGGCGAATTCCTCCAGCCAGAAGCCGGTCTTCTTGCCGGTGTCGCCCAGCTGGTCGTGGCTGGTGAGGACCATCAGGATGTTCATGGCGCCGTGTCTCCGCTTCGCGTTTCGTTTTGCTACGAACAGCGATGGCGGGCCGAGGTTCCGAGGCCGCTTGCCGCGGTGCAGCAAAACCGTACACTCGCCCCATGCACACCGACTTCTACCGCATCGAGCGGCTGCCGCCCTACGTCTTCGCCGAAGTGAACGGGATGCGTGCGGCGATGCGGGCGGAGGGGCGCGACGTGATCGACCTCGGGATGGGCAATCCCGACAGCCCGCCCCCGGCGCATGTCGTCGCCAAGCTGGCGGAAGTGGCGGCCAAGCCCGATGCGCATGGCTATTCGGCGTCGAAGGGGATCCCGGGGCTAAGGAAAGCGCAGGCGGCTTATTACCAGCGGCGGTTCGGGGTGGAGGTCGATCCCGACAGCGAGGTGATCGTCACTCTGGGCTCGAAGGAGGGGCTGGCCAACCTCGCGCAGGCGATCACCGCGCCGGGTGACGTGATCCTGGCGCCCAATCCGTCCTATCCGATCCACAGCTTCGGCTTCATCATCGCCGGGGCGGCGATTCGCTCGATCCCCGCCGCGCCGGGGGAGGAGTTCTTCGAGCGGCTGCGGATGGCGATGCGCTACACCGTGCCGCGGCCCAAGGTGCTGGTGATCGGCTATCCGAGCAACCCGACCGCCTATGTCGCGGATGTGGCGTTTTACGAGAAACTGGTCGCCTTCGCGCGTGAGCATGGGATCTGGATCATCTCCGACCTCGCTTATGCCGAGATCTATTTCGGCGACACGCCGACCCCGTCGATCCTGGCGGTAGAGGGGGCGAAGGAGGTGGCGATCGAGTTCACGTCGATGAGCAAGACCTATTCGATGGCCGGGTGGCGGATCGGGTTCGCGGTCGGCAACCGTGAACTGATCGCGGCGCTGACGCGGGTGAAGTCGTACCTCGATTATGGCGCGTTCACGCCGGTCCAGGCGGCGGCGGTGGCGGCGCTGAACGGGCCGCAGGACTGCATCGCCGAGACTCGCGCGCTCTACAAGAAACGGCGCGACGTGCTGGTCGAGAGCTTTGGCCGGGCCGGGTGGGATATTCCGGTGCCGCAGGCGAGCATGTTCGCCTGGGCCCCGATCCCCGACGCGTTCCAGGCGCTCGGCAGCATGGAATTCTCCAAGCGGCTGCTGGCCGAGGCGGGGGTGGCGGTGGCGCCGGGGGTCGGCTTCGGCGAGGAGGGCGAGGGCTTCGTCCGGATCGCGCTGGTCGAGAACGAGCAACGGCTGCGGCAGGCGGCACGAGGCGTGAAGAAGCTGCTCAAGTCGGGCTGACCGACCCTTTCGCGCCCCCGTGCGTTGACGGGGGATGAGAATGACCAGCCTTGCCCCCGCCCCGCTTGCGGCCGCCATCGTCCTGCTCGGCGGATGCGCCACCACCGGTCCCGTCGGCGGACCGGGGATCGACCCGTTGCTTGCCCGCGGCGAGCAGCCGGGCTGGCAGCTGACGGTGACGCCGGCACGGATCGTCTTCGCCACCGACGACAACAGCCTGGTGGTCGATGAGCCGAACACGGGCGGCATGGTGCCGAAGAACGGTCGCCTGACCGGGCAGCGGATCCAGGTCGAGACGAGGACCCAGCCCTGCGCGCTCACCTCGGCCAATTATGCGCAGACGGTGCGGGTGACGGTCGACGGGCAGGTCCGCAGCGGATGCGGCGGCGACCAGTCGCGCGGGCTGAGCCTTGGCGCCGGGACCTGGACGGTACTGTCGGTCAACAACCGCCCGACCCCGCTGGACCGCCCGTTCACTGCGCAGTTCGAGCGCGGACGGCTGAGCCTGCAGCTTGGCTGCAACCGGCTGAACGCGCCTTATGCGCTGGCCGGACGGGTGCTGAGCACTGGGACGGTGGCCAAGACCCGCATGGCCTGCACCGATCCGAGCTTCGAGGAAGCGGCGGAAAAGGCGCTGGCCCTGCCGTTCGACGTCGAGGCGATCGGGAGCGAGCAGCTGGTGCTGCGCAACCCGCTTGGCACGCTCAACCTTGCGCGCACCCGCAGCTGAGGGCGGCCTAGAAGATCAGGTAGCCCGCGACGTAGCGCCCGACCAGCGCGGTCAGGACGACCGTCGCCCAGCGCCGGCTGCGGACGATCATCGCGGCGACCAGCAGCACCGCCAGCAGCGAGGTCATGACGAGCGAGGCGGGCGCCAGCAGCCGCGGCAGGATCGCCGGGACCGAGGCGTAGAAGATCATCTGCACCACCAGCAGCACGAACAGGATGCCGAGCACGATCCAGCGGATGCGGAAGAAATGGTCGTCGAGGTCGGTGAGCTGGGCGAGGTCGCGGGGAAACACCAGCCGCGCCGCCAGATAATAAGCGCTGGCGAAGGCGGTCACCAGCATCAGGCTTTCGCCGGACACCCGGACCAGCGAGCGAACGCCCCAGGCGGCGTTCCAGAAGGACAGGAGGTCGAGCAGGACGAAGGCGGCGAGCAACGGGCAGAGCCAGCCGATCCGTAGCGTGGGGCGGGACTGCAGCCGCTCCTCGATGCTTCGGGCAAGCCCGCTCAGCACTTCGGCGATCGAAAGGCCGAGCATCAGCCCGTAGAGGGCGAACAGAAATTCGAAGTCGTTCATGATCAGGGCGGATCATGTCCGGCGCCCGGCGGTTTGACTAGAGCCACCGCCGGCTTCAGGACGTGAACCCATGCCGCGGATGCGCAAGAAGTCCGATCTGCCGACCAAGCTGTGCGCCGCCTGCGGGCTGCCGTTCGCGTGGCGGAAGAAATGGGAACGGGACTGGGATCAGGTGAAATTTTGTTCGGACCGGTGCCGCTCGGCAGGAGCGCCCAAGGCATGACCCTTCCGGTCACCCCCGACGATGCCTCGGCCGTGGCGCGGATCATCGGCCAGGCGGTGGCGCCGGTGTTCCTGCTGGCGGGCATCGGCGCGTTCCTCAACACGCTGACCGGGCGGCTGGCGCGGATCGTCGACCGCGGCCGCGCGATCGAACCGCTGCTGCTGGAAAGCGTCGGAATCGAGCATGAGCGGCTGGTGCGCGAAATCAACACCGTCGACCGGCGAATGCGGCTGATGAGCAGTGCAATCACCTCCACGGTGACGAGCGCAGTACTGGTCTGCGCGGTGGTGGTGCTGCTGTTCGCCGCGGCGCTGATCGACCTTCATGCCGGCAACGCCATCGCCCTGCTGTTCATCGCCGCGATGGTGACGCTGGCGGCGGGCTTCTTCATCTTCCTGATCGAAACCCGCGTGGCCGCGCGGGCGATCCGGGTCCGGCCGGCGCTGCTGACCCACGAGGTGGACGAGGCAACGGGCGATGAAGGCTAGCCCGGGCGCAGCTCAGTCCGGCCGGGGAACCTCCGCGCCGGCGGTGGACCATTCCTCCACCTGGCCATTGCGGCGCAGCCCGGCGCGGAAGGCGTGGCCTTCGGGATCGAGCACCAGCCAGGCGTCGGGCGCCTCCGCCACCATATATTTGCCGCGACGGGTCAGCGGCCCGGCCGCCATCATCGCATTGCGATAGGCCTTGGCCGAGGCACCCAGCCTGGCGTTGAGATCGACGCTGATCGTGCTGGTGTCGATGAGGCCGCTTTCGGACGGGCGCCGGCCGACCATTCCGTCGAGCGCTGTCCAGTCGCCCGGCGCTTCCGCCATCTGGTTGAGCGAAGGGGTGACGGAATTATCGGCCCATTTGTCCTCGCCCGAGCAGGCCGATAGGGAAACGACGAGGAGGAGCATGGGGAGGCGGTGCATGCGGCGACAACGCCGGGAGAGACGAATTCGCTGCCGACTTTGTTGAGGCGGCGGAACAAGCCCTTCACGCCGGTGCTTTGTTGATCGAGTCGCCGACCGCCGGTAGGGCGTGGTCGAAGGCGAACAGGAGGAACACCGCACCGTGATTCAGGCATCCAACATTCTCGACCGCGTCCTTGTCCTCGAGATGGTGCGGGTGACCGAAGCGGCCGCAATCGCCGCCTCGACCCTGATCGGGCGCGGCGACGAAAAGGCAGCGGACGCGGCGGCGGTCGAAGCGATGCGCGCGGCGCTGAACGAGCTGCCGATGGACGGCACGGTGGTGATCGGCGAAGGCGAGCGCGACGAGGCGCCGATGCTGTTCATCGGCGAAAAGGTCGGTTCGGAGCAGGGCACGGGCCCCAAGATCGACATCGCGCTCGACCCGCTGGAAGGCACCACCATCACCGCCAAGGCCGGGCCCAACGCGCTGGCGGTGCTGGCGATCGCCGAGGCGGGCTGCCTGCTGAACGCCCCCGACGTCTATATGGAGAAACTAGCGATCGGGCCGGGCTATGCCCCCGGGCTGGTCGGCCTTGATCGCTCTGCGACCGAGAATGTCACCGCGCTGGCCAAGGCCAAGGGCGTGTCGCCGAACGAGATCATCGCCTGCGTCCTCGATCGCCCGCGCCATGCGCAGGTGATCGCCGAACTGCGCAGCATAGGTTGCGGGATCATGCTGATCCCCGACGGCGACGTCGCGGGCGTGATCGCGACCACCAATCCCGACACCACGGTCGACATCTACATGGGCTCGGGCGGGGCGCCGGAAGGCGTGCTGGCGGCCGCGGCCCTGCGCTGCGTCGGCGGGCAGATCGAAGGGCGGCTATTGTTCCGCAACGACGACGAGCGCGGGCGGGCCCATCGCTGGGGGATCGAGGACCTCGACCGGATCTACCGGCTGGAGGACATGGCCAAGGGCGATTGCATCTTCGCCGCCACCGGGGTCACCGACGGGTCGCTGCTGAAGGGCGTCAAGCGCCGCCGCGACTTCATCTCCACCGAGAGCATCGTCATGCGCGCGTCGAGCGGCACGGTGCGGCGGATCGCGGGCGAGCATCGCAGAACCCACGCTTGAAGCCGGGCCCCGCTGCTGTATCATGCAGCTATGACAGTGAGTGCGGGCGGGGCTGAACAATCGATGATCGAAACGGCGAAGACGGAGGCCCCGGCGAGGCCTGACGGCCTGCAGCCGGTCGAGCGCTCCTACCAGCAGGTGATCCGGGTCCGCACCCTGCTCGCCTGGCTGCCGGTGGTGATCGGGGCGGTGGTGCTGGACCGGCTGGTCCTGGCCCACACGCCAGTCGGCGGGCTGCTCCTGGTGGCGGCGCCGCTGCTGGCGCTGCTGACCGCCGTCACCGCTCCGCCGCGGATCTGGGGGCGGCTCGGCTATGCGCTGGAGCCGGCGATGCTGCGGGTGGTGCGCGGGTGGCTGTTCCACATCGACACGCTGGTGCCGCTGGTCCGGGTCCAGCACCTCGACGTCGCGCGCGGGCCGCTCGACAAGATGTTCGGCACCGCGACGCTGGCGATCCACACGGCCGGCACCCACAACAGCATCGTCAGCCTGCCCGGCTTGTCGCCGGCCCGCGCGGCAGAATTGGCGGCGGCCATCCGCACCCACATCAAGGCGGATCTCGACTGACGTGAGCGAGGCTGCGCTGACCGCCGACGAGGCGCCGCCCGAGCGGCTGCACCCGCTCGCCCTGTTGAGCGGGATCGGTCGGGCGGTGCGCAACGTCGTCGGCGGGATCGCGGCCGGCGGCTTCGTTGCGGCCCAGGGGCGGATCGGGGTCGCCCTGATGATCTTCGCAGGAATCGCGGTGGTCACCCTGGGCGGGCTGTTCCTGCACTGGCGGCGCTTCTCCTTCCGGGTCGGCAGCGACGCCATCCGCATCGACAGCGGGATCCTCAGCCGCAACCAGCGCACCATTCCCTTTGACCGGGTCGCCGACGTCAGCATCGCCCAAGGGCCGGCCCAGCGAGTGTTCGGGATCGCCCGGGTTACGATGGAGACCGGCGGGTCGGGCGCGGGCAAGGAGGAAGGGGTGCTGGACGGCATCGCCCTCCACCGCGCCGAGGCATTGCGCGAGCATGTCAGGACCATGCGGCTGGGGACGGGCGGCGTCGCTGTCGAGGCGGCCCCGACCGACGCCGCCGCCGTCAGTGACGAGGCCCCTCCCCTGTTCGCGATGGACCTGCGGCGGCTGTTGACGCTCGGGCTGTTCAACTTCAGCCTGGCGATCTTCGCCGGCCTGTTCGGCGCCAGCCAGACCGTCGGCGACGCCCTCAACATCGACCCGTTCGAGCGGCGGTTCTGGCGGCCGATCCTCGAGCAGAGCGGGCTTGGCGGCTGGCTGCTTGCCCATCGCATCGGCCTTGCCGTTGCGGGAGTATTGGTGCTGGTGCTGGCGGGAATGGCCACCGGGGTCGTGCGGACGGTGCTGCGCGACTTCGGCTTCCGGCTCGACCGCACCGGCAATGGCTTTCGCCGCCGCCGCGGCCTTCTCACCAGGACCGACGTGTCATTGCCCGCGCGGCGGATCCAGGCCGGGCTGATCGCCACGGGACCGGTGCGCGACCGCTTCGGATGGCGCGCCTTCAAGGTGCTGAGCCTGGCCGGGGAAGGCGGGCAGCCGGGCAAGGAAGGCCGCGACGATCATGTCCTGGCGCCGCTCGCCACCGATGCCGAGATCGCCCCGATCGCCGACGCCATCCGCCTGTCGCTGCCGCGGGAGGACACGCCGTGGCAGCGGGTGTCGCACGGCCATCTGACCAGTTTCCTGGCGGTGGCCGGGTCGTACATCCTGCTGGGCGCGGTGGCGGGACTGCTGTTCCTTGCCGCGCTGAATGCTCCCGCGGCTCCCTATGCAGGTCCACCTGCGATCGCCGTCGCTGTCTTCCTCCTGCTCGGCCTGCTGCGCTGGTTCGAGTGGCGGCACACCGCCTATGCGCTGGAGGATGGCCGCCTGCTCGTCCGCACCGGCTGGTGGAGCCGGCGAACCCTGCTCATCCCGCTCCGCAACGTGCAGAGCGTGACGCTCAAGGAAAGCAGCCTGTCGCGCCGGTTCGGGATCGCCAGCCTTGCGGTGGATATCGCCGGAGGCCGCTCGGGCGGGCAGATTCTCCCGTCATTACCGCGAGATCAGGCGAGTCTTCTGCATCGGGAACTGCTATCGGCGCAGCCATGAACGCGCTTGGAGTTACACGGTCGCTGTCGGGTCAGGCCTGGCGCTGGCGGCGGCCGCAGTCGGAAGAGAAACTGGGGACCGCCCTGCTCGACGAGCTGCTGCTCGGCCGCGGGGTGAGCCCGCACGAGCTCGACCGCTATCGCAATCCGACCCTGCGCGACCTGCTGCCCAATCCCAGCCAGTTCCGCGACATGGACGCGGCGGCGGAGCGCATCGCCGATGCGGTCCAGGCGCACGAAACCGTCGCGATCTTCGGCGACTATGACGTCGACGGCGCGACCAGCAGCGCGCTGCTGGTGCTGCTGCTGCGCCAGCTCGGGATCGAGGCACTGGTCCACATCCCCGACCGCCAGGCGGAGGGCTACGGCCCCAACCTGCCTGCATTGCTGGCCCTCAAGGCCCGCGGGGCGAGCCTGATCGTCACCGTCGACTGCGGCGCGCAGGCGTTTGAGCCACTGGCCGGCGCGCGTGAGGCCGGGCTCGACGTGGTGGTGGTCGACCATCACCAGTGCGCTGCCGCGCTTCCGTTGTGCCACGCGCTGGTTAATCCCAACCGGCTGGACGAGGGCGAGACCGGGCTGTCGCACGGCCATGTCGCGGCGGTCGGAATGGCCTTCCTGCTCGGCGTCGCGCTGGTCCGCACCCTGCGCGGCCGGGGGTTCTTCGACGCCCGGCCCGAGCCGAAGCTGATCGAACTGCTCGACCTCGTCGCGCTCGGCACGGTGGCCGACGTCGCCAAGCTGCACGGCCTCAATCGGGCGTTCGTGACCCAGGGGCTGAAGGTGATGGCTGGCCGCCGCAACATCGGCCTGCTGGCGCTGGCGGAAGCGGCGCGGCTGACCAAGCCGCCGACCTGCCGCGACCTCGGCTTCGCCCTGGGGCCGCGAATCAATGCGGGCGGGCGGGTCGGGCGCGCAGATCTTGGCGTCCGGCTGCTGACCACCACCGACCCCGAGGAAGCGCGCGCCATCGCCGGCGAGCTCGACCGGTTGAACGAGGAGCGGCGCGGGATCGAGCAGGTCGTGCTCGACGAGGCGATGGCGCAGGCGCTTGCGCGGGAAGGCGATCCGGTCGTCACCGTCGCCGCCGAGGGCTGGCACCCGGGCGTGATCGGCATCGTCGCCGGACGCATCAAGGAACGGTTCGGCAAGCCGGCCTTCGTGATCGCGGTCGGCGAGGACGGGATCGGCAAGGGCTCGGGCCGGTCGATCGGCGGCGTCGACCTTGGCGCGGCGGTGCTGGCCGCGCGGGAAGAGGGCCATGCCGCGGGCGGCGGCGGCCATGCGATGGCGGCGGGCGTGACCCTGGCGCCGGGCAGCGTCCCCGCCTTCCGCGACTATCTCAGCGGCCGGCTGGCGGAGGATGTGGCAAAGGCCACCGCCAATCGCGCGCTGGTGCTCGACACCATGTGCGCGCCGCGCGGCATCGGCGGGAGCCTGTGCGATTCGCTCGACCAGGCGGGGCCCTACGGAGTCGGCTGGCCGCAGCCACGGGTCGCGGCTGGCGAAGCGCGGCTGCTGCGGGTCGGAGTGGTTGGTAACGGCCACGTCCGCGGCATCGCCAGCGGGGCGGATGGCGCCAGCTTCAAGTGGATCGCCTTTCGCGCCGCCGACACGCCGCTTGGGGCGGCCCTGTTGGCGATGCCGGGTGACACCAAATTGTGGCTCGCAGGCACGGTCCACCGCGACACCTGGAACGGCGGCGAGGCGGCCGAACTCCACCTCGAGGATGCGGCGCTCGCCTGACCCAAATCCCTGGTCCGTGTGACTTGACCCCCCGCCCACCTTCGCCTAGCAGCGGCCCGCCCAGACGGCCCCTTCGTCTAATGGTTAGGACACTGCCCTTTCACGGCAGCGATACGGGTTCGAATCCCGTAGGGGTCACCACCTTCCGATCTGGTCAGCTCCCAAGCTCTAAAGCCCCCGTGTCGATCGGCGCAGCCCGAATGCCCGTGTTCGGGATGAGCGCTCCTGCGTTACCCGCCAGCCGGCGCAGGCCTTGCCTGGCTTCCTCTTCCCGCGCGGACGCTCCGCGCCTGCTGCCCCAGGCTCATGCAAAAAAGCCCCGCTGGCGATCACCAGCGGGGCCCCTTGCGCCGTCCGGGCGGCAGGATCTGACTCCGGCCGCCCCCGGGGCTACTCAGGCGAGGTAGGTGGTCGCCAGCCAGGAACTGCCGAGCAACTGGACGTCGGCGCCTGCTGAATCGACCCGTGACGAATACTGACTGCCAAAGTCGAAATCGTCCGCATCCACCTTGGCCGTATTGAGCAGGATGATCGCGAAGTCGGCCGGGCCGCCGTTGGTGTTGCCGTACACCACCGTCACCGGACCGGCGATGTCGCTGGCGCCCGGATTGCCGTCGATGTCGAACCCGAGTGCGTTCTCGGCACCATTGACGCTGGTGTAGGTCTTGTAGGTGATATCCCCAGCGTTCTTGTTGGCGGCCGTGCCCTTGAAGCTGAAGAACGTGCTCAGCCCGCCGAGGTCGATCACGTCGTCGCCGAGCGCATCGAAATCGGTGATGATGTCGACCGACATCGTACCGGTCTTCAGCGCGACCTTGGTCGTTCCGACTTCCGCCACGAAGCTGTCGTTGCCGCCGCCCAGCGTCACCACGTCGAGACCGTTACCCCCCGCGATGCGGTTGGCGTTGGCATCGCCGATGATCCGATCGGCGAAGCCCGAGCCGATGACATTCTCGATATTGCGCAGGGTGTCATTGCCTTCGCCGGTGGCCGTGCCTGCAAGGAGGTTGGCAATGATGCCCTGCGTGGCCCCGGAGAAGACCGCGGTATCGACACCTTCTTCGCCGTCCAGGACGTCGTCGCCGGCGCCGCCGACGAGCAGGTCGTTCCCGGCGCGTCCCAGCAGCGTATCGTTGCCGGCATTGCCGGTAAGAACGTTGCCCACGGCATTGCCGAGCAGCATGTCATTGCCGCTGCCGCCGGTGGCATTTTCGATCACCACGCCGTTGGCGATGGTGAAGCCGCCCTTGATCGTGCGAACGAACGACAGCACGCCGCCCCCGGTCGGGGAATAGTCGAGCGTCGCCGCCAGCAGATCGATCGTGGCGTTCTTTGCGCCGGTGTAGGCAATCGTATCGATGCCACCCGTGTCGTAGATGGTCTCGTAATAGGTGCCCACACCCTGGGTGTCATCGAGCGTGTAGGTGGTGTCGCCGGTCGCATAGTCCGGGCGAACATTATACTTCTTCTGGAGCATGGCGATGTCGAACGCACTGAGCGTTCCCGACCAGCCATTGCTGATGCCGCTGATCGTGAAGGGCGATGGCCCGTCGGGATGCTTCTGCCAGGCGTCATTGTAGGACATGACGGTGTAGACGCCCTGGTTGAGATCGAACACGCCGAGCGTGCCGGTCGCCGAACTGACCCCGGCAAGGATTTCCGATCCGCCACCACGATCGTGCGGATGGGCGAGGCCATGGCCGTGGCCCATTTCATGCAGGATCACGGCATAGGAGTAGCCGCCCTTGGTCAGGCTGACCTGATTGCCGGGAAGATCCTGGGTCGATACGCCGGCTTTGTCCCAGCCGCCGCTGTTGACGTTATAGGCCGAAACGCCTTCCTGCGTTCCGTAGGCGGGATCCTGCGGATACATGTAGGCGCCGTAGGTTACGCCCGCACCGGCAGTCGTGATCAGCCGGAACTCGGCTTCGGCGGAGACCGTGGTGATCTCGTAGGTGATGCCGAGGATCTTGGTGAATTCCTTCAGCGCATCCATCACCGCGGCTTTTTCGGTATCGTTCCAGCCGTAGGAAGTGATCGGATTGGCGCCGGTCCGCTCGCCGAAAGTCTCCCCCGCAGCCGCGAAATAGACCTTTGCCGTGCGGACGCCGTTGATGACGGTCGTGTCGATGATGTCCGAAGACTTCCAGTCGATCGCGTCGAGCGGATTGAGTTCGGCGAGGGACTTCGCGACCACATCGATCGTGTAGCCGCCGGTCGCTTCGGGCCCGGGGTCGTTGGCGAAGTTGGTGAGCGGCTCGGCACGCAGATAGTAGGTACCGGCTTGCGCGACGAAGAAGGAGATGGTGGTCTCCCCGCTCGAGTTGACGCTCAGGCCGACCTGCGTCGCGCCCGCGGCATTGTACAGCGCCAGCACGCCGACGCTTTCACCCGGACCACGCGCATCGCCTGCAAAGAGGCCGCCGTTGTAGGTGAAGGAGTAGAGCGTGTTGGCGTTGAGCTGGATGGAGTAGAAGTCGACGTCGTTCGCCTGTTCGAGATATTCGTAGTTGGTACCGACAGTGATCGAACGGCCGGACGTCGCGATGGTGCTTCCCGCATCGTGCCCGGCCTGCGGGCTCCATTGCGCGATCGAATAGGAACCATTGTCCTGATAGTCAGGCGCCGTCGGATCGGCCTGGTACCAGGAGGTCGCATTCAGATAGTAGGTGCCGCTGACCGTCGCGGTGTAGGTGATCTGCGACGAGGCACCAAGGCCGCCATCATCGTCTTCGGCAAGGACCGTGGTGCCGTCCGCAGCGAGAAGCCTCAGGTAGGGATCGCGTATTCCGTTGGATCCAGCCGGACGATAGGCCCAGCTGTATGTCTGTCCGGCGACCAGATCGACCTGGATCCTGTCGCCGGCATCCTCATTGTCGAGCGTCCCGGTAATCGTTCCGCCATTGGCGTGACTGGCAACTTCGCTGGATGGCGAACCATCACCGTCTTCCAGATGGCTCAGGTCGACATACTTGCCGTAGAGACCGCCAACGATCTGACCATTTTCGTCAAACTCGACATAAGGTGAAGCCATCCGGAGAATTCCCTGTTTTGCTGGGCTGAAGCATCGTGGACTCGCGTTTCGAGTTACGATCCCACGCGAAGAAAAACATGGTTTCTAATTAGTTGCAAACTTTCTTTGTCTTTTTTGGCCGCAGGAAGTAGCTACCGATTCCTCGACAGGAGATGCCCGAGTTGGCTCAGATTCTTGGCAGATTGATGTTGGTCGTCTCACTCGGCGCGACTGCTCCGGCCTGCGGCTCTCCGCTGCGTGTGCCTGACTCGGCCGGGGGCGGAACGGCGATCAAGGGCAAGGGAGCTACCGTGACCGATTCGTCATTGCCGATAAACAGGCGCTTCAAGACGCTTGACGCCTATCTCGCCTACCTCGAGCAACATGAAGCGCCGATCGACAAGCCCTGGTACAAGCAGGTCCGTCCGAACGTGTTCGAGCTGCAGACCGGCAACCTCCGCGTCCTGGGCTCCGGCGAGGAGGAAAAGCGCACCTTCACTCGTGAGGAACTCGAACGAAAGTTCGGTTTCCGCTGACATGGTGCGTTAGGGCAGAGGCCGCGTGGCGCGGCCTTGGTTCTCTGGGCGCAGAAAGGTCGAGAGATCATCGACCTTTGTTGGGCGTGACGTAGCGGACCGTCCGGCTCAGCCAGCGCTTCGAACTGCTCAATTTTTTTGATGCAAGCTGGCGCAATTGCAGGTGTACGTCTGCCCGAGGTCGGGTGGATTATGTCGCAGTAAAACCAAGGTTCTGGATTAAGCCGTGCTGAGCGGCTTGTATTCTTGGCCGCAAACCAGTTTCGAGGCAAAACCGCCGAAGCAGTAAAGCACGAGCTCCCCGCGTTCGATAAGGTATCAGCTACTCCAGTGCGTCAACCTAGACGAATGTACGACCGTAGACATTCGCCAGACGTCCGGCCGCCGCTCCGCCGGACACAAAAGCAAGCATATTATAACCTCGCGACGAGTCGGTCTTCAAGGCACTAAGACGATGCAAATTCTCGCCCGTTATGAACTCTATGGAGCCATCGTCGGCTAAAAATGCGGTGCCGAAGCCGCGCTCGAGCACGAAGGCCGTCACATGATTCTGCTCGCTACCGTGGTCTTCGTAGAGCAGCGCTAAGTCACCGTGATCTGCTGGATCTAAAGTCGCGAAGATCTTCCGCTCCATCCCTTCAATATCGAGCTTGACGAAGATCAGCGCGTCGTCCGCAGTCCGCAGGATCCTTTGCTCGGCAACCAGATCGAGGAGGCCAACGGTTGTGACTATTTCTTCCTTTGAATCTTCGGGACGCAGCCCTTGAACCATCGTCGCCGAGGCGTGATCTCCGACACTCGCAAAGAATGATACACGCTCGCCTGAAATCTCGCCCACCGCTCGGTGCAAGGTAGTGAAGGAGCGGTCGTTTGCCTCCCAATTGCGCTCCAGTTGTGCGAAGGTGCGGCTTCCGGCTTCGACAGCCACGACCCGCCTTGCATCATCGATCACTCGAGAGACAGCGATGCTCCAGAGGCCAAGGTTCGCTCCGCAATCGAGGAAGGAATCCTTTGCCCGCAGAACACGTGTGAGAAAATGGTCGAGGTCGTTCTCGTAATTTTTAAGCAAAAGTAAGTACGTCAGCCAATAACGATCATCGGTACGGACCATAAAGACACCGCCCCCGCGCAGCCGGAAGTCTAGCTGACCGTCCTTGCCGATCGATCTCGCCGCGAGCGTGCAACCGAGGCCGACACCTCTGCCACTTGTAAGTGCCTTCAAGGCACCAGCGGAGACGCGCAACATCGAGGGCACTAGCCGTTTCCAGAAGGTCGGCGACGTCCCCGGCGCTGCGAGTGCAACGGGACTGACAAGTAACTTTCCACTCACAGCTTTGTCTTTCGATTGCGTTCGTGAATCTCCGCAAGGAAGTCGCGATACAATTTGGCAATGGTGGTCCATGAGAAGCGTTCTGCAGCGCCCGGAGCGAGGCGAGACGCCTCCAAGGGCCCTTGTTCGATCGCGTGTGTAACGGATTTCGCGATTGCTGAAAGATCAGCCGCGTCGACGAGGCCGGAATAGTGGTCGCCAAATATCCACCGGGTAACGCTATAATCATGAGCCACGACTGGAATGCCCACTGCCATGGCTTCTGCGTAAACGTTTCCAAAAGATTCATGAAAGGTTGGATGCAACATGACGTCGGCGGAGCGGTAAAGATCGGGCATTAGATCAAGCGGAATGGTCATACGTTGGAAGCGACCGGGCATGAGCGTTGCGCCGAGATCGTCGAACTCATTCCTCAGCGGACCATCCCCGGCAACAACCAAGTGCAGACCGGGTATCTGAGCGATCGCGCGCATACCTTCGAGTACCCGCTTGCTTTCGACCAATGCGCTTACCATCAGCACGACGGGAGCCTCGGTTGGCAAATTAAAACGTGCCCTCGCCCCCGGACCGGGCGCGAACCGTCCCGGGTCAACGCCATTCGGGATGAGAGCTGACGGCCAGCGCTCCCGATTGCGCTCGAAGTAGAGCGGATTGGTGCACACCAAGCCATCGCATTTGAAGAAATTATATTCCGCCTTGTCGGAATAGGCTGGCCAGTCACCGTTTTGCGTCACGAACACGTGAGCCGGCCGGCGCCCAATTAGCGGCCAGCGCGTCAACATCCAATTCACGAACGGATAGCTGCAGGTTATAGTGACGTCGGCCTCACTTGGGCGGTACCGCCTTAAGTAATTGGCAGTCCAGGTAGCTTCCTCACAGATGTATTCAGAACGGAATGGCGGAATCCTCGGCAATCGTTCAAATCGTTCGCGTGGCACCATGCCGGATTGCTGGAACCGGTAAGGACGATCCGTATTCGGAGGGCCAGATCCGAACAGCGTTACTTCATCAAGTCCAAGGTTCGATATACCGCTAGCGATGGCCTCAAAGGCTACTTCAGCGCCGCGATGTACGCGATGGAGGCCGGGCAGGATGAAGTGAATGCGCATTGCGGGCCTCAATGATCCTTTTCAAAGCCAAGTGCGCCGAAGATCAACCCCGCGCCTCCAGCGCAACAGGCCGCCGCATAACGCCATTGGGGACTCTGTAGGCGCAGCAAGCGTGTGAAGGGACGGAAGATGCCCTGGGCTGTCATCTTCCCGCCGCGCAATAACAGCCTAATTCTTCTCTCCCCGAAGTAGCTGTTAGTCACGAACATCGAATTCCCAAGCCAGAAGCGGTATTTAAGCTGATGCGTGAAGGTTGCACGCTCTGGCGGCTCGTTGCCCCAAATTCCCGCGAGACGGGCAAAACGGATCTTGAGGCCGGCCGCGCGCGCCGTACGGTAAAACACCATGTCTTCGCCCCCCAGCTTGCCTAGTTCTGGAAGGAAACGAATCTCGGGATGATCTCTTAAAAAAGAGGAGCGGATTATGCTATTGTTGGTTGCCGCAGTTTCCATTGGAGAGGTATCTGCAAGGTCGAAGCGCACGTCGTCGAAGAACGGTTGGTCGCAGAGCCATCGCGGCGATCCGGCGGGCACTCGAAGGTTCATAGGCCCTGTGGCGCAATCTGCGTCCGTCGCCTCCAGCACATCCAGATAGGCGCACAACCAATCTGGCTCCGGCTCGCAATCATCATCAATCATCGCGACCCAATCAGACATTTTGCAAGCAGCATCCACACCGATGTTGCGGGCGATCGAAATGTTGCCCTTGCCCGAGGTGAGATAATCTAACTTAAGGGTGAAGCACTCCCTGAACTCGTCAGCAACGCCGCGGGCCCGCTGATCGAGATTGTCGTCGACAATTATAACGCCGATTTGCGCCCGCCCGCGCGTCGCCTCGGCAACCCGAACAAGCGCCGACAATAGGGTTCGTAGCGGCTCATTGCGCTTATAGGTGCAGATCGCAACGACGATCCTAGGAAGATTGCTCATACCGCTTGCTAGAGGACGTTCCTTGCGAAGTCTTCAATGCCTTTTGACCGCTCGGCGCATGCGAGTTCGTTTCGACGTAGCCGTGCTCGGCTGGCGCTAAGTCCTTCCTTTTTACTCCTTACGGACGTGCGGTCTCGGTAGCAGTGCCCAATAGTCACGCCAAATGATACTCGACAGCTTTGTCACGCTCTTCAAAGGATGCGAGATTGATGGCAAGACTACGCCAAAGGCGTCTCTCTCTTTTATTGTGCGAGCGAGATGTAGAGTAAGCAGGTATCCTCCGTAACCCCTGTTGAATCACTTGGGTCGACGACCACTTTCCACCCAGTACCGACTTTGGCATGCCGCTGTTTCGATGACTGTCTTCGGCCGATTTGGGTCGCCAACTGGGCGATACTGTGGGCATCAGAGATGCACCGTTCCCTATTCTTAGTACGCGCCTGCCACGGCTTTCGCTGCTCTCGTTGTAGGAGCGGGTTGGCGAATTCAACTTGTGGGCTGCCTTCTCAATCCTGGTTCTCTCTTTTCTCGTAGTTTGCAGCGTGCTCTGCCACGTGCTCTTTTAGAAGCCTCTATCTTGATGCTTCCAGCACGACACCGAACACCGGGTCCGCACCGCAAGGTATCAAATGTGACGATCTCCTTCTTCCCGTTGTCGTTTTTTCAAACGGCTCGAGTCCGGAATGGAGAGGGTCTCATAAGCGCGCTGCCAATGCGATCGAATTCCAATTTGCTTCTGAGCTAAGCGAAACTGCCATCAACAAGATGTTGCCGTCATCAAAGCCATGCGGCAGGAACGAAAGTGATCATCGGTGTCGACTTCGGCGCCACCAACCATTTCGAAGGAAGTAGATGCAAGTGGCAAATCGTACGGAGATCATGCAGCGAGTGACTGAAATCGTTGGCGAAGTGCTCGGCATCCCGGACTTGAAGCTAACCGACGAAAGCACCGCGAGGGATGTGCAGGGCTGGGACTCCCTAACTCACGTGCAGATTATCATTGCGGTGGAGAGCGAATATGGCTTCACCTTCAGTTTCTCAGAAGCGGCGCAGCTGGAAAATGTAGGTCAGTTCGTCGACGCAATTTATCAGAAAACCCAAGGCGCTTAATCACCTTACGGAGCTGATGTGATGACCGATATGCTGGCCAGCAATCTTGGCGCGATGCTTGTTTCAGTCGCACGGAAACATCGCTCCCTGAACGCGCTGTGGTGCAAGGGGACGTACACTACCTACGAAGAATTGTTTTCGAATGCGATCAGCATCGCGGCGAGCATTGCGCAGCATTGCCCGGTAGAGCCATATGATCGGATCGCCATCTTCGCTGAGAAAGAGACCCCGGCTTATACGGCAATCATCGCGTCACTGCTGGCGGGCGGCGGTTACGTTCCGCTCAACCCTCGTTTCCCGCTGGCCCGCAATCGCGACATCCTGATCGAGTCCGGCGCGCGCGTCCTCATCTGCGACGAAAAGCATCGGTCTGAGCTGGAAGAACTGCTTCAGGGCGACAATCAGGTCGAACTGATCCTGCTGCCCGACAGCGTCGAGCATGCCGCGGTCGATCTACCCCAACAGCTACGCGGCGATATCGAACTGCTGACACTCGACGCGCGATCCGTCGGCGAAGGGCGGGACGGTGGCCTCGCTTATTTGTTCTTCACGTCCGGCAGCACGGGGAAACCCAAGGGCGTGCCGATCACGCACTCCAATGTCTTTGCTTATCTTCAGGGTATCCGCTCGTTCTGCGCGTTCGAATCGGACGATCGAGTGCTTCAATTGTTCGACCTGTCGTTCGATCTTTCGGTCCACGACCTATTCCTGACGTGGATGGCCGGAGCTTGCCTCTTCAGCGCCCCTGAGAATTCCGTCCTTCTCTCCACCCGCATCGTCAAGGAGTTTGGGATTACTGCCTGGACTTCGGTGCCGTCCACCGCCGGGTGGCTCAAGCAGTCTAAGCAGCTTGGCACTGATGCTCTTCCCTCACTCAGGCACAGCTTCTTCTGCGGTGAAGCCCTGCCCGGATCGGTAGCGCAGGCGTGGGCCGAGGCGGCGTGCAATTCGGATGTCTACAATATCTACGGGCCGACGGAAGCCACCGTGGCGATCAGCTGGTTCCTATTCCAGCGCTCGGACAATCCTCCTGCGGTCGTGTCGCTAGGGTTTCCTCTGCCCGGGCAGCAGCTTGGCCTTTACACGGAGGAGGGCAAGCAAGCCGGCGAGATGGGCGAGATATGCCTGTCCGGATCGCAAGTGATGAGCGGGTATTGGCAGAACCCGGAACTGACCTCGAAGCGCTTCTTCGAAGCGGACGGCGCACGCTGGTATCGTACTGGTGATCTTGGCCGCTTCGATCCTACCGAAGGGTTCCTCTACGCTGGCCGTGCCGATCACCAAGTCAAGATTCGCGGCTATCGTGTCGAGCTCCAGGAAATCGAGCATGTGGTGCGCGAGCTCGCCGGCGCGGACCTCGTTGCCGTCCTTCCCTGGGCAGCGGAGGAAGGAGCAATGCCCAAGGGCTGCATCGCCTTCGTTCGCGACCTCGGTCGCCCCGATCAGGCGTTGATCGAGGAAGCTCGTCTTCGGCTTCCTGAATATATGGTGCCGCTAAAGGTGGTATCGGTCGACGACATGCCGACGAATACCAATGGCAAAATCGATTATCGGGCTCTCGCCGCCCACCCAGTGATGGCGCAGAAACATTGAAGTCTGAGGCTCAAGACGGTGCCGTTCGTGCAAGCGAGTTGACGCCCGGCGCCAGGCTGAAGGCTGCGCGGCTCATCCAGTCGGCCTTGCCGGGCTATTATGAGGCGATGGGGCTCGAAGGTGCGGATGCGGTCGTCACTTCCGAATTCGGTGCTTCCGGCTGCGAACTTGAAAATTGCGACGCCTTTATCGACGCTGGTGCGGTGCTCGGCGTCCTTTGCACCTATCCTATGACGGAACTGGCGGAGCGTCAGTATCGCAGCGTGCAACTGGTCGCGCGAACGCTGAGCGGCGACCAATATCGAAGCTTTGCTGCCAACCTTCGCGACCTGCGTTCCGGCCTCCCCGCCGTCGAGGGCGATGGCACGTATTTAGCCTTCATCGCGGTCGCCGCCGAAGCGAAAGGATCCGGACTTGCCAATCGCGTGATGAACACGGCGATCTCTAGTGCTGGCGAGGGCCCGCTTCTCCTGACGGTACGGAATGACAATGCGCGCGCCCAGGCGTTTTACGCCCGTCATGGCTTTGCCGTCGCAGCGAAGGGAGAACGCTTCAGTCTGCTCAGACGCGATGGCAACCCTGATGGGTTGACCGCAACCGCATGACGCCCGGCTACGATATTGCGGTCAACGGGCTCCTTTTTTGGGGAGTCGCCATTGCAGCCATTGTCATCCTCAACCTCTGCACCACGCAGAGGACGAAGACCTGGGCCTTTGCCGCGGTCAATTTGGCGTTTCTGTGGTTCCTCCTTGGCGCGACCACGCTGGCAGTGCTCGGAGCGATGGGGCTGTTCTACGTCTGCCTGCGATTGGCGGCGAGCGATCGGGAGGCTGCCTTCCTGCTTACGGCGGTGGGGCTGGTCCTGTTGGCCTTGTTCATCGTCAACAAGCTTCAGGCCCGCATCGACTCGTTTGCCACTGTCGGCAAGCTGCTGTCGCTGGTCGGCTTTTCGTTCATGGTCCTTCGCTGCATCGATGTGCTTCGGGCGGTCCGGACCAAGCGGACACCGGTGCCTAAACCGCTCGACCTGGTGAACTATCTGGCGCCGTTCCACATGCTGGCGGCCGGGCCCATTGCAAGTTTCGAGGACCATGCCCGGAAACCGTTCGATTTCGCCCCTCTTGCTTTCGAGCGAGTGATACAAGGCGTGGAATTGATTACCCGCGGCCTCTTCAACAAGTTCGTCGTCTGCTACATTCTCGACAAGTTGTTTTTCAACGATTTCCAATCGACTGGTCCAGCGTTCGTGCTGGAGATGCTGGTCTTCACGCTCTACTCTTACCTCGATTTCAGCGCCTACAGCATGATCGCGCTGGGTATCGGCTACCTTGCCGGCGTCCCGACGCCGATCAACTTCAGAAACCCGCTGATCGGTCGCAACCTAATCGACTTCTGGGATCGCTGGCACATCTCGCTGTCGAACTTCGTCAAGAACAACGTGTTCATGCCGATCTACATCACACTGATGCGCCGGCCGGGGCCTTCCCGCCCGCTGTTCTACGCTTCCATCGCAACTATGGTGTCGTTCGTGCTCGTCGGACTGTGGCACGGGTTGAGCCTGGGCTGGTTCGTGTGGGGGTCGCTTCACGCCGTCGGTTTGGTCGTCGTGCGATATTATGGCCAGTTCCTCCAGCAGAAATTGTCCCCCGCAGCCCTTGCCTCTTATCGCAAGAGTCCGGCCATACGGGTGGTCGCGACTGTCGTGACGTACGCCTATGTCACCATGGCATTCTATCCCGTGGCCGTACTCAGTCAGGTGAAGCAGTGACGAAAACGCGCGAGACGATCGAGGGACGGACCAACTACCTCGCGGCGGCCTTCCGAGTGGCGGTCGTGGCGCTGAAACTGCTCTGCGTGTACGCCTTGTCGCAGCAGGATGCTGCCTTTTTCTATCAGCAGTTCTGATGCGCGACCGTTTAGCCCGCTTCGCTCCTTTTGCCGCGGTGGGGGCGATCCTCTCGGGTTGGCTGGTCGCAATCAATCTTTCGTTCGCGGCCTTGAACGACAGCAGATTGCTGTCCTGGATTCCCGACCGCACGAGCGGCATCGGCTATCTTCTCGAGAGCAAGCAACGCGTCACGTCGGCCGAGCAGGTCGTGCGCTCAAGCAGGGCCGAGGCAGGCCGCGACCTGATTGCCGTCGTCGGCATCTCCGACGTTCGCGAAGGCACCCGACTCGATGTGCTTTCGAGCAAGGCCGGAGCGTGTCGGCGGTTCCTGGGAATTGCCGGCGCCGGAGCGGGGTTCGCAAGTGTTAAGGAACAGGCTTCGCTTATCCTGAACAGCAGTCTGCGACCCAAGATCGTCCTGCTCGGCATCTCGCCGATGCAGATGATCGAGGCGAGTGATCTGGAGCGCGGCGCGGCGGCTACGGCACAGGCGGGAGCAGCCGGCATGGTCGGCAATGCCAAGGCCGCTATTCGCGAATCTTTGTGGTTCGTCCAACGCCGGTCCGACCTGGTTGGCTGGCTCGATCGTGTGCTGCTCGAAGGGCGCGGCGACATCGATGCCGCCCTAGGACAGGAAGCGGCGATCGACCCGCGAAGTCCGTGGCGTCCGCTGCTCAGAACGCTGGGCGTCGAGCATTATCCCGACGGCGTGTTGCGAGACAGCCTTGCTGTCGTTCGGGGTTCGGGTGCGACCAATGTTGCCACTTACGAACGCAGTCGTCGTTCGTTCGACGAAGCCGGTGAACTGATCCGGCAATTCCAGGCGCGGGGGGCCACGGTGATGGTTATGTTCATGCCTCGCCACCCGTGGCTGGAATCCAGCCTCCCGCCGCAGATCGACCCATTGATCGCGTCGAGACTTCGCGGCGCGTCGGCAAATCCGGCCTTGCAGGTGCTGGACTATTCGAATCTTGTTCCGGCCCAGGGTTTCATTGATCTGGTGCACCTCAACACAGCCGGGGGACAGACGTTCAGCGACCGGTTGGCGGCCGATCTGCCAAGGCTCAGCCCCGGGCGGCAGGACGGCGTTGAGGCGTGCGGCAAGTTCCCTGCCGAAGTCGCTCCGGCAAACAGGTAGGACACCGCTCCCCGGAGGGAGCAGTGCGAGACCTCAGGCGAACTGGGCGATGTGGGTGGTGCGGCGGCGGCGCATGGAGACGCCGACTGCGCCGAAGCCGACCAGCATCAGGGCCCAGGTGCCGGGCTCCGGAACCGCAGCGGCGACGCCACCGAGGCGGACCTGGCGGAGGTCGACGACGCCGCTTCCGTTGGTGTCGAAGGCGATCGACCTGATCGTGTCGCCACCGGTGGCCGAGAAGCCGAAGAAGTTCTGGCCGTTCCCGATATTGAAGATCTGCGCCACGCCGTTGACGATGATCGACACCGAACTGGTGTCCGCCGCGGCGTTGAAGAGGTTGAATTCGGCCGAGGTGAGGGTGCCGCCGGCGGTCAGGGCGATGGTCGCCTGATCGAGCGCCGAACCGTCTGCCGCGCTGAAGCGCGACTGGCCATTGGACGTCGTCGACGTGATCCTCTCGTTCGAGGTGATGCTGACCGACGTGTTGGTCTGGTTGGTGTTGCCGGTGACGGTGGTTCCGGTCGCGCTGGTATTGGCCAGCACGTTCTCGGCCGGCTGCACCGCACCCGGCGAAGCGGTCACGGTGATGGCGGCCGAGGCCGGGGTGGCCACCGCGACGGCAAGCGCCGAGGTAGCAGCAAGGGTCTTAAGGATCTTCATTGCAAGCTTCTCCGATACGCGACACGGCGATTGCGCAGAAGCAACCTCTCTGTCCGAAGCGCTGGACGAACGCGTTAACCTTCTTGTTCCGAGGCCCGCCAAATAAAGTTAATTATTTCTAAACCATGACGTCTTGTGTCCCGCGGCGGGTCACTCAGCCCTGCTCGGCCCGGCCATAGACGTCGTCGAACCGCACGATGTCGTCCTCGCCAAGATAGGTGCCGCACTGCACTTCGACCAGGTGAAGCGGGACCTTGCCCGGGTTGGCCAGGCGGTGGACGGTCCCGGCACTGATGTAGGTCGATTCATTCTCTTGCAGCAGGAAAGTGCGCTCGCCGACCGTGACCTCGGCGGTGCCGGTGACCACCACCCAATGTTCGGAGCGGTGATGGTGGAGCTGGCTGGAGAGCTTTCCGCCCGGGCGGACGATGATGCGCTTGGTCTGGAACCGGGCATCGCGGTCGGTGGTCTGGTAGGAGCCCCAGGGGCGATGGACGACGCTGCCGAGGTCGGCGTTCGAGTCGCCCGTCGCCTTGAGCGCCTTGACCACCGCGCCGACGTCCTGGACCCGGTCGCGGGCGCTGACCAGCACGGCGCCATCGACCGCGACCACCACCACATTGTTGAGACCGAGGGTAGCGACCGTTGTGTCCCCGCCGGCGATGACCAGCGAATTGGCGGTGTCGAGCGTCAGCGCACTGCCCTGCAGCGCATTGCCTTGGTCGTCATGGTCCGATCGGCTCCAGATCTCGTTCCACGAGCCGAGGTCCGACCAGCCCATGTCGACCGGCACCACCGCCACCCGGCGCGAGCGCTCCATCACCGCATAGTCGACCGAGATCGGCTCGATCGGCGCGGCGTCATTGTCTTCGGCGGGGCGGAAGAAGGGTCCGTCGGATGCGCCGCCCTCAACCGCGGCCTTGGCCCAGGCCGCGATGCCGGGGGCATGGTCGGCGATCTCGGCGAGGAAATCCTCGGCCCGGAACAGGAAGATGCCGGCGTTCCAAAAGTGCGCGCCCGAGGCGACATAGGCTTCGGCCTTGTCGAGCGAAGGCTTTTCCACGAACTCAGCGACGTCGATCACAGAGCCGGCTCCGGGCGCCGCCGAATCGACCCGGATGTAGCCATAGCCGGTGTGGGGCGAGGTCGGGCGAACGCCGAAGGTGACGATCTTTCCGCGCGCGACATGGGGAAGCGCTTGCCCGATCGCCGCATGAAAGGCCGGCACGTCGTCGATCACATGGTCGGAGGGAAGCACCAGCATGACCTCGCCCGGGGCGCGGTCGGCCAGCCACTGGGCGGCGACGGCCAGCGCGGGCGCGGTGTTGCGGCCTTGCTGTTCGAGGATGATGCAGCTGGGTTGCGCCCCAGCATCCTCGACCTGGTCGCGGACCAGGAAGCGCTGGTCTTCCGCCGTGATCAGCAGCGGCGCTTCGAATAGGGGCCCGGAGGCGCGAGTCACCGTGTTCTGAAGCAGCGAGGGCCCGCCGTCGAAACTGGCCAGCTGCTTGGGGAATTGCGCGCGGCTGAGCGGCCACAGCCGGGTGCCGGCGCCCCCGCACAGGATAACCGGCCGGATCGCGGCAGGCACGGATGGGGCGAGGGACTGTTCGGGTTCGGTCATGCCCATTCCTTAAAGCCTCCACTCGTCCCCGTCGCGGGCCAAAACATATTAACCACAGACTGTTCCGATCCGACGCATCCCCCTCGCTTCGCCTTCACACTCCCGCGGCGATGAGGTACACCGGAAACTTAACGGGGCTTTAATTGTTCTTGTTGGGAAACGATTGTGCGGAGAAGCCGTGTGCTGAAAGTTAATGCTGCGAAATCGCGCATGACCGTCGCGGCCGCCGTGTGCCTGGCCGCCATTGCTTCCGCGCCGCTCGCCGTGACCAGCCTGGGATCGCAGGGGATCGCGGTTCCGGGACTTCAGTCGGCGCAGCAATTGATGGCGATGCTCGATGCCCGTTCTCCGGGCGAACGGGAAAAGGGCGAGCTGGCCCAGACCAAGATCAAGAAAAGGCTGGCCTCCGTTCCGCGGGAGCGCGCGTTGGGCAAGACATTCCCGCCCAAGCCGTCGCCGGTTGAGCAACTTGCCAACGTTGTGGTTCCGGTCCCGCCGCCCGTGCCGACGGTACCGCCGATCGCTCCGCTGATCCCCCCGACGGCGTCAGACATCATCAATCCCGCGACCTTCATCGCCAGCGCGCCTCCGTTCGGCGGGGGCCCGTCGATCATCGGTGGCGGCGGCGGCGGCATTGGCGGCGGGGGATCGCCTCCCCCGTCATCGGGCACTCCGCCGACCAGCGAGGTACCGCCCGGTGGCACGGTGGTGAGCCCGGTTCCCGAACCCGGCACCTGGCTTACCATGCTGCTCGGGTTCGGGATGATCGGATCGGCCATGGGCCGCCGCCGGCGCACCCGCGCGCGGGTTGCAGTAGCCTGAGATCAGTCCACATGCGCTGGTTGTTCCTGACGCTTGCCGCGGCGTCGGCGGGTGGACTTTACGCCAGCCAGTATCCGGCGCACCCAAAGGCCCCGGTCATGGCCGCGGCGAAGGCGCGCACCAATTCGCCACCCGTAGCGCCGCTCACCGATAAAAAGCGCCTCATCCTGACACCGCAACAGCAACGCGAGGCATCGGCGGACGGCGGATTTCGGCAGGTGCCTAAGTCGCTGCTGCGAATCGATCGGCGGATGCACTATGGCGAGTTCGAATGGGACGAAGCCGGTGTTCCACCCGGCCCCATCACCGTCCGGGTCGATCTTCGCACCCAATTGATGAGTGTCTTTCGCGGCGGTCACGAGATCGGAACCGCGGTTGCGCTCTATGGCGCCGACAGCAAGCAGACCCCGCTGGGCAGTTTCCCGATTCTGTGGAAAGGCCGCAATCATCGCTCCAGCCTGTACGACGCGCCGATGCCCTTCACCCTGCGACTGACCGGCGATGGCGTGGCAATCCATGGCAGCAACGTCCGGTGGGGCGCTGCCACCCACGGCTGCGTCGGGGTTCCGACAGAATTTGCCGAGCGCCTGTTCGCGGAGGCCAAGGTCGGCGATATCGTGACGATCGTTCGCAGCGCTTCGGCTGCCGCCAAGGCAACCAGCTAACTCAATCTTTACCGCCGACAAGGCATGGCGTGACCCGAGAAAGGGCTCACCATGCACGTACGGCGACAAGGCCTTGGCAAGCTGCTCCTCCTGCTGACGGCAGCCCCGGCGCTGATCGGGAGCCTCGGCCCACGGAGCAACTTCGATGAACGCCTACTGGCGGCTCACAACCGCGAGCGCACCGTCATGTCGGTTCCTCCCCTTCAATGGGACCCGGAGCTCGCGGCGAAATCGGGCGAGTGGGCGGACCATCTGAGCCGCACCGGAATGTTCGAGCATTCGCCCGACGACCCCGAGGGGGAAAGGATCGGCGAGAATATCTGGGGCGGAACGCCGGACGCCTATCAGCCGGAGATGATGGTCGGGCTGTGGATCGACGAGAAGAAACACTACAAGGCAGGCACCTTTCCCGACAATAGCCGATCGGGCAGGGTCGAGCAGGTGGCCCATTACACGCAGGTCATATGGCGCTCGACGACGCACGTCGGCTGTGCGGCCCGACGGGTCGGCGCAGAAGAAGTCATGGTGTGCCGTTATAGGACAGCTGGCAACATCTACGGTCAAAGCGTTGCATAAGCGCGACGAACTGAGGAAATCGTCAAAAACGGCCTGCCGAAACGAGGAACTTAAAAGGTTACCGTCCCGTTAACGACCCTGCGGTGGAAGTAGCTTTCACCGACTCTTCCACTCGTTAGGGGACTGTTATGAACTCGTTGAAATTCGGTGTTGCTGTGGCCATTGCCGCGGCAGCTATTCCTGGGACCGCAGAAGCTGCCCAGATCGTCACCACCGGCACCAATGCCACCACCGTTCAGGTTGCCAACCTCGATGCCGGTACCAACAACAGCTTCACCATCGGCTTCAGCGATGCCAATCTGGCGAACCCCTTCAATGAGCTGCTGACGTTCACCACGGACGTTGCCGGCATGCTCAACATCCTCGTCGGAACGGTTGGCGCGTCCGCAGAAAACAATGTCACCTTCAACAACGTATTCCTGACCGGCACCGGCCTGCCCAACCCGAATGGCGTGCCGCTGTCGCAGGTGCTGTTCGACCCGAACGACACCTTCGTCCGCAACATGATTTCGGTCGGACCGGGCACCTATACCCTGAACATCCAGGGCACTCCGGGCACCCAGAACGGCTCGCTGTCGGGTAACGTTGCCTTCAATGCCATCGCCGCCGTTCCCGAGCCGGGCACGTGGGCGATGATGCTCCTCGGTTTCGGTGCCATCGGTTTCTCGATGCGCCGCACCCGCCGTCACGCTGCGCACCTCTATCAGGCCGCGTAACTAGCCTCGTAGGTACGACGGAAAGAGTTAAGGGTCCGGCCGCCCCGCCGGACCCTTTTTCTTTGATTAGGATGGCGATCAACGGGTTTAGCGTCGTTCAGACGCACGACGTGACTTGAAGTCCGGTGGGCTAGCGGTTCACAACGACGCATGACCCTCCGCATCGCTTATCTCACCAGTCAGTATCCGGCGACGTCACATACCTTCATCCGGCGGGAGATCAGTGCACTCCGCTCGATCGGGGTCAAAATCGACACTTTCAGCGTGCGCGCTCCCGCAACGAGCGAGCTGAAAAGCCAGACGGATCAAACCGAGGCGGCGCGCACCTTTACTCTACTGCGCCAGTCTCCAATCGCCATTCTGTCGTCGCTGCTGGGTGAAGCACTGCGGAGACCCATGCGCACATTCGGCACCCTGAAACTGGCGCTTCGCCACCGTCCGCCGGGTGCGAAGGCGGCGTTGCTGTCGCTCGCTCATCTAGCCGAGGCCATGACGCTGGTAGCCGAGTTGCGGCGGCGTGGGATCGCGCACCTCCACAATCACTTTGCGAACAGTGGCGCGACGGTCGGACTGCTCGCCAGCCGGCAGGCGGGGATAAGTTGGAGCTTCACGATCCACGGCATTTCGGAGTTCGACTATCCGGCCGGGCTGCTCCTGGGTGAGAAAATCGCTGCCGCGTCGTTCGTTGCCTGCGTTTCCTATTTCGGACGGGCGCAGGCCTATCGCCTGGTCGATAATCGCGAATGGGAGAAGCTGTCGGTCGTACGCTGTGGTCTTGAGCTTTCTGAATTGCCATCTCCCGAGACTGTCGCGCGGCCAAGGCTGCGCCTGATTCTGGTGGGACGCCTGTCGCCTGAAAAGGGCATCGGCGGTCTGCTGCGGGCGCTTGCGGCGGTCCCGGCCACTCAACGCCCGGATCTGGCAGTTGTAGGTGACGGGCCGATGCGCGCGGAGCTCGACGCTCTGGTCGCCCAGCTTAGTCTAGGTGACTGGATCCACTTTCTCGGTCGCCTGCCTGAAGCCGAAACCCTGACCGAAATGGCCCGTAGCGATGTCCTCGTTCTTTCGAGCTTCATGGAGGGATTGCCCATCGTGCTGATGGAGGCGATGGCGCTGGGCAAGCCGGTGATTGCTACCCGCGTTGCAGGTGTTCCCGAGCTGGTGACCGACGGGGTCGATGGCCTGTTGTTCACTCCGTCCAATTGGGACGAGCTGGCCGAGAGAATCGCCATGCTCGCGACCGACGATGCGCTTCGTCAGCGGCTAGGTGCTGCAGGTCCTGCCCGCATCGCCTCGGAGTTCGATATCAACTTGTCGGCGGAGGCGCTTCGCCGCCTGTTTCTCCAGGTCGCTCCGTCCGCTGCCATTGCTTCGGAGCACCGCAGCGGGCCAATTTCAGGTACATCGGCAACTTCCACAGCGGATAGAGCGGCAGGCGGATCAGCGCCGCAGGGCTAAGGAAAGCGCGCCCTTCGCGCCACCAGGCGAGTAGCAGCACCAACGCCGCGACACAGCCGATCGCAGCGAGCAGGATCGCGGGCAGCCACGAAATGACCCCGATCGCCGCCAGAACCACGGCGACGCCCAGCGCGACGATGTTGAACAGGGCGAGGAGGGCGAGCGGCGGCACCAGCAGGTCGAGACCCGCGATCAGCGTGCTCGGCGAGACGGTGGCAAGGCCGCGCCCGATCAGGCTCGGCGCGGTGGCACGGGCCAGCGCAAGGTAGCCGCCTTCCCAGCGGCTGCGCTGGCCAAGCGTATGCGCCTGGTCGGCATGCGGCGACCACACCACGGCTTCCTCGATCAGGCGCGGATGGCTGCCGCTGCGCGCGAGTTCGATCCCCAACCGCATGTCCTCGACGATGCTGGAGGTGGCGAGGTCGGCTGAATCGAACTGGGACCATGGCAAACACATGCCGGTCCCGGTCAGGTGAACGCTGCCGGCCAGTCGCTGTAGGGCACGCTGGCGAACCAGGTTCTTGATCAGGAAGGCGAAGGAGGAGACCTGCACCAGCGGGCCCGCCGTCGGGGAAGGCTCGAGCAGGTTTACGGCCTGCGCCGGCGCCCCGATCCACTGGCTGGCCCCGGCCAGCGCGTGCAGGCTGTCGCGGTCGGTGCGGCAATCGGAATCGAGGACGATCACCGAATGCGGCGGATCGGCGCGCATGTGGGCGCGGGCGAAGGCGAGCGCAAAGCCCTTGCCGCGGCGTTCGGGATCGGTGCGCTCGGTCACCTCGACAGGGAAGGCACCGGCCATCGCGGCGGTGCCGTCGCTGCAATTGTCGGCCACGACCAAGATGTCGAAACCGTCGTCAGCCGCGGCGGTCAGCGCCGCAAGCGTGCGACCGATAACTGCTTCTTCATCGTGCGCGGGCAGGATGATGACCGTTCGACCGATGGGGGCGGGCCATTGCTGCCGGCGCCGTCGGGAAACCCCAGCTGCCACTTCAAGGGCGAAGACCGAATTGATGAGCAACAACGGCGCGAACAGGACCAGAACAATGACGGTAATCATGCGCCCCAAGTCACTCCATCCGGGCTCTGCGTGGCAACGATTGCCATGCCCCCGGCTTGAGACTAGCGTCTTGGATCAATTTACTTCTTCTGCCAACGCAGATTAGGACGGGTAAGTAGTGCTGCTTGTAAGGGAACGAGAAAAGGCGTCGGGGCTGGCTGGCTGGCAGCTCTCGCATTTCGTGCTGATCGCCGCGTTCCTGTTGTTCGTCGTTCCCCCGATGATCGAGGTCGCGCGGTTCAACTGGACCACCGAGCAGGGTGGGCACGGACCGATTGTCATGGCGACGGGGCTGTGGCTCCTTTATCGCGAATACACCAAGGCCAAGCACCTCGCTGCGCCCGGCAACCGCTTGCTTGGCTTCGGCGCCTTGCTGATCCTGGTGCCGCTATACATCGTGGCTGGCATTACCGGCATCCTCGAACTGCAGGTATTCCTGATGTACGCGGCTGTCGTCGCCGCCGCCTACCTGCTGGTCGGCGGCGCGGTGTTGAGGGCCTGCTGGTTCCCGATCCTGTATCTCGCCTTTGCACTCCCGCCACCCGACCAGGTGGTCGCGGTTCTGACCCAGCCGGTGAAGATCGCCATTTCGGGCGCTGCGGTGAAATTCCTCTACGCGCTCGGCTATCCGATCGGCAGCTCGGGCGTGATGATCCAGATCGCGCAGTTTGAACTTCTGGTGGCGGCGGCCTGTTCGGGACTGAACTCGTTGCTGACCCTGTCGGCAATCTGCATGTTCTACGTCTATCTAAAGAACAAGCACGACAGGGCGCTGTTCATCGGTATGGCCTTCCTCGTCCTCCCGATCGCGGTGCTGGCCAACTTCATCCGAGTCCTGATCCTGATCCTGATCACCTACTATGCCGGCGAAGCGGCGGCGCAGGGATTCCTTCACGACTTTGCCGGGCTCCTGACATTTGCTGCCGCGCTCGCGACCCTGATGGCGATCGAGGCGCTGGTCACCAGCCGTCGCAAGACGAAACCTGCCGCGGAGCGAATCGATGGCTGAGCGCGACCTTGCCGAGCATCGTCCGGTCCCTTCGCTCGATCGGCGACGCTTCCTCATCGGCGGCCTGCTCGCGGCGGGCGCAGCGACTGCTTACGCCCGCAAGCCGAGCCAGGCTATCAACTACCTCGGAGATCGCAAGCTTGAGGATTTGGTCCCCAAGAAGATCGGGTCGTGGGAATACCTGACGAGCAGCGGTCTGGTAGTCCCCACCGAGGATGCGCTTTCCGCCGCGCTCTATTCGCAACTGGTCACGCGGGTGTACACCAACGGCACAGATGCACCGATGATGTTGCTGGTCGCGCAGGGCGGCGGACAGAGCGGGGTGCTGCAGATCCACCGGCCCGAGTTCTGCTATCCGGCCGGCGGATTCGAATTGTCCGCGATCGTTCCGGTGCCCTTGCCCGTGGCAGGCAGCGCCATCGACGTGAACCGGCTGACGGCGACCCTCCCCGGGCGGGCCGAGCAAATCGTCTACTGGACTCGAGTCGGCAACCACATGCCGGTGACGTGGGCGGAGCAGCGGATGGCCGTCGCGATGGACAATCTGAAGGGCCTGATCCCCGACGCCGTCCTGACACGCATCTCGACCATCGACACTGATGGGGATGCCGCATTCGCACGGCTGGCGGATTTCGCGGAACAACTACTGGTGAGAATGGGCGAGGCCAGGAAAATCCTGATCGCTTGAGATCAGTCGGCGCGAGGCCAGCGAAAAGGTTTCAGATAGTGGAACACGAAAGCCAGCGTTCCGACAATCGCAAGGACGGCGAGCAGGTGCTGGCCTTCGTTGCCGACGTAATTGGCCAGCGCGCATCCGACCCCGGCCGCAAGGTACATCCATAGGGGATCGTCCACATCATTGCTCTCGCTGGTCGAGCGCTGCATGAAGAGAACGATCAGTCCGGCAAAGATGCCGACGGTAATCCAGTCATATGGCGTTTCCACGAACAGCAACTCCTCCGCCTGTCTGGTCACCTCCTAGCATCGATGCTAGCCTCCAGAAACAGCAGTTCTCGAGGCATCGCATTCTATGAAACATCGTACCCTTGTCGCGCTTCTCCTTCTCGCCACCTGCACGGCTTGCCAGAAGAAGGCGGAAGGTCAGACAGTCGCGGTGGTCAACGACGAGGAGATCACCTCTTCCCAGCTGAATGCCGAACTTGCCAACGCCAACATCCCCGAAACTGCCGACAAGAAGGCGGTCACCAATCGTATCCTGCAGGGGCTGATCGACCGTCGCCTGCTTGCCGAGCAGGCCCGCAAGGACGGGATCGACAAGTCGCCCGACTTCATCTCGCGCCAGCAGAAGCTGAACGAGGAGCTGCTGATCGGCATGCTCGCCAACCGCTCGATGGATACGAGCAAACTACCTTCCGACGCCGAAATCGCCGCCTTCCAGGCCAAGCAGCCGCAGGCCTTCGCCAATCGCGAAGTGTGGAAGCTTGAGCAGCTGCAATATGACACGCCGACCGACAAGGCGGTGCAGCAGCGAATCGCCGGGACCAAGACGTTGCCGGAGCTCGCCGCGTTGCTGACCTCAGCGCGGATTCCGTTCCAGCGCGGAAACAACCAGCTGGTGACCAGTGTCATCCCATCCGAACTCTATCCGCAGCTGGCGCGCCTGGCGCCGGGCGAACCGTTCATCGTGCCGGCTGGCAACAAGTCGGTGGCGAGCGCGATCGCTTCGCGCGAGCCCAGTCCGCTGACCGGTCCGAATGCGCGGACCGAAGCGGTCAACGCCATGCGGCGGCAGACCAGCACTACCGCACTTCAGCAGCGGCTCAAGGAACTGCGGACCGCTGCCAAGATCGAATATAAGGAAGGCTTCGCGCCGCCCGCGAAGCAGTAAGCGATTTGCGACAGCGCTGAGCGCCGGTGACTAGATCCTAGTCGTCGCGCTCGGCGCCGTAGCCGGTCGCATAATAGCTCTCGACGCCATAACCGTCGCTGAGCACACCGCCCTTGAATTTGTTGAGCACAACCCCGGCGAGCTTCTGGCGGCCGAGCGCTTCGACCGAATCCTTGATCTCGCGCTCGGTCGTCAAGCCTTCCTCCGACACCAGGATATAGGCGTCGAGATAGGCCATGGTTGCGACCGCGTCGTCATTGGCGAAGACCGGTGGCAAGTCGCAGACGAAGAGATAATCGGGGTTGCTCCGGCGCATTGCCTGGAACATGCCGCGAGCCCTTGCCGAGGCCAGCAGTTCGGCCGAGTGGACCATGCCGCCGCGGGTCGGAATGATGGTCAGCGCCTCCCCATCCAGCAGGTAGGTCTCGAACCTGCCGCCACCGGCCAGATATTCGTTCAGGCCATTTTCCGGAATGATTCCGAACTGCGAGCTGAGCGAACCGCGGCGAAGGTCGAGATCGACGGCATAGGTGCGGATCTGCGGGTCACGGCTGAGGCTTGCGCTGATGTTGGCGGCAACGAACGACTTGCCGACATTGGGCGTGGCCGAGACCACGCCCACCAGCCGCATGTTGCGGCTGCGTTTGAGCTCGAGCAGACGTCCGCGCACCAGATTGAAGCTGCGCGAGCGCGGATCGATGCTGTTGAAGCCGTAGATGCCTCCGGACAGCGCCCGCTCCGGGCTCCAGCCGAGCACCTCGGGACGATCGAGTGCATCGGCGACGAACTGGTCCGGCGTCGAGTGACGATCGGCAGCATCGCCCGGAATCTGATTGATGGAGCTATGCAAAGCGCGGACTCTTTTTCCGGAAGAGGGCGAAGCGCGAACGCTTCTTCTTGGCCCCAAGGAGCGGCACGACACCCAGGACCGGGAAGCCTAGGCTTTCGATCTGCGACGGGCTGCGCAGCGGACGCCGCAGGAACTCGACAGCAAAGCCGAGCAGGATCCCGAGCACAAGACCCAAGATAGCGCCACCTGCAATCAGCAGCGGACGGTCGGGCGAGTAAGGCGTGTCGGGCAGGTTGGGCGGTTCGACCAGCGACAGCCGCTCGGCGCGCTGCTCATTGGCGAGACGGGCACCATTCTGCGCCTTGAGGAGATCGTCCGCGACCTTGCGATACTGCTCGCGAAGGCCTGTCGCCTGATTCTCGAGCTGCATCGCCTGCTCGAGAATGGCGGGGGCCCGGGCCGAACCGGCGACGGCTGATTGCGCCCGCGCCATGGCCGACGCCCGCGCCGCCTGTAGCGAGCCGATCGCCTGGTTGTTGGCGGCGATCTGACCGCGCAACAATCCGGACTCATCCTGCGAAGGGTTGGCGCGTGCCATCTGCTGCACCGCCCGGAGCCGCTCTCGGGCGGCCGCGACGTCCGGGTGATTATCATTGTACAGCGCCTGCGCCGCGGCCAGCGTGGCTTCAGCACTGGCGACTTGCGGATCCTTCCTTGGAACACGGTTGACCTGGGCGAGCAGCTCGCGGTTCTGGCTTTCGAGGCTGGCGATCTGGCTCGAGTAGCTGCCGAGATCCATCATCGGCGGCGCATTCTGCGCCAGCGCGGCCCCGTTTCGGGCTTTGAGCGAAGTGAGCTGATTCTCAAGGGTGCTGATCTGCCCGCGAAGGCGATTGGCCTGGTCTTCGAGGAAGCGAACGCTCAGGCGCGCCTGCTCGGACACATCCTCTGAATCCTGCGCAAGGAAGTCGTCGACGTAGCTTTGCAGCACTTCCTGCGCCTGGCCCGGATCGGGATAATCGAAGCTGATGTCGATCGCGATCGTATCGGCGGCACCGCCGGATGAGCCACCGAGGTCGTTGGTCTGCGCCCCCACCGTGGTGGCCTTACGCATCTTGTCGACGATGGTGGACAGCGGCTTGCTCTGCCGCTCGTCAGGATAGAGATTGTTCTGCTCGATCAGCCGGATCAGGTCGCCACGACTCAACACCCGCTCGCGGATACGGGCGATGCGCTGCTCGATGTCGCCGGAGGTCGGCGCCTCGACCACGCTGTTGGGCAGGTCCTGTGACTGCACCAGCAGGCTGGCAGTCGAGCGATAAAGGGTAGGCAGCGCGAACGCCGCAATCGCCGCCGCCACGGTGACGATCACGAACGGCCAGATCATCCAGTGCCGGCGTTGCCACATGATGGTGGGCAGGTGGTTGAAGAACCACCCGATTCCGCCACCCTGCCCGGTTTCCACTTCGTCCATCAGCGCACGCTTCCAAATCGATTGCGAATGAACAGGGAGCCACCAATGTCGGCCTTTGGATCAGGTCCTCCGATGGTCAGCTTGCGCGCTGCAACGTTCACACCTGCCGACAGGCGCGGGCTGATCTTGCGATCGAACGCCCCTGAGAGCGAATAGAAATTCTGCCGCCCAATGGCAAAATTGCCGCCGGCGTCGGTCGTAGTGCCGGCAATCGCAAGCTGGATTTGGTCTCGAGCATTCAACCGTCGCGAATAGTCGGCAGTGAGGCTTGAGGAGGTCGGTGACGCGCCAATCGAATCGCTTTGTGTCCGACGGGCAATCCGGGCACACATCCGCTCATATTCAAGATCGCGGCATACCGATGCATCGAAAGCGAGGTCGGTCGAATTGTCATTGCCAAGCACTCCGAGGTCGCGCTCGGTCCTGACGAAGCCGATCGCTCCGCCAGCACGCAAGGTTTCGTTGAGCTTGAGTTCGGCCGTCAGCTGCGGCCCATAGGTGAGAACCGATCGGCCAAGCTCATAGTCAGTCTTGCTAGCGATCACCCTAATCCCGCCCGACAAGCGCTCATTCACTTGACGCTGCCACGCCAATGACGTGTCGTACTGATTGTAGTCCAGAAGGCCGGAAGCATTCCCCTTGAAGAAGAGCCGCTGCGCCCCAACGGTTCCGATAAGGCTATCGCGCGGCGACAAAGTATAGCTCAGACCCGCATTGCCAAAGATGCGATACTGTCGCTGCGAAAGAGCGGCCAGATCGGGATTGACGACAATAACCGAGCCTTCGGGAATCACCGGATTGACCGGAGTCGTGTTTACGGGCGCACCGAAGAAGCGCGAGCTGAGCTGAGCACCATAGTCTCCGCTGAACCCTGCGCTGCCGAAAACGGTTACGGTCTCGCTGACCTGGGTGCTGTTATTGCCCTGCACGGAAAACAGCTGACGATTGCCGTAACGCCGGAAAAAGGTGCTGTTCTCGACATAGGCCGAAATATTGGACCGGCTCCGCTCGGTTCCCCAACCGTGATAGCCATAGGCCGAGACCCGGCCGAAGGCACTGCCGACACCATCACGGCGGAGGTCGGGATTGGTGGAATAGCCCAGCCCCGCTTGCAGATCGAGATAGGTCTCGGTCTGGGCCTGAGCCTGAGCAGGGGCAGCCGCTAACAGCGGCAGCAGGCTGGCGCCCGCGAGAGCGCGCAGCAAATGCGTGCCGGCGATCATGGAACCACCAATGTGTCGCCGCTCAAAATCTGCGGTATGTCGTTCGAGTTCAAGCGCCCTCCGCTTCCCCTTAGCGCGTCCACTATTCGCACACGGATCGTCAACAGATCGCTACCAGACTTGCGGATAATGCGAATATTTCCGAGATCCGCGAATTCCGTCGCGCCGCCGGCAATGCTCAACGCCTCGAGCGCATTGACGTAGCGCCCCGGGGTGAAGGTGCCTGGTCCTTTGACCTTCCCGACCACCGAGAACTGGAAGCCGGTAGGATTCTTGACGGACACGGTGACTTGCGGGACCGAGCCGCGATACTGCGGCTGGAGACCGGCGGTGATGATCCGCTCCAGTTCGGAGGGGAGACGACCCGCGGCGACGACCTGCCCGACCAGCGGGAAGGCGAAGGTACCATCGGGAAGGACCCGGACGCTGCGCTGCAGCCGTTCGTCACCCCATACCAGCACATCGATCTCGTCACCCGGATTGATCCGGTAGGCGACCCCGGTGGGAGCAGCCTGGCTTGCCTGCTGCGCGTTCGCCGTGTTGCCGAAACCGCCGAAGGCGATTGCAAGCAGCAGGGCAAGGTAGATGTTAATGCGAGCCATGTTACTCCTGCTCAAATCGGGGTATTGGAAGGTGTTCGGTGTTCTCACTCGACTCTTCTGGTCAGAATCCGCTCAAAGGTCTAGTCGAACCCGTTTATGAACCACAAGAACAGGTTGAGCGATATTCTGCTCCCGTCCCTGATCATGCTTGCTTCGCTGAGCGCCTGCGACAACCGCCAGGAAAAGGCCCAAAAAGCCTATACCGACTATCAGGCCGCGGTCGTGGCAGGCGATCTCCGTACGGCCAGGCAAGCCCTGGGCAAGCTGGTCGCGGCCGATGATTCAAACGCCGACTATTGGATCGAGCTTGGGAAGATCTCCGTGCAGTTGTCCGATTATGGAACAGCTTATGACGCCTTCCAGCGTGCACATGAGCTGAACCGCGGCAATGTCGAAGTACTTTCGATCATGACCCAGCTTGCGCTGCGCGGGGGCAATCTCGAGGTCGCCACCGATAATGCCCGTCAGCTCGAACTCGTCGCGCCGACCAACTCGGCGGTTCCGCTGACCAAGGGCTACGTGGCGCTGCGGCGAGGCGATTATGCCGAGGCAGAGCGGCAGGTCGCGGCGTTTGCGGCCCTTGCTCCCTTCGATCCCAGCGGAAAGATCCTGCAATCGCGGATTTTCATGGCTCAGGGGAAGCAGGACGACGCCATCACACTGCTTCGTTCGCAGGTCACTCAACAGCCTTCGGATGCGATGAGCCTGCGTGCGCTCGCCAGCATATACGAACTGCGCGAAGAATGGCGTGAAGCGGCCGCCGCGCTTCGAGCTTATCTTGGCTGGCAGCCGACCGATCAGCAGGCTCGTGTGCGGCTTGTTGATTCGCAGCTACGCGCCGGTGAGATCGATGCGGCTGCCACCGTCACGCTGAAAGGCTTGGAAAGCGAAGACATCGACGCCTTGGTCGCGCCATGGATCGCGCTGGGTCAGCAGGACAAGGTCGCCGACCGATTGTTTGCATGGGCTCAGAGTGCCAGCACCGGCCGCCGCATTGCCGTCGCCCGCTTCCTGACCTTTACCTCTCAGCCGACGCGCGCGATCGCATTGACCGAGAGGGAAGCGAGCCTGCCGGTCCGCCCTAACAATATTTTCGCCAATGCGATTTATGGCACGGCTCTGACGCAGAGCGGCCGAGCCCGTGAGGGACTGTCGCGCCTCGACGCCGTGATTGCGCTCGACGGCAAGAATCGTGAAGCACTGCGTGCCCGAGCGTTGCTGCGGAGCAGGGCTGGACAACATCGAGAAGCGATCGAAGACGCCCAGAAACTGGTCGCTGCAGACCGGGATGCCGCCCCCGCGCGTCTGCTGATGGCGCGCATCTACGCAGCCTCAGGGAATGCAGATGGCGCGCGGCGGACCTTGTGGGAGGCGTTTCACGACATCGGCGGAGATCGTTCCATCTACGATGCTCTGAAGCCACTTGTGGCAAAATCCGACGGCGCGGACGCGGCGCAACGACTCTCTCAAGAATTTTACGATAAGCGAAACGAACAGATAACCCGGAGCTTTGCGTGATCGCCCCCCCGGACGAGGACATCCTGTTGGAAGAGGCAGCGCCCTATGCGGCGGCGGCGGCGCGACCACGCGCGCCCAACGTGACGGCGACCGGCACGAGGTTCACGTCGAACATCGTCGGCCCGCTCCTGTTCCTGCGCGACATGCTGTGCTTCCTGCTCGCGTTCCCGGCGGCGCTGTTCATCTATGACGGGCTGTTCGCGCAGTCGCTGGTGCCCTCTGTCCACTTCTTCGCGGCGACGGCGATGCTCGGGAGCTTCATCCTGCTGCGAGTATCAAAGGACAGCTATCTCCAGAACCTGTTCACGCTCAACGAACGCGGCGACAGCGCGGTATTCGACGCGCTGCTGGGAGGGCTGGTCGCCACGGCGCTCGTCTTCCTATCGGGCATGGTGGAGAACTTCTCCCGCGGCGTGAGCGTCCTCTACGTCGCTGCCACCGTGATCTTCCTGGCAGCGTCTCGCTGGCCGTTCCATCGCATGCTCGACCGGATGGCGAACCGCGGCGTGATCGGGCAGCGAATCGCCTTTTACGGTGCGGATCCGGGGTCGATCGAGGCCATCCGCAAGGTGCTGGCGGCAAGCAACCTTAGCCACCTCCACTTCGTCGGCGTGGCCGACGACCGCCCCAAGCTGCCAGATATCCCCGAACTTCGCTTCATTGGCGGAAGCGACGAGCTGGCGACCATGGCCCGCGCCGGCGAGGTCGACCAGGTCCTGATCAGCGTCCGCAATCTCCCCCCTGCCCGCCTCCACGAGATCATGGAGCGGCTGAATTCCGTGTGCGTCGACATTTCGTTGATCCCCGACCAGGCGATCGACCTTGCGCCCGATTATCGGGTCCGCCTGATCGGCACCTTGCCGGTCCTGACCGTGTGGCAGCGCCCGTGGCGGGACGTCAGCGGAATGCTCAAGCGGACCGAAGATGTGATCCTCGCCGTGCTGGCGCTGATCGCGGTGTCGCCGATCATGCTGATTTCGGCCCTGCTGATCCGGCTGACCAGCGCCGGGCCGGTGCTGTTCGTGCAGCCGCGGGTCGGGTTCAACAACGAGGTCATCCACGTCCTCAAGTTCCGCTCCATGTATGCGGCGCAGACCGATCTGGTGGGCCTTCAGACCACCACCAAGGCAGACCCGCGAATCACATCCGTCGGAAAGATTCTGCGCCGCCTCAGCATCGACGAGCTGCCGCAGCTATTGAACGTCCTGCGCGGCGACATGTCGATGGTCGGTCCGCGCCCGCATGCGACCCACATGCGGGTCGGCGACCTGTTCTACCAAGAAGCGGTCAAGGGCTATGCCGGGCGCCACCGGGTCAAGCCGGGGATCACCGGGCTGGCCCAGGTCAAGGGCCTGCGGGGCGAGATCCGGACGCTCGAGCGCGCCCGCCGGCGGGTCGAACTCGACCAGCAATACATCAATCAATGGTCGGTGTGGCTCGATCTGTGGATTCTGATGCTGACCGTCAGGGCCGTATTCCTCGATGCCGATGCCTACTGAACGGGTGCCGTTCGTCGGCGTAGGGTTCGACCGGCTGACCATGGCCGAGGTGCTGGCGCGCCTGTCGGCCGTCACGAGCGCCACGCCCTATGGCTATGTGGTCACGCCCAACGTCGACCATGTCGTGCGGCTGGACGATTCGGCGCAGGCGGCGGAGCTTGAGCCGCTCTACCGGGGGGCCGACCTCAGCCTGTGCGATAGCCGGATCATCGCGCATCTGGCGCGCGCCCGCGGGTTGTCGCTTCCGGTCGTCCCCGGCAGCGACCTGACGCCGAGCCTGTTCGAGCAGGTCATCCGGCCGGGCGACCGGATCGCCATCGTCGGCGGGGACAAGGAGATGGTCGCCGACCTGGGTCGCCGCTATCCGGGCGTCGAACTGGTCCACTACGAGCCGCCGATGGGCCTGCGCCGCAACGCTGTTGCACGGACGGAAGCCGCACGCTTCATCGCCGAGGCCCGGGCGCGGTTCACCTTCATCGCGGTAGGATCGCCACAGCAGGAGATGATCGCGGGTGCGGTTCGGGCCTTCCCGCAGGCGACCGGAATGGCGCTGTGCATCGGCGCCTCGCTCGACTTTATCACCGAGCGGCAGCGCCGCGCGCCGCGGATCATGCAGCGGCTGAGCATCGAGTGGGTCCATCGCCTCGCCTCCGACCCCAAGCGGATGTGGCGGCGTTATCTGGTCGAGGGTCCGCGGATTTTCCTGCTCGCTGCCCGTCATCGCGGAGGCACCGCAGTTCGTTGATCGAGACCGTTACCCCGACCGGAGCACGGCACCTGACCTTGCCGGGTGCCTCGCCCGGCCGCCTTCGGGCGCGTCGTCAGCGCAGGCTGGCGATCATCCTGCTGGTCGCGGTCGCCCTGTTGCTGGCCGCAGCCATCGCCGCCGGGCTGCATTTCCAGCGAAGCTCCGCTGCCGCTGCCGGTGAACGGGAAGCGGTCAGGGCAAGCGCTGCTGCGGCTGCCGCTGCCATTCCCGAGCTTCCGCCGCCCGACCTGTACCGCCCGCTCAGCCCGGAAGAAGCGCAGAAGCTCAATGCCGAGCGCCCGGTCGAGGCCCCCACCGCGACCCCCGCCCTGCCCTTCAAGCTGCGCGCCGACGAAATCAGCCGGCTGCGGGCGATCGACTGCCTGACCCAGGCGATCTACTACGAAGCGGCCTCCGAAGGCGTCGATGGCGGCCGCGCGGTGGCGCAGGTCATTCTCAACCGGGTTCGCCACGGCGGCTATCCGAACAGCGTCTGCGGGGTGGTCTACCAGGGCAGCCAGCGCGTCACCGGCTGCCAGTTTACCTTCACCTGCGACGGCTCGCTGGCACGGACCCCGGTCGCCTATCTGTGGTCCCGCTCACGGCTGATCGCCAGCGAGGCGTTGGCCGGACGGATCTTCGCCCCGGTCGGTTACTCGACCCATTATCACGCCGACTATGTGGTGCCCTACTGGGCCGCGTCCCTCGACAAGGTGGCGGTGGTCGGGCGACACATCTTCTACAATTTCCGCGGTTCGGCCGGCTCGAAGGCGGCATTCCGCCAAGGCTATGCCGGGGTCGAACCGTCGGTCCAGCTGCCGATGGCGGAGGTCATCAGCGACAGCCTCGACACCCTCGACAATGTCACCGCGCCAAGCGAGTTGCCCGCCGAGGTCAAGGTCGAGGAAGACCGGGTCGAAGCGCTCGCTCCTGCGCCGCAGATCAAGTCGCAGGACAGCAGCCCGCTCGAAGCCGATCTAGCCCGCGGTCAGCTGATCCTCGGAGAGGCGACACCGGGCGCGACGCCTAAGCCGAAAGCCAGCGCCGAGCCGACGTGCAGGAGCGGGCCGGTGCAACAGGTGCGCGCAGTGGAATCGGCGGTGAAGCGGGTGGGAGCGAACGGGGTCGGTTGCTGAAAAAGTTCCACTGAACGCCAGTCGCCGGCAAGTGTCGGTGATCGCCTGATGGACGCTTTAGCGGTGCCGTTACGCACAGCCGACGATCAACTTGATCGGTTGATCATATGGGCCTGCTGCTAATGGCTCGGACGCAGCAAGCGCGCGCACTCTTGATAAAGTGGATGTCGTAGCCTCATCAGCAGGAGCGCCCAGCAGATCACCCCGAGAAATATCGTCCCCGCGAGTAGCAACAAAGGTGTTGCCGGCGAAAACCCGAACCAGACCATCAGTACGAACGCCGGAAGCACCGCGACCGACGTTATGAGCAGCGCCTCAAGATATATTCGGCGCAGCGCTCCGGGTGGACCGCCGACCATCTCGATCATCGGCCTGCGATAGAGAAAGTAGGCGAACAGCGCTTCTGCGACTTTAGCCACCGCAGCCAGCGTGAGGCTCAGCGTCGCTCCTGCCGCGAAGGCGGTGTAACCGAAGATTGCCCTCCAGGTCTCGATCCTTACCTGTTGCTTGGTGCGGTGCCGAAGGATGTGAATTTCCGCGGTCATCCCGATCGCCACCGTGATTGCGGCTGCGATGGTCAATAAAGAGAGCGGAACTGCTGCAGCCTGCCACTGATGTCCATATAGGGTTGCGATGATTGGCTCCGCCAGGACGGCAATGCCGACCATCATCGGCCAAAGCACTCCCAGCAGAAGCCGCATGAAGCGAAGGTAGGTTTCATGGAAAGTACCAACTTCCCGCAGGTCATTCGAAAGGCGGCTGAAGACGACATTGCTGCCTGCCCCGAAAACGTTGCTGTAAATGGTCGCAGGCAATCCGGCCGCACGGGTGTACACCCCCAGCGTTCCCAAGCCCAACAGCGATCCCATCGTCATCTCGCCGAGCCGCGTATTGAGCTGGGTAATTCCACCGATGCCGATCATTTCGAGACCGAACTTGGCGATGTTCCTTATTCCAACAAATCGCAGTTTCCAGACATCTGGACGCCAAATGGCGATGTTGAAGGCGATAGCAGTCACCCCAAACGTGATCACCTGCGCCCAAGCGAAGCTCATGTACGCAAAGCCGAAAAGGGCAAGCGCAATGGTCGAGCCCGCAAGGACAATCACCCGCAAGATAGCTAATGCGGATATCAAGCCGAACCGCATTTCCCTTGCGGCGAGCGCAGAGGGAATGAATTCCATCATTGCGAGAATTGGGAAGATCGCGAACACCAGCAGGAAGTTCGCCACCTCCTCGGAGTTTGCAAAGAAGCGGGCCACTGCCGATCCAACAAGTATGGCGAGGCAGTAAAGCAAGGTCATGAAGAAGTTTACGGTGAACAGAGATCTCAGGAGGTCGCGGCTGAGTTCCGCCTCGCGCATGATATACTTCGCGAGGCCCAATTGCATGAAGACGTTCATGATGGTCGTTGCAGCGACGGCCATCGCATAGATACCGAAGTCGCGAGGCGACACGAGACGGGCTACAATGACCGACGAAAAAAAGGTGATCAGGAACGAGGTTAAATGTGCGCCGTAGGTCCAAAGCAGCGAGCGTCTGACCGACATATCAGAAAGCAAGACCTGAGAAGCTGCGTATGAATCGTTTCGTCAATATGACGGAACTTTCTTGGGCTTCAGCGTCATTCAACGACATCACTAATTTCATGTTCGTAGAATTTTCGCTTGATACGGATTTGGCTGTCCTTCTTCACGAAAATCATGTCGCACTGGAATAATGCACGATCTTCATGACGTCGCATCATGTCACCGATATCGTAAGGAACGAAGCCACGTTCCGAGAGGTAAGCAATGACTTCCGAGATTAAAGGAGCGCCCTTGTTGTATTCCAGCAGGGCGACTTCAGCCATAATAACTTCAACATTCTTCAACGTTTCTTGCGCGCCGGCGAGGACTTGCAATTCATAACCCTGAACGTCGAGCTTAAGGAGAAGAGGGCCCGAGAGGCCAACTTGCAGATCGTCCAGACGGCGCATCGGCAGTGCCAGTTCGTCCCGGTCGAAAGCGGTCACTTCTTCGAGCACCGAAGCACCGGTTGGCCAGACGGGGTCGACATGAAAGGGGACCGCTGCCGCCTGCTCGGCACCCAGCAGGCATAGGGTGTAGGGAAAGCCGGCAGCTTCCAGATCAGCCCGCAGTGCTTCCTGTGCTTCCACCATATGAATGGGTACGCCGGTAAATATCTTGCTGGCTTTGAGAGCCCAATGACCCTTGTGCGCGCCGATATCAATGATGCCGCCCGGCCGGAAGTAGCGGGCCAGATTCGAAAGGCTTCCCCATGTTGATGGATAGCCAATTCTGAATAGCGAAGGGTCGCCGACGTGCCTGAGCCCCTTGCCGATAACTCGCGACAGCATGTCCTTACTTCCTTGCAAGTCTGATTACTTCAGCGGTGGAGCCTCCTGTCCGCGGGTGCAAGACAGGCTTTCAATTTAGGCGACTTCCAAGGCCGTCGCCTGACCGACTCTGGTAGGCGTGGCCCCGAAGCTGGGCTTCGCTTTCAAATCGATTTGCGATTTTCTGATGAGGTAGCTTCGAAGTCCCACGATCAATCCCAGGTTTGCTGCGAAGACATATTGGACGACGTAGACGGCGAACATCCACTCAGCCAGTGCGTGGAGGCAAATGGCGAGCAGGCCGCAGCCCATACCGATAAGAATGTCCGCCTCGGGCTCTCTTCGAAATCTGATCGCAGTCGCGAATGCGTACCAGAGGGAAGAAGCGAGCAAGGCGATCATCGCGAAAAGACCGAAATAACCCGTTTCCGCCGCAACTAGGAGGTAGGATTCGTGGACGTGTGCCGCACGATTGCCCGCAGACCAATTGACGCCGGCCCGGTCTGCATAACCCTCTGTGATCGAGACGAAGACATAGTGATTGGGCCCAATACCCATTGGGTTTTCCGACACGATCAGCCTAGCGGCGCGCTCGAAAGCGACCCGCTGTTCATCTTTTTCGGTCAGCCCGGCCGCCTGGGATGCCATCCGTTTTTCAATCGCTGAAAAGGCAAACGGCGCGCTTGCAGTCAGCAAGACAAATCCGCCGATGGCTAGCGCAATCTTCTGCCCGCTGAAGCGGATGACTGTCGAAAGCAGGATAGTGAGTGTGAGCATTGAGGCTGCGAGGAGGATCGTTGCCCGAGAGCCAGTAAGAATGACCACGATGATACCAGCACAGACACCAAGCAGAGCGCGGATGGGGGCACGCCTGGCCAGGACCATTCCCAGTGCGGGCATGAGCGCCATGTGGGAGACGAAACCAAGCAGATTCTGGTGTCCCAGCGAACCGCCCGTTTGAAAGACCCCATTCGCACGGTCCCACGAAGCGTAGCCGGCCTGTATGGATATCCCGGCGACCAGCCCGGTCAGGAGCGCTTTCTGGCCGTCCTGTGTCTGCGCCACTCGGGCGGCCGCCAGGAAGACCAGGAATACCCTGAGGAACTGGATCGGGTAGGCTAGGGCATACATGGGGAAGCGGGCCTGGATGACGGCTAGAGTGATCGCCACGAGATAGGCGATGAACGGCAGAACCAGAGCCATCTTTGGCCATCGCCCCCTCATTCCGAGAAGAATGCCCAAAGCCACAGCGTCGACTAGACTGACTTCCCAGCCTTTGACGTATCCGGCCCACATCGGGATCGCATAGGGAGCGATGATGAGGTGAAACGGATCAAGAACGAACGGAAGAAGCGTAAGCAGGCTCCAGGCCAGATGGGCTTGCCGAGGATTCGTCCGCAACCACCCGGTCAAGGCGACTACGGTGAAGAGGATCAATACCAGCGCTGCCCACTTCAACGTGCTCTCTCCTTCTCGTCACGGGCTTTGCGGTCATGGGTTGCATGGAGCAAGCTCGAAAGATTTGCGAGCCTTTTGAAGGCATCGAATTCAATGCTAACGCTGTAGTTTGCGACAAAGCCTTTACAGCTGGCAGCTCCAGCGAAGGTGAATTACTCGAAACTTGGGCGCCTGGAGAACAACGGTTGGATCGCAGGACTGCTCTGAAAGGCTTGGTTGCCGCTACAGGCGCGGGAGCCACATTTGGCTGTAGGAATGACGTGCTTGGCGCGACCAACATCGCATCTCCTGACAACGCGGCAATTGCCCAACCGTCGTTGCGACTCCCGAAAACCGCAGACTTCAAGTCTGTCACTCAAGCTCAAGTACCGATAGGCGCCGGCGGCTTCGTCAGTGGTATCGATATGAGCGCGGACGGTGACTTGGTGGCATGCAGGACGGACGTTACGAACGCCTACCTGCGCCGCCGATCGGATCGTCATTGGGCGCCGCTGTTTGCCCCCGAGACGATGCAAAAGCGCGATTATGACCCGCTTCCCGACTACGGCGATAAGGCCGACGGCATCGGCGTAGCCGGGATACGCATCGCTCCGTCCGACAAGAACATCATCTATGCGAGTTTCTGCGGCTATTTGTGGAAGTCGAAGGATGGCGGAAGGACAGTTCTCCGCACCGGGCTGAAACAACTCAAAATGCTTGCCAATTCCGGCGTGCAACGCCTGTACAACCGGACGATCGACGTTCACCCGACCGACCCGAATATCATTGTCGTAGGGAGTTGGGGCGAGGGAGCCTGGATTTCTCTTGATGGGGGCGATCGCTGGAAGCAGTTGACACTTCCGGCCTCGCTCCCCTCTGGCGACGGTCATCCGGGCATATACCTTGTTGCCTTCGACCCTACCAGATCCGGGCGCCTGAACATCTTCGTCACCGGGCGGGGACTGTATCGCTGCGACGATGTCAGAACCGGGGAATTCCGGCTCATACCAGCCGGTCCGACATTCTGCACCTCTCTGGTATCGGCAGCCAATGGCAACACCTACGTTTGCGAAAAAACAGGCCCCGGGCAGGGCGGGAGGCTGTGGCAATATTCGAGAACCGGATGGAGCGTCGCTCTTACTGAGCGCGAGGGACAGGCTTTTGCATACCATCCAGACTGTTCCGGCAAGGCCGTACTGATTGATCCGAATGGCTTTTTCATGATCTCTCTGGATCACGGAAAGAGTTTCACTTCGGTGGGGGATGGGCAATGGACCGCCTCGGGAAGTGAAATTCCTTGGATGGGCGGGTTATCGCTAATGTTCCCCGCCGAGGTCTTGTTCGATCCCCTGGAAGTCGATCGCTTGCTGGTCGCACAAGGGGTGGGGGTCGCGAGTGTCAAAACGAAGGGTTCACGCTTCCCGGTCCGGGATTGGTCCGCCGGGATCGAAGAACTTTGCGCTGTCTCAGCCGTCTGTGTCCCCGGAGGAAAGACCTACCTTTCAGCCTTTGACAAATCGTTTTGGCGAGTCGACAGCTTTGCCGGATATGCGAATGATTTTCGCTACCCGCTTCCAGCGGGCAGGAAGCACGATGCCAGCTTGGTCGCTTTCGCTTCGTACATGGACTATGTGAAGAGCGATCCCAATTTCCTGGTCGGTGTCATCGCACCCGCTGCCGATTCAGCGCCTGGATATACCGACAATGGTGGTGAGAGCTGGCACTCTTTTGCGAACGCGCCGGAGAGCGGCTGGGGAGTCGGCGGCTGTATCGCCGCCAGTACCAAGGAGAACATCATTCTCCTGCCATCCAATCGCGGCGTCGGTGTGTTCACGGTAGACGGTGGAAAGCGCTGGGAACCCGTCAAGCTCGATGGAGCCACGCCAACCGCCGGCTTTTCCGATGCCTTCTACATATTCCGCAAGAGCTTGGCTGCTGACAAGGAGCGGCCGGGCACCTTCGCTATCGTCTACACAACGTTGAAAAACGATCTCTGCGTGGAGCCCAAAGGCGGCTTGTGGGTAACTCGAGATGGCGGAAGGTCTTGGTCTCAAGTCTTCAAGGGTGTCATCGGAGAGGGTAAGTGCGCGCCGACATCAATGATCAACGCCGGAATCGATCCGCGCCAGTTCTGGCAATGCCAATTGGAGTATGTCCCGGGTCGGCCGGGAGAACTCGTCTACACTCCCTACTCAGACGCCCGTTCGGATCGATTTTATTGGTCTAGCAATGGCGGAGCGACTTGGGACCAGCTTCATCGCAGCATTCGCAACGTCCGCACATTCGGGTTTGGTCGAGCGCTGGAGCGGCAGGAGCGGCCCGCCCTCTTCTTCTGGGGTCAGGTCAAAGGTGTCGAAGGCCTGTACGCGTCCTACGACTGGTTCAGCAGCGAGCCCCGCCTGATCACCAGGCATCCGAGCCCGATGCTCGGAAAGGTTACCTGCATAGCTGGCGATCCCGATCGCCCGGGGCGATTGATCGTTGGCACGTCGTGCGCCGGTTGGGTGCGCTTCGAACTTGAGCTTTGAGATGAGACTTACATGATTGGCACTGAAAAACCGTTCGGCATGCTTGTGCCATTTTCTCTATCGCCAGCGTCCTGCAGGAGCTTTCGTTGAAATCGGTCGCCTTTGTAACGCCAACCTTTTCGCCCGATTTGGAACGGTGCGAACTCCTCGTCCGATCGCTCGACAAGTTCGCTCCCCAAACCCCTCACTATCTTATCGTCGACTCGTTTGAGATTCCCTTGTTTCGACATCTCCAATCATCGCGGACGGTGTTGCTGCCCGCGGAAGAAGTGATCGGACTGGCGCAGATCCGCCTTCACCTCCGGCAGAACTTCTGGTTGCATTGGCGCACCCTTCCGATGCGAGGTTGGATACGACAGCAAATCCTCAAGATGGCCGCCACTTCGTCGATTGATGAAGACGTCGTGGTCTGTGTCGATTCTGACGTGATCTTCGTCCGGCCTTTTCGCCAGCAGAGGTTGAGCCAAGATGGCAAGCTTGGTCTGCTGGATGTCGATTACGTTGATCCGATGGTGGAAAAGTGGACGATGACCGCCGAGCGATTGCTTGGCCTCTCTCCGGGAAGCGTGCCGAGGCGAGGACATGTCGGGCATTTGATCACCTGGTCGAAGGCGCACATGCGCGCGCTCCAGGGCCGCTTGGAAGAGGTCTCAGGCCAACCCTGGCAGGTCGCCATTGGGCGATGCCGGACCTTCTCGGAATACATTCTCTATGGCGTCTTCGTCCGAGAAATTCTGGACTACGGGCTAAGCGAGCATGCACCTTCCACTTTGGCACTGGTGCGGCAACCTTGGCACCATGACCTCTCAACAGAGCCGGGGCTGCTCAGCTTCATCGCCGAACCAGAGGAAGACAACGTCGCAGTCATGGTCCATTCAAAGTTCGGCATCTCGCCTCGCAAGGTGGCGGAGATTTTCGATGCCCTTGCTAGCGATTCCGATTTGCCGAATCGCGTTAACAGCGCGTCAATTTGATCAACATCGACTACTGCTGACAACGCTAGAGGCTCTACCAAGAGAGGAAAGGGCAACCGAAGTCGAGCTGCATTAATTTTTAGACTACCCAACTAGAAGAAACAAGCGATTACTTGTTTTTTTTGTTCCACTACTTGGCTACGCTTGCTCTCTGCTCGTCGTATATGGCGGTAATGTCCGTAGCAAAGTGGACTCAATTCTTTCACTGCGCGGTCAGGACGGGGGTGGTGTCCGGCTCCAACACTTTGATCTGAAAGAATAGTCTGCGCGGCCGAAGCAATCAGGCAGCGGTAGACGTGCTTGTCGCGGTGTCCAGACGCATACTGGATATTAATCAATTTGGACGACCCACCACTCTCACCTGCAAGCAAGCTTCTGGGATCAGCCTGGAGCGGCGATGTAAGTTCGGGAGGGCTGGATGGGAATTCTTTTCCCACGTGATACTGAATGGAAGCCAGTAACGATCGGCGCCGGTGGCTATCTCACTGGTATCGACATCGCTAAAGATGGAACCATGATTGCACGCGCCGACACTTACGGCGCTTTTATCTGGAACGGCACGGCCTGGCAGCAAATTGTCACCGCCCTATCCATGCCTGACTTCGCAAGCGGAAATGCCGGTGTCTACGAGATCCGGATCGCGCCGAGCAACTCCAATATCTTGTATATGCAGTTCGACGCCGGCATCTACAAAAGCGTCGATCAGGGCGCTACTTGGGTCAAGACCGCTTTCCGCGGCTCAACCTTTGATCCGAATGGCCAAGGCCGGATGGACGGCCAAAAGATGGCAATCGATCCGACTAACCCGAACGTGGTATTTGCCGGTACCCAGAAGGACGGCCTCTGGGTAACTCGAGACGGCGGGAGCAACTGGCAAAAGGTCGCTGCCGTGCCGCAGGGTAGCAACACCGGCGATCCGAGCATGACCGGTATTACAATCCAGGGCAGCACGATCTACGTCGGCACCGCCGGCGCCGGAGTCTTCCAGAGCAATGACCTTGGCTACACCTGGAATGCCATTGGTGGGCCTGCCGACATCTCCCATGCTACAATTGCTCCCGATGGAACCTATTACGCTACCGGCAACACCGACACCGCGCTGTGGAAGTTTGCGGGAGGAACCTGGACCAAGCTGATCGCGAGCGGCGTCCATGCGGTTGCGCTGGACCCGTTCAACCCCTTGCATCTCGTGGTCGCCGACACTGGTGGTAACCTCATCGAGAGCAAAACCGGAGGGACAACCTGGTCCGACTGGAACTGGGGGAAGCAGCTAGAATCGAGTGCTGACATTCCTTGGCTCGAGAATAGCGGCCTTTACATGTCGACTGGAGGGCTGGTCTTCGATCCCAATGTCGCTGGGAAGTTATGGCAGTCGGCCGGCGTCGGCGTGTGGAAGACGGATCTCCCGTCGAACATGCTGTGGGATACGCCTGTCGTCTGGAATTCCCAAAGCCGCGGTATCGAACAATTGGTGGCTAATGATATCATAGCGCCCCGCGGCGTGGACCCACTCTTCGCATCTTGGGATCGCGCCTTCGTCTCGATGCCGGACGTCGACAAATATGCCGCCAACTACAGCGGCGGTGCTTTCTCGATGGGCTGGTCGGTCGATTATGCCTCAAGTGACCCACGCTTCATGGTCGGCATCTCCGACTATTGGGGAACCGAGAACAGCGGCTACTCAACCGATGGCGGCAAGACGTGGACCAAATTCGCAGGTCTGCCTTCTTGGGCGAACTACACTGTCGGCGGTAGCATTGCCGCGAGCACCTCGACCAACTTCATCTGGGTGGCGACCGGCAACCAAGCACCAGCCTACACGCTTGATGGCGGCGTGACCTGGTCGAACGTCGTCATCCCTGGCGTCACCGACTGGAGTCTAGTGCATAACGCCTTTTACCTTAGCCGGACTTCGATAACGGCCGACAGGGAAGCGCCCAATACCTTCTACCTCTACGATCCAGCGACTGGACTTTACCGTTCGAGCGACGGCGGTGCGAATTGGACCAAGGTCTTTACTGGAGAAGTCTCCGATTGGTCGGTTTGGAATGCCAAGATCGAAGCTGTTCCCGGACGGGCTGGCGAGTTGTTCTTTACTTCAGGGGCTCTTGGTTCAAACACGATGGATCCCACTTTCACTGCGTTTAAGCATTCGACGGATGGTGGCGTCACCTGGACGTCGGTCGCCGGGGTTGGAGCGGCCACCTTCGGCTTCGGTGCGCCCGCCCAGGCCGGTGGCCCAGCGACGATCTATATCGTCGGTGAGGTAAACGGGGTCGACGGCATTTTCTATTCCAAAGACGACACGCAAACCTGGGTGAAAATCGGCGAGCGTCCAATGAACAGCCTTGATACGATCAAGACGATATCGGGCGATATGGACAAGTTCGGCTTGGTTTATGTGGGTTTTTCGGGATCCGGCTACGCTTATCTCGACTTCAGCGGCGCAGCCACCGCACCAGCACCAGTCCCTACACCTACCCCATCCCCCGCGCCGGTCAGTCCGGCGCCGACCCAGCTTGCCACGATCGCCAGCGCGCTTGACGATGTCGGCGGATCTTCAACCGTCGCCAACGGGGCCGTCACTAATGATGGCACGCCGACGCTGTCGGGGACGCTGTCGGCGGTGCTGGGTACCGGGCAGAAACTGTCGGTGTTCCGTGATGGCCAGCTGATCGGACAGGTGTCGCCTACCTCGACGAGCTGGAGCTTCACCGATCCGGGCGCCAGCGACGGCCAGCACGATTATGTCGTGCGGGTGGTCGATGCCGCAGGCAACAGCGGCACCGCATCTTCGGCTTTCTCGCTGAAGGTCGATACGGTGGCGCCGACCCAGGCGGTTAGCGTAACCGGTGCCGGCTCTTCAGCCAATAGCACCATGACGGCGTCGCTGGCGTCGACCACCAGCAGCGGTGGGACGATGGTCAGCGGCACGGTCGCCGGATCGCTCGGCACGGATGAAGCGCTGGTCGTGTTCCGCGATGGCGTCCGCCTCGGCACCGCTGCGGTGTCGAACGGCAGCTGGTCGTTCAATGACGGCGCCACCTCGGGCAGCGTCAAATATACCGCGCAGATCGAGGACGCCGCCGGCAACAAGGGTCAGATGTCGAACGCCTTTGCCGCGACACTGGGCATCAACGAGATTGGCGGCACCAACCGGAGTGACGTCCTGATCGGGACCGGTGGGATTGATCACATCACCGGCGTCGGGTCAGGCAAGGGGCTCGGCAAGGGGACGATCGATACTCTAACGGGCGGGGCAGGAAACGATGTCTTCGTCCTGGGCGACGGACGTGGTCGCTTCTACGACGACGGTTCGAATCGGTCGTCCGGATCGGCCGACTACGTCCGGATCACCGACTTCAGCGCCGGCGACAAGCTTCAGCTGAAGGGCGAAGCTAGCGATTATCTACAGGGTTGGATCAACAATCTCCAGGGAGCCCCCGGTACCGGAATTTATCATGATACCAATGGCAACGGCATCCTTGACGCCCGCGACGAGCTTGTCGCCCTGGTGCAGAATCACGGTCCGCTCGATGCCAGCAGCTTCATCTACGTCTGACCGGCTGGCTTTCTGAGTCTCGACGGCGTCCTTGCTACACTCAGGCAAGGGCGCCGTTGTTGCGAGTCCGGCCTATTCCCCACGCCGGGGTCGGAGCGCATTCACCCCGGGTCTAGCACCGTAACGGCCTATTAAGCATGTTCACCGATGAGCATTGCGGGTAAGCAGGGGCGCGAAGCGGCGGCCAGTTCGCGCAGCCAAGCCATTGTGGTGGGGTGAGAATATTAGATGAACGACGCGATCAGATTGGCGCTTCAGGCGTGCCGGCGACATTTCACGACGGCGATCGTGTTCAGCGCGCTGGTGAACCTGCTCTTCATCGTGCCGATGCTCTACATGCTCCAGGTGTACGAGCGCGTCGTTCCGACGCGCGGCCACACCTCGCTCTACATGCTGACGCTGGTGCTGCTGATCGGCCTCGTTACCATGGCGGCACTCGACACGCTGCGGTCGCGGTTGCTGGTCAGGGCGGGTGTCCGGCTCGACGCCGAGCTCGCCCGGACGATCCTCGAGACCACGCTTGGCCGGCCTACCCAAAGCGGTCAGCGCAACGCGCTCCAGGCGATGCGCGAATTCGACGTGCTGCGGCAGGCGATGACCGGTCCGGCCGTCCTCGCGGTGCTCGATGCGCCGTGGGTCCCGGTCTATGTCCTGATCGCCTTTCTGATCAGCCCGTGGATCGGGATGCTCGCGGTCGTCGGCGCCGTCATCGTCATCCTGCTCGCGATCCGCAACGAGCAGGTCACCCGGTCGCGCCTGCAAGAAGCCAACCAGGCGGCGGGCCTGGCCTATTCGGACTTCGAATCGACGGTCGCCTCGGGTGACGTGGTCCGCGCGCTCGGCATGCGCGATGCGATGGTCAACAGCCACCTGTCGCAGCGATCGACGATGATGCGGTTGCAGACCGAGGCCAGCCTCGCGTCGAGCGGCGTCACCGCCACCTCCAAGTTCGTTCGCCAGTTCCTGCAGTCGATGGCGCTCGGCGTCGGCGCACTGCTGGCGATCGACGGGAAGATCAGCCCTGGCGCGATCTTCGCCTCGATGTTCATCGTCGGGCGCGCGCTGGCGCCGATCGACCAGATGGTCGGCAACTGGCGGAGCATCATCCAGGCCCGCGGCGCGTGGAACACGCTCAACGGCCTGCTCGATCAGTCCGCACCGGACATCGCCATGACCCAGCTCCCCCGCCCGCAGGGTCGGATCGAGGTCGAAGGCCTGCACGTCACCTCAGAGAACGGGCAGCCAATCCTCCAGAACATCTCCTTCTCGGTGAAGCCGGGGCAGGTGATCGCGATCGTCGGGCCAAGCGGTGCCGGCAAGTCGACATTGGTTCGGGCTTTGGCGGGCGCCTTGATCCCCAATCACGGCCTGATCCGGCTTGACGGGGCCGACCAGCGCAACTGGGACCCGCAGCGGCTGGCCGAGCATGTCGGCTACATGCCGCAGGAGCCGGCGCTGTTCCGCGGCACGATCAAGGAGAACATCGCCCGCTTCCGCAACCGGATGGGCGAGGATCCTGCGCAGATCGACACCGATGCGATCGCGTCGGCGCAGATCGCCGGGGCGCATGAGCTGATCCAGCGGCTGCCCGGTGGCTACGACCAGCAGCTCGGCCTCAACGGGCGCGGGCTGTCGGCCGGCCAGTCGCAGCGGGTGGCCCTCGCCCGGGCGCTGTTCCGCGGTCCGTCGATCCTGATCCTCGACGAGCCCAATTCCAATCTCGACGCCGACGGCGACCAGGAGCTGCTGCAGTGCCTGCACCAGGCCAAGGCGCGTGGCACCACCATCCTGCTGGTAGCCCACCGGATGAGCATGATGCCGATCGTCGACGGCCTGCTGATCATCCAGGACGGGCGGGTCGCCGCTTATGGTCCCAAGGATGAGATCCTGCGGCAGATCAACGCCAAGAAGTCCGTCCCCGCCCCCACCCCCGCCCCGTCGCCGCAATCCGGAGTGGCCTGAGTGTCCGCCATGAACCTTGACCTTCCCGCCATCGCCATGCCCTCCAAATTTCCGGGCTTCGGCGGTGGAGGCGGCCGCAACCCGGCTCCCAAGGGGGTGGATGACCCGAGCTCGGACATGCGCCTCGGCTACATCATCGCCTTTGTCTTTTTCGTGCTGGTAATCGGCTGGGCTGCCCTTACCCGGCTCGACGCCGCGGCGATGGCCCCGGGCAAGCTGGTCATCGACGGGCAGCGGCAGGCCGTCCAGCACCGCGAAGGCGGCGTGGTCGGCGAAATCATGGTGCGCGAAGGACAACGGGTCGCCAAGGGCCAGGTCCTGCTCAGCCTTGCGGCCGCCGATGTCCGCGCGCAAGAGCGGGCGCTGTCGTCGCAGGCGATCACCCTGCTGGCACAGCGCGCCCGGCTCCAGTCGGAGCAGCTGGGACGCGACACGATCGCCACCCCGGTCGAATTCGCCAGCATGACCAATCCGCAGGACCGGATCGAGATCGCCCGCGCGCTCGAGGTGCAGCGCGCCCAGCTTCGCACCCGACTGGCGGTGGTCCAGGCGCAACGCGGGGCCTTCGCCCAACGCCGCGCCGGCGCGGGCAATCTGGGCCGCGGTTACAGCGAGCAGGTGTCGGCGCTCGATCAGCAGATCCGGTCGCTCGACCAGGAACTGGCGTCGCTGCGGACCGTGGCGGAGGAAGGATTCGTGTCGCAAAGCCGGATCCGCGCCCTGGAACGTGCCCGGGCCGAATTGATCGGACAGCGCGGCCAGTCCAGCGCGACCGTCGCACAGAGCCGGGACCAGGCCGGGGAAAGCCGTCTGCAGAGCCTCGAGGCGCAGAGCGACTATTTGGCCCGCAGCGCGACCGAATTGCGGGATGTCGAATCGGCGCTGAACGACGTCGTGCCCAAGCTTGCCGCGGCGCGCGACCAGCTTGCCCGGACCATCATCCGCAGTCCGGCAAGCGGCACCGTGGTCGGATTGCAGGTCTTCACGGCCGGTGGTGTCATCTCGCCGGGCCAGCGCCTGATGGACATCGTTCCCGACCGCGCGGCGCTGCATGTCGAAGGCAAGCTGACCGTCAATGACGGGGACGACGTGATGCCGGGACAGACCGCCTATGTCCGCTTCGATTCGCTGCACGAGCGCTCGTTGCCGCCGCTGGAGGGCACGGTCACGCGCGTGTCGGCCGACAGCTTCACCGACGAGAAGACGGGCGAAAGCTATTTCACCGCCGCGGTCGAGGTGAAGCCGTCGCAGCTTGCCCTGCTCAAGGACGTGCGAGGGCCCGATTTCCAGCTGCGCGCAGGCATGCCGGTCACCATCGAGATACCGGTCCGCCGCCGAACCGCGCTCCAGTATATGCTGGAGCCACTCACGGCGGCGATGCGCAAGGCCGGACGGGAGCATTGATCGGCTATTCGCCGCTCTATCGATTAACGCCGTTAACTAAGCTTGCTCTCGGACTGGTCGTGGTCCAATCTGAAGCAATGTTCTTCACCATCTGACGCGAGCCAGAGGGCGGCTCACGTCGGGGGAGCGGAAGGCAGCGAAGGGGACGGATCGTTGCGGGGGCCGAAGGAAACTTTCAGGTTCGGTGGGCGGCCTGCGGGGCTGCTGGCCAGTAGCGCCGCATTCCTGGTCTTTGCCGGCAGCGCCGCGGCCGCCGCTGACACGCTGCGCGACGCCCTTCGCGCGACGTACGACACCAGTCCCTCGCTGAATGCCCAGCGCGAGGCGCTGAAGGGCACCGATGCGAGCGTTGCGCTGGCGGTGTCGCAGGCGCGGCCGCAGATCGCCGCCACCGTCGGCCTCAACCGCGACCTGACCCGGTCGGGGGTGCTCGTCACCAATCGATCCAAGGGGCCGATCCTGTCGGGCGGGCTCGACGTCAACCTGCCGCTGTTCGCGGGCGGGCGGATCCGCAACTCGGTCGATGCCGCCAAGGCGCGGGTCGAGGCCGGGCGGGCGGTGCTTCGGGCGGTCGAGGGCGACGTCTTCGCCGAGGCGGTCGAGGCCTATATGGACGTGCTGCGCGACCGCGCGATCCTTGATCTCAACCGCAACCAGGTCCGGGTCCTGAACGAGAATCTGCGCGCCACCACCGACCTGTTCCAGGCCGGCGACCTGACCCGCACCGACATTGCCCAGTCGCAGGCGCGGCTGAGCAGCGCGTCGGCCCAGCTTGCCCTCGCGCAGTCGCGGCTGGGGGTCAGCGAGGAAGGCTACCTGCGAGTGATCGGCCGGCGTCCCGACCAGCTTGCCTCCCCGCCCCCGCTGCCGTCGCTCCCGTCCACGGCGAGCGAGGCGGCGCGGATCGCCATCGCCCGCAACCCCCGCCTGACCAACGCCCTGCAGCAGGCCCGGGCGGCCGGACTAGACGTGCGGGTCGCCTTTGCCGACCGGATGCCCAGCCTGTCGGGCGTGCTCGGCGGCGATTACGTGAACTATGTCTCCGACAACCCCGGGATCGGGGTGCCGCGTTCCGGCGTCCAGACCAGCGTCGGGCTCACGACCCGCATCCCGCTGTATCAGGGCGGCGCCCCCGCCGCGCGGGTCCGGCAGGCACGCGCGGCCGAGGGGCAGTTGCTGGAGCAGACCGTCGCGACCGAGCGGACGGTGGTCGCCACCGCCCGCTCGGCATTCATGAGCTACCAGGCCTCGCTGAAAGCGATCGCGTCGAACCAGGATGCGGTCAGCGCCAACGAGCTCGCCCTGCGCGGGACGCGGGCCGAGCGGCAGGTGGGGTCACGAACGGTGATTGAGGTGCTGAACGCCGAGCAGGAATTGCTGGCGACTCAGGTCGACCTGATCGCAGCCCGGCGCGATGCCTATGTGGCGGGGTTCCGGCTGCTTCAGGCGATGGGTCAGGCGAGTTCGGAAGACCTCAATCTCGGCGGCGGGTCGCTCTACGATCCGCTCGGCAATTACCGCGAGGTCGCAGGCGCATGGAGCGACTGGGGCGGCGCGGAGAAGCACGAGCCCCGCTCCACCCCTACCCTCAAGCTGGCAGAAGCGGCGCCCGAGCCTGTCACCGCGGAACCGCCGCAGCTGGCCTCCGCCGGGGTATCGGGGGCATCGCCACAGGTTCAGAGGGTGCTGGCGACGCCCATCGTACCGGTCCGCGCCGCGCCGGAGGTCAGGCCGGCGTCCGGCCGCTGGGCGATCCAGCTCGGCGCCTTTGCCCGGGCCGGCGCCCCGCAGGCACTGTTCGCGCGGCTGGCGGCGCGAATCGGGACGAAGGAGCCGAGTTACGTTCCGGCCGGAAGCGTGACCCGCCTGCTGGTCGGCCCCTACGCGAACCGGGAGGAGGCCGAGGCCGCCTGCCGCAGCCTGAATGCCGCCACCCCCTGCTTGCCCGTACGCCGCAACTGACGGCGGCGCCGCCGCGCTTGGCGGCAGTCCAGCCTTGACCCCGCCCCCGCACGGGACGAAGGCCCTCGCCTGCACCTGAATCCAAGCGAAGGACGTCCGATGATCGAAGCCGAATGGTGGGAATATGACAGCGTCGAGGAGATGGCCGACGCGGTCGCCGGCGACGTCGGCTTCATCATCGAAAGCGCGATCGACGCGCGCGACGCCTCGCTGCTGGCCCTTCCCGGGGGCAACACGCCGGGTCCGATCTTCACGAAGCTGGCGGCGCAGAAGCTGGCCTGGAAAAAGGTCACCATCGTCCCCACCGACGAGCGGCTGGTCGAGGTCAGCGACGAGCGCAGCAATGCGCGGCTGCTGGCGCAGAGCTTCATGAGGGCGGGCGCGCGGGTGATCCCGATCGGCGGCGAGAATGCCGACGTGGCCGCAGCGGGCAACATCGCCGATGCGCGGCTTCAGGACCTGCCGTGGCCACCCGACCTCGTCTGGCTGGGGATGGGCGCTGACGGGCATACCGCCTCGATCTTCCCCGGCGCCGACATGCAGAACGCGCTCGATGCGCCCAAGGCGCGGCGGGCGGTCGGGGTGATGCCCGACCCGCTGCCGGCCGACATGCCGGTGCCGCGGGTGACGCTGACCCGCGCCTCGCTGCTGTCGGCGCGGACCCTGATCATCACGATCACCGGCGCCGACAAGCGCGCACTGCTCGAGCAGGCGATCGCCGACGGCCAGTCGAGCAAGCTGCCGATAGGACGCGTGCTGGCCGAGGCCGAGCAGCCGATCGACATCCACTGGGCCCCGTAACGGCCCTCATTCCTTCTTTGGCGGCTCAACAGAAAGGGCGCCGGGATCTCTCCCGGCGCCCTTCCTGTTTTGCCGTGAGGCTCTGGCTTAGAAGCGGAAGCCGCCGCGCACGCCCCAACCGCGGACGTCGCCGAGGTCGACGAAGGCCGACAGCAGCGGACCACCGCCCGCACCGCCGCCGATGCCGGCTTCGATCCGGCCCCAGGTGCCGCGCTTCTGGTCGACCAGGCCGGTCGTCAGGGCACCCGACCGGACCACCAGGTCGGACGCATCGCCGAACTCATGGAAGACCTTGCCGTCGATGAACGGGGCGATCGGCGCCGCGAACGAAGCACGGGCCTGCAGGCGACCACGAGTGCTGGTGTAGCGATCGTTGTCGAATGACAGGTTGCCGAAGTTATAGTCGTCGACCCGGCTGCGGACGTAGCTGAGGCCGGCGCCGAGGTCGAAGTTCAGCGTTCCGGGGTTGCCGAAGCGGAAGCCGACTTCGCCGTCGATGCCGGTGCTCTTGCCTTCCGGGATGACGGTCAGCGCGCCGACCGAACTGTTGGTGACACGGACGTCGTAGACGTCACGCTTCAGCAACACGCCGGCATAGAGGCCCTGCTGGCCGCCGAACTGCCCGTAGACACCATAGTTATAGCCTTCGGCATCGAGGTTGGTGCCGAAGTCGGTGCCGCCCTCCGCATGCTCGTAACCGGCGGTGGCGCCGACCAGGAAGCTCGGTGCACCGAACTCGATCCCGCCCTGTGCGCCGCGACGCTTGGTCTCGAAGCGGCCCGAGGTGGTGAGCGCAGTACCGAACGCGGTGGTCGACCGGTTACGATCGCCGAAGCGCTCCTTCGAGTTGTAGAGCTGGGCCCAGATCCCGACCGGGCTCTTGCGCTCGTTGCCGAAGTCCACCCGGCGGCTCATCGCATAGGCCTGATAGGCTTCGGCCGACTGATACCAGATGTCATTGCCGAGGCGATTGACGAACAGCAGGTCGGCCGTCGCTTCATCGGGACGACCCACCAGGAACACGTCGGAACCGCGGGTTTCCAGCCCGAAGTTGACGAGGCCCGCGTTAGTCGGTCCGGCCAGCACGAACTGGCCCGCGGCCACGGTGCCGGCGTCGACCACCAGCGCACCGGTGGTGTCGATCACGACGCCGGTGAGGAAGGTCGGCAGGATGGTGGTAATGCCGGTGGTGGTGCCCGAATAGACCAGGCGATCCGCGGTGAAGACACCATTGGCGATCCCGACATCGACGCCGAGACGGGCATTGCCGGTCGCGGTGTAGTTGGCGGTGCCGAGGTTGAGCACGTCACCCGTGGCGCCATCGCGCAGGTCGATCAGACCGGCATTGTTGTTGAACGCTTCGAGGCCGGTGAAGGTCGCCCCGTTGAAGACGTTCAGCGTACCCGCCAGTGCGCCGGTGCCGGTCGTTCCGTTGTTGAACGTGTCGGTGCCGGCGCCGAAGTCAGTGGTGCCGGTGGCGTTGTAGACGCCGGTGTTGTTCACGCTGTCGTTGCCGTCACCAAAGGCGATGGCAGCGTTCTGGGTGAAGATGGTGCTGGTGTTGAAGGTGTCGTTGCCGGCACCGAAGTTTAGCGCGCCCGATTGGGTGAAGCCGGCCGTGCGGTTGTTGATGAAGGTGTCGTTACCCGCACCGAAGGCAAGCGGACCGCTGATCGACCCGGCAGTGCCGAGCGTCAGGGTCAGCGGGCCGGCGCCCGGGGCCAACACATAGCCGCTGGTTCCGGCAGTGGTGCTGTTGAGGGTGCCGTTGACGAGCAGGCTGTTGCCGGTCGCGCCGCCAAGGGTGATGGCGGTCGGGCCGGTGACGGTGACTCCCGAGTTGACGGTGACGCTGGCGGTGCCGGCCGTCTGGGCCCAGATGCCCGAACCCGCGGCGGTCGTGATGTTGCCGTTGGCGACAACCGCGACCGGGGCCGCACCGGCTGCAACCACGCGAACCGCAGCGAAGCTGGGATCGGCGGCAAGGTTGGCGGCGGTGGAGGTGACCACGCCGGTGGTGACGTTGACCGCCCCGGTGCCGGTGGTGGCGACGTCGATGCCGACGCTGTTAGCGCCGCTGACGGCGATGGTGCCGGTGTTGGTGACCGAGACGGGGCCGCCGCTGACGATCGAGATCGCGTCGGAGTTGGCACCGGTGACCGAGGCGCCGGCAACGGTTGCGGTGACCGCGCCCGCGCCGCCGGTGATCAGCAGGCCGGGGCTGTTGGCCCGGGCCGCGCTTCCGGCACCGGTGGTGAGGAGGCCTGTGGTGACGGTGATCGCGCCGGTGCTGGCGAGGGTCACGGCCGGAGCGTCAACTTCGGTGGTGGTGACCGCGCCGGTGACGAGGGTGATCGGACCGGTACCAGTGGCGATGACGATGCCGTCATTGGTGGTGCTGACCGCGCCGGTGGTCAGGTTGACCGTACCAGCGGTGCCGGTCGGCACGAACACGATCCCGCGCGAATTGATCCCGGTCAGGCTGACGGCGCCGACGGTGCCGGTCAGCCCGGCGCCGTTGACGAACACGCCGGTCGAATTGTCGCCGGTCGCCGTGATCGTGCCACCGCGCAGGTTGACGTTGCCGGTCGATACCGCGTCGACCCCGAAGGCTCCGGCGCCGCTGGCGTTGAGGCTGGTGAAGCCAGCGTCGATCAGGCCGGTTCCGGCACGCAGCTGCAAGGCGGCATCGGCGGCGCCGGTGGTGGTCACCGCGCCGGCGTTGGTGGTCACCGTGCCGGTGCTCGTGGTCGAGGCAAGGACGCCTTCGAATTGGGTGCTGCGGACTGAGGTGGTGTTCACCAGGACGTTGCCGCCCTGCGACAGGGCGAAGACCCCGCTGTTGCCGGTGGCGCTGACGGCGCCGCAATTGATGGTGACGTTACCGGCACCGCTGGTCTGGGCGAAGATCGCGCTGTTGCTGACCGCCGTGGTGGTGACGTTCGAGCAGCCGCCGATGTCGATCGCGCCGGTGGCATTGTTGAGCAGGGCGGAAATGCCGTTGCCGTTGGTGCTGGTCACGGTGCCGGTGCGGATCGTGATCCCGCCCGTGCTGCCGGCGAAGTTCTGACCAACGACGCCGAAGCCGTTGGCCGCAACGACATTGCCGACGGTCAGGTTGACCGCGCCGCCATTGGCGAGGACGCCCGAGGTCGCCGACGTGATGTTGCCGGCGCGAATGGCGTTGGTCGACGTCGTGCCCGACGAGACACTGATCGCGCGGTCGGCGGTGTTGAAGTTGCCGGCGGTGATGGAAACGTCGCCGGTCGTGGGCAGGACCGTCTGGATGCCGCGGCTTCCCGCGCCGGTGGTCGTGATGTCACCGGTGGTCAGCGTGAGGTTGCGCGCGCCGTCCACTCGCACGCCGAACGAACTGGACGAGGCAGTCGTGATCGGCGTTGCGCTGGTGCCGGTGGTGCTGATCGCGCCAACGGTGACCGTCGCGTCCTGTCCGGTGGCATTGATGGTGAGGCCGTTGGCGCTGGTGCCGCCGGTCGTCGTGATCCGCACCGGCGCGGTGGTGCCGATCGGAGTGAAATTAAGCGCCCCGCCGGTGGAGGTCAGATTGACGCCGGTGGCCGCCGTCGTGGCGATCGGGCCGGTGGCCGTGTAGCTGATGGTCGAAGGCGCAGTCGTGTTGACGGTGATCAGACCGGTGCCGGGAAGCGTCGTCGTGGTCGCGTCGGTGGTTGCGGTCAGAACCGTGGTGGTTCCGTCAACGCAGGTGACACTCGTGCCGGACTGGGAGCAGGTCGTGCTCTGTGCCGACGCCGCGCCCGGAAGGGCGAACATGGCCGCGGCGGCGGACACGGTGCTGAGCAACGCAAACTTGGTACGTGATGTCATGAATACGCTTCCTTTTCAGGAGGGCGCGCAAAGACACGGCGCCGACCCCCCTCTTGGTCTTCGAGAGCCCGCTGAACGGAGCAGAGTGATTTTTGGTTTCCCCCCAGGGCGTTAATTCGGGTTTGTGGCGCGGGGGATACGACCTAGATCAGGTTAACGCCGCTGGAGGGCAGCAGGTGTGGCGTGCGTCTAGCCAAGATGCCGAGCATGCCACTGGAGGTGGTCGGCCATGAAGGTCGAAACGAAATGATAGCTGTGGTCGTAGCCGGCCCGCACCGCCAGTTCGAGCGGCTGGCCGGCCGCCCGGCAAGCCTCCTCGAGCAATTCGGGACGAAGTTCGCGTTCGAGGAACGGGTCGGCCCCGCCGACGTCGACCTTGAGCGCCGGCAGCCGGTCGCCGCTGGCGATCAGCGCCACGGCATCATGGGCGCTCCACGCGTCGCGGTTCTCTCCAAGATAGCGCGAAAAGGCCTTTTCCCCCCACGGCACCTGGCTCGGCGCGACGATTGGGGCGAAGGCCGACACGCTGCGGAAGCGGGCCGGGTGGCGCAGCGCCACGGTCAATGCGCCATGCCCGCCCATGCTGTGCCCGGTGATCGCCTGCCGGTCGAGGTCGAGCGCCGGGAATTCGGCGGCGACGAGGGCGGGGAGCTCCTTGGTGACGTAGCTCCACATCCGGTAATGGGTCGACCACGGCGCCTCGGTCGCATCGACGTAGAAGCCGGCACCGAGGCCAATGTCCCACCCCTCCTCGTCCGCCACCCCGTCGCCGCGCGGAGAGGTGTCGGGGGCAAGGAAGGCTAGGCCGAGCTCGGCGCAGGAGCGGCGATACTCGCCCTTGTCGGTAACGTTGGCGTGGGTGCAGGTCAGCCCCGACAGGTAGGTCACCAGCGGCACCTTACCCTGCTCCGCCTGCGGCGGCAGGAACAGGGAAAAGGTCATCGGGGTGGCGGTCGCCGCACTGTCGTGCGTGACGACGAGCTGGCGGCCGCCGTGGCTGAGGACGTCGGAGCTGATCTGCATCTCGGTCATGGCCTCAGGCGTCGTTCGGCATCCGGTGCATGGCGCAGATCTTGTTGCCGTCGGGATCGCGAAGGTAGGCGAGGTAGAGGTTGACCCCCATCCCGCTGCGAACGCCGGGGTCGTCCTCGATCGGGGTCCCCCCGGCGGCGATCCCGGCCTCGTGCCAGGCGTGGGCCTGCTCCGGCCCGGTCACCGCGAAGCCCAGGGTGCAGCCGTTGCCGTGGGTCGCGGGCTGGCCGTCGATCGGCTTGGTGATGATAAAGATGCCGCCGTCCTTCAGGTACATGATGCGACCCTTGGGATCGACCCGCCCCTCGCGCCCGCCAGTGGCGGTGAACAGCGCGTCGTAGAATTTCTTGGACCGCTCGAGGTCGTTCGACCCGATCATGACATGGCTGAACATGGTGGCTCCTTCTTAGGATTGTGGCGAGGGGGACAGAGCAACTGGCGGCTGCTGGGGTGAGCCATCGCCGACATTATGGGTCCCGTTGGGCTCGATGTTGAGGAGGCGGACTTCGCCGTAGCGGGCGACGGGACGATGTTCGATGCCGCGCGGGACGGTAAAGGCGTCGCCGGCGGAAAGCGTCACCGTCCGGTCCCGAAGCTCGATATCAATCTTGCCGTCGAGGACGAGGAAAAAGTCGTCCGTGTCGGCATGGCTGTGCCACACGAATTCGCCCTCGGCTTTGACGATGCGGATGTCGTTGCCGTTGTAGCTGGCGACGATCCGCGGCGCCCAATGGTCCGAGAAGCTGTCAAAGGTGGCCGGCAGGTTGACCTTGTCCTGCATCAATAGACGACCACAGCCCGGATGCTCTCGCCCCGGTGCATCAGATCAAAACCCTTGTTGATTTCGTCAAGGCTCAGGACATGCGTGATCATCGGGTCGATCGCGATCTTGCCGTCCATGTACCAGTCGACGATCTTGGGCACGTCGGTGCGGCCCTTGGCTCCGCCAAACGCGGTCCCGCGCCAGTTGCGCCCGGTGACCAGCTGGAATGGGCGGGTGGCGATCTCCTTGCCGGCCTCGGCCACGCCGATGACGATCGAGGTACCCCAGCCGCGGTGGCAGGCTTCCAATGCGGTGCGCATGACCTCGGTATTGCCGGTGCAGTCGAAGGTGTAATCGGCGCCTCCGTCGGTCATTTCGACGATCCTGGCCACGGTCTCGTCACGGCTCATGCCCCCCGTGTTGAGGAAGTCGGTCATCCCGAATTGCCGGCCCCATTCCTCGCGGTCGGGGTTGAGGTCGACGCCGATGATCCTGTTCGCGCCGGCGAGCCTGGCGCCCTGCACCACGTTGAGGCCGATCCCGCCGAGCCCGAACACCACCACATTCTCGCCGACCTGGACCTTGGCGGTGTTGACCACCGCCCCGACCCCGGTGGTGACCCCGCAACCGATGTAGCAGCTGGTCTGGAACGGCGCGTCCTCGCGGATCTTCGCCACCGCGATCTCGGGCAGGACGGTGAAGTTCGAGAAGGTAGAGCAGCCCATGTAATGGAAGATCGGTTCGCCCTTGTAGCTGAAGCGCGTCGTCCCGTCGGGCATCAGCCCCTTGCCCTGTGTCGCGCGGATCGCGGTGCAGAGGTTGGTCTTGCCGCTGAGGCACGACTTACACTGGCGGCATTCGGGAGTGTAGAGTGGGATGACGTGGTCGCCGGGCTTCACTGAGGTGACCCCGGCCCCGACCTCGCGGACGATCCCGGCGCCTTCATGCCCGAGCACCGAGGGGAAGATGCCTTCGCTGTCGAGCCCGTCCAGCGTGTAGGCATCGGTGTGGCAGATGCCCGTCGCCATGATCTCGACCAGCACTTCGCCGGCCTTCGGCCCTTCGAGGTCGAGCTCGACGATCTCGAGCGGCTGCTTGGCGGCAAAGGCAACGGCGGCGCGGGTCTTCATGGATCACTCCTTTGCGCGCCTGTTGCCACGTCGCACCGGCTCGGCCAAGCCGCAGTATAAGGAGACGCCGAATGATCTTCGCGACTGGCAAGCATGCACTGATCACTGGCGGCGGAACCGGCATCGGCGCCGGCGCCGCACGCGCGCTCGCCGCGGCGGGGGCGAAGGTGTCGCTGCTCGGACGGCGGCGCGAACCGCTGGAGGCGGTGGCGGCCGAGACCGGCGGCCTGGCGATCGTCTGCGACGTCACCGACCCCGACGCCCAGGCCCGCGCCTTTGCCGAGGCGCGCGAGGCATTCGGCCCGCTCGACATCGTCATCCTCAATGCCGGCATCGGCGACAGCCGCCCATTCCTGCGTACGGGCCGCGACAGCTGGAACGCGATCATCGCCACCAACCTAACCGCCCTGTTCGACGGCGCCCAGCTCGCGCTGCCCGACCTTCAGGCGCCGGGCAAAAGGCTGATCATCGTCGCCTCGGTCGCCGGCCTAAAGGGGGGCGCGATGGCCGCGCCCTATGTCGCCTCCAAGCATGGCGCGGTCGGCCTGACCCGCAGCCTCGCGCTCGAGTTCGCCCGCACTGGCCTCACCGTCAACGCCATCTGCCCCAGCTTCGTCGACACCCCAATGGTCGACGACAGCGCGGCCCGCATCGCCAATGCAACCGGCAAGGGCATCGACGAGGCCCGCCAGCTGCTTGCCCGCGCCAACGGCAACGGGCGGCTGATCACGGTCGACGAGGTAACCCACGCGATCCTGCAATTGTGCCACCCCGACGCCGGCGGCGTGAACGGTGCCTGCGTGACGATCGACGGTGGGACCAGCGCCTGACGCTCAGCCGGCCGGCTTGACCGCCGTCACCCGCAGGAAGGTCGCCGGAATCTCGGTCCGTTGCGGGTCGCCGCTTCCGTTCTGCCGCTCGAACAGATCGACCAGTTCGCGCTCGAGCTCCTCTTCGCGCCCGCTGTCACGGGCGGCGGCAAAGGCGTTCATGGTCGGCCCGTAATAGTCGCGGAAATGGGCGACGAAGTCGGCTGGCGGTCCGGGGTGCCGGAACACGAAGCTGTCGCGCTCGCAGGTCACGTCCTCGATCCCCGCCGCGGCGAAGCGGGCGCGGACCTGTTCTTCCTGCCCCCACAGCATCGGGCTGACGAAGCCTTCGGGCGGCGGCGGCGAGTATGCCGCGCTGGTCTTGAGGATCTGCGCGACGAGGGTCGGGTCGCCGGGAATCCAGTTGCCCATGGTGATCGTGCCGCCTGGCCGGGTCACCCGCGCCATCTCCTTGGCGACATCCTCGGGCCGGGGCGCGAACATCGCCCCGAACACCGTCACCACCCGGTCGAAACTGGCGTCGTCGATCCCGGCGAGGTCGCTGGCGTCGCCTTCCTCGAACCGGCAGTGGTCAGTTCCGCCGCTTCGGCCCGGCGATTGCCAGCGGCGACCAGGTTGGCGGCGATATCGACGCCGAGCACCTCGGCGCCGCGCTCGGCGGCCGGAAGCGCGGTGGTCCCGTCGCCGCAGCCAAGGTCGAGGACGCGCTCGCCCGCGCCGATCCCGATCCGCTCGACCAGTTCGGTCCCGCTTTGCCGCATGGCGTCGGCGATGCTGGTGAAGTCACCCTTTTCCCAAAGTGCCTTGTTCGCGTTCATCGTTTGCTCCCGCATGCTTGCTGGACCGCCAAAGGGGGCGGTCGCCCGACGCATGAGTGAGCTGCCACTACCGAATCGGAACCCGGGGCCGCCGATGCTTAACCTAGCACAGGCCGGCGCTACTCGAACTCGACGATGACCTCGTCGACGGCAACGCTCGATCCGGCGGCGACCGGGGTGGCCTTGACCGTCGCGCTTTTCTCGGCGCGCAGGATGTTCTCCATTTTCATCGCCTCCATGACGGCGATCGGCTGGCCGGCCTCGACCTTGTCGCCGACCGCAACGTCGAGCCGCGTGACCAGCCCCGGCATCGGCGCGAGGAGGAAGCGCGACAGGTCGGGCGGGATCTTCTCGATCATGTGCCGGGCCAATTCGGCGACCATCGGGGTCATCACGGTGACCCTGTGGCTGCCGCCGCGCGTGGTCATGCGCCATGCCCGGCCCTGCTTCTCGACCAGCAGGATCCGAGCGCGGTGGCCGATACGGGCGCGGATCAGCCGCTGGCCGGGGACATAGTCGGCCTCGAACGCGAGGGGCTCGCCGCCGTCCACCCGCACCTTGTCGAGGGCAAAATGGACGCGATGCTCGGCGCCGCCATCGAGCCGGACGACATGCTCGCGCGCGGTGGGGGCGGGCGTGCCGAGTTGCTGGTCGATCTGGAGTGCTCGGGTTTCGTGCACTGTGCCGATGAAGGCGGCGAGTGCGCTGAGGTCGGCGGTCAGGGCCTCGTCCAGCGGCGCCCCGGCGAAGCCGTCGGGATATTCCTCGGCGATGAAGCCGGTTGTGATCTCGCCCGAGCGGAAACGCGGGTGCTGCATCAGCGCCGACAGGAAGTCGACGTTATGGCTGATCCCGCCGATGTCGAACCCGTCCAGCGCCTCGACCTGCGCCTCGATCGCCGCCTCGCGGGTCGGTGCCCAGGTGATCAGCTTGGCGATCATCGGATCGTAGAACATCGAGATCTCGCCGCCCTGGCGGACGCCGTCGTCGACCCGCGTGCGGGTGTCGCCCTCGATGCCGACCTTTGCCGGCCGGTAGCGGACCAGCCGCCCCGTGCTCGGCAGGAAGCCGCGATAGGGGTCCTCGGCATAGACCCGGGTCTCGACGCTCCAGCCATTCAGCTGGACGTCGTCCTGGGTGAAGCCGAGCGGCTCACCCGCAGCGACGCGGATCATCTGCTCGACGAGGTCGAGGCCGGTGATCTCCTCAGTGACCGGATGCTCGACCTGCAGCCGGGTGTTCATTTCGAGGAAGTAGAAGCTCTCGCCGGTGGTGTCGGCGCCCGATACGATCAGCTCGACCGTACCGGCGCTGTGATAGCCGACCGCCTGGGCCAGCGCGACGCACTGCTCGCCCATCGCCTTGCGCATCTTCGGCGTGACGAACGGCGACGGTGCTTCCTCCACCACCTTCTGGTGGCGACGCTGGATGCTGCATTCGCGCTCGTTCAGGTAGACGATGTTGCCATGCCTGTCGCCGAGCAGCTGGATCTCGATGTGGCGCGGGCTTTCGATGAACTTCTCGATGAAGACCCGGTCGTCGCCGAAGCTGGCGAGGCCCTCGCGCTTTGTCGCCTCAAAGCCGTCGCGCACGTCCTGCTCGCTCCAGGCCAGGCGCATGCCCTTGCCGCCGCCGCCGGCGGAGGCCTTCATCATCACCGGATAGCCGATCTCGCCGGCGATCCGCACCGCGTCATCGGTGGTGGCGATGTCGCCGAGGAACCCCGGTACGACATTGACGCCGGCAGCTAGGGCCAGCTTCTTGGATTCGATCTTGTCGCCCATCGCGGCGATCGCGTTGGCCGGCGGGCCGATGAAGGCGATATTCTCCGCCGCCAGCGCTTCGACGAAGCTGGCGCGCTCGGACAGGAAGCCGTAGCCCGGATGCACCGCCTCGGCGCCGGTCGCCTTGCACGCGGCGATGATCAGGTCGGCCTTGAGATAGCTTTCGCCGGCCGGCGGTGGCCCCAGGCGAACAGCTTCGTCAGCCAGTTCGACGTGGGGGGCGCGGGCGTCAGCGTCCGAATAAACGGCAACCGTTTTGATGCCCATGCGGCGCGCGGTGCGGATCACGCGGCAAGCGATTTCACCGCGATTGGCGATCAGTATCTTGGAGAACATGGAACAGGTGCCTAGCGCCCCCGTCGCGCCAAGCAAAGCTATCCGCCGCTAAGGCCGCCGATGAAGACCGCCATGAAGGCACCGACGCCCATGCCGAGGAAGCCGGGTGCCGCACGGCCGAGCAGCCGCGCCGTCCGCGGCACCGGCTTTCCTTCAGCTGCGGCCCGGACCAGCTGGTCGGCACCCGAAAAGGAGCAAGCGCCCGCCACGCCCAGCGCTATGACGATGATCCCGAGCGGAATGGGATCAACCTTTGCGCCGCCGGCCTGGGACAGCGATAAGGCACCGCCGATCGCCAGCAGAGACAAGGACGTCAGATGCTTGAACCAGTCGTACAGCAGGCGGTCGGCCTCGGTGACCTGGGGTGTTTCGTCCTCGTCCATGCCTTCGTTCCCCTTGTTCGGCGCCAGCCACACTCCCCTGCCTAAGCCCTGGTCGGGCCTGCGCCACCAAGATTCTGCCTCTAGTTCGCCTTCACCGGAGCGGGGCCGCAGTGGACCTCGAAGCCAAACTCGGGAGACGCGGCTTGGCCGGGCGGAAGCAGGAACTGGAGCGCCTGCGCCTCGACTTGGTGATAGATGGTGGCGTGGGTCTGATCGAGCCGCGGAGCAACGCACAGGTCGGTGCCGGCGGCCCGCGCCGCGGCGGCCACGCGGTTGGCCGCGGCGGGCTCTTCCAGCTGTTCCTTAGCGAGGGCGACATACAGGCGCTTGCCGCGCTGGGCGGTGCCGATGATGGCAGCGCGGCGGCTCAGGGCCTGCTTGTCCCACCACAAGCTGGGATCGATCGCGGCGTAACCGTCGAACAGGGTGGGCTCGACCATGTAGGTTTCGACCACGAACAGGCCGGCAAGCGACTCGCCGATCACCACGCCCTTGCCGGCCGTGCGATACTGCGCCTCGATCAAGGGCTTCACCTCGTCGCGGACAAAGGCGCGAAAGGCGCCGGACGAACCGGCAGCGGGGTACTTGCGGAGGAGCTCGGGATCTTGCGTCTTGCCGACCAGTTCGCGGCGGCGATCCTTGGTCTCGATCCCGACTACGATGGCGTCGTCCATCCGGCCCGAGATCGAACCCAGCTGGACCACACCCGCGACATGCAGCAGGTCCTGGTCAACTCCGCCGTCCAACAGGTAGATCACCGGGAAGCGGCGGTTTGCGGCCTTAGCGTAGCTGACGGGCAGTACGACGTTGATCGTTCGCTGCTCGCCCAGCGCCCTGGACTGAAGAGTGCGGCTGACTCCGATTGTGATCGGCGTGGCGGCCGCGGGAGCCTGTGCCTGCAGCGCAGCTGGAGTTGCAAGCAGCAGCGCCGCAAGCGGGACCTTCATTCGGCGGCCTGATCGATCGGCGGATTGTTGTGGCCAAGCAGGCGGAGCACTTCGTCGGCGGCGTCTGCGAGGTTGGTGCCGGGACCGAAGATCGCCTGCACCCCCGCGGCGCGAAGCTCGGCATAGTCCTGCGCCGGGATGACGCCGCCGGCGATCACCTTGATGTCGGGCGCGCCAAGGTCCTTGAGGTGCCCGATCAACTCGGGGATGAGGGTCTTGTGGCCGGCCGCGAGGCTGCTCGCGCCAACCACGTCGACCTTGGCTTCGACCGCCAGCTCGGCAGCTTCACGCGGGGTCTGGAACAGGGGACCGGCGATGATCTCGAAGCCAAGGTCGCCGAACGCCGAACTGACCAGGTTGGCTCCGCGGTCGTGGCCGTCCTGGCCCATCTTGGCGACCAGCATGCGCGGCTTGCGGCCAAGACGGCTGGTGACCGCGACGGTGCCCTGCTTGGCCTCTTCCCAGCGGACGTCGGCGCGCTGGCCGTAGATGCCGGACACGGGCTCGGGCTTGGTCGCGTAGCGGCCGAACACCCGTTCCAGCGCGTCCGAGATTTCACCGAGGGTGGCGCGGGCGCGGGCCGCATCGACGGCGAGGGCAAGGAGATTGGCGTTGTTCCGCGCGCCCTGCTCCAATGCTTCGAGCGCCGACTGAACCGCCGCCTCGTCACGAGTTGCCCGGATGCGCTGGAGCCGTTCGATCTGGCCGGCGCGAACCTTGGCGTTGTCGACCTCGAGAATGTCGAGCTCGGCCTCTTCTGGCAGGCGATAGCGGTTGACCCCGACGATCACCGCCTCGCCGGTATCGACCTTGGACTGGCGTAGGGCGGCGGCTTCCTCGATCCGGCGCTTGGGAAGGCCTTCGGTGACGGCCTTGGTCATGCCGCCGAGTTCCTCGACCTCCTGGATCAGCGCCCAGGCTTTTTCCTCGAGCTCACGGGTCAGCGCTTCGACGTACCAACTGCCGCCCAAAGGATCGGCGACGGCGGTGACTCCGCTTTCCTCGGCGAGGATCAGCTGGGTGTTGCGGGCGATGCGCGCCGAGAAGTCGGTCGGCAGCGCGATCGCTTCGTCGAAACTATTGGTGTGGAGCGACTGGGTGCCCCCCAGCACCGCCGCGAGCGCTTCGATCGTGGTGCGGACGATGTTATTGTAGGGGTCCTGCTCGGTCAGCGACACGCCCGACGTCTGGCAGTGGGTGCGCAGCAGCTTGGACTTCTCCGATTGCGCGCCGAGATCGGTCATGATCCGCCCCCACAGGGTGCGCGCCGCGCGCATCTTGGCGACCTCCATGAAGAGGTTCATCCCGATGCCCCAGAAGAAGCTGAGGCGCGGCGCGAAGGCGTCGATGTCGAGCCCCGACTTCACCGCGGCGCGGACATATTCCATGCCGTCGGCGAGGGTGTAGGCCATCTCCTGGACCGCCGTCGCCCCGGCCTCGTGCATGTGATAGCCAGAGATGGAGATCGAGTTGAACCTGGGCATCTCGCGGCTGGTGAAGGCGATGATGTCGGACACGATCCGCATCGAGGGCTGCGGCGGATAGATGTAGGTGTTGCGGACCGCGAATTCTTTGAGGATGTCGTTCTGGATCGTGCCCGACAGCGCCTTGCGGTCGACGCCCTGCTCCTCGCCCGCGACGATATAGAAGGCGAGCACCGGCAGCACCGCCCCGTTCATGGTCATGCTGACCGACATCTCGCCGAGCGGAATGCCATCGAACAGCAGCTTCATGTCCTCGACACTGTCGATCGCTACGCCCGCCTTGCCGACATCGCCGGTGACGCGCGGGTGGTCGCTATCGTAGCCGCGATGGGTAGCGAGATCGAACGCGACCGAGAGGCCCTTCTGCCCGGCAGCGAGGTTGCGGCGATAAAAGGCGTTCGATTCCTCGGCGGTCGAGAAGCCGGCGTACTGGCGGATGGTCCAAGGCCGGCCGGCGTACATCGTAGCATAAGGGCCGCGCGTGTAAGGCGAGACGCCCGGATAGCCGGGGTCGATCCCAGCCGAGTCCTCGGGGCCGTAGACGGTCTTGAGGGTGATCCCCTCGGGCGTGGTGCGGGTCAGGTCGGCGCCACGCGATTCCTTGGCGGCGAGGGTCTTCCAGGCGTCGTGATTGTCGGTGGACATGGGGCCGTGCCCTAAACCCAAGCGGGCGGCACGAAAACCCTTGGCTAGCGCCCGCTTCGAAAGCCGAGGTCGAGCAGCAGGTCGGCGGCGATGAAGAACAGCAGCACGACCATCCCGACATTGACCAACACCAGTCCCCAGAACCGCGCCTCGCCCGCTTCGGTGCGCTTGAGGCGAGTGCGATAGAGCGGCACCTCGCCGCTGCGCAGGGCGCCCGCAATCCGCTGCAGTACGAACAGACCGAGCACGGCGCACAGGGCGCCGATCAGCAGTTCCTCGCCGCGGCTGCCCATCAATGTGCCTGCTTGGGGCTTTCCATGATCTCGGTCAGAGTCCCGCCGGTGTCTTTGGGATGGAGGAAGAAGATCGGAGTGCCATGGGCGCCGATCCGAGTCGGGCCGAGGATGCGGGCGCCGACCCCTTCGAAGTGGGCGCGGGCAGCTTCGATGTCGTCGACTTCGAAGCAGACATGATGCTGTCCGCCCTGCGGGTTCTTCTCGATGAACTTCGCCACCGGGCTATCGGACCCAAGCGGCTCGATCAGCTCGATTTGGCTATTAGGTGCATCGACGAAGCACACGCGAACGCCCTGTACGGGGAGGTCGAACGGCGGCGAAGACGGCTCAGCGCCGAATAGCGTGCGATAGGTCTCGAGGCTCTTCTCGATCGATGGGGTGGCGACCCCGATATGGTTCAGGCGTCCAAGTTTCATAGCGGAATGTTGTCGTGCTTCTTCCACGGGTTTTCGAGCTGCTTGTCCTTGAGCTTGCGAAGGCCCAGCGCGACCTTGCGGCGGGTTTCCTGCGGCTGGATGACGTCGTCGATGAAGCCCATGCTCGCCGCCACGAAGGGGTTGGCGAAGCGGTCTTCATATTCCTTGGTGCGCGCGGCGATCAGTTCGGCGTCGCCCCGGTCCTGACGGAAGATGATCTCCACCGCGCCCTTGGCGCCCATCACCGCGATCTCGGCGGTCGGCCAGGCGTAATTCAAGTCGCCGCGGAGGTGCTTGGAGGCCATGACGTCATAGGCCCCGCCATAGGCCTTGCGGGTGATGACGGTGATCTTGGGGACGGTCGCTTCGGCATAAGCGAACAGCAATTTGGCGCCATGCTTGATGATGCCGTTATGTTCCTGGCCGACGCCGGGGAGGAAGCCGGGCACGTCGACAAAGGTCAGGATCGGAATGTCGAAGGCGTCGCAGAAGCGGACGAAGCGGGCGGCCTTCTTGGACGAGTTGATGTCGAGCACGCCGGCCAGCACCATCGGCTGGTTGGCGACGACGCCCACGGTGCGGCCTTCGATCCGGCAGAAGCCGATGATGATGTTGGCGGCGTGGGCGGGCTGAAGCTCGAAGAAGTCGCCTTCGTCGGCGACATTCCGAATCAGTTCGTGCATGTCGTAGGGCTGATTGGCGCTGGGCGGGATCAAGGTGTCGAGGCTGGGCTCGGCGCGGTCCCACGGGTCCTCGGTCGGGCGCTCTGGCACCGACACGCGGTTCGACAGCGGCAGGAAGTCGAAGAACTCGCGCGCCGCGAGCAGCGCATCGATGTCGTTCTCCAGCGCGAGGTCGGCAACCGACGACTTGGTGGTGTGGGTGACCGCGCCACCCAGTTCCTCCTGCGTCACGACCTCGTTGGTGACGGTCTTCACCACCTCCGGGCCGGTGACGAACATGTAGCTCGAATCTTTGACCATGAAGATGAAGTCGGTCATCGCCGGCGAATAGACCGCCCCGCCCGCGCACGGGCCCATGATGAGGGACAGCTGCGGCACCACGCCCGACGCCAGCACGTTGCGCTGGAACACCTCGGCATAGCCGGCGAGGCTGGCGACGCCCTCCTGGATGCGCGCGCCGCCCGAATCGTTGAGTCCGATCACCGGCGCGCCGACCTTCATCGCCGCGTCCATGATCTTGCAGATCTTCTGCGCGTGGCGCTCGCTGAGCGAGCCGCCGAACACGGTGAAGTCCTGCGCAAAGACATAGACCAGGCGGCCGTTGATGGTTCCGCTGCCGGTCACCACCCCGTCGCCGGGAAAACGCTGGTCGGCCATTCCGAACTCGGTCGCATTATGCTCGACGAAGGCATCGACCTCTTCGAAGCTGCCTTCGTCGAGGAGGACGGCCAACCGCTCGCGGGCGGTCAGCCGCCCCTTGGCGTGCTGGGCGTCGATTCGTTTGGCGCCTCCGCCGATGTGCGCGGCGGCGCGGCGGCGTTCCAGTTCTGCAATGGTACTGCTCATGGCCCGCTCTTCGCGCCCGCGCGGCGAGGCGTCAATCCGAGCCCGTGCCGCACCTGCGAAGACGGCCACGGAACCGAAAGGCTGAACGATTGTTCATTCTCTCAAGCGCAAGGCGAATTCCGTTTGCCGCAGCGCAGCATCACTCAGCCGAATTGAGCCGCCATCCCGCGGAACCCGAATCGGCGAACCGTTGTTTGACCGTAACTACCTAAGCTCTTGAGAGAGGTTCCTATCGCATGTTCGAGAAAGTCGGCGTAAACGACTCTGGTTCTTCTCCGGTTCGCACCGCGCAGGGCAAAGGAACGACCCTGTTGTGCTTTTCGCATCTTCGCTGGGACTTCGTGTTCCAGCGCCCCCAGCATCTGATGAGCCGGTTCGCCAAGTCGATGCCGGTCGTAATTTGGGAAGAACCGATCTTCGCCGAAGCCGGCGCCGGACCGTCGCTCGATGAACGCTCGGCCAAGGACATGGCGAACGTGACGGTGGTCACGCCGCGCATCCCCGAAGGCCTGGATGTCGATGCCGAGCGCACGATCCTCAAAGGCCTGCTCGACAGCTATTCGGCGACCCTCGATGGCCGCCTGATCCGCTGGTACTACACGCCGATGATGCTGCCCTTCTCGCGGCATCTGGATTCGGTCGCCACCGTCTATGACTGCATGGACGAGCTGAGCGCCTTCCGTTTCGCACCGACCGAACTGCTCGACCTCGAGCGTGAGCTGCTGGAGGCGGCCGACATCGTCTTTACCGGCGGCTATTCGCTGTACGAAGCCAAGAAGAAGCGGCACGGCAACGTCCACCCCTTCCCCTCTTCGGTCGATCGCGCCCACTTCGGCGCGGCCCGCGGCGGTATCGCCGATCCTGCCGATCAGGCCGGGATCGCCCATCCGCGGCTCGGTTTCTACGGCGTCATCGACGAGCGGATCGACCTCGACCTCCTCGCCAGCGTCGCCGACCTCCGGCCCGACTGGCAGCTGGTGATGGTCGGCCCGGTGGTGAAGATCAGCGAAGTTGACCTGCCCCGCCGCCCGAACATCCACTACCTTGGCGGCAAGAGCTACGACGAGTTGCCGACCTACCTCGGCAACTGGGACGTGGCGATGATGCCGTTCGCCATCAACGAGGCGACCCGCTTCATCTCGCCGACCAAGACCCCCGAATATCTTGCCGCCGGCAAGCCGGTGGTCTCGACGCCAATCAAGGACGTCAAGCGTCACTACGAGAAGCTGTCCGGCGTGATGATCGCCGCCACGGCCGCACAGTTCGTCGACGCCGGCGAGCGCGCGCATGCCCTGACTGCCGGTCAGGACGGCGAGTGGCTGGCCGAAGTCGACCTGGCGCTGGCCGACATGAGCTGGGACACCACTCAGGCCCGGATGGCCGCGCTACTCGGCGAGGTAACGAAGGAAGGCCAGAAGATCGAGCGCCCGGCATTCGGGCAGGGGCAGTACACCCACACCAAAAACAAGAAGTACGATTACCTGATCGTCGGCTGCGGCTTTGCCGGATCGGTCCTGGCCGAGCGGCTGGCGACCCAGCATGGTGCCCGCGTGCTGATGATCGACAAGCGCGATCACGTCGCCGGCAATGCCTATGACGAATATGACAAGAACGGCATCCTGTACCACAAGTACGGGCCGCATATCTTCCACGCCAACAGCGATGAGATCGTCAGCTACCTGTCGCAGTTCACCCAGTGGCGCCCGTACGAGCACCGCGTGCTCGCCAACGTCCGCGACCAGCAGGTGCCGATCCCGATCAACCGCACCACCTTGAACATGCTGTTCAATGCCGGGCTGAAGACCGACGAGGACGCCGCGGCGTTCCTGGCGGCACGGGCCGAGCCGGTGGCGGATATAAAGACCAGCGAGGACGTCGTCGTCAACGCGGTCGGCCGCGAGCTCTACGAGCTGTTCTTCCAAGGCTACACGCGCAAGCAATGGGGTCTCGACCCGAGCGAGCTCGACAAGCTGGTGACGGCGCGGATCCCGACCCGGACCAATACCGACGACCGTTATTTCACCGACAAGCACCAGATCATGCCGCTCGAGGGCTACACCCGGATGTTCGAGCGCATGCTGGACCATCCGCTGATCGACAAGTCGCTCGGCACTGACTTCCGCGACGTGCGGAACGAGATCGACGCCGCGCACATTATCTACACCGGCCCGATCGACGAATATTTCGACTGGCGCTTCGGCAAGCTGCCCTATCGCTCGCTGCGCTTCGTCCACTCGACGATCGACAAGGAGTGGTTCCAGGAGGTGGGCACGGTCAACTATCCGTCGACCGACATCCCCTACACCCGGATCAGCGAATACAAGCACCTGACCGGGCAGCAGCATCCGCGGACCTCGATCACGCTTGAATATCCAAGCGCCGAGGGTGATCCCTATTACCCGATTCCGCGGCCGGAGAACCAGGCGTTGTTCAAGCGCTACGAAGCGCTGGCGGATTCGACCGCCGGGGTGACCTTTGTCGGTCGCCTGGCGACCTACCGTTACTACAACATGGACCAGATCGTGGGTCAGGCCCTCGCCACGTTCCGCCGGATGGACGAAGTCCGCACCCGCACCGGCGCGAGTAGCCAGGAGCTTCGACTGGCCATCTAAGGCCAGTTGACGCCGCTCCATGAAAGAAGGTCACGAACGCAGCACTCCGCCCCTCGAATTATGGGGCGGAGTGGAATGCACGGTTGTTCGCCTCGGCGACCAGTATCGTGACCAGGTGGTGGAGACCGGCCATTCGGTCCGCCTCGCCGACCTCGATGCCATCGCCGAGCTGGGCATCAGGACCGTCCGCTACCCCATCGTATGGGAGCGGGTGGCGCCCGACGATCCCGACAAGCTCGACTTCGCCTGGCACGACGAGCGGCTGCGGCGACTGCGCGACCTCGGCATCCGGGTTATTGGCGGGCTCGTCCACCATGGCTCGGGGCCACGCTACACCAGCCTGCTCGATCCCGATTTCGGCGATAAGTTGGGGCGCTATGCGGCCAAGGTCGCCGAACGCTATCCGTGGATAGACCAGTGGACCCCGGTCAACGAGCCGCTGACCACCGCCCGCTTCGCCTGCATGTACGGCCACTGGTATCCGCACCGGCACAGCCTGAACGAGACGCTGCTGGCGCTCGCCAACGAATGCAACGGCTCGCTCCAGGCGATGCGGGCGATCCGCAAGGTCATCCCCCACGCGCGGCACGTCACCACCGAGGACCTCGGCAAGACCTGGTCGACCCCCGCCCTCGCCTACCAGGCAAATCACGAGAACGAACGGCGCTGGCTCAGCCTCGACCTGCTGGCGGGCCGGGTCGACGCCGACCACGGCTTCTACACGCCGCTACGCAAAGCTGGGGTGCCCGACGCGCTGCTCGACGATCTGCGTTCCGGCGAGGCGACCCCCGACCTCATCGGGATCAACCATTACCTGACCAGCGAGCGCTATCTCGACCAGCGCGCCGGACGCTATCCGGGCGAGCCGGTCGGAACCAACGGCCGGCAGAAGTACGTCGATCTCGAAGCGGTGCGGATGCCGCGCCTCGCCGGGCTGACCGGCCCTGCCGCCCGGCTGCGCGAGGCGTGGGAACGCTACGGCATCCCGCTCGCCATCACCGAAGTCCACCATGGCTGCACCCGCGAGGAGCAGTTGCGGTGGCTGCACGAAGTGTGGGCCGCTGCCGAGACCGTCAGGGACGAGGGCGTCGACGTCCGCGCGGTCACCCTGTGGTCGCTGTTCGGCAACGTCGACTGGCGCTCGCTGCTCACCCTGCGCGAGGGGATCTACGACGTCGGCGCGTTCGACACGCGCGGTGGCGGCACCCGCCCGACGCTGATCGCCAAGGCCGCAGCGGCGCTGGCGAAGGGGAGCATGCTCCAGCATCCGGTCGGCGCAGGCATGCCGTGGTGGAAGCGGCCGGAGCGTTTCTACATCGGGTCGGAGCCGTGCCCGCCCGAACGCTTCGGGAGCCAGCCCTTGCTCGTCACCGGCGCCACCGGCACGCTCGGCCAGGCATTTGCGCGCATCTGCACCCGCCGCGGGCTGGCCCACCGGGTCACCGACCGCGCCGCACTCGACATCACCGACGCCGCCAGCATCGCCAATGCGCTTGACCGGCTGCGGCCGTGGGCGGTGGTCAATACCGCCGGCTTCGTCCGCGTGCCCGAAGCCGAGCATCAGCCCGACGACTGCTTCGCGATCAACACCACCGGTCCTGAACTGCTCGCCGCCGCCTGCCACCGCCGCGGCATCCCGTTCGTCACCTTCTCGTCCGACCTGGTGTTCGACGGCAAGCTTGGCCGCGCCTATCTCGAGCCCGATCCGACCAGCCCGACCTGTGTCTACGGCGAAAGCAAGGCGCTGGCGGAGGATCGCGTGCTGGAGATCGATCCGCGGGCCCTGATCGTCCGCACCAGCGCGTTCTTCGGCCCGTGGGATCCGCACAACTTCCTCCACCACACCGTGGCGGCATTAAGCCGCGGCGAGGAAGTGCATGCCAGCGGCAATGCCATTGTCTCGCCGACCTATGTCCCCGATCTCGTTCACGCGACGCTCGACCTGCTGCTCGATGGCGAGCGCGGGATCTGGCACCTGGCGAACGTCGGAAGCATTAGCTGGCACGACCTCGCCCACGAAATTGCCGGGCGGACCAACCTGTGTCCCAAAAAGATCCGCGATTCGGGCGGCGACCGCGCCAACAACACGCTGGGCACCAATCGCGGCCAGATATTGCGCCCGCTGACCGCCGCGCTGGACGATTATGTCCGCTATGCCGAAACGCTGCCCCGCTAGGCGCGGTTGAACCTTCGCGCGCCCTCGTGCTTTGACGGGGCGAGAAAGGATCCCACCACTTGCAGCCGACAAGCCACTGGCCCCAGCGCCTGTACCTCGTCCGCCACGGCCAGAGCCAGGGCAATGTCGCGCGCGACCGCTCGGAGGCCGAGGGGCTGGCGACCATCGGAATCGACATGCGCGACGTCGACGTGCCCCTGTCCGACCTCGGCCACCAGCAGGCCGATGCCGCCGGGCGCTGGTTCGCCGTCTTGCCCGAGGGCGAGAAGCCCGAGGTGATCCTCTCCTCGCCCTATCTTCGGGCCCGCCAGACCGCCCGCGCGATCTGCGAGGCGGGCGGGCTTGCCGGCGGCCGGGCCCGCACCGTCATCGACGAACGCCTGCGCGAACGTGAATTCGGAGTATTCGACGGCCTCACCGCGCTCGGCATCCGCCAAAATTATCCCGAGGAAGCCGCCCACCGCGCCCGGCTCGGCAAATTCTATCACCGTCCGCCCGGCGGTGAGAGCTGGGCCGACGTGATCCTGCGGCTGCGCTCGGCGATGAATTCGATCAACCTCCACTATAATGGGCGGCGCGTGCTGATCGTCTGCCACCAGGTGGTGGTGCTGTGCATGCGCTACGTGCTGGAGGAGTTGGAGGAGCACGACATCCTGGCGATCGACAAAGCGGCCGACATCCTGAACTGCGGGATCTGCGCCTTCGACTTCGAGGTGCAAGAGCTCGACTGCGCACCCAAGCTGGCGCTGTGGAACCATGCCGCCCCGCTCGAGGAGCAGGGCGCTCCGGTTACCGCCGCGCCCGACCAGATGGTGGGCAGCCGGTGAGCGAGCCGGTCGAGCTCGATCCCGACACCCTGAAGCGCTATCCGCTCCCGCCGATCGCCGGCGGCGACAAGGACGAGCGCGGTTCGATCCTGATCATCGCCGGCAGCCGCGAGGTGTCGGGCGCAGCGCTGTTGACCGCGATGGGCGCCATGCGCTCGGGGGCGGGTCGCCTGCAGATCGTGACCGTCGCCAGCGCCGCGCCGGGCCTGTCGATCTCGATGCCCGAAGCAATGGTCACCGGCATGGCCGAGGGCCGCGACGGCGGGTTCGCGCCCTCGACGGTCAAGCCGATCGCCGAGCGCGCCGCGCAGGCCGACGTGGTGGTCGCCGGCCCAGGCATGCGCGGCAACAAGTCGACCGAGGCACTGGCAGAGGCGCTGGTCGGCGGCGGCCAGCCGCTGGTGCTCGACGCTGCCCTCCTCCACGCGCTTCCCGCCCGGCGCGGGGAAGTGCAGCGGGCCGAGTGCCCGACCATCCTCCTTCCTCACTCCGGCGAAATGGCCAGCCTGCTCGGGTGTGATGAAGCGGAGGTCGACGCCGATCCCGTCGCCGCCGGCCGCCGCTGCACCGAGCGTTACGATTGCCTGACACTGGTCAAGGGCGTGCAAAGCCACATCGTTGCGCCTGACGGGCGCGCGTTTCGCTATCCGGGCGGCGGGCCCGGCCTCGGCGTCTCGGGATCGGGCGACACGCTGGCGGGGATCGTCGGCGGCCTGCTGGCCCGCCGCGCCGACCCGCTGGCCGCCCTGCTGTGGGGCGTGTGGTGCCATGGCGAGGCCGGACGCCGCTTGGGCGAGAGGATCGGCACCCTCGGCTTCCTGGCGCGCGAGATACCGGGCGAGGTGCCTGGAATCTTGCGCGACGGCGGAATGCTCTAGCTCACCCCGTAGTCATCGAGTTCGTCGCCGACCACCCGAACCACGTGCAGCACGTTGGTCGAGCCGGCCGTCCCGAACGGCACGCCGGCCATGATGATCACCCGCTGACCGCCCTCGGCTAGCTTGTGGCGGAGCACCATGCGCTTGGCCTTGCCGACCATCTCCTCGAAGCTGGCGACGTCACGGGTGTGGACCGCGTGGACGCCCCACACCAGGCCCATCCGGCGCGCCACGGTGCGGCTGGCCGTCATCACCAGCAGCGCCACCGGTCCGCGCTCCCGGGCGATGCGGCGGGCGATCGCGCCGGTCGAGGTATAGCAGACCATCGCCGCGACCTTGACCGTGTTGGCGATGTTGCCCGCGCTTTCAGCCAGCGCGTCGGCGGTATTGGGCTCGGCCGGGGTGGCGGTGAAGTGCACCCGCTCGGCATATTTGGGGTCGGCTTCGACCGAGCGGCCGATCCGGTCCATCATCGCCACCGCTTCGACCGGGAAGTCGCCGGCAGCGCTTTCGGCCGACAGCATGATCGCATCGGCGCCGTCGTAGATGGCGTTGGCGACGTCGCTCACTTCGGCCCGGGTCGGGGTCGGGGAGGTGATCATGCTTTCCAGCATCTGGGTAGCGACCACCACCGGCTTGCCGAGTTCGCGGGCGCGGGCGACGATCATCTTCTGCAGCGGCGGGACCGCTTCGGCCGGAAGTTCGACGCCGAGGTCGCCGCGCGCGACCATCACCGCGTCGGCATGCTGGAGGATGCCTTCCAGCCGCTCGATCGCCGCCGGCTTCTCGATCTTGACCATCAGCGCGGCGCGGTCGCCGATCAGCGCGCGCGCCTCCTCGACGTCTTCGGCCCGCTGGACGAAGCTCAGCGCGATGAAGTCGGCGCCCTGGCTCAACGCGAACTGCAGGTCGTCGCGATCCTTTTCGGTCAGCGCCGGGATCGGCACCAGCACGTCGGGGACGTTGACGCCCTTGTTGTTGCTGACCTTGCCGCCAACCTCGACGATGGTCTCGATCCGGTTGGCGGTCACCGCCGCGACCCGCAGGCGGATCTTGCCGTCGTCGATCAGCAGCTGGTCGCCTTCGCGGACCGCTTCGAACAGTTCGGGGTGCGGAAGCTCGACCCGCTTGGCCGATCCGGGCGCCTCGTCGGCATCGAGGATGAAGCGCGCACCGGTGTCGAGCTGCGCCGACCCGCCGTCGAAGCGACCGACGCGCAGCTTGGGCCCCTGCAAGTCGAACAAAATGCAGCTCGGACGCTTGTGCTCGACCTCGAGTGAACGAATCGTGTCCACCAGCTGCGCCTTGGCGGCCTGGTCGCCATGGCTCATGTTGATGCGAAAGGCGTCCGCCCCGCACGCCATCAACTTGGCGATCATTTCCCGGCTGCTCGAGGAGGGTCCCAAGGTGGCGAGAATCCTGACCTTGCGTCCGCGCGGTCCTACCGACATCGCCACCCACACTCCCGTTTCGTTTGCTGTTGCCGCCGAGCCATAGCGGGCGACGCTGGTTGTTCAACCGCTTGGCGCTCCCCCGTCGCTGGCCTAAGGGCGCCCCCGCATACTATTCATCGGGGAGGGAGAATCATGTCCGACGGCAACGTCGCGGCCGACCAGCTGCGCCTTTTGATCGAGCGCATCGAGCGTCTGGAAGAAGAAAAGAAGGGCGTCGCGGACGACATCAAGGACGTCTACGCCGAAGCCAAGGCTACCGGGTTCGACACCAAGACGATGCGCAAGGTCGTCGGCCTGCGGAAGATGGAAAAGCATGCCCGCGACGAAGCGGATGCCTTGCTGGAGACCTATCGCAACGCGCTCGGTCTGCACTAAGGTCGGCTGACCACCAGGGGGAGCTCAAGCCAATGATCATCACCACCACCTCGACGCTCGATGGGCGGCCGGTTCGCGACTATCTCGGCCTGGTCGGGGGCGAAGTGATTGTCGGCGCCAACGTCATCAAGGACGTGTTCGCCTCGGTCACCGACTTTCTCGGCGGCCGCTCGGGCGCCTACGAATCATCGATCCAGGAAGCCCGCGCCCAGGCGATGCAGGAAATGGAAGCATCGGCCCGACGGCTCGGCGCCGATGCGATCCTGGCGGTCGACTTCGATTATGAGGTGATCGGGAAGTCGGGCTCGATGCTGATGGTCTGCGCTTGCGGCACCGCGGTGAAGCTCTGAGCCAAATGGCCGGGCAGCCGCCTTCCCCAACTTTGGCGGAACGGCTGCTCCACGCCTCCGAGATCGACATCGGCGAGGAGGAACGGCTGTCCTCGCCGCCATCGCCGCCGGCACCGCCACCAGCCGCGATCTGAATGACGAGACCACGGCCCAGTCGAGCTTCGGCGAACGGCTGTCGGACCGGGTCGCGGCGGTTGGCGGCAGTTGGGCCTTTATCATCGGCATTGCGGCGGTGCTGCTGTCCTGGATGCTGCTCAACAGCGAGGTGCTCAATCGCTTCGGGCGGGCATTCGACCCCTACCCCTTTATCTTCCTTAATCTCCTGCTCTCGACGCTGGCCGCGGTGCAGGCGCCGATCATCATGATGAGCCAGAATCGACAGGCCGCCAAGGACCGGCTGGCGGCACAGCTCGACTATGAGACCAACCTTCGGGCCGAACTCGAACTGCTGCGACTGCATCACAAGGTCGACGAGCTGCTAGCCGCCCGGGGGGAGCGCCATTTCGAGGCACTGCACCGCAAGATCGACCTGTTGCTGTCCGCCAAGATTGAGCCTGACGGCCAAGCTGGCTAGAGGCTCTGCCACATCTTCCAAGCGGGACACCCATGGCCGGCCATTCCAAATTCAAAAATATCATGCACCGCAAGGGGGCGCAGGACAAAAAGCGCTCGGGCATGTTCTCCAAGCTCAGCCGCGAGATCACCGTCGCGGCCAAGATGGGAATGCCCGATCCCGACATGAACCCGCGCCTGCGCGCCGCGGTCAATGCCGCCAAAGCGCAGTCGATGCCCAAGGACAATATCCAGCGCGCGATCGACAAGGCGAGCAAGGGCGACGCGGAGAATTACGAGGAAGTCCGCTACGAGGGCTATGGCCCCAATGGCGTGGCGATCATCGTCGAGGCGCTGACCGACAACCGCAACCGCACCGCCACCAACGTCCGCACCGCCTTTTCCAAGAACGGCGGCAATCTCGGCGCGAGCGGAAGCGTGGCCCACGGCTTCGAGCGGCTTGGCCTGATTGAATATTCCGCCGCTGTCGGCGACGAGGACAAGGTGATGGAGGCCGCGATCGAAGCCGGCGCCGACGACGTCCAGAGCGACGAGGACGGCCACCAGATCTGGACCCAGCAGGACGGGATGCACGACGTCGCAAAAGCGCTCGAAGCGGCGCTCGGGCCCGCGGACGCGGTCAAGCTGGCATGGAAGCCGACCCTCAACACCGAAGTGTCGGGCGAGGCGGTGGCGACCCTGATGAAGCTGGTCGACGCACTTGAGGACGATGACGACGTCCAGACCGTGTGGGGCAATTACGACATTTCGGACGACGAACTGGCGAAGCTCGGCTAAGCCCGGGGCGGTGATCATCCTCGGCCTCGACCCCTCGCTGTCGTCGTGCGGGTGGGGGATCATCCGGGCCGAGGGCAACCGCCTGACCCACCTCGCCAACGGGCAGATCAAGACCAAGGCCAGCCTTCCGCTGGCGACCCGGCTGGCCGAGCTGGCCGGGGCGCTGGAAGCGATCGTCCTCGAACACCAGCCGGCTGCCGCCGCCGCCGAGGAAGTATTCGTCAACAAAAACCCGGCGTCGACCCTCAAGCTCGCCCAGGCGCGCGGGGTGGCGTTGATGTGCGCGGCGCGCGGCGGGCTGGAAGTCGGCGAATATGCCCCTTCGGTGGTCAAGAAGGCGGTGGTCGGCAGCGGCGGGGCGTCCAAGGACCAGGTCCATGCGATGGTCGCGATGCTGCTGCCAGGCGCCACGATCGCTGGCGAGGATGCGGCGGACGCACTGGCGGTGGCGATCACCCACGCCCATCATCTCGCCAGCGCGCGGCGCGGCATACGTTGAAGGCTTTTCAGGCATCGTTCGTGCTGAGCGAAGTCGAAGCACCCTCGCGCTAACGCCCTTCGACTTCGCTCAGGGCGAACGAGAGGTTTGCGCTGGCTGCGACCTGTTCTAATCCAAACCGATGATCGCCCGCCTTGCCGGCACCCTTGCCGAACTTTCCGCCGACAGCGCCGTGATCGACGTGCGCGGGGTCGGCTATCTCGTGCTGGCGAGTGGCCGGACGCTGGGCTCGCTCCCGGCCGTCGGCGGCGACGTCATCCTGCTGACCGAGCTCCAGGTCCGCGAGGACAGCATGACCCTGTTCGCCTTCGGCTCGGCCGCCGAGCGTGAGGCGTTCCGCCAATTGACGAGTGTGCAGGGCGTCGGCGGCCGGCTGGCGCTGGCGATCCTCACCATCCTCTCGCCCGACGAGCTGGCCCGTGCCGTCTCGGCAGGCGACAAGGCAATGATCGCGCGCGCCAGCGGCGTCGGTCCGAAGCTCGCCCAACGCATCGCGCTCGAATTGCAGGGCAAGCTCGGGCTTCCGGCAGCGCTCGGCCCGGGCACCCCTGCTGCGGCCAATCCGGCCACCAACGACGCACTGTCCGCCCTTGCCAATCTCGGCTTCAAACCCGCCGAAGCCGCCCAAGCCGTCGCCGCCGCCGCGGAGGAACTGGGTCCCGACGGAACGCTCGACGCGCTGGTCCGCCTCGCCCTGCGAAAGGCGGCGAAGTGAGGTTCGCTGGAACCCTTGGTAACACGCGACTGGCGCTCCTCGCTTGCTACGCCCTCGCCATTGCGATCCTCCAGCTGATGGTAGGATCGCCGCAGAATCCCTCGTGGTGGCTCGCCTTCTTACCCTTCTTCGCGTGGACTATCGCGCCCATCGCCGTTCCGCTTGCAGGGCGTGGCACTGGTTGGTTCGTGACTATAGGAGTCGGACTTCTCGCCGCGATCTCGCTCTACCTGTACGGAACGACGATGCTGGGATCGGATCAAAGCTCGACCGCTGCGCTGATCTTCATCTTTCTGCCCTTGTATCTTTGGGTCGGCGTGGCGTTCGTCTTCCTCATCGACTGGCTGTCTCGAGTAGGCAAACACAATGGCGTCTGACCCCGACCGGAACGACCGGGACGAGCACCGCGCCTCCTGCCGCTGCGGCAAGCTGACAGCGGTCGCCTCGGGCGATCCGGTGCGCGTGTCGGTCTGCCATTGCCTCAATTGCCAGAAGCGCACCGGAAGCGCGTTTGCGATGCAGGCCCGGTGGCCGGGCGACCGGGTAACAACGAGCGGCAATCCAGGCGTCTTCCGCAAGGTCGGCGACAGCGGCAATTGGGCCGACTTTCACTTCTGCCCCGACTGCGGCTCCGACGTCTGGTTCGTGAATGGCGGGCCGACGCTGCACCCCGCGGCGGCCGACAGCATTGCCATCCCGCTCGGCGCCTTCGACGATCCGCATTTCGCCACCCCGCAATTTTCGGTGTTTGAGAGCCGCAAGCACGAATGGCTTGAGATTAACGGGCCAGGGATCCACCACGACTGATGGCCACCGATCCCGACCGCATCACCACGCCCGAGCGTACGGCCGAGGACGTCGACGCGGCGCTTCGTCCCAAGCGGCTCGACGAATTCGTCGGCCAGCAGGCCGCGCGCGAAAATCTGCGCGTGTTTATCGCTGCCGCCAAAGCCCGCGGCGAGGCGCTCGACCATGTGCTGTTCTTCGGGCCGCCCGGGCTCGGCAAGACCACCCTGGCGCAGATCGTCGCGCGCGAGATGGGGGTCGGCTTCCGCGCCACCTCGGGCCCGGTGATCGCCAAGTCGGGCGATCTCGCCGCGTTGCTGACCAACCTCGAGGACGGCGACGTCCTGTTCATCGACGAGATCCACCGCCTCAATCCGGCGGTCGAGGAAGTGCTCTATCCGGCGATGGAGGACCGCGCGCTCGACCTCGTCATCGGCGAAGGTCCCTCGGCGCGCTCGGTGCGGATCGACCTGCCGCGTTTCACCCTGGTCGGGGCGACCACCCGGCAGGGGCTGCTGACGACCCCGCTGCGCGACCGCTTCGGGATCCCGGTGCGCTTGAACTTCTACACCGTGCCCGAGCTCGAACTGGTGGTCCGCCGCGCCGCCAGCCTGCTCGGCGCGCCGGTCACCGAGGATGGCGCGCACGAGATCGCCCGCCGCAGCCGCGGCACCCCGCGCATCGCGGGGCGACTGCTACGCCGGGTCCGCGACTTCGCGCATGCCGCCGGGGCGGACAGCATCGACATGGCGGCCGCCGACCGCGCGCTGAGCCGCTTGGAGATCGACGCGCTTGGGCTCGACGCGATGGACCGCCGCTACCTCCACATGATCGCCGACCTCTACGGCGGCGGGCCGGTCGGGGTGGAGACCCTCGCCGCGGGCCTCAGCGAGCCGCGCGACACGATTGAGGACGTGATCGAACCCTACCTCATTCAGCTCGGCCTCATCGCCCGCACCGCACGCGGACGTTGCCTGAACGGCAAGGCCTGGACCCACCTTGGCCTGATGCCGCCTTCAGGCACCCCGAACGGACTTTTCGACTAGGGAAATCGCTGGATGTCGCTTCTGCTTGCCCCCTTGCTCCTTGGCGCCGCCCAGGCTGCCGCGGCGCCGCCCCCGCCTGTCACCACTTCGTCCGCGCTCGGCTATGGCTATGACGCCTCGTGGCTATGCCTTCCCGGCCGCGCCGACAGCTGCTCCACCCCGCTGGCGACGACTGCGCTGACCCGGCAGGGCTATGGTTCGAGCGGCCAGGTGCGGCCGGCGGCCAGCCCCAGGCTCGACTGCTTCTACGTCTATCCGACCGTCAGCCAGGATCGCGGGCTCAACAGCGACCTTGCCCCGAACGAGGAACGATCGGCGGCGGCGTCGCAGTTTGCCCGCTTCGCCAGCGTGTGCCGCCCGTTCGCCCCCGTTTATCGCCAGATGACCACCTCCGCGATCGGCGCGGCGGCGCTGGGCCGGGATATCCGCCCGGCCTTCAACGTCGCATATGGCGACGTACGCAGCGCCTTTCGCAACTTCCTCGGCCGGACCCGCGGCCGCCCGTTCGTGCTGGTCGGGCACAGCCAGGGCAGCTGGCACCTGCAGAAGCTGATTGCCGAGGAAATCGAGGGCAAGCCGGCGGCGCGGCAAATGGCGCTGGCGATCATCCCCGGCTACAATGTGCTGGTCCCTGCCGGCAAGCTGGTCGGCGGCACCTTCAAGTCGACGCCGCTGTGCACCCGCGCAGGCCAGCGCGGCTGCGTCGTGACCTACGTCTCCTACCGCACCAACAATCCGCCGCCGCCGGGCGCGCTGTTCGGCTATGCCCCGGCGTCCGGCATGACGGTGGCCTGCACCAATCCCGCGGCGCTGGGCTCGCGCGGCTGGGCCAATCTCGACAGCTATTGGTACACCCGCCTGACCACCGCCGTGCCCGGAGGCCCGATCCGCTGGTCGACCGAGGGCGCACCGCCGACCCCCTATCTGCGCACCGAGAGCCTGGTCTCGGGCCGCTGCGTCAACGACGGCCAGCGCGGCTATCTGGAGCTTCGTACCAACGTCACCCCAGGCGCCAAGTGGACCGACCGGATCGGCGGCGAGGTTGGAATTGGCGGTCTGTTTATTCCCGGCTGGGGCATGCACCTCGCCGACATCTCCGCGCCGCAGGGCGACTTGTTGCGATTGGTCGAGGCTGTCGCGGGCTAAAAACCCAGTCGCCCCAAGCGGGGTTCACGCCCGAGTCCTGCCCCGCTAGAGCCCGGGCCATGACGTCATCGTTCGACCAGCCCTATCGCGGCGGCTTCGTCGGGTCCGAGCATCGCTTCGCCCTGACGGTCTATTTCGAGGACACCGACACCGCCGGAATCGTCTATTACGCCAATTACCTGAAGTTCATGGAGCGCGCCCGCTCCGACATGCTGCGCGCCGCCGGGATCGACCAGCGCGGCACGCTGGAGGCGGGCACCGGGGTCTATGCGGTGGCAGAGGCCAACGTCCGCTACCTTCGCCCCGCCAAGCTTGGCGATGACCTGCTGATCGTCTCCACCGTCGAGGAGGTCCGCGCCGCATCCGTCCGGATTCAGCAACGAGTCATCCGGGCTGGCGAGACTCTGGCAGAGGGGCGGATTACCGCCGCTTTTCTCACGCCAGACGGCCGCCCAACACGGCAGCCGCGCGAGTGGGTCAAGCGGTTTGAGGAGATCCGCGCTGCAACAAAGGAAAGTGAATGACGGCACCCGCCGCCGATTTGATGAGCCCACTCGCCCTGTTCCTCCACGCCGATATCGTGGTGAAGGCGGTGATGATCGGGCTCCTGCTTGCCAGCGTGTGGACTTGGGGGATCATCATCACCCATGCCCAGCGCCTCAAGCGGATCAACCGGGACACCCAGGCCTGGGAAAACGATTTCTGGGCGGCGAAGGACATCGACGCCCACCACGAGGCGCGCGGCAAGGACGATGTCCCGAGCGCGCGGATCGTCACCGCCGGCCTCAAGGAATGGCGCCACAGCGTCGGGCTATCCACCACCGACCGGAGCGGCGCGCGTGAGCGGTTGACGACGGTCATGGGCGCCGAGGTCGAGCAGGAACTCGACCGCCTGTCCGATCGCCTCAACATCCTCGCCACCGTCGCCAGCTCGGCGCCTTTTATCGGCCTGTTCGGGACGGTGTGGGGGATCATGCGCAGCTTCACCGCCATTGCCGGGGCCAACAACACCAGCCTCGCGGTGGTCGCGCCGGGTATCGCCGAGGCGCTGTTCGCCACCGCCATCGGCCTGTTCGCAGCGATCCCCGCGCTGATCGCCTATAACCGCCTGACCCACGGGCTAGACCGGCTGGAAGCGCGGCTGAACCGCTTCGCCGACCGCTTCCACGCGACGCTGAGCCGCGAATTGGAGCGCGACGGCTGATGGGCGCGTCGGTCGGCAACCGGAGGCGCGGCGGACGGCGCGCGCCGATGGCCGAGATCAACGTCACGCCGTTGGTCGACGTGATGCTGGTGCTGCTGATCATCTTCATGGTCACCGCGCCCCTGCTCGTCGCCGGCGTTCCGGTCGACCTGCCGGAAAGCCGTGCCGCGGCGCTCGATAGCCAGGTCAAGCCGGTCCAGATCAGCCTCGACGGCGAGGGCCGGATCTTCATCGACGACACGCAAGTCGCCGAGCCGGCATTGGCCCAGCGCCTCGCCGCCATCGCTGCCGAGCCGGCACCCGAGGAAGGCCGCCGCATCTACCTGCGCGCCGATCGCGGGCTGGATTACGGGCGGGTGATGCGGGTGATGGGCGAATTGAATCGCGCCGGGCTCAACCGCGTCGCGCTGGTCAGCACCGCCGAGGGCGGCCAGTGAGGGTCGGCAGGTGAGAGTCGATAGCGGCGAGGCCAAGGGCACGGCTGCGGCCCTGCTGCTGCACGCCGTCCTGATGGTGGCGCTGACGACCAGCCTGGCCAAGGTCCCCAACACGCCCGAACCGCCGCCGGTCCAGGTCGAATTCGTCGACAGCGACGAGGTGGCGCTGACCGCCGCCGCCCCTACCCCCGCGACTCCGCCGCCCGCCGCGCAGGCGCCCGCGTCCGAGCCAACGCCCGTACCGCCCCAGCCGCAGCCCCAGCCGGCGCCGCTCGAGCAGGCGCCGCCGCCCCCGCTTCCCTCCCCGATGGCGCGTCCAGCGCCCGCGCCGGTGCCGCGCCCCCTGCCCCCGCGCCCGGCTCCGCCGCGCCCCACCGTGGCGCGGCCCCAGCCCGCTCGACCCGCCCCGGCCCAGCCCCGCCCCGCGCCGCCACGCCAGTCGCGGATCGGCGATGACTTTTTGCGCGGCATCCCCTCCAACCGCGACCTTGCCCCGCGCGAGGCCGCGGAAGGAGCGGCGACGTACAATGCGGCGGCCAAGGCCAGCGTCAACGACGCGATCCTGCGTCAGATAAGGCCCTGCGCGGCGCGGCAGCCCACCCTCGGCCCCGGCGCCGACCGGATCCGGGTCGTGGTCAACCTCCGGCTCGATCGTTCGGGCAAGCTGTCGCGCCCGCCGGCCCTGGTCCGCACTTCGGGGGTGGACGAGGACAATGCCAAGTTCGAGGATCTCGCCTATGACCAGGCGGTGGCGGTGTTCCGCGCCTGCTCGCCCTTGCGCCTGCCGGCGGAGCTGTACAGCACACCGCAAGGCGGCTGGGGCAACATCAACCTGACCTATGCCGCGAAATGAGGACGCCCGCGATGAAGCCTGAAATGCTGTTGGCCATGACGGCGCTGATCGCGAGCCCGGCGCTCGCCCAAAACGAACCGCCGCCGGTCGACGTCGAAGTAACCAGCGGCGGTGTCACGGGTGCGACCTCGATCGCCGTGCCGCCGATGCCGACCGAGGGCGGCGCCGAAATGGCGCTGGGCCGCAACATCGCCGGGGTGATTGCCTCGGGCCTCAGGACCAGCGGCCGGTTCGCGCCGCTCGGGCCGGGCGGACTGCCCAATTACAGCGTTCCCCAGGCCGAGGCCCCTGCGTTCGGCGACTGGCGCGGGCTCGGCGCGCAGCAGCTGGTCACCGGCTTCGTTCGCCCGGCGGGACCCGGCCAGATCACCGTCGGCTGCTATCTGTACGACGTCGGCGCCGGACGCGAACTGGTCCGCCAGGGTTATCAGGTCACCACCGACAACTGGCGCCGCGCGGCCAACAAGTGCGCCGATGCCATTTACTCGCGCCTGACCGGAGAGGGCGGGTTCCTCGACACCCGCGTGGTGTTCGTCGCAGAGACCGGCCCCAAGAACAACCGCCAGAAGCGCATCGCGATCATGGATTCGGACGGCGCCAACCTGCGCTACCTGACCGAGGGCGAGGCGACTGTAGTCACCCCGCGCTTCTCCCCCGATGGACGGCGCCTTGCCTACACCAGCTACCAGGGTCGCCGTGCGCGGGTATGGGTGCTGGACATCGCTACCGGCACCAAGCGCCTGCTGGTCCCCGGGCTGGCGCTAACCAGCGCGCCGCGTTTCTCGCCCGATGGCAATCGCATCGCCTATGCGCTGTCGGCCAATGGCAACACCGACATCTGGGTCGCCAATGCCGATGGCAGCGGGGCGCCACAGCGCCTGACCAGCGCGCCGGGGATCGACACTGCCCCCAGCTATTCGCCCGACGGACGCCGGATCGTGTTCGAAAGCGACCGCGGCGGATCGCAGCAACTGTACGTGATGGACGCCGACGGTTCGAACCAGCGGCGGATCAGCTTCGGCGGACCGGCCGGCTCACCCGCCTGGAGCCCGCGCGGTGACAGGATCGCCTTCGTTCGCGTCGGCTCGTTCCGGATCGGCGTGATGAATGCCGGCGGCGGGGGCGAGCAGACGCTGACCGACGGCTGGCAGGACGAAAGCCCGAGCTGGGCCCCCAACGGCCAGTTCGTGATGTTCAATCGCTTTACCCGTGACGGGCGCTCCAGCCTGTTCGCGGTCCCGGTCGGTGGCGGCACTGCCCGCCGCCTCCCCACCCCGCAGGATGGCTCGGACCCGAGCTGGTCCCCCCTGCAGCGCTGACAAGGAGAAAAAACCCATGCGCGCCAAACTGATCGTCGCTTCCACCCTGGCCCTCAGCCTCTCGCTGACCGCCTGCGGCCGCCGCCAGCCGCCCGCGACCACGCCTCCGGCCCAGACCGGTCCGACCGACCCCGCGGCCGGCACGGGCGCCACCAACGACGATGTCGGGTTGGTCGAACTGCCCGGCAGCCAGGCCGCGATGGTCGCCGCGGCGGGGTCGGACACCATCTATTTCGGGACCGACAAGTCGGACGTGTCGGCCGACGCGCAGGCGACGTTGACCGCGCAGGCGCGCTGGATGCTCGCCAATCCCAATGTCCGCGCCTCGGTCGAGGGCCATGCCGACGAGCGCGGCACCCGCGAGTATAACCAGGCGCTGGGTGAGCGGCGCGCGCAGGCCGCCAAGTTGTTCCTGATGGCACAGGGCGTGCCGGAAGCGCGTCTGCTGACGATCAGCTGGGGCAAGGAGCGCCCGGTCGCCAACGGGACGGACGAAAGCGCCTGGGCCCAGAACCGCCGCGCCGTGACGGTGGTGGTGCGCTGATCCTGTTCCCCTGCGAAAGCAGGGGCCAGTGTTTCAGTCCGTAGAAACGTATTTGGGATCCTACTTTCGCAGGAGAACAATCAAGCTGCTGCGCGTGCGCCGCGACCGGTGATCGCCAGCCATGCCCGCGCCGCCTTTTGCGCTTCGGCGATCTCGCGCGCGGACATCTCGACGCTGATCTCGGCGCGGCAGGCTTGGCCGCGGGTGCAGCCGCCCAGCGCGGCGAGGTTGAACCATTTGTGCGCTTCGACCAGGTCGACGTCGGCACCGTTGCCGGTCGAATAGGTCACGCCAAGCTCGAACAGCGCATTCACATCACCGCTTTCCGCATCGCGCAAACGGCTGAGAAGAAGGAACTCCGCACCCTTTTGACCAATTGCCATGTCTTGAACTCCCCTGTTTCGTTGCAGGCAAGCTCCCCCGTGCGGGCTATCAAAAGGTTAATGCGGTAATTACCATCCTACCTGTTGCTCCAAAGTGACAGGTATATTGTCGATCAGGCGCACCCCGCCGAGGCTCGCGGCGGCCAGCAGGCGCATCGGTTCGCGTGCGCTTTCAAGGGGTTCGAGGCTGTCGGCATCGACCAGCGCGATATAGTCCACACCGGAGAAGCCTCCTGCCCGCAATGCGGCCGTGGCCCGCTCCAGCGCCGCTGCGATCGGTCGACCGGCGGCGATTTCCGTGGCGGCCTCGTTCAGGGCCCGCGAAAGGGCGAGCGCCTGCCCGCGATGATCGGCTGACAGAAGCGCGTTGCGCGAAGACATCGCCAGCCCGTCTGCCTCGCGCACCGTCGGGTGGCCGAGGATCGTGACACCGATCCCAAGGTCGCTCTCGACCCGCCGGATCACCGCCAGTTGCTGCCAATCCTTTTCACCGAAGATGGCGTGGGTCGGCCGCACCGCCAGCAGCAGCTTGGCCACCACCGTCGCCACCCCGTCGAAGTGGCCCGGGCGATGCTCGCCCTCCCACCTGTCGCTCACTCCGCGCATCGAAATGCTGGTCGCGAAGCCTGGCGGGTAGAGCTGGTCGGGCGTCGGCATCCAGACGAGGTCGCACCCGGCTGCTTCCAGCTTGGCGAGGTCGGCCTCCTCCGTCCGCGGATAGCGGGCGAGGTCCTTGGGATCGTTGAACTGTAGCGGATTGACGAAGATGGTCGCCGCCACATGGTCCGCGTGGGCCCGCGCCTCGGCGACCAGCGCCAGATGCCCGTCATGCAGCGCGCCCATAGTCGGCACCAGCGCCAGCGTGTCGCCGCTGCCACGAAGCCCCGCCACCGCAGGCTTCAGCGCCGTCAGCTCACGGATGATTTGCACCGCCGATTCCCCCGGTTTACTTGGGTTGCAGAATGACGCGCCTCTGGCGCTACGCGGGGAAGAAACCAAGTGACGAGCCCACATTTCATCGTCTTCGCCAACGAAAAGGGCGGCACCGGCAAGTCGACCACGGCCGTGCACACCGCCGTGGCGCTGGCCGCCGCCGGCCATCGGGTCGCCGCGCTTGACCTCGACCAGCGCCAGCGGACCACCACCCGCTATCTCGAGAACCGCACCGCGACCGTCCGCCGCCTCGGCACCGACTTGCCGCAGCCCGTGTTCCAGGTGCTCGAGGACCAGACCGAGGAAGCGCTTGACGCTGCGATCGCCGACCTCGCTAAGGATGCCGACATCCTGGTAATCGACACCCCGGGCCGCGACGACCCGGTCGCCCGCGCCGCCATCCTCAAGGCCGACACGTTGGTCACCCCGATGAACGACAGCTTCGTCGACCTCGACCTCATCGGGCAGGTCAATCCCGACACCTTCAAGGTGACCAAGCCGAGCTTCTATGCCGAGCTGATCTGGAACAGCCGCACCGCGCGGGCCAAGACCGCGGGCAAGAGCGTCGACTGGGTGGTCCTGCGCAACCGCCTCCAGCATATCGGCAGCCACAACCAGCAGCGCGTCGGCGCGGCGATGGACGAGCTTGCCCGCCGGGTCGGTTTCCGGGTCATCCCTGGCCTCTCCGAGCGCGTCATCTACCGCGAGCTGTTCCCCAAGGGGCTGACCCTGCTCGACCTCAAGCAGATCGGCGACGCCGGGATCGCCCACATCGCCGCGCGGCAGGAGCTGCGCGAGATGGTCGCCGGGCTCGGCCTGCCCGGTGCCGAAGCCGCCAAGGCCGCCTGATCTTTCGCAAGCAGCCCGCAACCTTCCTCACCTCTCCTCGTTCGGGGGCGTAATGACCCATAGCTTCGATCCCACCATCCTCCGCGAATATGACATCCGCGGCATTGTCGGCCGCACCCTGCACGAGGAGGACGCCTATGCACTTGGCCGGACCTTCGCGGCGCAGGGGCAGGAGATGGGCGCGAAAAAGCTCGCCGTCGGCCGCGACGGGCGCGAGCATTCGCCGCGGCTGGAGGAAGCGCTGATCCGCGGCCTGACCGAAGGCGGGATGGACGTGGTCCGGGTTGGCCAGGGGCCCTCGCCGATGCTCTACTGGGCGGTGTCGGAGCTCGATGTCGACGGCGGCATCCAGATCACCGGCAGCCACAATCCGGCCGACTATAACGGTTTCAAGATGCTGCTTCCGGGCGGCAGCGTCTTCGGCGCAGCCATCAAGGCGCTCGGCGCCCGCGCCGCCGAAGGCCGGTGGAGCGAGGGCCAGGGCCAGGTGACCGACGAGGACGTGATGGACCGCTACGTCCACCGCCTCGTCGAGGACTTTAAGGGCGGCGAGTATCGGATCGGCTGGGACGCCGGCAACGGTGCCGCGGGCCCTGCGCTCGGAAAGCTGATCAAGCTGCTGCCGGGCGAGCATCATACCCTCTTCACCGACGTCGACGGCCGCTTCCCCAACCACCATCCCGACCCCACGGTCGAGAAGAACCTCGAGCATCTCAAGGCGCTGGTGCGCGAGAAGAACCTCGATTTCGGCATCGCGTTCGATGGCGACGGCGACCGGATCGGCGCGGTCGATGGCCAGGGCCGAGTCGTCTGGGGCGACCAGTTGCTGATGATCCTTGCCGGCCCGGTCCTCCAGGAGCATCCGGGCGCGACCATCATCGCCGACGTCAAGGCCAGCCAGACCCTGTTCGACCGCATCGCCGAGATGGGCGGCAAGCCCTTGATGTGGAAGACCGGCCACAGCCTGATAAAGTCGAAGATGAAGGAAACCGGCGCGCCACTGGCGGGCGAGATGAGCGGCCACATCTTCTTCAAGCACCGCTGGTACGGCTTCGACGACGCCCTCTACGCCTCGGTGCGGCTGATCGAGGCGCTCGCCGCAGCGGGCAAGAGCCTGACTCAGATGCGCGACGAGATGCCGACCTCGGTCTCCACCCCCGAACTCCGCTTCCCGGTCGACGAAAGCCGCAAGTTCGCGGTGATCGAGGAGGTTCGCGACCGCCTTTCGGCCGACGGCGCCACCGTCGACGCGACCGATGGCGTGCGGGTCAACACGCCTGAGGGCTGGTGGCTGCTGCGCGCGTCCAACACCCAGGACGTGCTGGTCGCCCGCGCCGAAGCGACCGACCAGCGCGGGCTCGACCTGCTGGTCACCGAAATCGACCAGCAGCTGGCGCTGTCCGAGATCGAACGGACCGAGGGCGATCACTGACCGACAGGCGGCTCGACTGGACTTCACCCTCGACCTGCTGCAGTTTTCCGCTACTTTCACTTAGCGAAAGGTCGGATCATGCCGGACTATGTAATCGAGCGTGACATGCCTGGGGCGGGCCAGCTCGGTCCCGCCGACCTCAAGGGCGCGTCGCAGCACAGCTGCTCGGTGATCAAGGACCTCGGCCCCGATATCGAGTGGGTTCAGTCCTACGTCACCGACGACAAGATCTACTGCGTCTACCGCGCGCCCGACGAGCAGCTGATCCGCGACCATGCTGAGCGGAGCGGCTTCCCCGCCAATCGCATCTCACAGGTGCGGGCGATGATCGATCCGAGTACCGCGGAGGGCTGACGGCCCCTCAGCTGGCTCAGCCCAGGCGGCGCGTTCGGCCGGCGGCGTCGAACAGGGTGAGATTGAGCGGGTCCTTTGCCCCGTCCGCGGTCTCCATCCCCGGCGACCCGCGCGGCATGCCCGGCGCGGCGATGCCGATGACGCCCTTGGGCCGGCGCGCCAGCAGCGTCCGGATCGCATCGGCCGGGACGTGTCCCTCGACCACCAGTCCGCCGACCACGGTCGTGTGGCAGCTCTGGGCCGCCTCGGGCACCTTCAGGCGCTTCTTGACCGCCGCCATGTCGTCCGACTCGCGAAGCGTCACCGCGAAGCCGGCCTTTCGCATGGCATCGACCCATTTGGTGCAACAGCCGCAGGTCGGGCTGCGCCAGGTGGTCATGGCGGTCGGCGCGGCGGCGAAGGCAGGCGCGGCGAGCACCGCCGCCCCGGTGGCAGTCAGTCCCAGCAGCTGGCGGCGGTTCAGCGGAGAAGCGATGTCGATCATCGCGCGACCATGACTCAACTCACCTCGCCTGTCGATGAACGGCGAGCACCCTTCAGCCATCGTCCTCGTCGTCGTCATAGCCGACCATGTTTAGTTCGCGCGCCTTGATCTGGCGGGTCATGCACCAGTGCATCAGTGCATCCTCGCGGCCGTGAGTGATCCACACCTCCTTGGGCGCAATTTCGAGGATGGTGTCGGTCAGTTCGCCCCAGTCGGCATGGTCGGAGATGATCAGCGGCAGTTCGACATTCTTCTGCCGCGCGCGCTGGCGAATGCGCATCCACCCGCTCGCCGCGGCAGTGATCGGGTCGGGCAGCCGCCGGCTCCAGCGGTCGTTGAGCGCACCGGGCGGGCACAGCACGAGGTGGCCCATCATCTCCTTCTTGTCGGTGCCGGCAACCAGCCGAAGCTCGCCCAGGTCGATACCCTGATCGACGTACAGGCTGCACAGCCGTTCCAGCGCGCCGTGGAGGTAGATCGGCTGATGGTGCCCGCGTCGCCGCGCTTCGGCGATCACCCGCTGCGCCTTGCCCAGCGCATAGGCGCCGACCAGTACGCAGCGGTCGGGATTGTCGGCCAGCCGGGCGAGCAACCGGTCGATCTCGCCTCCGGTCTCGGGATGGTGGAACACCGGCAGGCCGAAGGTCGCCTCGGTAATGAAGATGTCGCATTTGACCGGCAGGAAGGGCTCGCAGGTCGGGTCCGGGCGCCGCTTGTAGTCGCCCGACACCACCACCCGCTCGCCCTTCCAGTCGAGGATGATCTGCGCGCTGCCGAGCACATGGCCGGCCGGCACGAAGCTCACCTCCACCTCGCCGACCGTGACGCTCTGGCCGTAAGCCACCTCGCAGCCATTCTGGTCGCCGTAGCGCACCCCCATGATCGCCAGCGTCTCAGGCGTTGCCCACACCGTGCCGTGCCCACCGCGGGCGTGGTCGGCGTGGCCGTGGGTGACCAGGGCGCGCTCCTGCGGCTGCGAGGGATCGACCCACGCGTCGGCCGGCCGCACGTATATCCCCGTCGGATGGGGCACGATCCAGGAACCTAGGCGCGGCATGGCTCTTATACGGAAGTGACAGGCGGACGGTTCCGCACGCATAATGAAATGAGGGTGGCTACATGGCCGAAGGCAGCAACGTGAATTACTGGAGCCTCGTGACGATCGTCGGGCCGATCCTGCTGGTCGTGGTAATGGCCTGGGTGTTCCTCAAGAACAAGAAGAGCAAGGTTGACCCGGAGATCACCGAGCGCGGGACGCGCGATGTCTATGCCGCCGAGCAGCGCGAGCATGAGCAAGACGGCAAAAGCGGCCTCTGACCGCCCCTGACCTCCCCCCGGTTGTCTCGTCCTGGTTCGAGGGCCGGGGCTGGCAACCCCGCCGACACCAGCTGGAGATGCTCGAGCGCGCCCGCGCCGGCCGCCACGCCCTGCTGGTGGCGGCGACCGGCGCCGGCAAGACGCTGGCCGGGTTCCTGCCGACCATCTGCGAGCTGGCCGACAACCCGGCCGAGGGCCTCCACACCCTTTACATATCGCCGCTTAAGGCACTGGCGGTCGACGTCCAGCGCAACCTCCTCGACCCGATCGGGGAGATGGGGCTGCCGATCCGCGTCGAGACCCGCACCGGCGATACCCCGTCCGACCGCAAGGCGCGGCAGCGGGCGAAACCGCCGCAGGTGCTGCTGACCACGCCGGAAAGTCTCAGCCTTTTGCTGTCCTATCCCGACAGCTTCCAGATGTTTGCCGGGCTCAGGACCATCGTGCTGGACGAGATCCACGCCTTCGCCCGCGACAAGCGCGGCGACCTCTTGGCGCTCGCCCTCGCCCGGCTGCAGCGGATCGCGCCGAACCTGCGCCGGGTCGGGCTGTCGGCGACGGTCGCCGACCCCGACGCCTATCGCAGCTGGCTCGCGCCCGATGCCGACATGGACGAGGTAGACGTGGTTCTGGGAGCCAAGGGCGCCGAGCCACAGCTCGACATCCTGCTGCCCGAAAACCGCGTGCCGTGGTCGGGCCATTCGGGCCGTTACGCCGCCAAGCAGGTCATGGCCGAGATCGAGAAGCACAAGACGACCCTGGTCTTCTGCAACACCCGCGGCCTCGCCGAACTGATCTTTCAGGACCTGTGGAAGGTCAACGATGCCGGGCTGCCGATCGGGGTCCATCACGGCAGCCTGGCGCTCGAAGCTCGCCGCAAGGTGGAGGCGGCGATGGCCGATGGGCGGCTGCGGGCGTTGGTCTGTACCAGCTCGCTCGACCTCGGCATCGACTGGGGCAATGTCGACCTCGTCATCCAGATGGGCGCGCCAAAGGGATCGTCGCGCCTGCTGCAGCGGATCGGACGCGCCAACCACCGCCTCGACGAGCCCAGCCACGGCACCATCGTCCCCGGCAACCGCTTCGAATATCTCGAAGCCCGCGCCGCGCTCGACGCGGTCGAAGCAGGCGAGCTCGACCCCGAGATCTTCCGCCCCGGCACGCTCGACACCTTGGCTCAGCACATCCTCGCCTGCGCCTGCGCCGCGCCGTTCAAGGAGAGCGAGTTGCTGACCGAGATCCGCTCCGCCGCGCCTTATGCGGGCCTCACCGACGCGATCTTCGCCAGCGTGCTGAGCTACATCGCCACCGGCGGCTATGCCCTGCGCGCCTACGACAAGTTCCGCCGCCTGGTGGAGGAGCCCGCCGGCTCGGGCCACTGGCGGATCACCCGGCCCAATGTCGCGGTCCAGCACCGGATGAACGCCGGGATCATCGTCGACAATCCGATGCTCGACGTCCGCTTCAAGAATGGCCGGATGCTCGGCCGGGTCGAGGAGGGCTTCGCCTCGACGCTGAGCCCCGGCGACCATGTGTTCTTCGCCGGACTCAGCCTCGAGGTGCTGCAGTTCAAGGATAGCGACATCCTGGTCCAGGCCTCGTCCAAGGAGGCGCGGCTGGTCACCTATGGCGGCCAGCGGATGAGCATGACCACCCACCTCGCCGACCGGGTCAAGGTGATGCTGTCCGACCCCTCCGACTGGCACCGCTTCCCCGACGATGTGCGCGAATGGCTGGAGGTGCAGCAGCGCCGTTCGCGCCTGCCTCAGCCCGACGAACTGCTGGTCGAGACCTTCCCCCACGAGGGCCGCCACTATCTCATCATGTACAGCTTCGAAGGCTGGAACGCGCACCAGAGCCTCGGCATGCTGGTCACCAAGCGGATGGAGAAGATGGGGCTGAAGCCCCTGGGATTTGTCGCCAACGATTATGCGCTGTCGGTCTATGGGCTCGAGCCGATTGGCGACCCCGCGCCCTTGCTTTCCCCCGACATTCTGGAGGGCGAGTTCGTCGAATGGGTCGAGCAGTCGATGCTGCTGAAGCGCGCCTTCCGCGAGGTGGCGGTGATCGGCGGGCTGGTCGAGCGCCAGCATCCCGGCAAGCGCAAGACCGGCAAGCAGGTCAGCTTCTCGACCGACCTCATCTACGACGTGCTGCGCAAATATGAGCCCGAGCACCTGCTGATGCGCGCCGCGTGGGACGATGCGCGGGCGCGGATGACCGAGCTCGGCCGCCTCGCGCGGCTGGTCGAGCGCGCGGCGGCGCAGATGGTCCACGTCCACTTGTCACGGGTCACCCCGATGGCGGTCCCGCTGATGGTGGTGATCGGCCGCGAAGCGCTGCCGAGCGGCGCCAGCGCCGACGAGGCTTTGCTGGTCGAGGCCGAGAGCGCGATTGCCGAACTGGCGATGCGGGAGGATTAGCTCCCCTGCGAACGCAGGGGCCCAGTGCCTTTTTCGCGCTGGCCTGAAGAAACCGGGCTCCTGCTTTCGCAGGAGAACGGTTACACTCCCCCCATGCGCATCCTGCCAGTCCTGCTCCTCGCCCCAGCCCTCTCCGCCTGCGCGGTGGCGAGCACCGCGGTCGACGTCGTCACCCTGCCGGTCAAGGCCGTGTCGGCTGGGGTCGATGCCGTCACCACCAGCCAGTCCGAAGCCGACGAGAAGCGCGGCCGGGCGATCCGCAAGGAAGAGGAACGCCTCGGCCGCGAACGTCGCGAGCTCGAAGCGCGCTGCCGCAAGGGACGCGCGCGGCCCGAGGACATCTGCCCGCCGCGCTAGCGCCGGCCGAGTTTCGCCACCTCGTAGAGATAATCGACGTAGAGCATCGCCGCCTCGTCGATTCCCGCCACCTTGGGATTGGCCGAGCGGATCAGGAACCATTCGTTCGGAGCATGGGCGCCATTGCCGCGGCCGATCCCGAACTGCCCGGTCGGCAGGTTGAGCGGCGCGCCGTTGAAAACCACGCCCGGCCAGCTGCCGGCGTTGCGCGGGGTTAGCGTGTAAGGGATGCCGGCCCGCTCGAAGACCTTTTTCTGGGCCTGGATGAAGGGGCTGTTCTCGTCGGTCTGGTTTGGCCCGTAGCCGCCGCTCACCACCACCTTCACATCGTCGAACCCGCGCTTGGCGAGGTGCGCCTTCAATTTCGTGACGACCTCGTCCTCGGTCATGTCGGGGACCAGCCGGAATTCGAGCTTGGCCTCCGCCCGGCCGGGCAGCACGGTCTTGCCGCCGACCCCGGTGTAGCCGCTGACCAGCCCCTGGATGTTGACCGTCGGCTGGCTGAGGAAGCGCTCCGAGCTGGTCTGGTAATCCTCGTTGCCGATCCACTTGCCGACGCCCAGCGCACGCTTGACCTCGCCCTCGTCGGTGGCCGCGACCCGCTGCGCGATCAGTTCCTTCTGGCGGGCGGTGAGCGGCTTCACATTGGCCATGAAGCCGTCGATCGCCGGGGTGTGGCCGTCGTCGGCGACCAGGCTGTCGAGCGCCTTGACCAGCCGCCACGCTGGGCTCTCGATCCGCGCGTGATTGCTCGAATGGACGTCGAGCTTGGGATATTTGTCGCTGGTCTCGCCGCCGACGATCAGCTGGAATTCGACCGCCCCCTTGGCGCCCAGCGTGATCCCCGATTGCCCGTCCTTGTCCTGGCTGGCGGCCGGGATGAACACCCCGACGGTCTTCTTCAGCGCCGCGGCGACCTCCGGATCGGCGACGATCGCCGGGAAGTTGGGCGAGGCGATCTCCTCCTCGCCCTCGGCCACCAGCACCAGATTGACCGGCAGTTTGCGGCCGCTCGCCTTCATTGCCTGCAGCGCCGCCAGGAAGGCCATCTGCGGCCCCTTCTGGTTGACAGCGCCGCGGCCCATGATCACCTGCCCCTCGCCCGGCCGGTCGACCAGCCGGCCTTCGAGCGGCGGGCTCGACCATTCGGCGGGGTCGAACTGCTTCACATCGTACATGAAGTAGATGCCGAGCGTGACCGGAGCGCCCGCATCCAGCGTCGCAAACACGCCGGGCACGCCGCCCGACGGCACCACCCGCGCCTTTTGGAAGCCGGCGTCGAGCGCCAGCCGCCGCATATAGTCGGCGCCCTCGGCAACGTTGCGCTTTTCCGCGGCGATGGTCGGCAACGCGATCCATTCCTGCAGCGCCTTGACCGTCGCGTCGTGGCGGCTCGCCACGACCTTGGCGAGGTCGGCCCGGCCGGGGGTCTGCGCCGCAGCAGGCGCGGCAATCGCGGCGGCAGTCGCGGCAAGGCTCATCATGGTCAGGCGCATTGGTCATTCCCCCATCAGGTTTGGCGGGAGACTGGCGCGGCCGCGCTTCCTCGTCCAGAGCCTGCGCGCATGCGTTACTTCCTAGACTGCGAATTCGACGGCTTCGGCGGGGCCTTGCTCAGCCTGGCGCTGGTCCCCGACGACGACAGCGAGGAATATTATGCGATCGTCGAGCACGAACGCCCGTGCATCGACTGGGTCGAACGTCACGTCATCCCCTATCTCGACACCGTGCCGCTGGCGCTGAAGGCGCAGCCGCAGCCCGCCGCCGACGTCGCCCGCGAGCTGTCGCGCTGGCTGAGCCCGTTCGAGGAAGTCGAGATCGTCGCCGACTGGCCCGACGACATCGCCTATTTCTGCAAGGCGCTGATGACCGGCAACGGGCAGATGGTGACGGTGCCGCCGATGACCTTCCGGCTGCTCAACCTCGCCGGCTTCTCCACCGCCCGCAACAGCGCGGTGCCGCACAACGCCCTGCACGATGCGCGGGCGCTTCGCGACCATGTGGTGAACCGCGGCTACTAAGTCGTTGCCACGGAATCAGAAGTCGGGCTAAGCGGCCCGGGATGGTTCCCCTTTCGTTCGCCGGACGTGCGTTTCTCGCCGATCCCCAGGGTGCGCTGTGGTGGCCGGAGCGGCGCGCTTTGCTGGTCGCCGACCTCCATCTCGAAAAGGCCAGCTGGTATGCCAAGCTCGGCCAGTTCCTGCCGCCCTACGACAGCCAGGCGACGCTCGCCGCGCTGACCGAGGTGGTCGACCGCACGGGGGTCGAGCGGCTCTACTGCCTCGGCGACAGCTTCCACGACAAGTTCGGCTGCGACCGCCTGCCCGAAGCGGCCCGGGCGATGCTGCTGGCACTGACCGCCCGGCTCGACTGGACCTGGATCCTCGGCAACCACGACCCCGGCTTCGCCGACCATTGCGGCGGCACCCTGATGGAGGAGGTCGAGGTCGACGGCCTGATCCTCCGCCACGAGGCCGACATTCGCGATCCGCGCCCCGAGCTGTCGGGCCATTATCATCCCAAGCTTCGTCTTCATGTGCGCGGCCGCAAGGTCAGCCGCCGCTGCTTCGTCGCGAGCGGCGCCAAGCTGATCCTGCCCGCCTTCGGCGCACTGACCGGCGGGCTCGATGCCGGGCACAAGGAGATCCTGCGCAAGGTCGGCACGCCGGCCGCGGCGCTGGTGCCGATCAAGGACCGGCTGCTGAGCTTCCCGCTCGCCGCCTAGTCGGCCAGGCGCGCCTCGACCAGGCCGCGCAGCATGTTGCCGAGCAGGAACCCGCCCGCCAGGTCCTCGCGGCGCAGATCGCCCTCGACCGCCTTGCCCTCGGCAATCAGTTTGTCGCGCAGGATGCCCGGGATCAGCCCGCGGGCCAGCGGCGGGGTGACCAGCATCCCGTCGTCGCGTTTCACGAATAGCGAGGTGAAGCTGCCCTCGGTCAACCGGCCGTCGGGATCAGCGAAAATCACCTCGTCGGCACCGCTGTTGATTCGCGCCTCGTCGTAGAAGGCGCGGTCGGTGGTCTTAAACCTCAGCCGGTAATCATCGGTCGCGACCGGCAGCGGCACGATCTTGACCCTGGCGGGCTCGGTCCGGGCCCGCGGGATCGCCCGCACCTCCACCGCCATCACCCCGGTCGGCGACAGCAGGAGGCGCGCGGTGGCGGGCGTACGGCGGCCGAAGGTCGCGGCCTGCAATTCGTTGCGGGCGGCATGGCGGTTGAAGCGGAACTGCAGCGCCTCGGCCGACGCCCCCAGCCGATCGAGATGACGGTCGAGTTCGATGACGCCTTCACCGGGATCGAAGCGCATCGTCTCGATCAGGTCGATCGCCGGGCGGTCACGCGTCACGAAGGCTCCCTTGGACTGGCACTCGACCCATTCATCGGCGGCATCCGAGTCGACGACAAGCCCGGAACCGAGCCCGAGAGTCGCCTCATGCACATTTTGTGCAACCTCGAGTGTCCGGATCATGACGTTGAATGCAGCATCGCCGCCCGGCTCGATCCATCCCGCCGACCCGCAATAAGCACCGCGCGGGTGCGGCTCGAGCTCCCGCAGCGCCTTCATCGCCGCCACCTTGGGCGCGCCCGTCACCGATCCGCAGGGGAAGATGGTTCGCAGCACGTCGACCGCGTCGAGCCCGGATTGGAGCCGCGCGGTCACCCGGCTGACCATCTGGGTGACGGTCGGATAGCGCTCGATCGCGAATAGTTCTGGCACCGCTACGCTGCCCGGCTCCGCCACACGCGCCAGGTCGTTGCGGAGGAGGTCGACGATCATCAGATTTTCGGCCCGGTTCTTGGCGTCTTCGGTCAGCACCTCAGCGGCGGCGTCGGGGGCCGCTGTGCCTTTCATCGGCCTGGCTTCGATCACGCCGTTGCGCAGGGTGAAGAATTGCTCGGGGCTGAGGCTCAGCAGCCAGCCGCCCGGATGCCGGATCAGCGCCCCCCAGCCCATCCGCGACGCCCGTCGCATCCGGGCATAGAGCGCCGCCGGATCGCCGCAGAAGGGCACCTTGTTGGGAAAGGTCAGATTGACCTGGTAATAGTCGCCGGCGCGCAACTGCTCGTGGACCGTGTCGACCGCCGCAACATACTCGCCCCGGCTCCATTGCGGCTCTGGTGCGCCGTTCCAGCCACTGGCGGGTTCGGGCAACACAGCCTCCGCGTCCACCGTCTCGAACCCGTCGAACAGCCCGAACCACAGGAGGGGCCCGTCGCCCTGCCGCGCCCCGGCCAAGGCCGGGTCCAGCGCATAGCCTGCTTCGTAAGTGAGGAAGCCGGCAGCATGTTTTCCGGCCCGAACCGCCGCCTGCAGCGCGTCGAGCGCGGGCAGCACCTCCTCCAGCCGGTCGGCGCGCACCTCGCCGACCAGGCGCCGGTACAGCCGAGCGGGGCCGCCCGCCCGGGCATCGTCGAACAAGAGAAATGGCGCTTCCACGGTTCAGGCCATTGCAAGCGCCGCGCCGGTTCGTAAAGCTGGGCTCATGCGCTTCATGCCCCTCCTGCTCGCCGCTGCGAGCCTCCTCCCGGTGTCCGCCATGGCCCAGACCGCCCCCACGACCTCCGTGATCGACCCCAAGGTCAGCCAGCGGATCGACCGGATCCTCAAGCGAACCCCGCTGATCGACGGTCACAACGACCTTCCGTGGGCGCTTCGCGGCGACTTCGGAAGCAAGGTCGAGGGGCTGCAGAGCGGCACCGACAGCTGGAAGCCGCCGCTGATGACCGACATGGCACGGCTCAAGGCCGGCCGCGTCGGCGGGCAGTTCTGGTCGGTGTATATCGACGGCACCACGCTCGGCGACGAGGCGATCCGAGTCACGCTGGAGCAGATCGACACCGCCCACCGCATCATCGCCGCCTATCCCGACACTCTCCGCTTTGCCCGCAGCGCCGACGAAATGGAGGCCGCCCACAAGGCCGGCCGGGTCGGCTCGATGCTGGGGATCGAGGGCGGGCGCCAGATCGGCGGCTCGATGGCGGCGCTGCGGCGCTTCTACGACCTTGGCGCGCGCTACATGACGCTGACCCACAACCAGACCACCGAATGGGCCGACGCGGGTACCGACGAGCCCAAATATGACGGCCTGTCGCCGTTCGGGGTCGAAGTGGTGAAGGAGATGAACCGGCTTGGGATGCTGGTGGACCTCAGCCACGTCGCTCCGGCGACGATGCGCGACGCGATCGCCGCCAGCCAGGCGCCCGTGATCTTTTCCCACTCCAGCGCAGGCGGCGTGAACCCGCACCCGCGCAACGTCCCCGATGACGTGCTGCGGCTGATGCCGGCCAATGGCGGCGTAGTGATGGTGACCTGGGTCCCGAGCTTCCTCAGCCCCGCTCAGTGGAAATGGGACGGCGAGCAGGCCGCCGAGGAAGCACGGGTGAAGACCTACAACCGCGCCAATGCCGCCGCGGTGACCAAGGCGATGGAAGCCTGGGTCGCCGCCAACCCCCGCCCGGTGGTCGGGATCAAGGATGTCGCCGACCATATCGACTATGTCGCGCGGGTCGCCGGCCACGATCATGTCGGGATCGGCGGCGACCTCGACGGCATCCCGCGCACGCCGGTCGGCCTCGAAGGCGTCGAGGCCTATCCGCGCCTGTTCGCCGAACTGATCCGCCGCGGCTGGAGCGACGCCAACCTCGCCAAGCTGGCCGGCGGCAACGTGCTTCGCGCGCTGCGCGGGGCGGAGGCGACTGCGGCGAAGATGAAAGACATGCCCCCCTCGATGGCGACGCTCACCCCGCCCAAGCCCGTCAATTAGGAGCCCGACCCCATGCTGACCCGCGTCTCGTTGGCGCTCGCCGCGCTGCTCGCCACCTCCGCGCATGCCCAGACCAGTGCGCCCAAGCCTGCCGCCCTGACCGTTCAGGCGGTGCCGCCGGTTCCGGCTGAACTCGCCGCCCGCACCCGTCCCTACATGGAGCTGCGTAGCGTCAGTTTCGCCGGCTGGAACAGCAAGGATCGCTCGATGCTGATCCGGACCCGCTTCGGCAATGTCCCCCAGCTCCACCGGGTCGCAGGCCCGCTGATGGACCGCCAGCAGATTACTTTCGAGGCCGAGCCGGTCGGTGGCAGCTGGGCGCCGTCGGGCGACGTTCTCGCCGTTCAGAAGGACGTGGGCGGCGGAGAATTCTTCCAGCTCTACCGCCTCGACAGCGGCCGACTGACCCTGCTGACCGACGGCAAGAGCCGCAATTCGCTGGGGGCGTGGAGCAAGGACGGCAAGCTGCTGGCCTACAGCTCGACCCGCCGCAACGGCGCGGACACCGACCTCTACGTCATGGATCCACGCGATCCCAAGACCGATCGGCTGGTCGCCGAGGTCAAGGGCGGCGGCTGGGGCGTCGCGGCCTTCGCGCCGGGCAATGCCAAGGCGCTGGTGCTGAATTACCAGCAAGTCACCAACTCCGATCCCTATTTGCTCGACCTCGCCACCCGGCAGCTGACCCCGCTGGGCGACCACAAGAAGGACATCGCCTTCGGCGGCGCCGAATATGCCCCGAACGGCCAGCTGTGGGTGCTGTCGGACGAGGATAGCGACGTCCAGCGCCTCGGTCGGATGGACACCGCCACCGGTCGCTTCACCCCTGTGGCCAATGCCGGCCGGTGGGACATCGACAATTTCGACATCTCCGACGATGGCCGCACCATCGCCTACATGACCAACGAAGCCGGGATCACCCGCCTCTATCTGCTCGACACCGTCAGCGGGAGGTCGCAGCAGGTCACCGGGCTTCCGGTCGGCGTCGCCGGCGGGCTCGAATGGTCGCCGTGGGGCGAACTCGGCTTCACCTTCAATTCGGCGCAGGGCACCGCCGACGCCTGGTCGCTCAACCCACAGAGCGGCAAGCTCACCCGCTGGACCCAGAGCGAGACCGGCGGCCTCGACTTCTCGCGCAACCCATCGGCCCAGCTGGTCGAGGTCAGGAGCTTCGACGGTGAGCGCGTGTCCGGCTTCCTCTATCGCCCCGACCCGGCCAAGTTTCCGGGCAAGCGGCCGGTGGTGGTCGACATCCATGGCGGTCCGGAAGGGCAGGAGCGCCCCGGCTTTATGGGCCGCGACAATTACCTCATCAACGAACTCGGCATCGCCGTCTTCCTGCCCAATGTCCGCGGCTCGACCGGCTTCGGCAAGCGCTTCGTCAGCCTGGACAACGGGCCGTTCAAGCGCGAGGATTCGGTCAAGGACATTGGCGCCTTCCTGACCGCGCTCAAGGCCGACCCGGCGATCGACGCAGCCCGCATGGCGGTGACCGGCGGCAGCTACGGCGGCTACATGTGCTACGCCAGCGCGATCCGCTACGCCGCCGACTTTAAGGGTGCGCTGTGCAATGTCGCCATTTCCAACTTCGTCACCTTCCTGCAGAACACGCAAAGCTATCGCCGTGACCTGCGCCGGGTCGAATATGGCGACGAGCGTATCCCCGCCCAGCGCGCCAAGCTGGAGGAGATCAGCCCGCTGCGCCGGATCGGCGAGATCAAGGCACCGATGTTCGTCGTCCAGGGCGCCAACGACCCACGCGTGCCCAAGTCGGAGGCCGACCAGGTCGTCGCTGCCTTGAACGCCCGGCCGGGCGCCTCGCCGACCTGGTACATGGTCGGCGAGAACGAGGGACATGGCTTCGGCAAGAAGGAGAACCAGGACTATCTGTTCTGGTCGACCCTGCAATTCTGGCAGCAGACTCTTCTGAAGTAAGGATCGATTCCCAGTGAGCGTCGAAGACAATCCGCCGTTGAAGGCGATGGTGATCCCGGTCACCCCGCTGCAGCAGAATTGCACCCTGCTGTGGTGCACCGCTACCAACAAGGCCGCGCTGTGCGATCCCGGCGGCGACCTGCCCAAGATCCGCGCGGCGATCGCCCAGGCCGGGGTGACCGTCGAGAAGATCATCCTGACCCACGGCCACATCGACCATTGCGGCCAGGCCGGGCAGCTCGCGGCGGAGCTCGGCGTGCCGATCGAGGGCCCGCACCTCGACGACCTGTTCTGGATCGCCCGCTTGGCCGACGATGGCGCCGCCTATGGCATCGACGCGTCGCCATTCGAGCCCAGCCGCTGGCTGACCGACGGCGAGCAGGTGACCGTCGGCGAGCTGGTCCTCGACGTCTACCAGACCCCCGGCCACACCCCAGGTCACATCATCTTCCATCACAAGCCGTCGGCCCTGGCGCTGGTCGGCGACGTACTGTTCGCCGGGTCGATCGGTCGCACGGACTTTCCGCTGTCCGACCACCGGGCGCTGCTCGATTCGGTCCGCAACAAGCTCTGGCCGCTCGGCAACGAGACGGTATTCATCCCCGGCCACGGCCCGGCCAGCAGTTTCGAGCGCGAGCGGGCGAGCAATCCCTTCGTCGGAGACAAGGTGCTGGCCTGAGCCGCTTGCCCTTGCTTCCGCGCCCCGTTCCGCTATAGGCCGCCCGTTCGCGACGATCCTTGTCGCCGCCCCGGGGTTCGCCCCGGTGAGCCGGTGGAGGGGCGTCGCCTTCTTTTTTGACCGCAACAGCTTAGAACAGGTGCCGCAATGGCCGTCCCCAAGAGAAAGACCTCGCCCTCAAAGCGCAACATGCGCCGCAGCCATCACGCGCTGACCCCGGCGAGCTTCCAGGAGTGCCCCAACTGCGGCGAGCTCAAGCTCCCGCACAACCTCTGCCAGGCCTGCGGCCACTATAACGGCCGCGAGATCGTCTCGACCGAGGCCTGAAGAGCGTCGCTGACGTGACCCCCACACCTGCCAGTGCGCGGAGCCTCAGCGCTCCGCGGATCGCAGTGGACGTGATGGGTGGTGACGGCGGCCTCGAAGCGGTGCTTGGCGGGGTCGAGCGTGCGTTGCGCGCCGACCGCTCGCTTCGCTTCCTTCTCGTCGGCGACGAGGCGGCCATTGCCTCCCGCTTAGAGCGCATGTCGCTGCCCGCCGGCAGCGCCACCATCCTCCATGCCCCCGACAGCATCGCCGGCGACGAAAAGCCCAGCCAGGCGCTGCGCCGTGCCCGCACCACCTCGATGGGGCTGGCGATCAATGCGGTGAAGGACGGCAGCGCCGATGCGGCCCTGTCGGGCGGCAATACCGGCGCGCTGATGGCGATGTCCAAGCTCGCGCTGCGCACCATGCCCGGGATCGACCGGCCTGCGCTGACCGCGCTTCTCCCGACGCTTGGCAGCCACGACTGCGTGATGCTCGACCTCGGCGCCAATACCGAGTGCGATGCCCAGAACCTGGTCCAGTTCGCGGTGATGGGCGCCGCCTATGCGCGCACCGTGTTGGGGCTGAAGAAGCCGCGGGTGAAGCTGCTCAACATCGGCACCGAGGAATTGAAGGGCACCGGCGAGCTGAAGGAAGCCGCCGCCCTGCTGCGCGAGGCCACCTACCTTCACTTGACCTTCGACGGCTTCACCGAGGGCGACCAATTGTCGCGCGGCAAGGTGGACGTGGTCGTCACCGACGGTTTTTCGGGCAACATCGCGCTTAAGACCGCCGAGGGCACCGCCCGCTTCGTCACCGACCTGCTGCGCCGCGCCTTCACCTCGTCTCTGCGGTCCAAAGCCGGATTCGCGCTGTCCAAGCCGGCGCTGCACATGCTCAAGGTCCATCTCGACCCCAACAACCACAACGGCGCGGTCTTCCTTGGCCTCAACGGGCTGGTGGTGAAGAGCCACGGCGGCGCCAACAACAAGGGCGTCGCCAACGCCATCGCCGTCGCCGCACGGATGGTCCGAGGGGACATCGTCAACCAGGTGGTGAGCGACCTCGACGAATTCCGCGCCCATGCCTTTGCCGGAGCAAGCAGCTGACGTGACCCTGCGTAGCGTATTCCTTGGGGTTGGGTCGGCGCTGCCGGCCCGGCGAGTCGACAATGACGAACTGGCCGCGCAGGTCGATACCTCCGACGAGTGGATCGTCGAGCGCACCGGGATCCGCAGCCGCTATATCGCCGGCGAGGGTGAGACCACTGCCAGCCTGGCGACCGAGGCGGCACGCAAAGCGCTCGAACATGCCGGGCTCGAGCCGGCCGACATCGGCCTGATCATCCTCGCCACCGCGACCCCCGACCAGACCTTTCCCAGCTCGGCGACCAAGGTCCAGCACCTGCTGGGGATCAAGGACGCGATCGCGTTCGACGTCCACGCGGTCTGCACCGGCTTCCTCTACGCCCTGACGGTCGCCGATTCGATGCTGCGCGGCGGCAACGCCAAGACCGCGCTGGTGATCGGGGCCGAGACCTTCAGCCGCATCCTCGACTGGGAAGACCGCACCACCTGCGTGCTGTTCGGCGATGGCGCCGGCGCCGTGGTCCTGCGCGCCGAGGATACGGACGGCCGCGGAATCCTCGCCACCAAGCTCCACGCCGACGGCCAATTCGGCGACATGCTGTACGTCGATGGCGGGCCGTCCACCTCCGGAACGGTCGGCAAGCTCAGGATGAAGGGCCGCGAGGTGTTCCGTCATGCGGTCGTGAACCTCGCCCAGGTGCTCGGCGAGGTGCTGGCGGAAGCCGGCAAGACCCCCGAGGACGTCGATTGGGTCGTCCCGCACCAGGCCAATGCCCGGATCCTCGACGCCACCGCGCGAAAGCTCGGCCTGTCGCCCGACAAGGTGGTGGTGACCGTCGATCGCCACGCCAATACCTCTGCCGCCTCGGTCCCACTGGCGCTCGACGTCGCGGTCAAGGACGGGCGGATCAAGCCCGGCGACCTCATCGTGCTCGAAGCGATGGGCGGCGGTTTCACCTGGGGCGCGGCCTTACTTTCCGTTTAACCCTCGGACAACCATCGGCAACTTGCGGCGATTGTCTGTTTGCCGACCTATCGATCTTGGGTTATGCACCTTGATGGGGGCGCGCAAATTCAGGGGCGCCGACAGGGCGGGAGTAAACGGATGGCCGATGCAGGCGTCCCGCGTGGCGGGCAAGGAAGCGAATTGCACAGTGGCACGCTGACGCGCGCCGACCTTGGCGACGTGGTGCATCGCAAGCTCGGGCTGAGCCGGGCCGAGTCGGCCTCGATGGTCGAACGGCTGCTGCACCACATGTGTGCCGCTCTGGCGCAGGGCCAGAACGTCAAGATCTCCGGCTTCGGCAGCTTCATCCTGCGCGATAAGGGCCAGCGGGTCGGTCGCAATCCAAAGACCGGGGTCGAAGTGCCGATCGCACCGCGCCGGGTGATGACCTTCCGCGCCAGCCAGACCATGCGCGACCGCATCGCGCGCGACTGACGCTCGTGCCGGCCCAGTCCGGGACCAAGGGGTCCGGAGCCAAGGATCCCTCGGCCTTCCGTACCATCGGCGAAGTGTCCGCCGAACTCGGAGTCGCGCAACATATCCTGCGTTACTGGGAGAGCCGTTTTCCACAGCTGAAGCCGCTGCAGCGCGCGGGCAACCGCCGCTACTACCGGCCCGAGGATGTTGAGCTGGTGCGACGCATCCACTCGCTGCTGTCGCACCAGGGCTATACCGTGCGCGGCGTCCAGCAATTGCTCCAGGACAAGGCGCCCTTGCCCGAGCCGACGTCGCCGGATGAGGATCTAGTCGGCGCGCTGAAGCGGATCCGCGCCGAACTGGTCGATGCCATCGGCGGGGATTGATCCGCTTTCCGGCCCGCCGGCGCTGGCGACCCGCTCCACTGCCTGTTCCAAGGTCACCCGGCTAACCCGCACCCCCGGCGGAAACGCGGTCAGCAGCCGCGAGGGACAGGCGGCCGACAGCATCACGAAAGTGCCGCGGTCGCCTTGCCGGCGCACCAGCCGCCCGAACGCCTGCGCCAGCCGCGCCTTGACTACCCGGTCGTCATAGGCCGAGCCGCCGCCCGCCAGCCGCCGCGCTGCGTGCAGCACGGTCGGGCGCGGCCAGGGCACCCGCTCCATGACCACCAGCCGCAGCGATTCGCCCGGTACGTCGACCCCGTCCCGCAGCGCATCGGTGCCGAGCAGACTGGCGCGCGGGTCGGCACGAAACATGTCGACCAAGGTGCCGGTGTCGATCGGGTCGACGTGCTGGGCCAGCAGCGGCAGCTGCTCGCGGGCTAGGCGGTCGGCGATCCGCGCCTGCACCGCCTTCAGCCGGGCGATGGCGGTGAACAGCCCCAGCGTCCCCCCGCCCGCCGCGGTGATCAGCCGGGCATAGGCATTGGCGAGTGCCGCCAGATCGCCTTGCTTGACGTCGGTCACCACCAGCACCTCGGCCGCGGCGGCATAGTCGAACGGGCTGGCGGCATGGAAATGGGCCGGAGCGGCGGGCAGGTGCGCGGCGCCGGTGCGGGCGTCGGCCACCTCCCAATGCTCCTCGCCGCCGCGCAGGGTAGCGGAGGTGACCAGCACCCCATGCGCCGGCTCGATCACCGCCTTGGCCAGCGGGCGGGTCGGGTCGAGCCAGCGGCGCTGGAGCCCAATGTCGAGTTCGCGCCCCTCGACCCGGTCGACGTTCATCCAGTCGACGAAGTCGGGGTCCGCGCTGCCCCCGATCCGGGCCAGCAACTGGGCCCAGGCCCCGACCGCCTGCCCGCGCCAATTGAGCCCGGCAATCGCGCCCTCGACCCGCGCCCGCGCCGCCGCGTCGAGCCAGTCGGGCGCATCCTCGAGCACCGCTTCCAGCCGCAGCCGAAGCGCGGTCATCGGGCGCTGCAGCGATTCGAGCGCGACCAGCGCGGCGGCGGCGGCCTCGACCAGCGGCGCGTCGGGCTCGGCCAGTTCGGTTTCCAGGCCGTAGCCCGCATCCTCCGCCCGCGCCCGTGCCAGCACCGTCCCCCGGACCGCCGCGAACAAGGCTTCAAGCGGGCCAAGCGGCAGGCCCTCGACCACCCGCCCGAGCCAGCCGTCGCCCGGCAGCAGCCCGGCGGCCTGGACTGCGGCATCGAGCGCCAGGGCGCCCTCTTCGTCATAGGAGCAGACGTCCATCAGCCGCGCTGCCAAGCCGCGCCGCCGTCCCCGCGTGCTGCGTTCGGGCCCGACGATCCAGCGCCGAAGCTCGATCGTCTCGGCCCCGGTCAGTGCCACCGCGAAAGTCGAATCGGCAGCGTCGAACAGGTGGTGGCCCTCGTCGAACACGATCCGCTCGAGGCCCCCGCCAAGACGGCCGCGAGCGGCCGAAATCATCACCAGCGCATGGTTGGCGATCACCAGGTCGGCGCCGCGGCTCGCCCGCTCGGCCTTTTCGATGAAGCATTTCCGATAGTGCGGGCAGCCGGCGTAGACGCACTCGCCGCGGCGATCGGTCAACGCGGTGGCCCCGGCGCGGCGGAACAGGCTCGGCAGCCAGCCGGGCAGGTCGCCGCCGACCATGTCGCCGTCCTTGCTGTACGCCGCCCAGCGCCCGACCAGCTGCGCCAGCACCGCCGCCCGGCCCGAGAAGCTGCCCTGCAGCGCGTCCTCGAGGTTGAGCAGGCAGAGATAATTCTCGCGCCCCTTGCGGACCACGATGCGCTTCTTGCGCTCGGCCTCGTCGGGAACGATGCGGCGCCCTTCCGCATCCAGCTGCCGCTGGAGCGCCTTGGTATAGGTCGACACCCACACCGTCCCGGCCGCCTTTTCCGCCCACAGCGAGGCCGGCGCGAGATAGCCGAGCGTCTTGCCGATCCCCGTCCCCGCCTCGGCCAGCAGCAGGTTGGGCGCATCGCGCCGGTCGCGCGGGGCAAAGGCGTGGGCGGCGGCGGCAGCGAAGGCGCGCTGCCCCTCGCGGGTTTCCGATCCGGCGCCGGTCAGCTGCGCCAGCCGCGCTTCGGCCTCACCATCGCCCAGCCGCACGATCCGCGCCGGCGGGCGCTCGGCGGCTTCCTCCCACGCTTCGAGCCGCGAGAAGAGCATCCGCTCGCCCCGCTCGGGCCGTCGCAGCCGCTTGCCGACCAGGGGCGCCCAGGTCCAGCCGAGCCGGTGCAGCGACCCATTGACGCTCCACGCCCCCTCCCGCTCAGCCCAGCTCTCTTCCTCCAGCGTGGCGAGCAGCCGGCCGGCGATCTCCGGCAGCAGCGCCGCGGCGCTCGCTTCGTCGGCGGGCGCCTCCAGCCCCACGAACGCCGCCAGCCCCGGCACCGTCGGCACCACAAATCGCGCGGGATGCACGAACGCGAACAGCTCCAGCAGGTCGAGCCCGCTGACCTCGGCATAGCCGAGCCGCTGCCCCGCCAGCGGCGCGTTGAGCAGGATGTGCGGCGTGTCCGACACCGCCCGGATCGCCGCCCCCCGCCCAGCCTCATGCGCCCCGTCGGGCCCGACCAGCCAGATACCGGCGTGGGAAGCATGGAGCGCAGGAAGGGAGAGAGGGGTACTCACCAGCGCCTATGTGGCGGCCGGAGAACGAAAGGGCAACAAGGCCGCGCGTCATCGCTCGTGGCGTCGCGATCGAATCAGCTTAGTTTCTCAAGAAGCCGAGAAGGAGGCCCGAACAGCCGCCGATCACCAGCGCCCAGACCCACAGGGAATGCAGGGCGCCAGAGAGGAACCCAAAGCCGAGCAAGTGCCCGATAGCCATCCCACCCGCGGTAAGAACCCCTGTCTTGTAGGGCGGACTGAGGCCGTTGCGCTCGAAGAAGAGGCATGCTGGGACGGCGAGCGCCATGTATGGCAGGAAGCCGATGAGCAATCCCATGATCCAGAATGCAGCTACAGCCGCCAGCTCGATCGAACGACCAGCGGCAAGTTGGATGCCGACGGCTCCGGCCAGAGCGGCGAGAGGAAAAGGCAGCAGCAGATTTTCCTCCGAACGACCGCGCCCCACCATCTCGATCCTACCAGTAGTGCACTGACCGCAAGGGTAGAGGGCGGCGGTTAACAACCGCTGGAAGGGGATCTGCCACCCCTTGCCTTCGCACCTGCAACAACGCATTCGCTGCCGCATGACCGACGACGCGCTCCGCCAGGCCGCACTGGCCAGCAAGACCTGGGTGTATGAGGAAGCGCGCAAGCTGCTCGCCCGCTATCCGGACGGCAAGCCCAACGGCGAAGCGATCGTGTTCGAGACCGGCTACGGCCCATCCGGATTGCCGCACATCGGCACCTTCACCGAGGTCCTGCGCACGACCTGGGTCCGCCGCGCGTTCGAGACGCTGACCGGCGGCACGATCCCGACCCGGCTGGTCGCGTTCAGCGACGACATGGACGGCCTGCGCAAGGTGCCGGACAATGTGCCCAACGGCGAGGTGCTTCAGGCCGCGCTCGGCAAGCCGCTGACGCAGGTGGCCGACCCGTTCGGCTGCCACCCCAGCTTCGCGCATCACAACAACGCGCTGCTGCGGCAATTCCTCGATCGCTTCGGCTTCGACTATGAATTCGTCAGCGCGACCGACGCCTACACCTCGGGCCGGTTCGACGACGCTCTGCGCCAGGTGCTGCGCCACTTCGACGACATCCTCGGGGTCATGCTCCCGACCCTGCGCGAGGAGCGGCGGCTGACCTATTCGCCGGTGCTTCCGGTCTCGCCGACCACCGGCCGCGTGCTGCAGGTGCCGGTGCGGGTGCTCGACGCGGAGGCGGGCACCATCGCCTTCACCGACGAGGACGGGAGCGAAGTCACTCAGTCGGCGCTCGGAGGCCTCTCCAAGCTCCAGTGGAAGGTCGACTGGGCGATGCGCTGGGTCGCGCTCGGCGTCGATTACGAGATGGCGGGCAAGGACCTGATCGATTCGACGATCCAGTCGGGAAAGATCGCCCGCATCCTCGGCGCCCGCCCGCCCGAGGGCTTCAACTACGAGATGTTCCTCGACGAAAAGGGCGAGAAGATCTCCAAGTCGAAGGGCAATGGCCTGACGATCGACGACTGGCTCAAGTATGGCGGCGAGCGGAGCCTCGAATTCTACCTGTTCCGTGAGCCCAGGAAGGCCAAGAACCTCCACCTCGGCCTGATCCCGCGCGCGATCGACGATTATTGGCAGTTCCGCGGCCGCTGGTCCGAGCAGCCGGTCGAGCAGCGCCTCGGCAACCCGGTGCACCATATCCACGGTGGCGCGGTGCCGGAGCCGGGCGAGCTTCCGCTCAGCTTCGGCCTGCTGCTCAATCTCGCTAGCCTGCCCGGCGTCGCCGACAAGGACACCGCCTGGCGGTTCGTCCAGCGCTATGCCCCGGGCACTGCGCCGGAGAACGACCCGGAGCTCGACGAGCTGATCGGCCTGGCGGTCACCTATGCCGGCGATTTCGTCGTGCCGGGGCTGACCCGACGCCCTCCGAACGAGACCGAGACCGCCGCCCTGCGCGACCTCGACGCCATGCTCGGCGACCTCGCGCCCGACACCCCGGCCGACGACATCCAGAATGCGGTGTTCGAGATCGGCAAGCGCCATTACGGCAAGGAGCGACTGCGCGAGTGGTTCCAGGCGGCGTACGAGACGCTGCTCGGCTCCAGCCAGGGCCCGCGCCTCGGCAGCTTCATCGCGCTCTACGGGATCGACAACAGCCGCCGCCTGATCGCCGAGGCACTGGCAGCCTGAAACGCCGCCGCCAATCACCCAACCGCTCGTCACGCAACCGTTCGTCGAACCGCCGTCCAATAGCGGCTTGACCGCCTGCCGCCGCTCGGCTCCACACGGGGCTTCGCAGGGGGTGCGTGTAGTGCAGGCTGATCAGGCGCTGGTCCTTGACCAGGTCACCAAGAAATACGGCGATTTCACCGCGGTCGACGACCTCAGTTTCGCGGTCCGCAGCGGCGAGGTGTTCGGCTTCCTCGGCGGCAATGGCGCGGGCAAGACCACCTCGCTGCGGATGGTGCTCGACATCATCCGCCCGACCGCCGGCAGCATCTCGGTGCTGGGCCGCCCGCCGGGCCGCGAGAACGCCCCCTTCCTCGGCTTCCTGCCCGAGGAGCGCGGACTCTACCGGACCATGTCGGCTATCGACACCATCGTCTATTTCGGGCGCCTCAAGGGCATGACCGTCGGCGACGCCCGGAGCGAGGGCCTCGCGCTGCTCGACCGCTTCGGCCTGTCCGCCAACGTCAAGTCAACCGTCGACAAATTGTCCAAGGGCATGGCGCAGAAGGTCCAGCTCGCCACCGCGGTGGTGAACAGTCCCAAGCTGCTGATCCTCGACGAGCCTTTCTCCGGCCTCGACCCCGTCAATCAGGGCCTGCTGGAGGACGAGATCCGCCGCGCGTCGAATAAGGGCGCGACCGTGGTCTTCTCGACCCACGTCATGCAGCATGCCGAGCGCCTGTGCGACCGGCTGCTGCTGCTCGCCCGCGGCCGCAAGAAGTTCGAAGGCAATCTCGACGAGGCCCGCGCGCTGCTTCCCGCGCGGCTCACCGTCACCTCGCGCCAGTCGCTTGCCGGCTTGGCCGGGGTCGCCGACTGCCAGCCGCTGGGCGACGGCGAAGCGGGCTGGCGCGACTGGGCGATCACGCTCCGGCCCGGCGCCTCGCCCGGCGACCTGCTCGAACATTGCTCGGCGAGCGGGATCGCGCTGCGCCGGTTCGAAGAACGCCGCGCCAGCCTGCACGACGTCTTCCTTCACATGGTCGGAACCGAGGAACCGGGTAAATGAGCAACGTCCTCCTCGTCGCGCTGCGCGAATATCGCCAGATCACCCGGATGCGCAGCTTCTGGCTGACGTTGCTGATCCTCCCCGTCGCGCTCGCCATCGCCCCGCTGACCCAGCGGTTCATGGGGCAGGATGAAGCCGACAAGGTGATGATCGTCGATCAAAGCAGCATCGGGGCTGGCAAACAGATCGCCGATCGCCTGCGGCTGGACGAGGATCGCCGGGCGATGAACGACCTCGCGCGCTACGTGCAGCGGCACAAGCTTGCAGCCCCGGCCGACGCCCCGTGGGCACGCAACGACCGCTATTTCAGCGATGCCGAGGTCGAACTATTCGGGGCAAGGGGCGGCGTCACCGCCGCACTGAGCAGGCTCAAGCCGTCAATCCCGCCCGAAACCGCCGAGTTCGAGATACCCGACCCGCGCTTCGAGATCGTCACTCCCCCGGACGATCTCGCCCGGTTGCAGAGCCCAGCGCTTGAACAAAGGATGGAAACGCTGCTTCGACCCGAAGAGGGTAGCAGGGCCGACCCGATCGACGCCATCGTCGTCATTCCCGCCGACTTCACGCGCACCGGCACCGCGCGCTTTTCCTCCTCGGGGCGGCCGAACGCCCAGTTGCTGGGAAGCGTCCAGGACGTGCTGACCCGCTCGCTGCGCCAGGGGCTGCTGGCGCAGGAAGGCGTGCCCCTCGAGGTCGCCGCCGCCGCCGCTACGGTCACCCCCAATCTGCTGATCGCGCAGCCTGCACCGGGAAGCGGCGTGCGCGAAGCCCTGCTGGTCCGCTCGATCCTGCCGCTCGCCAGCTGCTACCTGCTAATGATGGCGCTGATGCTGTCGGGCAGCTGGATGCTCCAGGGCACGATCGAGGAGCGTTCGAACAAGCTGCTCGAGACCGTGCTGGCGACCATCAGTCCCGAGCAGTTGATGTACGGCAAGCTGCTCGGCACCGTGGCCGTGGGCCTGACCATGATCGGCGTGTGGATCGCGTGCGGCGCCTTTGCCGCCTTCGCCACGCAGGGCGCGATCGCCGAGTTCATCCGCCCCGCCCTCGCCCCGCTCAACTCCCCAATAACGATCGCGGCGATGATCTACTTCTTCATCGCCGGCTACCTCGCCATCTCGGTATTCTTCCTGGCGGTAGGCGCGATCAGCGATTCGATGAACGACGCGCAGGGCTATCTGATGCCGATCATCCTCGCGATCCTGCTTCCGATCACGATCCTGATCCAGGGCATCGTCGACGGCGGCAAAGGGATCGGGGTGACGATCATGACCTGGGTGCCGATCTGGACTCCCTTCGCGGTGCTGGCGCGGCTCGGCACCGGAATTCAGACGTGGGAGGTGATCGGCTCGGGTCTGCTCCTCGCCGCCTTCGTCGCGCTGCAGATGTTGATGCTAGGGCGCCTGTTCCGCGCCAGCCTGCTCGCGTCGGGGCAGAAGCCTGGCGTCAAGGAACTTGCGGCGCGGCTGCGCGGCAGGACCGCGCACGCCGACTAGGGCTTACGAACCCGCTTTGGTCGCCACGATCCAGCGATCGATCTTCTGTTCCAGCACCGCCAGCGGCAGCGCACCGGTGTTCAGCACCTGGTCGTGGAAGGCGCGGATGTCGAACCGCTCGCCAAGCTCGCCCTGCGCCTTGGCGCGAAGCCGCTGAATGGTCAGCGAACCAAGCTTGTAGGCCAGCGCCTGCCCCGGAATGGCGATGTAGCGCTCGACCTCGGCTGTCGCATCGGTCCGGCCCATGTTGCTGTTGGCCAGCATGTAGGCAATCGCCTGGTCGCGGGTCCAACCCTTGGCGTGGAGACCGGTGTCGACCACCAGCCGCATCGCGCGCAGCATCTCGTCCGACAGCGTCCCGAAGCGCTGATAGGGGTCCTTGAACAGCCCCATGTCGTAGCCGAGCGTCTCTGCATAGAGCGCCCAGCCCTCGGCATAGGCGGTATTTCCGCCGAACCGCATGAACGAGGGCAGCGCTTCATTCTCCTGCGCCAGGCTGATCTGGAAGTGATGCCCGGGCGACCCTTCGTGCAGGTACAGGGTGTTGATTCCCGGCGTGGTCCGGCTCGGCAGGTCGTAGGCATTGAAGTAGAAGACGCCGGGGCGTGAACCGTCGGGCGTCCCGCTCTCATACGATCCGCCGGCCTCGAATTTCTCGCGGAAGGGTTCGTAGGGCCGGATCTCCAGCCGCGCCTTGGGCATGGTGGAAAAGAAGCGCGGAAGCTCGGCGTCGACCTGCTTGCCGACCGCATAATAAGCGTCGGTCAGCGCCTGCCGGCTCCTGGGCTGGAATTTGGGATCGGTGCGCAAATACTCGAAGAAGGCGGGAAGGTCGCGCTTGAAGCCGACCTCGCGCCGGACCTTGTCCATCTCGCCGCGAATTCGCGCGACTTCGCTTAGGCCGAGCTGGTGGATTTCCTCGGGGGCGATGTCGAGCGTTGTGGAGGAGCGGACGAGATGGCGGTAGAGCTCCGGCCCACCCTTCATGCTCAACAGCCCGACTCCGTCGCGCGCGGCCGGCAGATACTCGTTGCGGAGGAAATCGCGGACGCGGGTCAGCGCGGGCCTGATCTCCCCGTCATAGGCCGCGCGATAGGCCGCGGTCAGGCGGGTGCGCTCGGCGGCGGGGATCGAATCCGGGAACTTGCGCACCGGCCCCAGATAATTGTTCTCGGCCGGGGACTGCTTCAGCTGGCCGTCGAGCTGCTCGATCATGTTGCGGACGGTCAACTTGGTATCGACCACCCCACTCCCCATCCCCTCCCGCCACCGCGCGATCGTCGCGTCGAGGTAGCGGACGTAATCCTTGTGACGCTTGAGGTTGTTTTCGTAGTCGACCAGCGTCTGGAACGGCGCCGCCCCCTGCCCGCTGGCGAAGGTCGGGTAGAAGGTGTGGGTGCCGAAGAAATGGTTCATCGGCCGCACCCGCGTCATGCGCAGCAGATCCTCGCCATAGCCGCGCAGCGTGTCCTCGGTGGTGAACTTGAACACGTCATAGGCGATCGCGTCGGTCGGGGTCAGCCGCGCCCGGTCGACCGTGGCGAGGGCGGCCAGATCACGCTCGGCAGCGCTCTTCTCGGCCGCGAAGTAGGCATCGCTGATATTGTCGCCCAGCCGATCGGCATAGCGCATGTCGCCGCGCAGCAGCGCGCTCAGCGGGTTGCGACGCAGGCTCGCCTCGTCGCTGTCCCTGAAGATCGCGAACAGCCGGTCGTGCTCCGACTGCGCCGTCGCCGCGGGCTTGACGGCCACGATCGCGGAAGGGGCGTCGGCAAGCGCGGGGCGGTCGGTGGTGGCGCAGGCACCAAGCGCGAGCAGGCTTGCGCCAAGCAGCAGAGAGCGATGGGTCATGAAAGGTTCTATACTCGCAAGGCGTGCAATGGATGAGGGCGCGACGAGAACCGCCGCGCCCTCCCTTGCAACAACGCGTCGACCGGCCGCCGGGGCCAGTCTACCAGAAGAAGTCGCGGATCCGGTCGAGTACCCGCCCAGTGCGCAGGTCCACCAGCAGCACGTCGTCATGATAGCGGATCCAACGATAGGGTCCGCTGACCGGCGGCAGGCGATAGGAATAGGGATCGAGGATCCAGTAGCGGCTCGCATAATAACGCGCTGGAAGCTGCCAGCCGATGTCATAGTCGCGATAGCGCCAGCCGAACGGATCGATGTAGACGCTGAGGTGGAAGCGCGAGCGGTCACGGTCACGGTGGCGGCGCCAGTCGTAGCGCCGGTCCTGCCGCCAGTCGCGCCGCCAGCTGTCACGCCCGGCGCGGTCGCGGCGCAGCCCGTCGGCCGCGACCCGGTCGCGGAGATTGCCCGCGGTCACGCTTCCGGGCGACACCTCTCGCGACGGCCGGGTCACCGTTACCGGCGAGGGAATCGCATTGCCATACACCGGGGAGCCGGCGCTGGGCGGCACGTCGCGGATCCGGCTTCGACCTTCGTCGTTCCCGCCCCGCCAACCTGCGCCCCCTGCCCCATTGGCGCGGCGCTCGAAGCCGGCGACATCTTCGCTCGGCCTGCCGCGATCCTCTCGGCGCGGCCTGGCGACGGCCGTCGCGGCAACGGGATCGGGCGAGGCCTGACGAGGTTCGAACCGCTCGGCGCGTTCCTCGCGCGGGGGCGGGGGCGCCTGGGGCATCACCTCGACTTCACGCGGCTGTTCGCGGCGCTCGCTCCACTCCGACCGCGCAGGCCGCGGCGAAGCGTCTGCATCGCGGCTCTGTCGTTCGGCGCGCGGCTCGGGCTCGGGCGGGCGTGGCGCCGCGGCCTGCTCGAGCGGCTCCTCGCTGGCGGGCTGGGCGGCGGCGCCCGACGCGATCGCGGCGGTGAGTAATAGCGAGGACAGCAGGGACAAACGCATCAGCGAGACCTTTCACTTCAGTGAAACGATCTTCATCCTAAGCGGCTGAGCGGCAGATTAACGCGGAGGCGAAACGATTCCCGGTGGCTGTGGAGCGGCAGGCTGGTTCGCCGATAGGTCGGGCGCACTCGCTCCCGCGACCCGTTCGATCGCCCGCCGCAGCCGCGGCTGCATCCCGCAGGCGCAGCGATTGGGAAGCGCATCGACCTGCTCGGCGGCCGGCCGCGGGCTCTGCTGGAGCAACGCCGCCACCGCACAAGTAAAGCCCGGCAGGCAATAGCCGCACCCGATCGCATCCTCGGCGACGAGCGCCAGGGTGAACGGGTGGCTGGTCAGCCCCTCGACCGTGGTGACGTCGGCCCCTTCCAGCGATCCGATCGTCACCGCGCAACTCAGCGCCGCGCCCCCGTCGATGATCACCGTGCAAGCTCCGCACTGGCCGGTCCCGCCGCAGCCCTGCTTGGTGCCGGTAAGATTGGCCGCATCGCGCAGCGCCCACAGCAGGGGGGTCGCGGGATCGAGCGCGAACTCCAAAGCCTGACCGTTGACCCGCATCCGCGCCATGGGCGTGCCTCTAGCCGCGGCGGCGTGATGCTGCCAAGTCGGGTGCGCGATGAGGGACATGCAACATATCGAAACAAGCTGGGGCCGGGTCGGCTGTTCGACGCGCGGAAGCGGGGGCGTGCCCTTGCTGTTCCTGCACGGCGTCGGCTCCGACCGCAGCGCATGGGATCGCCAATTGGACCCCTTCGGCGAAGAACGGCTGGCGATTGCGATCGACATGCCGGGCTACGGCCACAGCGATGCCGGGCACCGCGAGTTCGAAGGACGCCAGGACTTCGCCGCCTCGGCCCTGGCGGTACTCGACGCGCTCGGCCAGGAGCAGGCGCATGTCTGCGGCCTCAGCCTCGGCGGCGTGATCGCGCTGGCGATGGCGGGACAAGCGCCCGACCGCCTGGCCAGCCTGGTGCTCGCCGACAGCTTCGCCGGCCATCCCGAGGGTCCGGCGATCCTCGGGCGCTCGCTGGCGGGCGCCGAGCAACTCGGCATGGCCCGGCTGGCCGACAGCCGGGCCGACGCCCTGCTTGCCCAGCCGCCCGACCCCGCCGTCCGGCGCGAAGTGGTCGACACCATGTCGCGGATCGATCCCGCCGCTTATGCCCGCGCGGCCGAGGCGGTGTGGCTGGCCGACCAGCGGGGCGAGGCGGCGGGCGTGTCGTGCCCGACGCTGATCCTCTACGGCAGCGAGGATCGCATCACGCCCCCGGCGCTGTCGGAAGAGCTGAAATCGCTGATCCCGCATGCCGGGCTGATCGAGATCACCGGCGCGGGCCACCTCCCCAATCTCGAGCAGCCGGCGATCTTCAACCGCGTGCTGGCGGGCTTCCTCGCCGACGCGGAGCGCTAGGGAGCGGCTTTTGCTCCCCTGCGTTTCCCGTCCATGCCGTGGCAGCCGCAGCAAAGCGATCGCAAGAAGGCCATCGGGCTGGTGGTCCTGCTCCACCTTGGGCTCGGAGCAGCGCTGCTGCATGGCCTCGCCGGCGAACCGCTGCGCCGCGCGCAGGCGGCGCTGACCACCTTCGACGTGCCGCCTCCCCCGCCGCCCGCGCCCGAACCGCCGCCTCCTCAAGAAAAGGCGCCGGCCGAAGCGCGGGACGAAGGCGCCACGGATCTCGCCGCCCGGCCCGCACCGGTGGTCCAGCCGCCGCCCGAGGTCAGGCTCCCCACCCCGCCCACCTTGCGCACGGCCGACGAGACTGCCGCGGTGACGGGAACCGCGCCGAGCGCCGGGGCGGGCCGGGTCGCGGGCCCGGGCGCGGGGTCCGGCTCGGGCGGGGACGGCACGGGTGGCGGAGGGAGCGGCGGGGCGGGTGCCGGCGGGATCGGGAGCGAGGCGCGGCTGCTGTCGGGCAATCTGTCGCGCGGGGACTATCGCCGGATCCGCGGCTTCGGCGCGCCGCGCGGCTCGGCGGTGCTGGCGATCGAGGTCAGCGCGGGGGGCGAGCTGACCCGCTGCCTGCCGTTCACCTCCTCAGGCAATCCCGCGCTCGATACGGAGCTATGCCGCCTGCTCGGCCGAACCCGCTGGGAGCCGGCCCGCGACCGCGCCGGAACGCCGATCCCGGTCGCGCTGCGCTACGTCGCGACCTGGAACCGCGACTAGGCGATCAGCGTGCCGCCATCCGCGGGCGGGCGACCACGGCGTCTTTCTTGTAGATGTCTTCGTAGATCGCGAGCTCGGATCCGCTGGGGACGGCGGTGAGGTAGGTCAGGTAGACCGGCACCGGCTTGGCCAGCGGCACCTTCTGCTCGGGTGCGGCGCCCTTGGCCTTGAGCGGCTTGCCGTACAGCCAGGCCGCCAGCCGGTGCGCCGCTTCCAGCCGGACGCAGCCGCCCGAGAACAACCGCGCGGCTTCGCCGAACAGCTCGTCCTGCGGGGTGTCGTGGAGGTAGATCCCCTGCGCGTTGGGGAACATGAATTTCATGTCGCCCATGCTGTTGGCGGGCCCGGGAAGCTGGCGCAGCCGCACTTCCTTCCTGCCCGCCGCGACCGCCTGCCAGTCGACGCTGGCGGGGCTGATCACCTTGGCCTTGTCGGACCAGTCGGACAGCACCTGATAGCCCTTGGCCCTGAGGTAGGGCGTCCCGCCCTTGATGACGTTGGGAACGATACGCTCCGCCGCCAGGTCACCAGGCACGTTCCAGTACGGCCGCAGCGAGGTGTAGCGGATATAGGCCGCCATCATCGGGGTCGGATAGACCGGCTTGCCGACCACCACCCGCATCATGTCGACGGTCTGGTTGTTCTCGATCATGAACAGGCGCTGCGCCGCGACATTGACCATCACGTAGCGCCCGCCGGCCGGAAGGCTGCGGACACGGGCCATGTTCTTGCTCACCAGCGATGCCGTCGCCGGGTCGAGCCGGGCATCGGTCAGCTGGCGGCGAAGCTGGGCGTAATAGGGATGCATCCAGCCCATGTTGCGCATGTAGGCGGCAACATCGGGCGCGGCGGCGGCAGCGGCGAGCAGCGCGGCGCCGCTCGGCGCCTGCGGGCGAAGCTCGCCGTCGACATAGACGATACCGACGCTCGGCGCCCGGCGCAGGTCCTGGGCGTAGCGCACGAACAATTCGCCCAGCGCGCGGTCGGCACGGGCGATCGCCTGCGGATTGCCGCCCTCGGCGGCGCGGGCCAGGCGGGCCAGGTCGCGGCTGCGATAGCGCTTCGGGTCGAGCCCGTCGGCCCGGGCGGTCTCGGTCAGCCGGAGCAGCTCATAGGCCGCCCCCCGGGTGCCGGGACGAAAGAAGAGGGATCCGGTGGACGGACTTGCCGCCGTCACCTGGGCGGCCGCGGGCGAGGCGGCCAGCACGGGGGCGACGAGCAGCCCCGCACAAACAAGTGCCGGGCGCACGAGGCGCCCGGCACACAAGCCGATCTTAATACGCGAAAGGCTCATCTGTTCTCCTTAGCCGCGCTCACCGCTCCGGCTGGGGGCGGGGGCGGGGGCGGGCGTGTTGTAGGTCCCGGTGTTGGACTGCGCCGGGGCACCCGGATAATATTGCCCGTTCTGGACGTAGCCGTCGACCCGGCCGTCACGATCGTTGTCGGCCCAGATGGCACCGGCGAGACCGCCGACCACTGCACCGGCGACAGCGCCTTCAAGCAGGCTGACGCCCGGGATCAGCGCGCCGGCAGCGACACCGGCAACGGCGCCGATGCCGGCACCCGTGGCAACGCGGCCGAGGGTCGAGTCATAGCCGCTCGGCTGACCCTGGTAATACTGGCCGTTCTGGACATAGCCGTCGGCATAGCCGTCATTGTTGTTGTCGGCCCATACTGCGCCGGTCAGGCCTCCGATGGCAGCGCCAACGGCCGCACCGGTGATCGGGCTGACACCCGGGACGACGGCGCCGACAGCGGCACCACCGACGGCACCCACGGCTGCGCCAGTTGCGGCGTCGGCAAGGGTGTCGTTGTTGCTGGTGGTCGAGCAGGCACCGAGCGACAGCGAGCTGGCGGCCGCCAAAGCGATCAAGGTCTTCTTCATATCTTTTCTCCCGTGGTGTTCCGGTAACCTCGATCGGCCCCTTCCACCGGGGCGGAAGGTCAGGCCCTCAACACAGGCCAGTACCGATCAACGTCAGCGCCGCCCCAACGAAAGGCCGCCCCAAGAGGTTCCGGATGCGCAACAAGCACCGGAAAACCAAAGGCTTAGTCTTCCTACCGGAGCCGCACTGACCCGTCCGTGAACGGATCGATACGCAAGCGGAACGAAGCAGTGAGCGTGAACTTACCAATTAACGACGAGGCGACCCTGGCGTACCGCTGCTACGAGCCCGGCTGGACCTTTGTGCGGCACGGTTTACCGCCTTTGGTCCACCACCGTTCCACTCCCAGAACTTTTCGCCGGTAAGGGTGTTGGGGATGGCGTAGCTACTACGAAGATTGCGCACATTTGATGATCCATCGATCGCCGGGCGTCGCCACGGCCCTTGTCTTCCTCGCCCTTCTTCCGCTGCTGGGCGCCTGTTCCGGCGGCTCCGATGCCGCGGCACAGAAAGGGGGCGGCGCCGGCAAGGGCGGCGCGCGTGGCCCGACGCAAGTCGGCTTCGTTACCGTCACCACCTCCAGCGTACCTGTCGTCAGCCAGTTGGGCGGGCGCACCGTCGCCTACGAGACCTCGGAAGTGCGACCCCAGGTCAACGGCCTGGTCCAGCGCCGGCTGTTCACCGAAGGCAGCTTCGTCCGCCAGGGGCAGCCGCTCTACCAGATCGACCCGAGCCTCTATCAGGCCGCGGTCAACGAAGCGTCGGCGACCGTCGCCAGCGCGCGTGCAGCGGCCGATGCGGCGCAGGCCCGGGCCAATCGCTTCCGCCCGCTGGCGCAGATCGAGGCGGTCAGCCAACAGGAATATACCGACGCCGCGGCCCAGGCCCGCCAGGCCCGCGCCACCGTCAGCCAGAACCTCGCCGCGCTGGAAACGGCCCGGATCAACCTTCGCTTCGCCACCATCCGCGCGCCGATCACCGGCCGGATCGGCCGCTCGCTGTTCACCCAGGGCGCCCTGGTCAACGCCAATCAGGCCAATCCGCTGGCCGTGATCCAGCGCACCGACCCGATCTACGTCGACATCCAGCAGTCGAGCGCCGACCTCACCGCGCTTCGCCGCGCGCTGGCGCAGGGCGGGGTGACGCCCGGCAGCACCCAGGTCCGCCTCCTGCTCGAGGACGGCAGCGATTATGGCTTCACCGGTACCGTCCAATTCTCCGAACTGCAGGTCAACGAAAGCACCGGGACGGTCACGCTGCGCGCCAGCTTCCCCAACCCGCAAGGCGTGTTGTTGCCCGGCCAGTTCGTCCAAACCCGCTTCATCCAGGCGGTGACCCCCGGCGCGATCCTGGTCCCGCAGAACGCGGTCCAGCGTGACATCAGCGGATCGGCCTATGTCTTCCTGGTCGGTCCCGGCAACAAGGCGGTCCGCCGGGAGGTTCGAGCCGATCGCACCCAGGGCACCGACTGGGTCGTCACCGGCGGGCTCAAGGCCGGTGACAAGGTGATCAGCCAGGGCCTGTCCAACCTGCGCGACGGGGCGGAAATCCGCCCGGTTCCGGCCGGAACGCCGCAGCGCATCGCTCCGGCGCCCGCCGGAGGCGCCGGTCAGGGCAAGGCTGGCGGGCAAAGCAAGGGCGGCGGGCCCGCTTAGTGTCCCAGCTTTTCATCAACCGGCCGATCTTCGCCTGGGTCCTGGCGATCATCACCATGCTGGCCGGGATCGGCGCCATCACCCAGTTGCCGGTGGAGCAATATCCCGACGTCGCCCCGCCGCAGGTCAACATCCGCGCCACCTATCCGGGCGCCAGCGCCGAGACGGTCGAGAATAGCGTCACCCAGATCCTCGAACAGCAATTGTCGGGCATCGACGGGCTGCTGTTCTTCTCGTCCACCTCCAGCTCGCGGGGGTCGGTCGGCATCTCGGCCACCTTCGCCAAGGGCACCGATCCCGACACCGCGCAGGTCCAGGTCCAGAATGCGGTCCAGCAGGCGGTCTCGCGGCTGCCGCAGCAGGTCCAGCAGCAGGGCGTCCGGGTCACCAAGTCCAATCCCGACTTCCTGCTGATCGTCGGCGTGTTCGACGAAACCGATCGGCGCTCGAACATCGACGTGTCGGACTATCTCACCAGCAACATCCAGGATCCGCTGTCGCGGGTCGAAGGCGTCGGCGACGTCAACGTGTTCGGTTCGCAGCGGGCGATGCGGATCTGGCTCAATCCCCAGCGGCTGGCCGGCGTCGCCCTGATGCCTAGCGACGTCATCAATGCGATCCAGAACCAGAACACCGAGGTCGCTGCGGGCGAAGTGGGCAGCCTGCCCCAGCCGTCCGACCAGCTCCTCAACGCCACCGTCACCGCCCAGTCCCGCCTGCAGACGCCCGAGCAATTCGAGAACATCATCGTCAAGACCGAACCGAGCGGCGCGACGGTTCGGATCAAGGACGTCGCCCGGGTCGAGCTCGGCGCCGAAAGCTACAATGCGCGCAGCCGCATCAACGGCCATCCGGGCGCAGGCATGGCGATCAGTCTGGCGCCCGGGGCCGACGCCCTCAAGACCGCCGGCCTGATCAAGGAACGCGTGGCCGAATTGACGAGCGCGATGCCCGAGGGACTCAAGGTCGCCTACGCCAACGACACCACCGCCTTCATCAAATTGTCGGTCGAGGAGGTGGTGAAGACCCTGCTCGAGGCCGTGGTCCTCGTGGTCATCGTGATGTTCGTCTTCCTGCAAAGCTGGCGGGCGACCCTGGTCCCGGCGATCGCGGTGCCGGTGGTGCTGCTCGGCACCTTCGCGATCTTCTATCTGTTCGGCTTCACCATCAACACGCTGACCCTGTTCGGGCTGGTGCTGGCGATCGGCCTCCTCGTCGACGACGCCATCGTGGTGGTCGAGAATGTCGAGCGCCTGATGGAAGAAAACCCCGGCATGAGCCCGCGGGAAGCGACCGAAATCTCGATGAAGGAGATCCAGGTCGCGCTGGTCGCCATTGCGGTGGTGCTGTCCGCGGTCTTCCTGCCGATGGCTTTCTTCGGCGGCTCGACCGGGGTCATCTACCAGCAATTCTCGATCACCATCATAAGCTGCATGATCCTGTCGGTGCTGGTCGCGCTGATCCTCAGCCCGGCGATCACCGCGACCTTGCTCAAGGCGCGCAAGCCGGCCGAAGAGGAGGCCGCCGAGCGGCAGGACAATCGCTGGTACCAGCGCTGGGCGCACCGCTTCCAGGACTGGTTCAACCGCAATTTCAGCCGCGGGGTCGAGCGCTACACCGGGGCGGCGATTGGGGTGATCAACCGCAAGTGGCTGTTCCTCGGCATCTACGGCATCACCTGCGTGATCCTGGTGATCATGTTCCAGCGGCTGCCGACCAGCTTCCTCCCGACCGAGGACCAGGGCGCCGCCAGCATTCAGTTCCGCCTTCCCGCCGGCGCCACCCAGCAGCGCACGCTGGAGGTGCAGCGCCAGATCGAGACCTATTTGCGCGATTATGAAGCCAAGAATCTTTCGGTCGTGTTCACCGTCGCCGGCGGTGGCGGCGGTGGCGGCGCGCAGGGACAGAATACCGGACAGGGCTTCATCAACCTCGCTCCGTGGGACGACCGCAAGGGTGCGGAGAACACTGCCGATGCGATTGTGGAGCGCGCCTCGGGTGCCTTCCGCGGGTTCCGCGATGCCCAGGTGTTCGCGCTGGTGCCCGGCGCCATCCGCGGCCTTGGTCAGTCCAACGGCTTCAACCTCCAGCTGCAGAACAGCGGCGGACTCAGCCGCGAGCAATTCCAGGCCGCGCGCGAACGCCTGCTTGCCGCCGCCAACGGCGATCCGCTGCTCAGCTCGGTTCGTTTGAGCGACCTGCCCGACGTCGCCAACCTCGACGTCGATGTCGACCAGCAGCGCCTGACCGCGTTCGGGGTCAGCCAGGCTGACGTCAACAACACGCTGTCGACCGCCTGGGGCGGGCGCTACGTCAACGACTTTATCGACAATGGCCGGGTCAAGCGGGTCTACGTGCAGGGCGATGCCCCCTATCGCTCGCAGCCTTCGGACCTCAGCCAATGGTATGTGCGCGGCAATGACGGACAGATGACCCCGTTCAGCGCCTTTGCCCAAACCGGGTGGAGCACCGGCCCGAGCAGCCTCAGCCGCTTCAACGGCGTGTCCTCGTTCGAATTCCAGGGCCAGCCGGCCGCCGGCGTCAGCTCGGGCGAAGCGATGGACCGGATGATGGAGCTCGCCGCCGAAATCCCCGGCACCACCGTGTCCTGGTCGGGAGCGAGCTTCCAGGAACGGCTGTCGGCCGGCCAGGCGCCCCTGCTCTACGCGCTGTCGCTGCTGGTGGTGTTCCTCTGCCTTGCTGCCTTGTATGAAAGCTGGACCATCCCCGTCGCGGTGCTGCTGGTCATCCCGCTCGGCCTGGTCGGCGCGGTCTTTGCGGTGACGCTTCGCGGGCTGGAGAACGACGTCTACCTGCAGATCGGCCTGCTCACGACCATGGGCCTCGCCGCCAAGAACGCGATCCTGATGATCGAATTCGCCGAGCAGGCCGAACGCGCCGGCAAGAGCGTGATGGACAGCGCGATCGAAGCCGCCCGGATCCGCCTCCGCCCGATTCTGATGACCAGCTTCGCCTTCATCTTCGGCGTGCTTCCACTGGCGCTGTCGACCGGCGCCGGCGCCAACAGCCGGATTGCGATCGGCACCGCGGTGATCGGCGGCATGCTGACCGCCACCATCCTCGCGATCTTCTACATTCCGCTGTTCTTCGTCTTGGTGCGCCGCGCCGCCAAGGAGGGCATCGTCAGGGTCCGCGAGCGCCTGCGCCGCCGCGCGCCGCCCAAGGAAGCCACCACGTGAAGCGCCTGCTCATCCTCGCTCCGTTGCTGCTCGCCGGTTGCACCTCGCTCGACCCAACCTACCGCACCCCGGCCGCCCCGGTTCCGGTCAGCTGGCCAGTCGGCGATCCGTATCGCGCTGAAGCGCCGGCCCTGCCAGAGTTCAACCATCGCGACGTCCTCCGCGATGTGCGGTTGCAGACATTGGTCGCCCAGGCGCTGCAGAATAATCGCGACCTGCGGATCGCTGCCGCCAATATCGCCGCGGCCCGCGCCCAGGTCCGCATCACCCGCGCCAACCAGCTCCCCCGGCTCGATTCCGCCGCCGGGGTGGAGGTCACGCCGCGCCGAGATCAGGACGGCGACATCAATGGCGTGCGGGTCGGTGGTTCGGCCAGCCTGCTGCCCTCGTTCGAGCTCGACCTGTTCGGCCTGCTTGCCTCGCAGACCCGTGCCCAGCAGGAACGGCTGCTCGCCACGGGCGCGGCCGAGCGCGCGGTTCGCGTTGCCCTGATCGGTGACATCGCCGACGCCTGGCTGGCCTATGCCGCCGACACCTCGCTGCTGTCGATCGCGGAGAATACGGTCGCCGCGGCGGAGCGCAGCCGGGTCCTGACCGATGCGCGGCTGCGCGGGGGCGTAGCTCCGCGCACCGACCTTCTCCAGGCCCAGCAGGTGCTCGAAACCGCGCGCGCCGACCTCGCCGAACAGCGGGCCCGCCGGGCGCAGGACGCCAACCTCCTGCAGTTGCTCGTCGGTGCACCGGTCGATCCCAGCCTACTCCCCAGTTCGATCAACCAGGCGGCGGCGAGCATCGCGGCGCTTCCGGCCGGGCTGGATTCGCGCATCCTGCTGCGCCGGCCCGACGTGATCGAGGCCGAATATCGCCTTCGCGCCGCCAACGCCGACATCGGCGCCGCCCGCGCCGCGCTGTTCCCGCGGATCTCGCTCACCGGCCTGCTTGGGCTTGCCAGCCGCACGCTCGGCGGCCTGTTCAGCGGCAGTGCGTTCAATTTCTCGGGGGGCGCCGACGCCACCTACAGCATCTTCAACGGCGGCGCGGCCCGGGCCAATGTCGCCCTCGCGCGGGCCGACCAGCAGGCCGCGCTAGCCACCTACGAGCGCTCGATCCAGACCGGCTTCCGCGAAGTCGCCGACGCTTTGGCCGATCGCGGTACCCTGGGCGATCGCGTTTCCGCCAACCAGCGCAACCTGTCGGCCGCCAACGAGACGCTGCGACTGGTCACCGCCCGCTACCGCGAGGGCCTCGACCCTTTCCTCAACGTCCTCGACGCGCAGCGCTCGGCCTATGCGACCGAACGCAATGTCGTGGCGGTCCAACTGGCGGCGGCGCAGAACAAGGTGGCGGTGTATCGCGCTCTGGGCGGCGACGGCATCTAGCCAGCGCTCGCACGACGCACGCCTCCCCTCGGTGGTTCGAAGGGAAGGCGGCGACAGACTTGGGACTGGCGGAGACGGAGGGATTCGAACCCTCGGTAAGGGAATTCCCCCTACGGCGGTTTAGCAAACCGCTGGTTTCAGCCACTCACCCACGTCTCCGGATGCCTTGGCTGCGGTGCGCTTAGCGGACCATGCTGGCCGGTTCAACCTCGCAAGCCGTTGCAAACGAATAAGCCTGCGCAGACGATCGAACGTTAGACAGGCGACTGTCGGCCAGTCGACACTGAAGCTGGCCTAAGTCCTTAATTTTTCAGCTATTGCTTCCTGTCGGAACACTAGCGTAATGCTTTGCCCCGGGGCAGGCACTTGGTGCCTGGAAAGGTCACGGGGTACATGAATATACCGCTCCACATGTCGGCTGAGCCGAGCCTCGATGCTGCGTTCGCCGGCAATCGCCTGCTCGCCACCCTTTCGCAGGAGGAGCGCGCGCTGCTCGGGTCCGACATCGAGGTCGTCAACCTCGGCGTCGGCGACACCGTGCTTGAGACCGGCTCGATTACCAAGCACAGTCTGTTTCCGTTCGACGGGCTGATGATCTCCCTGCGGCGTGAACTGTCGGGTGGCCGTTCGGTCGAGGTCGCCGCAATCGGCCGCGAAGGCGCGGTCGGCGGGATCATCAGTTGCGGGGCAGCGCCTGCCTTCACCCAGGCGGTCGTACAACTGCCGGGCTCGGCCGCGCTGATCCCGATGCCGGCGGTCGAAAAGGCCAAGCTGCAAAGCGAGCACATCCGAAACCTGTTCTGCCGCTATTCCGACGCGCTGCTGGCGCAGGTCATGCAGTCGGTCGCCTGCAATGCTTTTCATCCGATCGAGGCCCGCGCCGCGCGCTGGCTGCTCCACGCCCAGGACCGCGCCGCCAGCGACCGGCTCGAACTGACCCAGGAAAGCCTGGCCGGCTTGCTGGGCGTGCAACGGACCACCGTCAACGCGGTCGCCCGCGTGCTGCAGGAGCAGGGGCTCATCGCCTATCGCCGCGGAGCGATCCAGGTGATCGACCGCCCCGGCCTGCTGCGGGTCAGCTGCGACTGCTACCAGGCGATCGAGGATCATTTCCACGCCGTGCTCGGCCCCGACGGACGCGGCGCCGCGTCCTAGACGGCGGCGAGCCTCCAGCTGAGCGTCTGCCCGGCATGGAACGGCACCAGCGACGAATCGGCGGCGGCAATCCGCTCGGGAACAGCAACCTCCGCGCGCTCAAGCGTGACCTCGCCGTCGTTCAGCGGCTGGCCGTAAAAGCGCGGTCCGTGCTCGGAGGCGAAGCCCTCGAGGCGGTCGAGCGCGCCTTCCTCGTCGAAGACCGTGGCATAGCTTTCAAGCGCATGGGGCGCGTTCCAGATGCCCGCGCAGCCGCAGCCACTCTCCTTAGCTTCGCGTAGGTGCGGTGCGCTGTCGGTGCCGAGGAAGAACTTCGGGCTGCCCGATACGGCCGCGGCACGCACCGCCAGCCGGTGCCGTTCGCGCTTCACCACGGGCAGGCAATAGGCGTGTGGCCGAAGCCCGCCGTCGAACAGCGCGTTGCGGTTGAGGTGCAGGTGCTGCGGGGTGATCGTCGCCGCCAGGTTCGAGCCCGCCCCCCGCACGAAATCGGCGCTGTCGGCGGTGGTGATATGCTCGAGCACGATCCTCAGGGCAGGAAAGTCGCGCAGCACCGGGGTCAGCACGCGCTCGAGGAACACCGCCTCGCGGTCGAAGATGTCGATCGCCGGATCGGTCACCTCGCCATGGACGCACAGCACCATGCCGATCTTCTCCATCCGCTCGAGCGCGGAGGAGATGTGGCGCACATCGGTCACGCCGCTGTGGCTGTTGGTGGTGGCGCCCGCGGGATAGAGCTTGGCGGCGATCCATACGCCCTCGCGGTACCCGCGCTCCAGTTCGTCGGGATCGATGCTGTCGGTCAGGTAGCAGGTCATCAGCGGCTCGAAACCCGGGCCGGCCGCCGTACGGATACGGTCCCGATAGGCGATCGCCGCCTCGACCGTGGTCACCGGCGGCACCAGGTTGGGCATGATGATCGCCCGCGCGAACTGCCGCGCGCTGTAGGGCGCCACCGCTTCCAGCATCGCGCCGTCGCGCAGGTGGAGGTGCCAGTCGTCGGGGCGGCGGATGGTGAGGCTTTGCGTTTGCACGGTCGGCTTCCTAGCTAAAGGCCATGCCCGCCACCACCCTCGCCGACCGCGCCCTCGTCCGCCTGTCCGGGAAGAATGTCCGCGGCTTCCTCCAGGGGCTCGTCACCAACGACGTCACCGGCGCGCTGCCGGTTTGGGCCGGCCTCCTCTCCGCGCAGGGCAAATGCCTGTTCGATTTCCTGGTGTGGGCTGAGGGGGACGACCTGCTGATCGACTGCGAGGCGGATGCGGCGGAGGAGCTTGCCAAGCGGCTGCGCATGTATCGCCTGCGCCGCCCGATCGAGATCGCGCTCGAGCCTACCCTCGCCGTTCACTGGTCGGCGGAGGGTGACGACGGCGTAGCCGATCCGCGCCTCTCCGATCTCGGTCGTCGCTGGATCGCGCCGGCGGATGAGCCTGCCAGCGGCTGGCTTGCCCACCGCCTTGGCCGCGGCGTCTGCGAAGGCCGCGCGGAGCTTGGCGACCTGCTCTGGCTCGAAGCCAATGCGGCCGAGCTCGATGGCGTGAGCTTCACCAAGGGCTGCTATGTCGGTCAGGAGAATACCGCGCGGATGAACTGGCGGCAGAAGGTCAATCGCCGGCTGGTGGTGGTTCCCGCGACCGAGCCGGGCCCGCGGACCAAGGCTTTCTATCCCGACCTCGGCCTCGCGGTGGAGCATCGCCGGGTCGACGATCTCGCAGGTGTCACCCTGCCCGCCTGGCTGAACCGTACATTGGCGGAAGCCTAGGCGACCGCTTCCACCTTCTTGCGGTTCGACGCGATGCGGATCAGGGCGACGATGCCGATCCCGGCCCAGACCACGTTCAGCACCGCCGAGGGCCAGGCCTTGAAGTAGCCCGAGTTGATGATGAAGCCGATCGCGCCGAGCACGTTCATCGCCTGGTACAACGGCGACTTCGCATCGACCTTGCCTGCCGTCAGCAGCGCATAGCCGCCAAGGATCAGCAGGGCGGCGGCCCACCCTGCGATATCCACGAAAAGGCGTTCCATCAGGCGGCGAGCTTGCGCAGCACGTACGGCAGAATTCCGCCGGCGTGGAAATATTCGAGCTCGTTGAAAGTATCGATCCGGCACCGCGCGGTGATCGTGCGGGTGTGGCCGTCGGCCTCGGTCACTTCGACCTCGACGTCCTGGCGAGGCTGGATCCCGGCGACGTTACGGATGGTGAAGCTCTCCGATCCGTCGAGCCCCAGCGAAGCCGCCGTCTCGCCTTCCGCGAACTGCAGCGGAAGCACGCCCATGCCGACGAGGTTCGAGCGGTGAATACGCTCGAAGCTTTCGGCGATGACCGCGCGGACGCCGAGCAGCACGGTGCCCTTGGCCGCCCAGTCGCGCGACGAGCCGGTCCCATATTCCTTGCCCGCCAAGATCACGAGCGGAACGCCGGCGTCCTTGTAGGCCATGGCGGCGTCGTAGATCGCTTCCTGCCCGCCGGTCAGGAGGTTGCGGGTGAAGCCGCCCTCGACCCCGGTCAGCATCTTGTTGCGGATGCGGATGTTGGCGAAGGTGCCGCGCATCATCACGTCATGATTGCCGCGCCGCGCGCCGTAGCTGTTGAATTCGCTCTTGGGCACCTGGCGTTCCATCAGCCACTTGCCGGCCGGGCTCTCGGCCTTGATCGAGCCCGCCGGGCTGATGTGGTCGGTGGTGATCGAATCGCCGAAGACCGCGAGGGTGCGGGCGTTCGAGATGTCCTCGATGCCCTTGGCGGTCATGCTCATGCCCTCGAAATAGGGCGGGTTGGCGATGTAGGTCGATGCCGCCGGCCAGGCGTAGGTATCGCCGCCGGTGACCGAGATGCCCTGCCAGCGCTCGTCGCCGCGATAGACGTCGGCGTAGCGCTTGCGGAACAGGTCCGAGTGGACGTGGGCGTCGATCAGCGCACGGATCTCGTCGTTGGTCGGCCAGATGTCCTTGAGGAACACCTTTTCGCCGTTCTGCGCGGTGCCGAGCGGCTCGGACGTGATGTCGCTGCGAACGGTGCCGGCCAGCGCATAGGCGACCACCAGCGGCGGGCTGGCGAGATAGTTGGCGCGGCAGTCGGGGCTGACGCGCCCTTCGAAATTGCGGTTGCCCGACAGGACCGAGACCGCGACGAGGTCGTTCGAATTGATCGCGGCGCTGATCGGCTCGGGCAGCGGGCCCGAATTACCGATGCAGGTGGTGCAGCCGTAGCCGACGGTGTTGAAGCCGATCGAATCGAGGTCTTCCTGCAGCCCGGCGGCGGCGAGATAGTCGCTCACCACCTGGCTTCCCGGCGCCAGGCTGGTCTTGACCCACGGCTTGCGGGTCAGGCCCAGCGCACGCGCCTTGCGGGCGACCAGGCCGGCGGCGATCAGCACGCTCGGGTTGGAGGTGTTGGTGCAGCTGGTGATGGCGGCGATGACGACGTCGCCATTCCCGAGGTCGTGACTCTCGCCCTCGACCGCGACGCGCGGGTCGTTGGCTTTCTTGTAGGTGTCGGCCAGCTCGGCGTTGAACTGATCGTCGACGTCCGAGAGGATCACGCGGTCCTGCGGGCGCTTGGGCCCGGCCAGGCTCGGCACCACGCTGCCGAGGTCGAGCTCGAGCGTGTCGGTGAACAGGGGCTCGGGCGCGTCGGCGTCGCGCCACATGCCCTGCGCCCTGGCATAGGCCTCGACCAGCGCGATGCGGTCATCGTCGCGGCCCGACAGGCGGAGGTAGTCGAGGGTGCGATTGTCGATCGGGAAGAAGCCGCAGGTCGCACCATATTCGGGCGCCATGTTGGCGATGGTGGCACGGTCTGCCAGGGTCATCGCGTCGAGGCCCGGGCCGAAGAATTCGACGAAGCGGCCGACCACACCCTTGGCGCGGAGCATCTGGGTGACGGTCAGCACGAGGTCGGTGGCGGTGATGCCTTCCTTGAGGCTTCCGGTGACGCGGAAACCGACCACTTCGGGGATCAGCATCGACACCGGCTGGCCGAGCATCGCGGCCTCCGCCTCGATCCCGCCGACGCCCCAGCCGAGCACGCCGAGGCCATTGACCATGGTGGTGTGGCTGTCGGTGCCGACCAAAGTGTCGGGATAGGCCACCTCGTCGCCCGACTGGTCGGCCGAGGTCCACACCGTCTGGCAGATATATTCGAGGTTCACCTGATGGCAGATGCCGGTGCCCGGCGGGACCACCTTGAAGTTGTCGAACGCCTGGCTGCCCCACTTGAGGAACTCGTAGCGCTCACGGTTGCGGGCATATTCGTAGCCCACGTTGGCGTCCGCCGCCTTGGGCGTGCCAAACTCGTCGACCATCACCGAGTGGTCGATGACCAGGTGCACGGGCACCAGCGGATTGATCTTCTGCGGGTCACCGCCGAGCTCTTTCATCGCATCGCGCATGGCGGCGAGATCGACTACCGCGGGGACGCCGGTGAAGTCCTGCATCAGCACGCGCGCCGGGCGATACTGGATCTCGCGGCTGATCCGCCGCTCCTTCTGCCAGTCGACCATCGCCTGCAGGTCGTCGCGGGTGACGGTGACCCCGTCCTCGAAACGCAGCAGATTCTCCAGCAGCACCTTCATCGAGAAGGGCAGGCGGCTGATATCGCCCAGCGCCGCACCCGCCTTGTTGAGGTCGTAGAAGGCGAAATTCTTGCCGCCGACGCTCAGGGTCGAACGGGTGCCGAGGCTGTCCTGGCCGGTCGGGATCATGGCTAACTCGCTGCTTGAGGTATGTGGTTGCAGCGGCCCTTAGCAAGGCTTTGGAGGAGCGGCAAAGGGCCGAGAGGACTATCCGGTCCGGCCGTCCCCGACGCGGTCGATTGCACGCTTGGCCTTTTCGCCGTCGGCGATGTCGCTGGTGCGGATCGCCGCTTGCTCGATCAGCTCCTTGGCTTCCTCGCGAAGTTCGCGGATCTCGGTCTCGTCCAGCTCCTCCTCGATCCCGGCCATCGAGTCCCGGGCGCGCTTGGTGGCATGAATGAGCTCGTCGAGCTTGGCGTGCATGGCGACATCGCGCCGACGGGCCTCGGCCTCGCGGTCATATTGGCCGTTCAGCACCATCTGGGTCAGGGTGATCGCCAGGATCGACAGCGCCGCGGTGAGGAGGTCGGTCGGCAGCCCGACCAGGAACCAGGCGCTGCAGAACAGGATGACCACGATGTGCATCACCGGATGCGCGAACGTCCGGGCGATCGCCTCTGAAAGGCGGTCACCGGCCTGCACCAGCAAGTTGCGCTTCGGGACAGACATTACGCGCCCTTAACGAACCGGTGTTCGGTTGTTTCCGAAGCGGTCCGAAACCCAACTCCCCATGCGAAAAGAATCACTTGGGCAGGGAACATCCTTGTGCCCTGCCGGTTGTTCGGGGGTTGCCAGCACCGCTGGCGCTCAGCGGGGATCTTCCATGTCGTTCACCAGCCAGGCCTTCGATCGCCGCCTTGCCGCTTTCGAGCGTGCCGAAGCCGGCCGGTCGGGACGCCCGATGGGTGACCTCAGCATGGCCCGGGTGGCGCTCGCCCGCCGGCTTGGCCGCGCCGCCGATGCCGGCATCAACGACCCCGCCGCCATGTCGTCGGGCTCGGCCTTCCTCCTCCGCGCCTAGATCCAGCCTCGCCGCTTCAGAATCCATAGTGGCAGCACCGCGCTGACCAGCATCAGCCCTAGACTCATCGGATAGCCCCACACTTCGTCAAGCTCGGGCATGTGGACGAAATTCATGCCGAAGATGCCCGCGATCAGGGTCGGCGGCAGGAACACCACCGCCATCCAGCTGAATAATTTCATCGCAGCATTCTGCTCGATGCTGATGAGGCCCAGGCTCGCATCGAGCAGGAAGGTCAGCTGCCCCGACAGGAAAGCGCTGTGGTCGATCAGCGCGGAGACGTCGGTGCTGAGGCTCGAGATGAGTTCGCGGGTCCGCTCGCATCCCGGCCCGTGAAGCCGATCCGATGCGGCAAGGAATCCCAGTGCCCGTGCGGTGCTGACCGCGGTGATGCGGATCTTGGCGATCAGCGTCTGGACCTGTCCGATCCGCCGCAGCACCGCCTCAAGCTCCTTGGTCGAGATCCGCTCATAGTCGTTGCTTCGGAAGGTATCGCGGGACAGGCCCTCGATCTCCGCCCCCGCGGCTTCCAGCTCGTCCGCCAGCCGGTCGACGATCGCGTCGAGCAGGCGGGTGAGGGCGGTGGTCGAATCCTTAACCAGGCCCAGTTCGACCCGCGCCTCGCGGCTGAACGCCAGCCACGGCTTGGGCGTCACATAGCGCACCGTCACCAGCTTGCCTTCCTTCAGGACGAAGCTGATCGGCTCGCTTTGCGGTTGCCCTTCCTGGACCCCGAACAGCACGCTAACCGTCATCACCAGCGCGCCGTCGCGCTCGAACAGCCGGCTCGACGGCTCGATCTCGACCATGTCGTCGCGGGTCGGCACCGAGAAGCCGAGAGATTGCTCGACCAGCATTTCCTCCTCGCGGGTCGGTTCCTCAAGGTCGATCCAGGTCGCCCCGGCGGGAATCTCGCCGGTGGAGGTGATGACCGACCCATCGCAATCGGGACCATAAGCGCGCAGCATCCGCCTTCTTGGCCAGCGTCCGAGCGCCTTGGCAAGCCCACCCTGCTCCCCTAGCCAGAACGGCAATGGCCACGCATTCGCATGACTTCCTCGGCGACGCCCACGATTCCAACGCCCGGCGTACCCGCTGGGTAGTATGGCTGAGTGCGACCATGATGGTGGCGGAGATCGTCGCCGGGACGCTGACCGGATCGATGGCCCTGTCCGCCGACGGCTGGCACATGGCGACCCACACGTTGGCGCTTGGCGTCAGCGCGCTGGCCTACAGCTTCGCTCGCCGCAACAACGGCGACCAACGCTACAGCTGGGGCACCGGCAAGGTCGGCAGCCTGGCCGGCTTCGCCTCCGCCCTCGGCCTCGCCGCCGTGGCGCTCGGGATCCTCTACGAAAGCGGCCTGCGCTTGGTAGAGCCCCGCTCGGTCGCGTTCGGGGAGGCGCTGGTGGTTGCGGTGATCGGCCTGCTGGTCAATCTCGCCAGTGCCGCGCTGCTCGGCCACGGCCATTCGCACGACGGTGACCATGGTCATGACCATGCCCACGACCATAATCTTCGCTCCGCCTACCTACACGTCCTCGCCGACGCGCTGACCAGCGTGCTAGCGATCGCCGCGCTCGCGGCCGGCTGGTGGTTCGGGATCGGCTGGCTCGACGCCGCGGTCGGCGTGGTCGGGGCGCTGGTGATCCTGCACTGGAGCCGCGGTCTGGTAATCGAGACCGCCGGGGTCCTGCTCGACCGCGTTCCCGACCAGCATCTGTGCGACGAACTGCGCGCCAAGATCGAGGGGCCGGGTGACGTCACCGTTCACGACTGGCACCTGTGGGCGGTCGGCCCCGGCCGCTACGCCGCCATCGTCTCCGCCACCGGAGCCACCCCCAGCGAAGTCCGCCGCCGCCTCGGCGACGACAAGAGGATCGCTCACCTTACCGTGGAATGTTCGTGAAAAAGCTTCGCCCTGCCCTCGCCACCCTCCTCGTCGTGATCGGCGCCGCCGCCATCCTGTGGCTGATGGGGCGTCCGCTAACCTACCGCGGCGGCCTGATCGAGCTATGGGGCCCGGCCGGCGCCAAGCAGAGCCAGATGCTGCTCGACTGGTACAGCGCCAGCCACGTCGTGCACGGCTTCCTGTTCTACGGCCTGCTGCATCTCGCCGCCAAGCGCTGGAAGCCGGGGCAGCGGCTGTTCGCCGCGACCATTGTCGAGGCGGCGTGGGAGATCGTCGAGAATTCGCCGGTGATCATCGACCGCTACCGCGAGGCGACCATCGCGCTCGGCTACCGCGGCGATACGGTGCTGAATTCGGTCAGCGACATCGCGATGATGATCGCCGGCTTCCTGCTCGCGGCGCGGATCCCGGTGTGGGCCAGCGTGATGATCGTGCTGGTGCTGGAACTGGTCCCGCTCGCCATCATCCGCGACAATCTGACGCTTAACGTGTGGATGCTGCTCAGCCCCAACGACACCGTGCTCGCCTGGCAGGCGAGGGCCTGACGACCCGCGACCGGCGCTACATCCGCACAATGTGATCGAGGTGGCCGCGCACCACCGGCGCCGTCGCGGCCGCAACCCCGCGCAACTGCGGCACGTCGCCGCGGCGGGCGTACCGCTCCATCAGCGCCAGCGCCTGGCGATGACTGGTGACCTGCTGGGCGCGATAGGTGGCGTCGAACGTCGCCGACCGTGCCAGCGCATCCAGCATGTCGCGATGCATCGGCCGCATCTGCGTCGGCACGCCGAAACCCGCGCTCGCCGCGGCCGCGCGCAGCTGGGCACTGGTGTTGGTGTGGTCGCGGATCATCAGTTCGGCATGCATCCGGTTCATCGGGTCACGGCTGCGCTGAAGCGCCAGCCGGCTACTCTCGATTTCGAACAGATCGGTCGACGCCGCCATGGCAATGAATGCAGGGGCGACCCGCGGGGTCTCCGTCATCCCCGGCGTGGTAGCGCAGCCGGTCAGGCTCACGCTGCCCAGTGCGGCAAGTAGGGCGAAGGGGGCAAGACGACGCATTGGAGCACTCCTGGGCAGCTTACGGGGCGACACGAGCCCAAGTGCCGGTGGCGCGTTCAGGTTCCGTCGCCTAAGCCTATGCAATCGGGCGATCTTCCCGATTTTGCCGGAGCGCTCATGAAGATTGTCCTACCGCTTGCTGCCGCAGCGCTATCCTGTCCCGCCGCCGCCTCGGCTGCCGAGCTATTCGCCGGCCTCCACGCCCATGGCGTCAAGACGCCGCTCAGCCTCAATTCCGACCGCGAGGGCGGCGCCGACATCAGCATTGGGGTCCGCGGCGGACGGATCGGCGGCACGCCGCTACAGCCTTATGCCTTCGGACAGCTCAACACCGACGGCGGCACCAACTTCCTTGCTGCCGGCCTGTCGGCGCGGTTTGGCGACCGCCTGTATGTCCGCCCGGGAGTTGGTGTCGCGGTGCATGACGGATCGGCCTCCAAGGTTGACCTTCCCGACCGCCTCGCGCTCGGCAGCCGGGTCCTGTTCGCGCCCGAGGTGGCGATCGGGGTCCAACTCAATGATCGCGTCGGGGTGGAGGCGAGCTGGGTTCATTTCAGCCACGCCCAGCTGGCGGGCAAGCAGAACCCGGGCATCGACAACCTGGGTGTGCGGCTGAACGTCCGGCTCTAACGAGTCAGCACCAGTCCCAGCGCCAGCCCGGCCAGCGATCCCGCGATGGTCAGCCCGGCGTACAGCAGCGCGGTGCCGGGCGCGCGTGACCAGAGCAGCACGGTGTCCAGCGCAAAGGCGCTCATGGTGGTGAACCCGCCAAGCAGCCCGACACCCAGCAGCAACCGCGCCTGATCGGATCCGCCGCTCCGTCCCAGCCATCCGGCCAGCATTCCCATCGCCAGGCAGCCGCCCAGGTTAACCGCCAGCGTTCCCCATGGGCTCGCCACAAGTCCGCCCAGCCACCAGCGGAGCAGTGCCCCGCCGCCGCCGCCGACGAAGACCAGAAGGGCGCTCAGTGTGCGCCCGCCTCGACGTCCGAGCCCTTTCGGCTTGGCAGCAGGCCCAGCAGCGCGACGATGACGCCGCCGACCACGATGCCTGCGACCGCGCCGCCAAGTGCATTCAGCACCCACTCCCACACCGGCACCGCGAACCCGATGCCCTCGGCGATGCTGTGGGAAGCGTCGTGGACGAAGTGAGGGATCGCCGCGGCGATGTTCAGGTCCTCAAGCCCGTGAAGCAGGATCTGCCCACCGACCCACAGCATCGCGGCGGTTCCGATCACGGCCAACGCAGCCAGCAGCTTGGGAACGCCGCGAACCAGTGCGCGGCCGAAGCTTTGCGCGAAGCTCGGTCCGCGCTCGGCCAGGTGCAGCCCGATATCGTCCAGCTTCACGATCAGCCCGACGACGCCGTAAACGCCGATCGTGATGGCGATCGCCACGACCGCGAGGATGCCGGCCTGCGCTCCAAGGCTGTTGGCTTCCACCTCTGCCAGCGCGATCGCCATGATCTCAGCCGAAAGGATGAAATCCGTTCGGACCGCGCCCTTGACCTGTCGATCCTCCAGTTCGCCCGGGTCGGCGACCTCGATCAGATCTTCAGCGGTATGGCTGTGCCCGCTGACCTTTTCCCAGATCTTGTGGGTGGCCTCATAGGCAAGGAAGGCGCCGCCGATCATCAGAAGCGGCGTGACCGCCCATGGTGCGAACGCCGCGAGCAGTAGTGCGGCGGGGAGCAGGATCACCAGCTTGTTGAACAGCGAGCCGCGCGCAATCTTGAAAATGATCGGGATTTCGCGAGCGGGGCTCAGTCCGGTGACATAGCGTGGCGTCACCGCCGTATCGTCAATCACGACGCCGGCCGCCTTCATTCCGGCGCGTCCCGCGGCGGCACCGACATCGTCGACACTGGCGGCGGCAAGCTTCGCAATGGTCGCCACATCGTCGAGCAGCGCAGCAAGTCCGGAAGGCATGGTATCCCCTTGTTCTTCGCCCGACTGCAAAGACGCAAGGCGAGTGCCGGTCAAGTCTCGGACGGTCGCAGAGGTTGCGTCAGAAGGCGCAATCGCGCATCCGCCGGGCCATGCTGGACCCCGCCTTCCTTCGCCAGAACCGCGACCTCGTCGCCCGCGCCGCAAGCCAGAAGAATGTCGCGCTCGACCTCGACGCAATCCTCGCTCTCGAAGGCGAAGTGCGCGGCACCAAGACCGAGGTCGACCGCCTCCGCGCCGAGCGCAATGCCATCTCCGCCGGATTCAAGACCGCCGCGCCGGAGGAAAAGGCCGAGCTCGGCCGCCGCGCCAAGGAAGCCGGCGCCAAGGCCTCCGAACTCGAAGCCGGGGTCGCCGACAAGGAAGCGCAGCTGCGCGATGCCCTTCTCCGCTTGCCCAATATTCCGTGGGACGGCGCACCGGTCGGGCCCGACGAGAACAGCAACGTCGTCATCCGCACCGAGGGCAGCCTTCCCGACTTCGGCTTCACCCCGCGTGACCATGTCGAGCTGTGCGAGATGAACGACTGGGCCGACCTCGGCCGCATCGTCCAGGTTTCGGGCAGCCGCCAATATTGCCTCAAGGGCCGCCTCGCCCTGCTCGAGGCCAATCTGATGGCGTGGGCACTGGGCAAGATCGCCGCCGCGGGGTTCACCCCGATCACCGTACCCGCGCTGGTCCGCGAAGAGGCGTTCGTCCGCCAAGGGCAATTCCCTGGCCACAAGGAGGAAACCTACCAGCTTCCCAACGACGACCTGTGGCTGGCCGGCACCGCCGAGGTGGCGTTGACCTCGCTCCACTCGGGCGAGATCCTCGACCTCAGCAAGGGCCCGGTCCTCTATGCCGGCTATTCGCCCTGCTTCCGCCGCGAGGCGGGCAGCGCTGGCCGCGACGTCCGCGGCCTGCTGCGCGTCCACCAGTTCGCCAAGGTCGAACAGTTCGTCATCTGCGAAGCAGACGAAGCGGTCTCAGCCGAGTGGCACGCCCGCCTACTCGGTCTGGCCGAGGAGCTGCTGACCGACCTCGAAATCCCCTATCAGGTGATCGAGACCTCGACCGGTGACATGGGTCTTGGCAAGTTCCGGATGAACGACATCGAAAGCTGGGTGCCCAGCCTCGGCAAATATCGCGAGACGCACAGCTGCTCGACCCTGCACGACTGGCAGGCCCGCCGCGCCAACCTCCGCTACCGCGATGAAGGCGGCAAGGTGCGCTACGCCCACACCCTCAACAATACCGCGCTGGCGAGCCCCCGGATCCTCGTGCCGCTGCTCGAGAACCACCAGACCGAGGACGGCCGGGTGCGCTTGCCCAAGGCGCTGCAGGGGCTGATGGGCGGGGAGTGGCTCTGAGCCGAGACGACAGCCTCGCCCCGCCGGGCTACCGCCGCTTCACCGAAGCGCTGAGCCTCGCGCCGCGGCTCCTCAACGGCTTCGGCCACCTCGGGCCGCGCGGGCCGGTCGACGGGCCGCCGGCACTGGTCATCCCCGGCTTCGTCGCCACCGACCGCACCACCCTGGAACTCCGCCGCGCCTTTGCCGAGGCAGGTTTCCGCACCCACCCCTGGGCGCTCGGCCTCAACCGCGGCGCCCGCGCCGACACGCTGGAGCGGCTCGAACGCCGGCTGGTCGAGATCGGCGACGGTGGACAAGTGCTGGTGATCGGCTGGAGCCTCGGCGGCTTGTTCGCCCGCGAGCTTGCCCGTCATCGTCCCGACCTCGTCAGCGCGGTGGTGACCCTCGGTTCGCCTTTCTCGGGCGACCTGCGCGCGAACAACGTCTGGCGATTGTACGAACTGGTCGCCGGCCACAAGGTCGACAATCCGCCGCTGCCGCGTATCCCGGACAAGCCGCCAGTCCCGACACTCACCTTCTGGTCCCGCCGCGACGGCATCGTCGCCCCTGCCTGCGCCCGAGGTCAGTCGCACGAGAGCGATGAGCGGATCGAACTCAACTGCAACCACATGGCCTTCGGAGTCTCACGCAAGGCCACCCGGGAGGTGGTGCGCGAAACCAAGCGCTTTCTGGAAGGTCTGCCCCGCTAGGCATGCTTCGCGGCAATTACGGCCAGCGTGATCCGCGACAGGCAGACCAGCTTGCCGGCCTCATCCTCGATCCGGATCGTCCACACCTGCGCCGTCCGCCCGACCGACTCGGCCGTGGCGGTGGCGGACACCCAGCCATCCCGCGCGGTGCGGATGTGGTTGGCATTGATCTCGAGGCCGACCACGCCCCACTCGGCGGGATCTACCGTCATCATGCCGGCATAGGAGGCGACCGTTTCGGCCAAGGCAACGGACGCCCCGCCGTGCAACCGGCCATAAGGCTGCACGGTACGATGGTCGACCGGCATCCGGGCCTTCAGCCAATTGTCGCCGCGCTCCACGAACTCGATGCCGAGGTGCCCAATCATGCAGCCCTCACCGATTCGCGTAGCAGTGACGGGATCGAAAGTGGAGTGGTGCCAGATGCTCATGCCGCAAAGCTAAGCAGAAGCGCTGGCCCCGCGCCAGCCTATGGCAGCGGCCCTTCCAGCGCCTCGACAATCTGCTCCATCCCGTCGGCGACCAGGTAGAGCGGCTGCATTGCATCGTGCCGGTACGGCGTCGCGACCGACGTTTCCGGCGTGAACCGCCGCCGCTCGATCGCCGGATCCTCCAGGCTCTTGGCCGCTTCCCCGAAGCTCGAGGCCAGCCCCGCGCCAAGGATGCGGGTTTCACCCTCCTCGCGCACCAGCCCGAATTCGATCGTGTGCCAGTAGAGCCGTGCGACCTTGTCGCCCTCCCCCGCCGCGATCGCCTTCACGCCCGTCTCGCCGAATTTCTGCATCGCGTCCGCGACCGCTCGGTCGGCGAGCATTGGCACATGGCCGTAGATGTCGTGAAAGCAGTCGGGCTCCTCGAGGTAATCGAGCTCGGCCCGGGTCCGGATGAAATTGCCGATCGGGAACGCCCGCGCCGCCAGCATCGCGAAGAAGGCCTCGTCGGGGACCAGCCCCGCCACCGCCACGCAGTGCCATCCGCTTAGCGGCTGCAGCTTCGCGTTCAGGCGGCCAAGCTCCGGGATGCCGCCATCGCGCAGCCCGATCAGCGCCAGCCCGTCCATGAAGCGCGACACGATCCGCCCCTCCAGCAGTTTCGTCTGGCGGTCGTGCAGGATGTCCCACGTCTCGTGGTCCTCGGCGCTGAACCGGTCCCAGCCCTGGTCAACCACATAGGCCTGCCAGCCCGGCAGTCGCGGGTTGGCTTCGGCACGATGGAATTGCTTGAACATGTTGGACGGTCCTTGAGAAACGAAAACAAAAAACCCCGCCGGGCGGTGCCTGGCGGGGTGGCGGAAAGCTGGTCCTGTCAGACGCGCGTCAGCCGATCCCCACCTCGTGGCGATAATAAGGAGCGGCGATGGCGACGTGCGCGGTCATGGGGTGAGCTTATGCGCGTTCGCACCTGAATGGAAGCCGACCCTTTTCCGCTGCCCTACCGCTCCCCATCTCGGCTGCATGGCGAGCGTCAGCGACTTTCACGTCCACCTCTACTTCGACCCGCAGGAGGTCGACCTCGCCCGCACCGTCGCGGCCGAGGTGGCCGAGCGATTCGGAGCCTCGGTCGGCCATTTCCATACCCGCCCGGTCGGACCCCACCCGCGCGGCTCGGTCCAGCTGACTGTCGCTCCCGACCGCTTCGGCGAGGTGGCTTGCTGGCTCCCGCTTCACCGCCGGGGCCTGACGGTGTTCGCGCACCCGTCCACCGGCGACGATCGTTCGGACCACACAAAGCACGTCATCTGGTTCGGGCCGAGCGAACCGCTCGCCACCGCCATGTTCGACTGAAGGAGAAGACTCATGACCGACGAAGGCAAGCGCATGGCGAAATATGCCGCAGTAGGCGCCGTGATCGGCATCCCGGCCCCGATCGTCGGGCCGTTCATCGGCGGCGCAATCGGCGCCTATCTGGCACACCGCAAGAACCAGCGGCTGACCGGCCGCAGTTACTGATCCGCAAGCCTGTCGATCACCTCCGCCAGCTCGCGATCTCGGTCGGTCACCCCGCCCGCATCGTGGCTGGTCAGGCGGAAGTCGACCCGGTTCCAGACGCTGGTGAATTCGGGATGGTGATCGACCTTCTCGGCATGCAGCGCGACCCGCGTGAGGAAGCCGAAGGCCACACTGAAATCGGCGAAGCGGAAGCTCCGATGCAGTCCGCCGTCCCGTTCTTTCCACATGCCCATTACCTCGTGCAAAGCTTGAAAAGGGACCATGCCCGGCGCAAGGGACCGGTGACAAGGAGATCCCCCCAATGGCTACCGCCACGCTCGAAAAAGGGCCGCTCGGCCTTGAGAACCCGATGGGCACCGACGGCTTCGAATTCGTCGAATATGCCGCCCCCGAACCCCAGCTGCTGCGTGACCTGTTCGCCAAGCTCGGCTTCCCGGCGGTCGCCAAGCACCGTACGCAGGACATCACCCTGCATCGCCAGGGCGACATCAACTTCCTGATCAACGCCCATGACGAAAGCCACGCCGCCGACTTCTCCAAGGAGCACGGCCCCTCGGCAGTCGCCATGGCCTTCCGCGTCAAGGACGCGGCGGCGGCCCACGCCCGGGCGCTGGAACTCGGCGCCACCAACGTGACACACAAGGGCCTCGGCTGGCCCGCGATCGAGGGGATCGGCGGCTCGCTGCTGTATCTGATCGACCAATATGGCGATCACGGTGACGCTTATGCCGACCTGTTCGATTATCTGCCCGGCCACGAAGAGGCGATGCAGGCGTCGGCCAGCCACCTCACCTATCTCGACCACCTGACCCACAATGTCCGCCGCGGGCGCATGAACCATTGGGCCGAGTTCTACGAGAAGCTCTTCAACTTCCGCGAGATCCGCTATTTCGACATCGAGGGCAAGGTCACCGGCCTGTTCTCCAAGGCGATGACGTCGCCCTGCGGCAAGATCCGCATCCCGCTCAACGAGAGCCAAGACGACAAGAGCCAGATCGAGGAATTCCTCCGCAAGTATAATGGCGAGGGCATCCAGCACATCGCGCTCGGCACCACCGACATCTATTCCAGCGTCGACATCTTGAAGTCGCGCGGCATTCCCTTCCAGGACACGCCCGACACCTATTACGACCTGCTCGACGCCCGCGTGCCCGAGCATGGCGAGCCGATGGAAGAACTGAAGAAGCGCCGCATCCTCCTCGACGGCGCGCCGACCGAGGGCCAGGGGCTGCTGCTGCAGATATTCACCCAGGAAGTGATCGGCCCGATCTTCTACGAGCTGATCCAGCGCAAGGGGAACGAGGGCTTCGGCGAAGGCAATTTCAAGGCGCTGTTCGAGAGCATCGAGCTCGATCAGATCCGCCGCGGGGTGATCAGCGCGGAATGACCGACGCCTTCATCTGCGACTACGTCCGCACCCCGATCGGCCGCTACGGCGGCGCGCTGAGCGGGGTCCGCGCCGACGACCTCGCCGCCATCCCCGTTCGCGCGCTCAAAGACCGAAACGGGGGGGTCGACTGGGCCGCGCTCGACGACATCATCCTCGGCTGCGCGAACCAGGCGGGCGAGGACAATCGCAACCTCGCGCGGATGGCCGGGCTGCTGGCGGGGCTACCGCATGACAGCGGCGGGGTGACGCTCAACCGCCTGTGCGGCTCGGGCCTCGACGCGGTGGCGATGGCTGCTCGCACCATCCGCTCGGGCGAGGGCGACCTGCTCATCGCCGGCGGCTCCGAAAGCATGAGCCGCGCGCCGTTCGTGATGGCCAAGGCGACCTCGGCGTTCGACCGCAATGCGGAGATTTACGACACCACTATCGGCTGGCGCTTCGTCAATCCCAAGATGCGCGAAGCCTATGGCGACGACACCATGCCCTCGACCGCCGAGAACGTCGCGGACGAGTTCAATGTCAGCCGCGAGGACCAGGACCTGTTCGCGCTGCACAGCCAGGAAAAGGCCGCCGCCGCGCAAGCCAACGGCCGCTTGGCCGCGGAGATCGTCGGCGTCGACATCCCCGGCCGCAAGGGCGAAGTGACGACCGTCGACAAGGACGAACACCCCCGCCTGACCCCGCTCGAAAAGCTGACCGCGCTGAAGCCGATCGTCCGCAAGGACGGCACGGTAACCGCCGGCAATGCCTCGGGCGTCAACGACGGCGCCGCCGCGCTGCTGATCGCCTCGGAAGAGAGCGCTAAGCGCTTCGGCCTCACCCCCAAGGCCCGCGTCCTCGGCTGCGCGGTGGCCGGCGTGCCCCCCCGGATCATGGGCATCGGCCCGGCCCCGGCAACCACCAAGCTGCTCGGCCGTCTCGGCCTGACCCTCGAGCAGATGGACGTGATCGAGCTCAACGAAGCCTTCGCCGCGCAGGGCCTCGCCGTGCTCCGCCAGCTCGGCCTCCCGGACGACGACGCGCGGGTAAACCCGAACGGCGGCGCCATCGCGCTCGGCCATCCGCTCGGCATGAGCGGCGCGCGCCTCGCCGGCACTGCCGCGCTGGAGCTAGCGCGTAACGGCGGGCGCTACGGCCTCGCCACCATGTGCATCGGCGTCGGCCAGGGCATCGCGATGGTGATCGAGCGGGTGTGATGCAGCCGATCTGGGACGTTCTCGCTGAAGTCGCCGACCCCGAGATCCCGGCCGTCTCGGTGGTCGAACTCGGCATCGTCCGCGACGTCTCGGAAGAGCGCGTAGTCATCACCCCGACTTACTCGGGATGCCCCGCGACCCTGTTCATCGAACAGAGCATCCGTGCCGCCCTCGACGCCGCCGGCTATCGCGGCACCGCCATTCAGACAGTGATCAGCCCGCCGTGGACCACCGAGTGGATCACGCCGGAGGGCCGCGAAAAACTGCGGCGTTACGGCATCGCCCCGCCCGAACCGTCGGGCGAAGTCCATTGCCCGCAATGCGGTTCAGCCGAGGTGGAAGAAGTCAGTCGCTTCGGCTCGACCCCGTGCAAGAGCCAATGGCGCTGCCGCGACTGCCTGGAGCCATTCGACCGCTTCAAATGCCACTAGGGCGTCAGCCGCACTGACCCCGGTGCAAGAGTTTGTGGTCGGCCAGGACCAGCGCGACCATCGCCTCGACCACCGGCGCGCCGCGGATCCCGACGCAGGGATCGTGCCGCCCGCCGATGCCGATGCTGCTGGTCGGCTTGAACGCCGCACGCAGGCGGATCGGGTGGCCGGTGGCGATCCCGCCGTCGATCCCGCTGGCCTGCATCAGCGGCAGGCTCGCCCGCCCGCTCGCTCGGCCCGCGGCGAAGCCTTCGCCGATTTCGACGCCCTTGACCGCGTTGACCCCCATCACCGCCGCCGCCAGGTCGGCATCCAGCTTGGCGTAAATGGGTGCGCCCCACCCTGCCGCCGCGCCCTCGGCGAGGCACTCGATCACCGCGCCCAGACTGTCCTGATTGCCCCGCGCCTCGTCGAGCAAAGCTTCCCACCGCTCCGGGTCCGCCTCGCCGCCGATCTCGGCCACGCGGGCGGTCACCGTCACTTCGGGAATGACCAGCCGCGCCACTGCCCCCGCCGCAACCCGCATCGCGGTCTCGCGCGCGCTCGCGCGGCCGCCGCCGCGTGGATCGCGGAAGCCATATTTCGCATCGTAAGCAGCGTCGGCATGGCCGGGACGCGGCGGCAGGCCGGCATAATCCTTGGAGCGCTGGTCGACATTGTCGATCAGCATCGCGATCGGCGTGCCCGTCGTCCGCCCCTCAAACAGCCCCGACAGGACCCGCACCCGGTCGGGCTCCTGCCGCGGCGAGACGTTCTTGCCCGTCCCCGGCCGGCGCTGGTCGAGGAAGGCCTGCACATGGTTCTCGTCGAGCGCCAGCCCCGGCGGGCAGCCGTCGACCACCACCCCGATCGCGGGCCCATGGCTCTCGCCCCAAGTAGTGAAACGGAACAGACGCCCGAAGCTGTTCCAGCTCATTCCTCCACCTCGTCGATCTTCGCCCCAAGCCGCCGCATCGCGTCACGGAAGGTTGGGAAGCTGGTCCCGATCATCTCGGCTTCGTCGACCACGATCGGTTGCTCGGCGGCGAGGCCCAGCACGAGGTGGCTCATCGCGATCCGGTGATCGCCCTCGGTCCTCACCGCGGCGCCGCCGCGGATCGCTCCGCCCCGGACCACCAGCGCATCGCCATCGGCGCGGGCATCGACCCCGCAAGCCGCAAGCCCCTCGGCCATCAGCGCCAGCCGGTCGCTTTCCTTGTGGCGAAGCTCGTCCAGACCCTCGATCCGGGTCTCGCCTTGCGCCCCGGCGGCGACCACCGCCAGGATCGGGATCTCATCCACCATCGAAGGGATTTCCTCGGCCGTGAACTCCGCCCCGAACAGCGGCCCGAACCGCACCCTCACGTCGCCGATCGTCTCGCCGCCGCGACCTCGGATATTGGCCATCGCCAGGTCCGCACCCATCCGCTGCAACGCCATCACGAACCCCGAGCGGTGCGGGTTGAGCAGCACGTCCTTCACGCTCACCTCCGACCCCGGCACGATCGCCGCCGCGCCAAGCACGAAGGCCGCCGACGAGGGATCGCCGCTGACCTCGACCAGCCGCGCCTCGAGCGTCCGCTTCGCGCCCAGCCGGGTCACCGTCCCGTCGCGCTCCACCTCGACGCCGAATTCGGCGAGCATGATCTCGGTGTGATCGCGGCTCGGCACCGGTTCGGCGATCTCGACCGGCTGGTCCGTTCCCAACCCTGCAAGCAACACTGCCGACTTGACCTGCGCGCTCGCTGGCACGTTGAGGTGGGCCAGTCCCCGCGTCACCGGCCCCGCGACCGTCAGCGGCAGGCGGTCGCCGCCCTCGATCCGGACCCCCATCGCTTCCAGCGGCCCGGTCACCCGCCGCATCGGCCGCTTCGAAAGCGAGGAATCGCCGGTGAAGGTCGCGCGCACGCCCTGTCCCGCCGCCGCGCCCATCAGCAGCCGCACCGCGGTGCCGCTGTTGCCACAATCGACCGGTGCCTCTGGCGAGCGCCACTGGCCCCCGATCACCCGCCAGCGACCCGGCCCGAAGCGCTCGACCCGGACCCCGAACGCGCGCAGCGCTTCGGCGGTGGCCAGCACATCCTCGCTCTCCAGCAGCCCGGCGATGACCGTCTCGCCCGTCGCCAGCGCGCCGAAGATCAGCGCCCGGTGAGACAGCGACTTGTCGCCCGGGACGGGAAAGGCGCCGGCGAGCGGGCCGCAAGGCGAGCCCCGGAGCTTCAGGCCCCGAGCGCCTTGCCGAGCTCGACCTGGCCCTGCTCCATCCCGCTCGCGGGCACGGTGGCGGTCGACAGCTCACCGATCTCGTCCAGCCGCTGCAGGATCACCGACGCAGCCTCCAGGTCGTCCAGCCCCTTGATCGAAATGCCCTTGGTCAGCGTGATATGCGCCTGCTCTACCCCCTGAGCGCCGGCCGCCAAAATGGTCCGGGTCGGCGCTTCTTCGGCGACCAGCGCCAGCAGCGCGGGGCTTACATATTCGGGGCCCAGCAGCTCCAGCGCCTGCGGGGGCAACAGATTCTCGGTCATCGCGGTGCGCGCGGTCGGGGCCAGCGCGTTGACGCGGATGTTGTTCTTGGCGCCCTCGATGGCGAGCGTCTGCATGAACCCGACCAGCGCCATCTTCGCCGCGCCGTAATTGGTCTGCCCGAAATTGCCGTACAGGCCCGAGCTCGACGTCGTCATGACGATCCGCCCGTAATTGCGCTCGCGCATGCCGTCCCACACCGCCTTGGTGCAGATGACGCTGCCGATCAGGTGGACGTCCATCACCAGCCGGAATTCGTCCAGCGTCATCTTGGCGAAGCTCTTGTCGCGCAGGATGCCGGCATTGTTGACGAGGATGTCGACCACGCCCGTCTTGGCGACCATTTCGGCCACCGCCTCCTCGTTGGTGACGCTTGCACCGAATGCCGACGCCTGCCCACCGGCAGAGCGGATTTCCTCCATCACGCTTTCGGCATTGGCGATGTTCTGCGGAATGTCGTTGACGACCACCTTCGCCCCGGCCCGCGCCAGCAGCAGCGCATGGGTGCGGCCAAGGCCCCCGCCGGCTCCGGTGACGATGGCGGTGCGACCTGAAAGCGAAACGGCCATGTGTCTTCCCTTTGACTAGTTCGACAGGCCAGTAGCGCCCTTGAGGGCGGTGACAAGTTCGCCGAGCGCGTCGGCATCCGCCCCGCACTTCACCAGCGCCGATCCCGCGATCACCCCCGCCGCCCCGCTGGCCAGCGCCTGGCGGACCTGCTCGGGTGTGGAGATGCCGAAACCCAGCACCGGTGGCGGCGCTCCGGCTTGGGCCAGTCCGGCGATCAGCGCGTCGTGGTCGAGCGCCAGAGTGGTGCTGGTCCCGGTCACTCCGGCCCGCGCCACGCAATAGGTGTAGCCGCCAGACAGCGCCGCGATCCGCTCCAGCACTGGCTGGTGCGTGTTGGGCGCGGCGATCATCACCAGCTCAAGCCCGGCCGCCTTGGCCGCCTCGCTATAGGGGACCGCTTCCAGGCTCGGCACGTCGGCGACCAGGATCGAGTCCGCTCCCGCCTCGGCTGCGTCGGCGAAGAACTTCTCCCGCCCGCGGGCGTGGAGGATGTTGGCATAGGTGAGGATTCCGATCGGCACCGCCGGGTGCCGCGCGCGAAGGTTGCGGATCAGGTCAAAGCTGTCGTCGACCCGCATCCCCGCCGCCAGCGCCCGCTCGGACGCGGCCTGGATCACCGGCCCGTCGGCGACCGGATCGCTGTAGGGAATGCCGACCTCGATCATGTCGGCGCCGGCCTCGACCACGGTGTCGAGCAGCCTTGCGCTGGTCTCCTTGTCCGGATCGCCGAGCATCAGGAAGGCCCCGAACGCACCCTCATTGCGCTGCTTCAGCCGCTCGAACATCTGTGCGTAGCGGCTCATTGCGCAGCCTCCGGCTTCAACAGCTTGACCGCGCTTGCCATGTCCTTGTCCCCGCGGCCCGACAGATTGACCAGGATGATCGTGTCCTTCGTCGCCCGCTCCGCCTCGGCCAGGGCAAAGGCGATCGCGTGGGCGCTTTCGAACGCCGGGATGATCCCCTCCGACCGCGACAGCGCCTGGAAAGCCGCCAGCGCATCGGCGTCGGTGATCCCGACATATTCCGCCCGCTCGCTTTCCTTCAAGAACGCATGCTCCGGCCCGACGCCGGGATAATCGAGCCCGGCCGACATCGACCAGGTGTCGGCGATCTGCCCGTCGCTGTCCTGCAGTAGCAGAGTTTCGGTCCCGTGCAGGATGCCGGGCGTGCCCTTGAGGATGGTCGCGCCATGCTCGTGCCCGTGAAGCCCCTTGCCGGCCGCCTCGCACCCGACCAACCGCACGTCCTCATCCGCGACGAAGTCGGCGAACATGCCGATCGCGTTGGAGCCGCCGCCGACGCAGGCCGTGACGATGTCAGGCAGGCGGCCTTCGATCTCCAGCACCTGGGCCCGCGCCTCCTTGCCGATCACCCGCTGGAACTGGCGAACCATGGTCGGGAACGGGTGCGGACCGGCCGCGGTGCCGAGGAGATAATGGGTGTCGGCGAAGGTCGCGGTCCAGTCGCGCAACGCCTCGTTGACCGCATCCTTCAGCGTCCGGTCGCCGGCGGTCACCGGCACCACCTTGGCCCCCATCAGCTCCATCCGGAATACGTTCAGCTGCTGGCGGGCGACGTCGTCGGCGCCCATGAAGATCTCGGTCTCCAGCCCGAACAGCGCCCCTGCCAGCGCGGTCGCGACGCCATGCTGGCCCGCGCCCGTCTCGGCGATCAGCCGGCGCTTGCCCATTCGCTTGGCAAGCAGCGCCTGGCCGAGCACCTGGTTGGTCTTGTGCGCGCCGCCGTGCAGCAGGTCCTCGCGCTTGAGATAGATGCGTGCCTGCGTCCCCTTGCCGAGGTTGCGACAGCGGGTCAGCGGGGTCGGGCGCCCGGCATAGGTGGTAAGCAGCTCCTGCAGTTCGGCCTTGAACCCATCATCCTCTTCCGCCTCGAGGAACGCCGCTTCCAACTGCTCCAATGCGGGAACCAGGATTTCGGGCACGAAGCAGCCCCCGAACCGGCCGAAACGTCCGTCATGCTTCATCAGAAATTCTCCGGTCGGGAAGTCGCAGCGCGTCGAACAGCGCCCGTATCTTGTCGTGATCCTTGATGCCCGGCGCTGCTTCCAGCCGCGAGCTGGCATCGAGGCCGTAGACCCCGGTCCGCTGCGCCGCGCGGGCGTTGTCGGGGCCAATTCCGCCGGCCAGGAAGGCGCTCGCTTTGGCCGGGTGCGCAGAGACCGCCGCCCAGTCGCAGGTCGCGCCGGTCCCGCCACCCGGCGAATCGAATAGGAGCCGGTCGCCGCCGCGCTCCTCGAAGCCCGCAGTCCAAATCTCGCCCGCGAACGCCTTGCGCAATTCGGCGACGTCGTCCGCCGGTTCACTTCCATGCAATTGTACGGCGGCAAGGCTGAGCGCTTCGGCGACCTGAGCAACCTGGCTCCGCCGCTCGTCACGAAAGACCCCGACCGGCTTCAGTCCGGCGTCTCGCATGGCCTTGGCCAGCTCGCCTGCCCGCGCGGTTTCAACGAAGCGCGGCGTGCCCTCCACCAGGATGATTCCGCCATGCGTCGCGCCCGCCGCAGCGGCTGACGCGATATCCTCCTCGCGGGTCAGTCCGCATATCTTCACCCGCCCGAACACCAGTGCCCGTGCCGCCTCGCCGACATCGTCCGCCGCCATCAGTGAGGATCCGACCAGAAACGCATCGGCATGGCGCCCCAGCCGCCCGACATCGGCCCGCGTCGCCACCCCCGATTCGCTGACCAGCGCCACGCCTTCCGGCACCAGCGCGGCCAGCCGCTCGGTCACTGCAAGGTCGGTCTTCAGCGTCTTGAGGTCCCGATTGTTGATCCCGACCAGCGTCGTGCCCAACGCCAGTGCACGAGCCAATTCCGCCTCGTCATGCACCTCGACCAGCACGTCCATGCCCAGCCGATCGGCCTCGGCCATCACCGCGCGGGCCTCCTCGTCGCGCAGCACCGACAGCATGCACAGCACCGCGTCCGCGCCATGCCGCCGCGCCTCGCCGACCTGTGCCGGCACGACCACGAAATCCTTGGCCAGCAGCGGCCCGTCGAATCGTGCGCGGACTGTCTCCAGCGCGGCGAACGATCCCCCGAAAAAGCGCTCGTCGGTCAGGCAGCTGACCCCGTCCGCGACGCCCGCATAAGCGCCGATCGCCGTCTCGACCGAATGTGGCGAGTGATGCCCGGAGGGCGAGGCGCGCTTCACTTCCATCAGGAAACGCGCGCCCGGTCGGCTCAGTGCCGCGCGCAGACTGCGCGTGGTCGGCGCGATCCCGCTGGAGTCGAACCCGCGCAGCCGCTCGGCCACTTCGCGCCGCTTGTGCGCGACGATCTCGCCCAGCACGTCAGCCATGGGTCGCCTCGATGAACGCGTCCAGCGTGCGCCCGGCTGCGCCCGAACCGAGCAGCTCCATCGCCGTCGCGGCACCGTCGGTAAAGCTCGGCGCCAGTCCGGCGGTCCACAGCAACGCGCCGGCGTTCAGCGCCACCGCCTGATTCTCCGCCTGGGCGCCGCGCCCGTCCAGCAGCGCCCGCAGCCGCGCCGCATTGTCACTCGGATCGCCGCCCTCCAGCGCGTTAAGCGGCATCCGCTCGAACCCGGCCTCCTCGGGGGTCAGAACCAGTTCCTCCAGCTCGCCGCCGTCGAGCCGGATCGCCCGCGTCTCGGCGTGCAACGCGACTTCGTCGAGACCCGACCCGTGCACCACCAGCGCCTTGTCGACGCCGAGCGCCTGCAGCACCTGTGCGATCCGCCGCAGCATCTTCGCGTCCGCCACCCCCAGCAACTGCACCGGCGGTCGCGCCGGATTCACGCACGGCCCGAGGAGGTTCATCACCGTCCTGACGCTCAACTGCCGGCGCACCACCGCGGCATGCTTCATCCCCGAATGGTAGGCCGGCGCGAACAGGAAGGTGAAATCGGTCTCGTCGAGCACAGCCCGCGCGCGCGCCGGGTCGAGCCCGATCTTCGCCCCAAGCGCTTCCAGCACGTCGGCCGACCCGCATTTGCTCGAGACCGAGCGATTGCCGTGCTTAGCGACCTTAAGCCCGCCCGCCGCCGCGACGAAGCCCGCCGCGGTCGACACGTTGATCGTTCCCGACCCATCGCCGCCGGTACCGCAGCAGTCGGCGAACAGCCCGTCGGGCCGCTCGAACGGGGTCGCCGCCGCCAGCAGCGCCTGCGCCGCGCCGATCATCTCCTCGGGCGTCTCGCCCTTCATCCTCAGCGCGATCAGCATCCCGCCGATCTCGCCCGGCTCGAGCCGCCCCAGCACCAGCCGCTCGAACAGGTGCTGGCTGTCGTCGGCGCTGAGGTCCTCGCCCGCCAGCAGCCGCGGCAGCGGGTTGGGGACGGGGCCGGCATCGACCGGCGGAGCGGACGGGATGACGGCGGTATAATGGGCAGTCGGAGTCATGAAAGCGGCCTCACGGAACAACAAAAAACCCGCCGGGTGAGGGCGGGTCGCATCTGGTTTGGTCAAGCTGGTGGAAGGTGCAGGTGGCCTACCGCCAGCGCCATCGCGCCGCCGTCTGGATGTCTTGCCAGCGCTGCCAGGTCGGGGTCATGCCCCGTCTTTCCGGCAGGGCGTCCGCCTTGTCAACCTGGGTGGGAGGGGGCACCACTCGGCTCGTGGCCGAAAAGATCGTCATCGCGGGGGCCGGCAGCATCGGCTGCTTCATCGGCGGCCTGCTCGCACTCGGCGGCGCCGACGTGGTGCTCCTCGCCCGCCCGCGAATCGCCGCGGAGCTTGCCGCCGACGGCCTTAACCTCACCAGTTTCGAAGGGTGGAGCGAGCGGCTGGAACCCGGCCGGATCGGGGTCGAGACCGATCCCGCGGTTGCGCTCAGCGACGCCGGCGTCGTCCTGGTCACGGTGAAGAGCGGCGCCACTTCGGAAATGGCCGCCCTGATCGCCGCCCACGCGCCAGCCGGCGCCGAGGTGACCAGCCTCCAGAACGGTCTCGGCAATGCCGATCTGCTGCGATCAACGCTGCCCGGCCGCCAGGTCCACGCCGGGATGGTCAGCTTCAACGTGCTGCATCAGGGCGGGGGCCGGTTTCATCGCGGCACCTCCGGCCCGCTGGTGATCGCGGCCGGCGCACCGCCCCTGATCGCTCCGCATCTCGACATCCTCGCCCACGACAACATGACCGCCGTCCTCGCCGGCAAGCTCGTCTACAACCTCAACAATGCGCTGAACGCGCTGTCCGGCCTGACCTTGCGCGAACAGCTCGGCGACCGCCGCTGGCGCCTCATCCTGGCCTCCGCGCAGGACGAGGCGCTGGCCGTGCTGCGCGCCGAGCGAATCACCCCGTGGAGCCTCGGCAAGATCCCGGTGACCCGCTTCCCCCGCCTGCTGCGCCTGCCCGATTTCCTGTTCCGCCTCGCCGCCAGCCGCGGCGTGAAGATCGATGCGGCCGCCCGCTCCTCAATGTGGGAAGACCTGCAGCGCGGGCGGATGACAGAAATCGACGAATTGCAGGGCGCCGTGGTCGCGCGGGCGGCCGCGCTCGGCCTTCCCGCGCCGGTTAATCGTGCCATCGCGGAGGCGATTCGCGCTGCCGAACGCGCCGCGGCGGGCAGTCCGCGGCTCGATCCCGACCGGTTCCTGCCCCGGCTTTCTTAACTCCGTCTCAACCCAGAAGTCCTAACTCCGGTTCGTCCAGGAGTCTTGACGAGCCGATGTACGAAGCCCCCGACCGTTACAAGCGTATGATCGCCGCTCGGCTTCCCGACGGCGAATCGGCCGGATTTTCCCGCGAGAGCGGTTCCGCGGCCTCCCCGCTGAAGGATGTGCAGCTGATCGCCCGCGGCCAGCTTGCCCCCTTCTTCGCCCTCACCAACATCGCCGCCGCCTGCCTGTTCGTCGCCGCTTTGTGGGGCTCGACGTCGCCCGTTCTGCTGCTCGGCTGGGCCGGCCTCGTCGCGGCGGTCAACTACCTTGCGATGCGCTGGAGCCAGAGCCAGGCGGTGACCTGCGTCGGCCGCGCCGGCCAGTCGGTCCCGCTGGGAATGATGATCGGCGATGTCGCGATCCGCGCCGCCCTGTGGCTCAGCCTTCCGCTCTACCTCTTCCCGACCCTGTCCAGCAGCGGGCAGATCATTACCGGGACGCTGCTCGCGGGGGTCGGCGTTGCCGGCCTTGGGCTGGTCGTGGTGTTCGCCTGCGCGGTCGCCTGGGTCGGCGCGTTCACGCTCGGGCTGTGCGTGTCGCTGATCTTCATGCATTCGACCATCGCCCTCCAGCAGGTGATTGCCCTGCTGCTTGTGCCCGGCGTGTCGAGCGCCGGGATCCTGATCGTCGCGCGGTGGGCGGCGGACCAGCTCAAGACCAGTGCCGACATGGGCTCGCAGTCGGAAAGCGCGTCGCTCCTGCTCGGTGAATATGAGCAGCGCGGCGTGGGCTGGCTATGGCAGGTCGATGCCGAAAATCGCGTCACCTACATCTCCAGCCGGATGGGCTCGCTGATCGGCAAGCCCTCGGCCCAGATTCTCGGCCATTCAATGCCCTCGCTGCTCGGCGGGCACTCCGACCTCGGCCAGATCCTGCTCGACAAGCAGACTTTCACCAACCTCGAGATGGAGCTGCGCACCAACCGCGGCAACCGCTGGATCTCGCTGTCGGGCGACCCGATCATCGACACCGCCGGTCGGTTCGAAGGCTTCCGCGGGGTCGGGCTCGACATCACCGACGTCCGCCACACGCAGGAGCGGCTGACCCATCTCGCCAATGTCGACGTGCTGTCGGGCCTGCCCAACCGCGGCCGGGTCCGCCAGCTGCTCGGAGACGCGCTGCGCGGCGCGACCGCCGGCAACGTCCCCTGCGCGATCATGTTCCTCGACCTCGACGGCTTCAAGCCGGTCAACGATACCTTCGGCCATCCCAAGGGCGACGCAGTGCTGCAGGCCGTCGCCAAGCGGCTGTGCGACGAAGTCGCGGCCGATGGCCATGTCGGGCGCCTCGGCGGCGACGAATTCGCGATCGTCATTCCCGACGGTCAGAGCCGCCGCAAGGTCGAGCAGCTCGCCGACCGGATCATCGTCGCGATCGCCGAGCCTTATTCGATCGACGGCACCGAGATTCGCATCGGAGTCTCGGTCGGCTGCGCCTTCGGCCCGATTGACGGCGCCACGGTCGACGACCTCATCCTCAAGGCCGACCTGGCGCTGTACCAAGCCAAGGACGCCGGCCGCGGCGTGGTCCGCTACTTCAGCTCGGAATTGCAGAGCGAGCAGGAAGACCGCGTCCGGCTCGAGGCCGACCTGCGCGCCGCGCTCGAGCTGCGGCAATTCTATCTCGCCTTCCAGCCGCTGGTCAGTGCCAAGAACCAGAAGCTGGTCGGGTTCGAGGCGCTGGTCCGCTGGAACCACCCGCGCCGCGGCTTCGTGCCGCCCAACGTGTTCATCCCGGTGGCCGAGGAATGCGGGCTGATGGGCCCGCTCGGCGAACTGATCATCGAGGAAGCCTGCCGCGCCGCCGCGACCTGGCCTGCGCCGATAACCGTCGCGCTCAACGTCAGCCCCAAGCAGATCATCCTGCCCAACCTGCCCAACGTGGTCAGCCAGGCGCTCGCCCGCCACAAGTTGCCTGGCAACCGGATCGAGCTGGAAGTCACCGAAGGCGTGTTCCTCGACAGCTCCAGCCGCAGCCTCGACATCCTCGGCCGCCTGCGCGCGCTGGGCGTCGGGATCGCGCTCGACGACTTCGGGACCGGCTACTCCTCGATCGGCTATCTGAACAAGGCTGTGTTCCACAAGCTGAAGATCGACGGCAGCTTCGTGCGCGATGCCGGCACCCGCCCGGGCAATGTCGCGATCATCAAGTCGATCGTCCAGCTCGCCAAGGATTTCCGCATGTCGGTCACCGCCGAGGGCGTCGAGACCGCCGAGGATTTCGAGCGAATGCGCGAACTCGGCTGCGATACAATCCAAGGTTATCTGTTCGGCAAGCCGCTGTCCTATGACCGCGCCAACCAGCTGGTCATGGGCCTCGACGCCCGCAAGCTCGCCAGCTGACACGCGCGGTCATCCGTGCCGCCGTCACGGAAGCGACAATGGGCTGCCACGGAACCGCTCGAAAGCTGCAACCGACCTGTCGCACGACCATCCTAAGCTGCTGTCGGCGGCCAAGCGGGCTGCTTGGGGAGCTCCGACCGTCATGAACAAGCCGGCTTCGAACGTCTTCAGGACAATTCTCTTCGCGCTTGTCACTGATCCCGCTCGACCGCTTCTCAACCGGCCTGGGGTCAAGCAGGCGCGGCGCTGATCAAGGCGCGCTGATCGGTACGAGAAACCTCAGGGTCCGCTCAGTACCTTGCGGACGCAGGCGGCCAGCGCCTCGGTCCGGAACGGCTTGGCCAGCAGGGCGGCGCCCGGCGCGGCGGCGCGGATCGCGTCGGTCTCGCTGTAGCCCGACACGAACAGGATCCGCTGCTCGGGCGCGTCCTGGCGGATCTCGCGGGCGACCTCCGCCCCCGACATTCCCGGCATGAGATAGTCGAGCACCACTAGGTCGGGGGTCTCGCGGCGATATTCGCTCAGCGCCGCCGCGCCGTCGGCCGCTTCGGCGACCTGGTAGCCGAGGTCCTCGAGGCTGGCGACGACGAAGCCGCGGACGTCAGGATCGTCATCGACCACCAGCACCCGCGCCGCCGGCTCGACGGCCCGGCTGTCGCGCTCCTCTGCAACCGCCTCCTCTTCCAGCTTCGCCTGCGAGCCCTCGGCATGGCGGAAATAAAGCCGGACGGTGGTGCCCTCGCCTGGCCGGCTGTCGATCCGCGCGGTGCCGCCCGATTGGCGCGCGACTCCATAGACCATCGACAGGCCAAGCCCGGTGCCCTTGCCCACTTCCTTTGTCGTGAAGAAAGGCTCGAACGCGCGGGCGACCACCTCCTCGGGCATGCCCGATCCGGTGTCGCCGATGCTCAGCTCGATATAGTCCCCCGGCTCCAGCTCGGGATCGTCGCTGACCGTGACCGGCGCGGTGGTGATGGTCAGCAGCCCGCCCTCGGGCATCGCGTCGCGGGCGTTGATCGCCAGGTTGAGCACCGCCAGCTCGAGCTGGGTCGGATCGGCCAGCACCGGGATCGCCGCCTCGTCAAGCTCGATCCTCTTCTCGACCCCCGGACCCAGCACGTTGCGCAGTAGCGGCCGCATGTTGGAGATCAGCGGCGCCACCAGGGTCGGCCTGACCTCCAGCCGCTGGACCCGGCTGAAGGCCAGCAACTGCGCGGTCAGCCGCGCCCCGCGCTCGGCCGCTTCGAGCGCATTCCTCGCGTAGCGGCCCAGCTTGGGATCCTCGGCCCGGCGGACGATCAGGTCTAGCCCGCCGACCACCACGGTCAGCAGATTATTGAAATCGTGCGCGATGCCGCCGGTCAGCTGGCCCAGCGCTTCCATCTTCTGGCTTTGCCGAAGCTGCTCTTGCGCGGCCTTAAGTTCGGTGACGTCGCGCGCCTCGAACAGGATGTACAGGACCGCCCCGTCCTGCCCGGCGACCGGGCGGAAGGACACGTCGAGATAAGCCGTCGGCGAGCCCGCCCGCTCGAGGATGATGTCGCGAGTGACGGGTACGCCGGTCGCCGCCAGGGCGATGGCGCCGCTGACGGCCTCCTTATGCTCGGGGTAGGCGGAAAGGGTCGGCGCTTCCCACAATTTCTTGCCGATCGCCTCGTCCGCGCGCTTGTCGCGCCAGCTCGCCTCCGTGCGGTTGAGCTGGATGACAGTGCCGTCGGGCTCAAGCAGCACCACCACTTCGCGCACGCTGTCGAAGATGGCGCGGAGCCGGACCTCGCTTTTGCGGACCTCGGCCGTGCGCTCGTCGACCTGCTGCCTCAGCTCGCTCTCGGCTTCCTTGGCCACCGTGACGTCGAACGCCGCACCGATGAAGCCGATCAGCTCGCCGTCGGGCCCGAACCTGGGCGAGGAGACCGAGCGCAGCCAGCGATAGGCCCCGTCCGCCCGTTTGTAGCGCGCTTCCAGGCTGAACGGCCGCCGCGACGCTTCGCCGGCCATGCTTTCAACCACCACCCGCTCGAAATCGTCGGGATGGATGAAGTCGCGCCATTCGTGCGCATTGACCTGGTCGCGGGCCACGCCGGTAAAGCTCAGATACTCGTCGTTGACGAACTCGCGGTGGCGGTCGAGCCGGGTCACCCACATGATCACCGGCGCACTGTTGGCGATCCGCCGGAACCGCGCTTCGGATTCCCGCAAGGCCCGCTCGGCGACCCGTTGCTCGGTCACGTCGGTCACCAGGATCACGATTCCCGAAATCGAGCCGTCGGCCTCGCGCTGCGGCAGATACTGCGTCTGGATCGCGACCGTGCCGCGGCTCGGATGATCATATTCGGCGGCGAACCATTGCCGCTCTCCCTGAAGCGCGGCAGCGATCAGCGGCTTGCGGATGTCATAGGCCGCCTTGCCGATCACCTCACCGATCGGCCGCCCCAGTATCTCGGTCCGCGGCCGCTCGAGGAAGTCGGCCAGCGCTTGGTTGCAGAACAGGTAGCGCTCGTGGCTATCGATCAGCGACAGGGGCATCGGCAGGGCATCGGCAATGCCGAGGATCCGCTTGAAGTCGAACCCTCCAAGCGCGTCGGTCAGCACATCCCCGCCCTTGTTCGCCATGGCCGCAATCTACCGCACATGGGTCCGGCGGCAACCACCACCGTCCCGCCTAGTGGACGAACCGCGCCACCACGTCGCGATAACTGCGGCTGACCTTCACCTGCGCGCCCGAATTCAGGACCAGGAAGCATTCGCCGTTGGTGTGCGGCTTGACCTGCCGGACGAGGTCAAGGTTGACGATGGTCGACCGGTGGACCCGCTGGAACCGGCGCGGGTCGAGGCGCTTCTCCAGATCCTTCATCGTCTCGCGCAGGATCAGCGTATTGTCGCCGGTCTGGATGCACATATAGTCGCCGGCGGCATCGATCCGCTCGATCGTGTCGACATCGACCCGGAAGATCTGCCCCTGGTCCTTGATGTTGATCATCTTCTCGAACCGGCCGGATTCGGGCGCCGCGGCCGGAGCATTCTCGCCCAGTTCCTCCGCCGCTTCGGGGGCATGCTCGGCCAGCGCCTCGGCCAGCCGCTCGGCATGCTGCTGCGCGCCGCGTTCTGCCATCCGCTGGCGGACCCGTTCCATGGTTGTCGCCAGACGGTCCTCAAGCACCGGCTTTTCGAGATAATCCACCGCCTGGACCTCGAACGCACGCAGGGCATGCTCCGAATAAGCGGTTACGAACACGAACAGCGGCGGATCGACGTCCATCAAGCCCTGGATTACCGAAAATCCGTCGAACCCCGGCATCTGGATGTCGAGGAAGACGAGGTCGGGCTTGTGGGTCTTGATCGCCCGGATCGCCTCGCGGCCGTTGCTGGCGGTGCCGATCACCTCGACGTCGTCATGCGCCTGGAGCCGAAGCATCAGCCCCTGGGTGGCCAGCGGCTCATCGTCGACGAGGATGGTGCGAATGGTCATGCAGGTCCTTCTTGAATGGGCGGCCGGTCAGAGCCCGAGCGGCCGTGCATCGAGCGGAATCTCGACGATAACGCTAAATCCCCCTTGTTCGTTCTTGCGTGTCGCGAAACGGTGTCGCTCGCCATAGGCTTGCGCCAGACGGTCCCGGGTGTTCGCCAGACCGACGCCGGTCGACTGGGTGGCGACCAGCGCATCCTGTCCCCCGGCGCCATTATCCGCCACTTCGATCCGCACATTGTCCCCCTCGGGGATGGCGGTGACCCAGATGTCGGCCCCGGTCTCGCTCGGGGTAACCGCATATTTGATCGCATTCTCGACCAGCGGCTGCAGCAGCAGGCTCGGCAGCCGCACCCCGATGGTCTGCGCCTCGATCCGGAAGTGCGGGCGAAGCCGATCCTCGAACCGCATCTTCTCGATCTCGAGGTACAGTTTCAGCGTCTCCACCTCCTGCGCCAGCGTCACTTGGGCGGTCGGCTCATTCGCCAGCGTGTAGCGCAGGAAGCTGCTCAACCGCGCCAGCATCGCATTGGCCCGCTCGGTCTGCTTCAAGAGCACCAGGGTCGAGATGCTGTTGAGCGTATTGAACAGGAAATGCGGATTGAGCTGGTAGCGCAGCATCGCCAGCTGCGCGCTCGACGCTTGGCTTTCCAGCCGGGTGCGCTGGTCGATCTCCTCTTCCAGCAGCAGATAATAGTTGATCCCGTAGTAGAGCGCCGACCACGCCGCCAGCAGCGCGAAATTGAGGAGGATCGGCCCCAGTAGCTGGACCCCGACCGGATTGGCCCCGGGCCTGACAAAGGTCGCATGGCTCCACGTCTCGATCACCGAGAAGCAGCCCGACGCCAGCCCGACCGCGGCGAGGCTGAGGATCACCGTGTAGATCGCCCGCATGGTGATGAGGCGGCGGTACAGGCTCGCCAGCAGTAGGGTCAGCGAATAGCCGGTGGCGGTCAGCAGCAGGGTGTGCACCACGAACATCGCCGGCACCGCATTGGCGATGCCCGACAGCGTCCGAAGCATGAAATAGCCGACCCAGCCCGCCGACTGGAGAACCCAGAAGGCGCGGTTCTTGTCGGCGAAGAAGGGCGCATCGAGCCCGACCGTCCGCGCGATCGGCCCCGACCGCGGCGTTAGCGCCCGCGCCTTGCGGCGCGGCTGTTCGGTCAGGAGGGCGCTGTCGGTGGCCATGGCTGCGACATATAGCCGTGCACGGCCGCCATTGCGAGCAGACCAGCGTGTCGGAATGCCACCCGGGTGCTTCCCGGGCTGTTCAGCGGCAGTTACAGCGCGGGCAACAAAAGGAATTGCCATGACCCGCATCGCCCTTCTCCTCGCTTCTGCCTTGACCCTCTCGGCCTGCCAGACGGTTGCTGGAGGCACCGCAACGGCGCCCGCGACTTCGCCGGTCCTGGCTACCGCCGACGCCGCCGACCCGCACAGCTTCGCCCGCCCGCTCGAAGCGCGAGTGATCCATGTCGACCTCGACCTCGCCTTCGACTTCGCAGCCAAGGCGGTGACCGGCACGGCCACCCTCGACATCGACCGCCAGCCGACCGCGCGCGAGATCGTCCTCGACAGCGATGGCTATCAGGTCAGCGCGGTCACCGACGCCGCCACCGGCGCCCCGCTCGCCTTCGCTTATGGCGCAGAACAGGCGGCGCTCGGCCGTCCGCTGACGATCCAGCTCGGCGCCGGCACCCGCAAGATCCGCATTGCCTACTCGGCCCGCGACGCCGAGGCGCTGCAATGGCTGACCCCCGAGCAGACCGCCGGCAAGCGCCAGCCGTTCCTGTTCAGCCAGGGCCAGGCGATTCTCAACCGCAGCTGGATTCCGACCCAGGACAGCCCCGGTATCCGCCAGACCTGGTCGGCCAAGGTCACCGTCCCGGTCGCGCTGACCGCGGTGATGAGCGGCCTTCGCTCCGATGAGGTCACCGTCGGCACCGGTGGTACGCGGACCTACCGCTTCCACATGGACAAGCCGGTCGCGCCCTATCTGATCGCGATCGCGGTCGGCGACCTCAAGTTCCAGCCGCTCGGCAGCCGCACCGGGGTGTGGGCCGAGCCCGCAACCCTACCCGCCGCGGCGCGCGAGCTCGAAGACACCGAGAAGATGGTCGAAACCGCCGAGCGGCTGTTCGGCCCCTATCGTTGGGGCCGCTACGACATGATCGTCCTGCCGCCCTCGTTCCCGTTCGGCGGCATGGAGAATCCGACCCTCACCTTCCTCACCCCGACATTCATCGCCGGGGACAAGAGCCTGGTCAGCCTGATCGCTCACGAACTGGCACACAGCTGGTCGGGCAACCTCGCCACGAATGCGACCTGGGCCGACTTCTGGCTCAACGAGGGGACCACTACCTACGCTACGTCGCGGATCGTCGAGGCGGTCTACGGCAAGCGTGTCGCCGACCAGCAGATCGCGCTCGGGATCGACAGTCTCGACGGCGAGCTCAAGAATTTGCCGACGGCCGACACAAGGCTGGCGATCGATTTGCGCGGCCGCAGCCCCGACGACGGGCTGACCGACATCGCTTACGAAAAGGGCGCCGCCTTCCTGCGCATGATCGAAGCCAATGTCGGGCGTGAGCGCTTCGACCCGTTCCTGCGCAAATGGTTCGACGACCATGCCTTCCAGCCGGTGACCAGCGCGCAATTCCTCGCCGCCGTCCGCCGCGACCTGGTCCGCGGCGACGCCGCGCTGGAGCAGAAGCTGCAGCTCGACCGCTGGGTCTACCAACCCGGCCTGCCCACCAACGCGGTGCCGGCCAACGCTCAGGCCTTTGCCGAGGTCGATGCGGCGGTGAGGGCGCATGCCGCCGGCACCCTGCCCACCGCGGCCTGGGCGCGCTGGACCACCGACGAGCGCCTGCGCTTCCTCAACCGCCTGCCGCGCGAGCAGAGCCGCGCCCGGCTCGACGCCCTCGACCGCGCCTTCGGCCTCGACCGCGTCGGCAACATGGAGGTCAAATACGCCTGGCTCAGCCTCGCGGTCGCCAATCGCTACGACCCGGCGATTCCCTCGCTCGAAGCGTTCCTCGCCACCCAGGGTCGCCGCAAGTTCGTCCGTCCCCTCTACCTCGCACTCAATAAGGACGCGAGCTGGGGCCGCCCGATCGCTCGGCGCGCCTACCCGGTCGCCCGCCCGATCTACCATCCGCTGGTCACTGGTGAGTTGGACAAGCTGTTCGGGCGCTAACCAAACGCATCTCGCTCCGGACATTCACTCGTAAGAGAATTAGGATTGCAAGCGGTGCCAAGTTGCGGCACCTTCCTCTCCATGGCGCGTGTTCGCGCCACCTTGGAGGAGGGAAACATGGGGATCCGCAATCGCCTGATCGGCGCGTCGATGGTCGCAATCGCCTGGACGGGCACCGCCACGGCGCAGACACCCCCGCCGGCCGATCCCGGTGCCTCGACCGAACAGGCTGAAGCCCCCGCACCGACCCAGGGCGAGATCATCGTCACCGCCCGCCGCCGCAGCGAGAACCTCCAGCGCACGCCGCTGTCGGGCTCGGTCCTGTCGGGCACCGACCTCGCTGAAAAGGGCATCAGCAACGTCGACGCACTGCAGTTCGGTACCCCCAGCATCGTCGTCAACAACTTCGGGCAGGGCATTGACTTCAACGTCCGCGGCATCGGTAAGGGCGAGCACAACACCCAGACCGCGACCGGCGTCATCACCTATCGCGACGGCGCACCGACCTTCCCCGGCTACTTCCAGCTCGAACCCTATTACGACGTCGCCAACGTCCAGGTCCTGCGCGGCCCGCAAGGCACCATCGTCGGCCAGAATGCGACGGGCGGCGCAGTGTTCGTCAATTCGAACGACCCGATCATTGGCGGCGGCAACCGTGGCTATGTGTCGGGCAACATCGGCAATTATTCGCAGGCCGGCTTCGAAGGCGCGGTCAATCTGCCGGTCAGCGACACCTTCGCCGCCCGCGCCGCGGTCTACGGCCTGCGCCGCGACGGTTTCTACAAGATCACCGGCCCGGGCGGTGCGCCCTATACCGGCAATAACGGCGACCAGCGCCACCTCGCCGGCCGCCTCAGCCTGCTGTGGAAGCCGTCGAGCCAGCTGACAGTGCTGTCCAAGACCGACCTCGTCTATCTCGACATGGGCGGTTACCCGGCGACCCCGTTCCGCGATTATTACAAGAATTTCCCGATCGGATCGTCGACGCCCAACCCGACCTATCGCGACCTCTACGACATCAGCCTCAACTCGCCGCAGGAGGCCCGCGACAAATTCTATCGCACCATCCTGCGGATCAATTACGAATTCGCAGGCGGCATGCAGCTGCGCTCGGTCAGCGGCTTCTCCAAGGGCAACACCAAGTATCGCGCCGACCTCGACGGCACCGCCGCGCTGACTCCGGTCACCGCCGACCGGACCTTCTTCGACAGCGTGGACGAGCGGCAGTTCAGCCAGGAAGTGACTCTGATCTCGCCCGACACCGAGCGCTTCACCTACCTGATCGGGGCGTTCGGCGCCTGGAACAAGTATAACTTTAAGGCCCCGTTCCAGTTCGTCAGCGACAACAGCTCGGCCCCGGGAGCGGCCAGCGAATATCGCCTGCAGGGCATCAATCCCAACCGCTCGCTCGCCGCCTTCGGGCAGATCGGCTTCGCGTTTACCCCGCAGCTGAAGGTCGAGCTCGGCGGTCGCTACACCGCCAGCCGCAGCCGTAACGACGTTGACATCCTGCAGTTCGGCGTTCCGCTGGTCGCTGAGCAGCTCACCAAGTCCGACGACTTCTCGTACAAGGCGTCGCTCGGCTGGGAAGCGAGCCGCGACCATTATCTCTACGGCTTCATCGCCACCGGCTTCAAACCCGGCGGCCTCAACGTGCCCGTCGGCTTCGGGACCCCGGCGCCGTTCGGGCCGGAGACCGTCACCTCCTACGAGCTTGGCTGGAAGGGCTATTTCGCCAATCGCCGGGTCCGCACCACCGTCGCGGCCTTCCACAACAGCTACAAGGACTTCCAGGTCATCATCGGCAACCCGACGCTGCCGGTGTTCGGGCTGGAAGTGAACGTGCCGGGGACCACCAAGATCACCGGTATCGAAGGCGAGATCGAGGCCCGCTTCGGCGCCCTCACGCTTGGGCTCGGCGCCAACGTGCTGAAAAGCGAGATCGGCGACTTCTTCGCCCTCGATCAGCGCGGAACGCTGAGCCTGTCACCCTGCCTGCCCGAGACCGGTCCGGCCACGCCGCTGTGCCGCAACCTTGGCGGCAACGATCAGACCTATGCGCCCAACTTCACCTTTAACGCCAATGCCAGCTACGACTTCGCCCTCGGCAGGGATATGGTGCTGACGCCGCGGGTCAACTTCGGGCATATCGGCAAGCAGTGGGCGACCCTGTTCCAGGACCCCACCCGCGGTGATCGCATTCCGGCCCGCAACATCGTCAACGCCCAGCTCGCGCTGCGCACCGGGACCCTGACGGTCACCGCTTATTCGACCAACCTCACCGATCAGCATTATCCGGCGGCGCTGAACAGCGGGCTCTATTTCGCGGGGTCGCCGCGGCAATATGGCCTGAAGATTCAGAAGGGCTTCTAAGCGTTACACTCTTCGGGATGCGCCACCTCCCGGCGCATCCCGATCCTCCTGCGGACAAGCATCATGCAAGACTATCCGCTGACGGTAGATCGCTTCCTGGCGCACGCCGCCAAATGGTCCGGCACGCGCGAAATCGTGTCCGCTCGCCCCGACGGCTCGATCGAGCGCACCACTTATGCCGAGGTGCACAAGCGGGCCAACCGCCTGTCGGGCGCGCTTGCCGGCCTCGGCGTTGTCGAAGGCAGCCGGGTCGCCTCGCTGGCGTGGAACAGCCGCCACCATTTCGAGCTCTACTTCGCGGTGATGGGGATGGGCGCGGTGTGCCACACCCTCAACCCGCGCCTGACCGCCGCGCAGCTCGCGGCGATGGTTACCGAGGCCGACGACATGGTGCTGGCCGTGTCCGAGGATCTCCTCCCGCTGGCCGACGAACTGATGGCGCTCTGCCCCGGGCTCCGCGACCGCCTCCTGCTCGACACCGACGGGCCTTCCTCGGTCGAGGAACTGCTGGAGCGCTCCGGCGCGCCCTACCCATGGGGCCGCTTCGACGAGCGGACGATGGCCGGGCTCTGCTACACGTCGGGCACCACCGGCGCGCCCAAGGGCGTCCCCTACACGCACCGCTCCAACTACCTCCACACGCTGCGCGCGCTCGGCGCCGATGTCGTAGGCCTGACCGCCCGCGACAGCCTGCTGCTCGCGGTGCCGATGTTCCACGCCAACGGCTGGGGCCTGCCCTTCGCCGCCCCTGCGGTGGGCGCCAAGCTGGTCCTTCCCGGGCGCCAGCTCGACGGCGCCAGCCTGGCCCGCCTGATGGCCGAGGAAGAGGTCACGGTCGCGGTCGGCGTCCAGACCGTATGGCTGGGGCTGCTCGATCATCTCGAGCGCAGCGGGACCACGCTTCCAAAGCTGGAACGCGTTCTGATCGGCGGCTCCAACTGCCCCGAAGCGCTGCTCCGCCGGCTCGAGCAAGGTCTTGGCGCGCGGGTGCAGACCAGCTGGGGCATGACCGAGCTATCGCCGATCGGGACCATGTCGCCGCCCGGCGAAGCGGCGACCCCCGGCACCTCGGGGCGTCCCGCCATCGGCCTCGATCTCAAGCTCACCGACGAACATGGCGCGACGCTGGCCGAGCAGCGCGGGGTGCAGGGCCACCTCAAGGTCCGCGGCGCCAGCGTCCTCGATTGCTACCTCGGCGCCGAGCGCGACGCGTTGGACGAGGAAGGTTTTTTCGATACCGGCGACCTGGCGTTGATCGACGAGGCCGGCAACCTGGTCATCTGCGGCCGCTCGAAGGATTTGATCAAGTCGGGCGGCGAGTGGATCAACCCGGCGGAGATTGAGGCGATCGTCGGCGATCATCCGTCCATCCGCCACGTCGCCGTCATTGGACGCAGCGACCCCAAGTGGGGCGAGCGTCCGCTGATGGTGGTCGAGCGCTCGGCCGGCGGTGACGCAGCCGAACTGCTCGCCCTGCTCAAGGGCCGGGTCGCCGACTGGTGGATTCCCGACCGGGTGATCGAGGTCGCCGCGATGCCGCTCGCCACCACCGGCAAAATCGACAAGCAGCGCCTGCGCGCCGACTACGCCAGCGCGGCTTGAGCTCAGCAGCCCGCGACGGGCGGCGCGATCTCCGGCGCGAGCAATCCGACGTTCCAGTTCCACCCGTCCTTCCCCGCCGCGCGCCGGCGGCACACCACCGTCTCGTTGAACTCGAACATGCCCGGGAACAGGTCGCTCCTAGGGACCGGCCCTTGCGCGAACCAGACATAGTTCTGCGCTGAACCATAAGGCGCCCAGGCGGGCGCACCCCGGGCAGCCGGCTGTCCAGTCCGCACGAAGCTGGTCCAGTAATCGATCATGGTGTCCGACAGGCGCCGTTCGGCGGCCGTCGCCGGCACCTTGGGCCAGCGCGGCGGAGTGCCGTCGAACGTGCCCCAGGTGTAGGGCAGCTCGGACGCGTGGAAGGCATGCAACCCGGCCTCGTCCGCAGCCGGATAGCCATGATCGAACAGGTAGAGATAAGCGCGCTGACCGACTGCGGTCTGCTTGCGCGCAAGCCGCTCGGAGGTCCAGCCGTACAGGCTGTCGCGGGTCGCGGCGATCGTGCTCTCGGCATGGTCGGCACTCGGGTAGAGCCGGAGGAAGGCGGGCGCGAGGTCGCGGTAACGAGTGGTGATCTCGCGCTCATAGTCGGCCGGACTGGCGGCGGTCCTCGGGGCCAGCATCCGCAACGAGCGGATTTCGCCCTGGTTGAAGCCGGCCAGCACCGGCACCCGCGCTTGTTCTCCGCGGTCGAAGGCGTCGACCATCTGCCGCGGCAGCGCCTCGCCATCGACCACGCCGAACGGGAAGAAGCCCGCCTTGGCCGCCGCGCCGGTCAGCGCCGCCGGGTCCAGTTTGCGCATCTGCGCGATGGATGGGGCCTTTAGCGCCTGGCCGAGCAACTGACCGCCGACCTCCCACGACGGAAGCCCGAAGCGCGCGCGCTTCAGCTCGGGCATGGAGATCATGTAGGAGCTTTGCGCGATCGCCCCGCGAAACAGTCCGCGCGCCTGCGGCGAGGTCATCAGGTAGAGCGCGCTGAGGCCGCCCGCGGATTCGCCCGCAATCGTCACCTTGGCCGGATCGCCGCCGAACGCCGCGATGTTTTTCCGCACCCAGCGCAGGGCCGCGATCTGGTCCATCAGCCCGTAATTGCCCGACCGGCCGGTCGCATTCTCCTTGCCGAGGTCGGGATGGGCGAGCCACCCGAGCACGCCGAGGCGATAATTGATCGAGACTACCACGATGCCGCGCTCGGCCAGCCGCTGCCCGTCGTACAGCGCCTCGCGGCTGCTTCCGGTCAGCAGCGATCCGCCGTGAATCCACACCATCACCGGCGCGTTGCGGGCCTTGGCCGGGATCCAGATGTTGAGCGACAGGCAATCCTCGCTCATCGGCAAGGTGACGCCATTGTAGATGTTGGGCGCACCGCCCGACGGCTGCACGCAGGCCGGTCCGAAGGCGGTCGTGGCACGCTCGCCGCTCCACCGCTCGAGCGCCGCGGGCGGGCGCCAGCGCAGGTCGCCGACCGGCGGCTTGGCATAGGGAATACCCTTGAACACGCGAAGGCTGCCCGAGGTCGTGCCGCGCACGGTCCCGGCCGGGGCGTTCACGACCTGCGCCGCGGCAGGAGTCGCGGCGATCATCGCGAGGGAAAACAGCAGCTTGCTCATGCCCGGGCTTCCTCTTGCCGCCCAAGAGTTCGTGCGAGGCGCAGGAACAAGGCGATGGCGATCACGTAGAAGGGTGTCAGCGTGTACAGCGCAAGCTGCAGGCTGTTGGTGGACCCGCGCGCCGCGAACCAGTCGCTCGCCGCGCCCACCCAGGTCGGCCCGAGCCCGAGGCCGATAAAGTTCATCACCAGCAGCAGCAGGGCCCCCGCCAGCACCCGCTGGTTGGGCGCGCTTTCCTCCTGCACCAGCGTCACCGAGCAGCTCAGGTAGAAATAATTGAAGAACATCACCACGGTCAGCAGCAGAAGCGCGAGCGGCCACGACGGCGCCCACACGAAGGCCAGGTAGAAGGGCATGGCGATAGCCAGCGAAGCGGCGGGCAGGATGGCGAAGCCGCGGCGGCTGGCCCGGGTCACCTTGTCGATGATCCGCCCCGACACCAGCATCCCGCCGCCCATGCCGACCACGATCACCAGCGCATACCAGATTGCGACTTCGGACAGGGTCATGCCCTTTTCGCGCATCAGGAAGAGCACCGCGAAATTGCCCAGGCCATAGGTCACGAACTGGGTCGCCCCGCTGCCGAACGCGGCCAGGCTCAGCACCGGATTGGCGAAAAAGGCCTTTACCGTTCCCCAGAAGGGCGCATGGCCCATCGCCTCGCCGACCCGGCCATCGGTCGCGCCCTTGGCCGGCTCCGGCACCAGGAACGGCAGCGCCAGCGCAGTGACGATCCCGACCACGCCGATCCCGATGAACGCATCGCGCCAATTGAACGCGGCGGCGATCGACGCGCCCAGCGCGATCCCCAGCGCGGCCCCGATCGGCGGCCCCAGGTTGTAGATCCCGAACGCCATGCCGCGGCGGCCCGGCGGGTAGGTATCGGTGATCAGCGCATAGGAAGGCGGCACCCCGCCGGCTTCACCGAATCCGACCGTCATCCGCGCCAGCGCCAGCTGCGGATAGGTCCGTGCCAGCCCGCAGGCGATCGTCGCCGCGCTCCAGATCCCGCAGGCAAGGCTCAGCACCGCGACCCGGTTGGTGCGGTCCGCCACCCAGCTGACCGGAATGGCGATGAAGCAATAGAACATCGCGAAGTAGAGCCCGCCGAGCAGCCCCAATTGTCCGTCGCTGATCTGCAGTTCGTCCTGGATCGGCTTGGCCAGGATCGCCAGCAGCTGCCGGTCGAGGAAATTCAGCACGTAGACGAAGGTGAGGGTGATCAGGATCACGCTCGGGCTTCGGCGCCGGGCCGGTGCCGCGCCTGTGCTGACTTGCTCCGCCCGAACCGTCATAAGCCGCCGACGCCTCCACTGTCCTCACGCGATAATGGACAGCAGCCGACTGCCTAAGTCAATGCACGCTCACTCGCGTGTGAATATCTTTTGCAGCTGCTCAGGCGGCTTGACGCATGCTGCGGCGCAGCACAGGACAGGGGCGTGACCGAGGCAGTGAAACCCGTTCGCCGCACCCGCAAGGCCGAGCAGCGCGCCGAGACGATGGAGGCCATCTACGATGCCGCCGAGGATCTGTTCTCAAAGCATGGCCTGCACGGCGTTACGCTGAAGGACGTCGCCAAGCAGGTCGGGGTCCACCACACGCTGCTCAACTATTATTTCAGCGACAAGAAGGCCTTGTTCGACGCGGTCTTCGCCCGCCGCGCGGTGGTCACCAGCGACCGCCGGATGAAGGCACTGGACGATTACGAGGCGGCGGCCGGCGACAGGGTCACGGTGGAAGGCGCGCTCCACGCCTTCCTCGATACCGACCTCGACACCTATATCAGCGGCGGCGAGGGCTGGCGCAATTACGCCAAGCTCGGCGCGCAGGTCGCCAACACCCCCGAATGGGGCGCCGACCTGATGGATCAGCATTTCGATCCGGTCGTCCTGCGCCTGATCGATCTCCTGCAGCGCGCGCTGCCCGGCTGTCCGCGCGCCGACATCTTCTGGGGCTATCACTTCGTCACGGGCGCCCTGATGCTCACGCTCGCCCGCACCGGGCGCATCGACAAATTATCGGGCGGGCTATGCCGCTCCGACGACTTTCACGCGGTCAAGGACCGCATGGCCCGCTTCATGGCCGCCGGCTTCCGCGAGATCTGCGGACTCGAATAAAGCTGCTGCGCATACTGGCTCGACCGGCATCCGCCGCGATCGCGCAGCCACGCCGTCGTTGGGAGTCAGACCTGCCAGCCGCCACCGAGCGCCAGGAAAAGGCTGACGAGATTGTTCGAAAGCTGCGCTTCGGCCTGGGCCAGGGCGCTGTCGGTCTGGGCGAGCGAGCGTTCGGCCTCGAGCACGATCTGGAAGGCTTCCCGGCCAGCCCGGTAGCGGAGGCGGGCGATCCGGGCCGCTTCGGCGCTGTTCGCGCGGGCTCGGCGAAGCGCCTCGATGCGCTCCTGTTCGCGCGAGTAGCGGGTCAGCGCACTTTCGGTTTCTTCCAGCGCGCCGAGCCAGGTTCCGTCGAACCGTGCAAGCGAGGCCTGGGCCAACGCTTGGGCCTGGGCGATGCGCGCGCGGGCGGCACGGGTGTTGGGAAAGGTCCAGCTGATCAGCGGCCCTAGCCCGATCCGGAACCCGCGCGACGACGCCAGGTCTCCGACCGAAGTGGCGGTCGAGCCGACCGACAGGCCAAGCCGGATGTCGGGGTAGAGGTCGGCCGTGGCGACGCCGATCCGGGCGGTGGCGGCGGCGAGCTCGCGCTCGGCCTGGCGCACATCGGGGCGACGGGCGAGCAGCGTCGCGCCATTGCCGGTCGGGATCGGCCGGCTGAGCGCCGGCGGCGTGCTGCAGGCGGCGGCCTGCGGTGAGATCTCGGACGGTGGCCGGCCGGTCAGGACGGCCAGCCGGAACAGGGCCGTCTGACGCTGCGCTTCAAGGGTCGGAACGGTGGCACGGGTCTGCTCGAGCAGCGAGCCGGCCTGGCCGGTGTCGAGCGCGGTGCCTCGCCCGCCGGCGACCAGTCGGCGGGTGAGGTCGAACGTCTGCTCCTGCAGGCGAACCGTCTCGCGAGCGACGTCGAGCTGGCGCCCGGCGCTGCAGGCATCGGCATAGGCCCGCGCGGTCTCGGCCGCGACCGACACGCGGGCGACGTCGAACGCCGCCTGCACCGCTCCGACATCGGCCCGGCTGGCCTCGCTGGCGCGGCGCAGGCGACCGAAGAGATCGACCTGGTAGCCGACGTCGAGCCCGACATCGAAGGTCGTGTCCGAGGGCAGCGGATCGGGTCCGTTGGCATAGGTGGCGCTGCTCGACCTGCCAGTCGACGGCAGCCGGTTCGAACGGGTTTCGCGCAGGACGGCGCGGGCGCGGGCAAGGTTGGCGGCAGCCACCCGCAGGTCGGTGTTGGCGGTGAGCGCCTGCTGCACCAACCCATCCAGCGCGGGATCGTTGAACAGGCTCCACCAGCGGCCCGGGGGCTCGTCGCCGGTGAAAAGCGGCGACGCCGTGCTCACGAACGGCTTTTGCGCCTGCGCCTGCACCTGGGGAGCGGGCGAGCGATAGTCGGGACCGACGGTCATGCAGCCGCCGAGGGCCAGCAGGCTGGCCGCGAGGGGGAGAAGGCGTTTCATGAGTTTGCTCCATCCGCGGCAAGCGGCGGCTGTGCGGCTTCCTTGCGACGGACGAGCCGCGTGCGGACCTTGCGCAGCCGATCGGGAAGGCCGCGCATGACGACGTAGAAGACGGGGGTGAAGATCAGGCCGAACACCGTCACGCCCAGCATGCCGAAGCTGACGGCGGTGCCCAGCGACTGGCGCATCTCGGCACCCGGGCCGACGGCGATCGCCAGCGGAATCACGCCGAAGATGAAGGCGAAGCTGGTCATCAGGATCGGACGCAGCCGCTGGCGGGCGGCGGTGACGGCTGCTTCCAGCGGAGTGGCGCCACCCTCTTCCTCGGCCTGCTTGGCGAACTCAACGATCAGGATCGCGTTCTTGGCGGCAAGCGCGACCAGCACCACCAGCCCGACCTGGGTCAGGATGTTGTTGTCCATGCCCCGCAGCATGACCCCGAACAAAGCGGCCAGGATGCACATCGGAACGATCAGGATCACGGCCAGCGGCAGGGTCAGCGCTTCATATTGTGCGGCCAGCACCAGGAACACGAACAGCACGGCAAGGAGGAAGATCAAGGTCGAACTGCTTCCGGCCGACTTTTCCTGATAGGCAAGACCGGTCCATTCGTAACTCATGCCCTGCGGCAGCGACGTGGCGGCGAGTTGCTCCATGGTCGTCAGCGCGTCGCCCGAGGACACGCCGGGCGCGGCCTGCCCCTGCAATTCCACTGCCGGGAACATGTTGTAGCGGACCACCCGCTCGGGCCCGCTGTCGTTCCGCAAGGTCGCGACGGAGGCCAGCGGAACCATCTCGCCGCCTGCCGAGCGGACCTGCAACTGGCCGATGTCGGCGAGGTCGTCTCGGGCAGTGGGTTCGGCCTGCGCGGTAACGCGGAAGGTGCGGCCAAGCAGGTTGAAGTCGTTGACGTAGGTCGAGCCCAGGTAGGTCCCAAGGGCCTCGTAGATCTGCGACGGTTGCACGCCGAGCAACTGGGCGCGGTCGCGATCGATATCGGCGTCCACTCGCGGCGAACCGGTGTTGAAGGTCGAGAAGACCTGGGTCACCTTGGGCTGCTGCGCGGCGGCGCCCATCATCGCCATGGTGGCCCCTTCCAGCGCCTTGTAGCCGGCGCCCGTGCGGTCCTGAATCATCATCGTGAAGCCATTGCCCGTGCCGAGGCCGGGGACCGCCGGCGGCGCGATGATGAAGACGTTGGCTTCCTGGATCTGGCCGGCGAGCGCGCCGGTCAGCGCCTGGGACAGGTCATTGGCGGACAGGCCCTTGCCGCCGCGATCGCTCCAGTCCGACAGACGGATGAACATGGTCCCGGCGTTGGAGGCTTGCGAAAAGCTGGCACCATCGAGGCCGGCAAAGGTCGCGGCATCGACCACGCCTTCCTGCTTGCGGACGATGCCGTAGGCGCGGTTGAGCACCTCGGTGGTCCGGTCGAGCGAGGCGCCGGGCGGCAACTGGACGACGCCGATCAGCACGCCCTGGTCCTGCTCGGGGATGAAGCCGGTCGGCGTTGAGGCGAGCTGCAGTCCGGTCAGCCCCAGGAAGCCGGCGTAGATGACGAGCATCAGCCCGGTCTTGCGCACCAGCTGGCTGGTCAGGCGACCATAGCGGTCCGACAACCAGTCGAACCCGGCGTTGAACTTGGTCGCGGCGAAGCGCAGCGGCCGGGTAAGCCGTGACCCGCCCTCGGCATGGGTCTCGACGTGCGGCTTGAGCAGCAGTGCCGCAAGCGCCGGAGAGAGGGTTAGCGAGACGACCAGCGAGATCAGCGAGGCCGCGGCGATGGTCACCGCGAACTGGCGATAGAAAATGCCCGGAATGCCCGACACGAAGGCAGTCGGCACGAACACGGCGGTCAGCACTAGGCCAATAGCAATCAGTGCGCCCGACACTTCCTGCATGGTGCGGTGCGCCGCCTCGCGTGGGCTCAAGCCTTCGCGGATGTGTTTTTCAACCGCTTCGACGACCACGATCGCGTCGTCGACCACGATGCCGACCGCGAGCACGAGGGCGAAGAGCGATAGCGAGTTGATCGAGTAGCCGAGAGCCAGCTGCACGGCGAATGTGCCTACTAGCGCGATCGGAATGGCGAGGATCGGGATTACCGCCGCGCGCCAGGTTTGGAGAAAGACCATGACGACGATGATGACGAGGATCACCGCTTCGAGCAGGGTTTCCTGCACGGCCTCGACCGAGGCGGAGACATATTCGGTGGGATTATAGGGAATCGAATAAACGATGCCCGGCGGGAAATCCTTGGATGCGGTCTCGACTTCGTTGAGGACCAGCTCGGCCGCGTTCAGGGCGTTGGAGCCCGGCTGCTGAATGACAGCCAGCGCCACGCCGCTCTTGCCGGTAAACGAGCCACGGATGCCGTAATCCTGGCTCCCGAGTTCGACCCGGGCGACATCCCTGACACGGGTAATCGCACCCGATGCGTCGGTCTTGATCACCACGTCCGCGAACTGCGCCGGATCGCTGAGCCGGCCCTTGACCTGGACCGGCAGCTGGAAAGCAGGGTTGCCGCCGCCGTACGGAGGCTGGCCAAGCGCGCCGCCGGCGACCTGAACGTTCTGGCTACGCAAGGCCGCGACGATCTCGCCGGCGGTGAGATTGCGGGCAGCGGCGCGGGACGGATCGATCCACACGCGCATCGAGTAATTGCCGCCGCCGAACACCTGCACGCCGCCGACACCTTCAAGGCGCAGCAGCCGGTCGCGCAGGTTTGTATTGGCGTAGTTGCCGATATAATCGACGTCGAGGTTCGGATCGTTCGAAGTCAGCGCCACGATCATCAGGAAGCCGGTGGACTGCTTGCTAACCGTCACACCAACCTGGCGGACCTGATCCGGAAGCCGCGGCTCGGCGAGGGCGACGCGGTTCTGCACCAGCACCTGAGCGGCATCGAGGTCGGTGCCAGGCTTGAACGTGACCGTGATCTGCGCCGCGCCGCCCGTTGAAGACGACGACATGTAGAGCATGTTCTCGACGCCGTTGATCTCCTGCTCGAGCGGAGCCGCAACGGTCTCGGCCATCGTCTCCGACGACGCGCCAGGATAGGCGGCCTGGATGCTGATCGTCGGCGGCGCGATCTCGGGATATTGCGAGAGCGGCAGCTGCGGATAAGCGAACAGGCCGATCAGGGTGATGAACACCGCCAGGACCGACGCGAAGATCGGTCGTTCGATGAAGAAGCGCGAGATGTTCACAGTGGTGAGGTCCTTCAGGCGCCGACGGGAGTCGCGGTGGACGACGGGTTCGCCGCCGGTGCGCGCTGGGTCGCGGGCTCCGGACCGGTCTGCACCCGGATCTGCCCGGGCTGCGGTTTGACCTTCTGTCCAGGCCGCGCGCGCTGAATGCCGTTGATGATGACCCGATTCTGGGGCGAGATGCCGCGGCGGATCACGCGCAGGTTGCCGGTCAGCGGTCCAAGCTCGACCGGCCGAGCGAGAACGGTGCCTGCCTTGTCGACGATATAGACCACCCGGCGAGCAGCGTCGGTCACGATGGCCTCGTCGGGAACCAGTAGCGCCTGATAAGGCTGCGACGCCTCGAGACGGAGGTTGCCGAACATGCCTGGCTTGAGGAAGCCCGAAGGATTGGGAACAATGGCGCGCGCCCGGACGGTACCGGCAGCGCTGTTCACCACCGGATCGATGAAGTCGAGGCGGCCGGCGTGGACATAGGAGGTTTCATCGCCAAGCCGGATGCGGACCTGCGTGCCTTCGTTATTTCCGGCGTTCTGCCGCTGATACTTGAGCAGCAGCGCTTCGGAGCCGTCGAAGGTGAATTGCAGCGGGTTGCTCGACACGATGGATGTCAGGACCGTCTGGTCGGCAGTGACCGAATTGCCTGCGTCGACCCGGCGATCGGAGATCATGCCCGAGATCGGTGCCAGCACCCGCGTGAAGCCGACATTGAGCTGCTGTGCCCGGATCGCGGCGCGGGCCGCGGCGACGTCCGCCTCGGCGGTCCGCAGGGCAGCCTGGCGCTGTTCGACTTCTTCCGTGCTCGCCGCCTGCTGGGCGGCCAGCGCACGCGAGCGCGCCAGTTCGGTGCGAGCATTGGTGAGGGTCGCCTGAGCTCTCGCCAGCTGCGCCTGCGACTGGGCCAGCGCCGCCTGCGAGGGCCGCGCGTCGATGGTGAACAGCAGTTGCCCGGCGCGGACATATTGTCCTTCGCGGAAGTGCACCGACTGAAGATAGCCCGTGGCGCGCGGCCTCACCTCGACGTTCTGCTGTGCCTCGAAGCGGCCGACGAACTCGTCCCAATCCACGACCTGCTGCTGGATCGGCTGGGCGACCGTGACCGGCATGACCGGCGGGGCTGCCGGCTGCTGTTCCGACTCCGAGCAGCCTCCGAGCAGCGCGAAGACAAGAAGCACGAAGGGTGCGAGGCGCGACCGGACACGAAGAAGGGGCATCAGGCGATCTTTCCGAGAACGTTCGAATCCGAAGCGGTCGCCGGATTCGGCCCACAGCGGCATTCACCCGCCGTCAACACTTGTAGACTTACAAAGTCAATAGCTGTTGACATTCGGTTCGTGCGGCCGCGATGAGCAGTCCCTGGAGACGCAATGCCACCGATCACCCGTAACGCTGCCGCCACCCGCGACCGACTCCTCGACTGCGCGCGCAAGTGTTTTGTGCAGGAGAGCTATGACGCCGTCAGCCTGCGTGAGATTGCGGGAGCGGCAGGGGTCGATGTCGCGCTGATCGGCCGATATTTCGGTTCAAAGGAACAGCTGTTCCAGGCAGCGTTGGCGACCGATGACAATCGCTGGGAAGAACTTGCCCAGGCCGACGACTTGCCGACTTACCTGGCCTCCATGGTCGCGACCGACGATTCGAAGGACGCCGAGCATATCGAACGCCTGCTGATCATGCTTCGCTCGGCCACGTCGCCAACCGCTTCGATCATCGTTCGCTCGACCTTCAAAAACGAAGTGCTCGCGCCCTTTGCCGACGTGCTCACCGGCCCCCAGGCGGAACGGCGGGCGGCAATGGCGCTTGCGGTGCTGATGGGCACCACGATCGTACGCACCATCCTGAGGGTGGATCATGGCGGCGGCTGTGAGGACGTTGCGTTTACCCGGAAATTGTCGGGCATGTTGAGGATCGCTCTCTCTCCTGACGTCGCAGCGTCCGAGGGCGTCGCAGAATTGGCACTCCAGCGCTGAGCATGTCCGTGCCACAAGCGCGTGCACCCTAGCTCCGAGACGTTTTCGGCCCCCGACTACAACTTGAGGGCACCTGCAATGTCCGCCTAGATCGAGCGCAGAGTTGCCCCCGACCTCGAGGGCAGTCGGGCCGTGCGGACCCATGCCGGTGCAGGGAGTGGCGGAGCGGGAGGGATTCGAACCCTCGATACGGTTTTGCCGTATACTCACTTTCCAGGCGAGCGCCTTCGACCACTCGGCCACCGCTCCGCACTTCGTTGTGCCTGGATGGGCGGGCTCTTAGGGGCTTGCGGGCCGGGTAACAACCCGCTTGGCAGGTCGTGACGAAGCGCTACACCACCGCCATGCGCGCATTCGGTCCTGCCCCCAGCCTCGGCGACATCGAAGCGCTTGCCCGCGCGGCGCTGGGTCGCCTGCCCGAACCGTTCCTCGCCACCGCGCGCGAGGTCGTCCTGCGGGTCGAGGAGTTCGCCGACAAAGACACGCTGCGCGAGATGGGGATGGAAGATCCTTACGAGCTGACCGGCCTCTACGTCGGCCGCCCGCTGACCGAGCGAAGCGTCGACGAGTCCGGCCGCTTCCCCGACCAGGTGTTCCTCTTTCGCTCGCCGATCCTGCTCGAATGGAGCGAAAGCGAGGAAACGCTCGAACATCTTGTCGCACACGTCCTGATCCACGAGATCGGGCATCACTTCGGGCTCAGCGACGAAGACATGCACGCGCTCGAGGAAGCCGCGGGTTGAGCCTGCTCGCCTTGCACAATGTCGCCTGCTGGCGCGGCGGGCGGCTGTTGTTCGAAGGGTTGAACGTCGAACTGGGCGCGGGTGAGGCGATGCTGGTTACCGGCCCCAATGGCACCGGCAAATCGAGCTTGCTGCGGCTTGCAGCCGGACTGCTCCGGCCGCTCGGCGGGACGGTCGAGGTCGCCCCCTGCGCGCTTGCCGACGAGCGTCCCGCGCTCGATCCCGAATTGCCGCTCGCCAGGGCGATCGCCCTCTGGACTCCAGTTGGCGGAGATATCCCGGCCGCCCTCGTCGCCACCGGCCTCGAAGCGCTCGCCGACGTCCCCGTCAGGCTGCTGTCGACCGGACAGCTGCGGCGGGCTTCGCTGGCCCGGGTCAGCCTCAGCGCTGCGCCCTTGTGGCTGCTCGACGAGCCGGCGAACGGCCTCGACACCGCCTCGCTCGACCTGCTGACGGCTCTGGTCTCCCGCCACATCGCGTGTGGCGGCGCGATCCTCGCCGCCTCGCACCAGCCGCTTGGCGGGGCGCAGTGGCGCACGCTGGAGCTGGCGCGATGATCGGCAGGCTGATCCGCCGCGACCTGCGCCGCACGTTCACCGGCAGCGCGCTCCTGCCGATCCTCTTCTTCCTGCTGGTCGCGGCGATGATGCCGTTCGCCGTCGGCCCCGACGGCAAGCTGCTGGCGCGGGTCGGGCCGGGGCTGCTGTGGGTCGCCGCGCTGACCGCCGCGCTGCTGCCGATCGAGCGGCTGGTCGAACCCGACCGCGCTTCGGGCCACCTCGATCAGCTCGCGCTGGCGGGGCTGCGGATGGAAGAGGTCGCGCTGGCGCGGATCGTCGCCCACTGGCTCGGCTTCGGACCGCCGCTGCTGCTAGCCGCCTTTCCTGCCTCCGCCCTGCTCGGCATGTCCGGCGAAGCGCTGGCGCGGACCTTGCTGACGCTGGCGATCGGAACTCCCGGCCTCGCCGCCCTCGCGGTTGCCGTCGCCAGCATCACCGCCGGGCTGCGGCAGGCCTCGGCATTGGGCGCGCTGCTGCTGCTGCCGCTTGCCATCCCCCTGCTGATCTTCGCCGCGTCCGCCGCCGGCGACCCCCGCGCGGGCGCGCTTCAGCTGGAAGCCGCGGTCAGCCTGTTCCTGGTGGTCGGGGCGCCCTTCGTGGCCGGAGCGTCCCTCCGGGCAGCGCGAACCTAGTCGCGCACCCAGCGCGCGAACAGCGCGGTCGGCAATAGCAGCCCGCGGGCTTCCTCGCGCATCGCCATCTCGCCGATCTCGATCCGTCCGCCGAGATGGCCGAATTTCTGCTCGAGCAGCACGCCGAGGCTAATCGCGCTCATCCGCACGGCATAGACGGTCAGCACCAAGAAGCGGCTGTCAGTGTCGAGCAGGGCCCCGCAATCCGCGACCAGGCCGGGCAAATGTTCTTCCAGCCGCCATACTTCGCCGGTGGGCCCGCGCCCGAACTTGGGCGGATCGAGCAGGATGCCGTCGTAGCGCCGCCCGCGGCGTACCTCGCGCGCGGTGAACTTGGCGGCGTCGTCGATCATCCAGCGGATCGGCCGCTCTTCCAGTTCGGACAGGTGGGCATTGTTCTTGCCCTGCTCGACGCTCTTCTTGGAGGCGTCGACATGGGTCAGCCTGGCCCCCGCCTCGCTCAGCAGCAGGGTACCGACGCCGGTATAGCCGAACAGGTTCATGATCTCCGCGCCCTCGGCCCGCGCCCGCATCCAGTCCCATTGCGGAGCCATGTCGGGAAAGAAGGCGAGGTGGCGGAAGGGGGTCAGGCTGGCTTCGAACCGGACGCCGTCGCGGCGCAGCGGCCAGCTGCGCGGGACTTGTCGATGATGGACCCAGCGCCCGCCGCCTTCCTCGTCGCTGCCGGGGACGAAGGTCGCGTCCGGATCCCAATCGTCGCTGGCCGGCGCCCACATCGCCTGCGGCTCGGGCCGGACCACGCGGATGTGGCCATAGCGCTCATATTTGGCGCCGTTGCCGCTGTCGATCAGGCCCCAGTCGGCCCACGGCTCGGCGATGATGGTCTGGAGCTCTCTCATGCCGCCTTCGCCGCCGCCATGCCGAAGGTCGCCCGCGCCGGCGTGCCCGCCAGCATCCGCGCGCCCGCCGCGCGGACCTGGTCGACGGTCAGCGCCGCCAGCCGCGCCACCAATTCCTCGCGTCCGATCAGCCGGCCGTGCACCAGCCACTGGCGCGCGGCCTGCGCCGCCTGGCCCCACGGGGTTTCCAGCGCCATTGCCTGGCCGGCGCGGATCTGGATCCGGGCGCGGTCGAGTTCGCGCTGCTCGAGCCCGGCGGCGGTTTGCTGCAGCACTTCCTCGATCAGCCCCTGCGCCGCGCGGGCCTGGGCGCGAGCGGTTGCGGCGTGGATGTGGAGCAGCCCGACCTCGTCATGGCCGTGCAGCCCCGCGCTGACGGTGTAGGCCAGCCCGCGCTCCTCGCGCACCGCCTGGAACAGCCGCGACGACGCGCCGCCGCCGGCGATGTCGGCGAACAGCCGGGCGGCGAGATAGTCGTCGTCCTTCTGCCCCGGCCCGGCATAGGCCAGCGTGATTTGCGCCTGGTCGGCCTTGGCCTTTTCGTGCCGGGCCGCGGCGGTGAAACGCGCTGCGGCGGCATCGGGTGCTGTTCCGCCGCCCAGCTTACCAAGGTGCTGCTCGGCCAGCGCGACCACCGCCTCATGCTCGACCGCTCCGGCGGCGCTCAGCACCATCGAGCCGCCGCGATAATGGCGGTCACGCCAGGCGAACAGGTCGGCTTGGCGGATCCCACGGACGCTGGTTTCGCTACCGAGGATCGAGCGGCCGAGTGCCTGGCCGGCGAAGGCCTGGCTCCACAAATGGTCGAAGATGATGTCGGACGGGGTGTCCTCCGCCTCGGCCAGCTCCTGCAGCACCACCTCGGCCTCGCGCTCCAGCTCGGTCGCTTCGAACGCCGGACGGCTGATCAGGTCACCGATCAGCTCGACCGCCAGGCCGACGTGATCGCCCAGCACCGCGGCGGTGAAGCTGGTCTGGTCGCGCTCGGTGCAGGCGTTCAGTTCGCCGCCGACATCTTCGATCGCTTCGGAGATCTGCCGCGCCGAGCGCCCGCCTGCGCCCTTGAACACCATATGCTCGAACAGGTGGGCGAGGCCGTTCAGCCTTTCCTCCTCGTGGCGTGAGCCGACGTCGGCGAACAGCGCGATGCTGGCGGTCTCCAGCCCTGGCATCGGGCGGGTGATGACGGTCAGGCCGTTGGCGAGATGCGCGATCTGCGTCACTGCGCCCGCCTCCGCAGGGCCAGCACGTAGATGACGAGGGCAATCGCGGCAAAGGCGAACCATTGCACGGCATAGCTGCGATGGTTGTTGGGAATACCCTCGAGGTCGGCGGGAGGATTGGCGGTTAGGCCGGCGAGCGGCGGGTTCGCCACCACCATTATCCCCGCGGGGCTGCGATCGAACAGCTGGCGAAGCAGCGAGCGGCTGTCGGGCGCCTGCGCGAGATAGCCGAGGACCGTTCCGCCCGCCCAGGCCGCGGTAGGCGCGGGCTGGCGCACCGTGCCAAGCTGCACAGGTAGCGGCGCGGCCAGGCCGGCATCGCAATCGCCGATCACCCGGAACCCGAACTTGCCGGCCCCCGCCAACCGTGTCGGGGAGCCGCCCCTGCAGACGACCCGCACTGGGCGAAACAGGTTCGCCTGCAGGTCGAGATTGCGGGTCACCGCGACCGGGGCGGCCTGCACGTTGGCGGCGATGCGAAGGATGGCGGCCTCCTTCTCGTCAGCGCGGCCGAGCTGCCAGATCCCCAGCCCGACCATCGTCGCGACGGCGACCAGCACGACCAGGGTGGCGAAGATCGGCACGCGCTTCACTTGGCCAGCCGCCCTTCGTGGGCGGCGTTGCGATATTCCGCCCCGATCAGCCACGCCTTGGCCAGCCGCAGACCGCCGACCGTCAGCGCGGCGCCGACCGGCAGCCAGACGAGATGCACCCACCACACCGGTTCGAACGTCGCGTCGACCACCAGTGCGCCGATCACCAGCAGCGCCCCGACGACCAGGATCAGGAATGCCGCGGGCCCGTCGCCGACGTTGAATTGGGAAAAATCGAGACCGCACTGGTTGCAGCGCTCCGCAAAACGAACAGGGCCGGCGAACAGCCGGCCCTTCTCGCAAGCGGGGCAGGTCCCGGCGAGCCACTGGCCCGCCGGTCCGCCAGGGCTGATCAGCCGTGCCACTCGGCGCCCCAGCCACCCCACAGGTAGATGGAGACGAACAGGAACAGCCACACCACGTCGACGAAGTGCCAGTACCAGGCAGCCGCTTCGAAGCCGAAATGCTTCTGCGGGGTGAAGTCGCCCTTCACCGCGCGAACGTAGCAGACGATCAGGAAGATGGTCCCGATCAGCACGTGCGCGCCGTGGAAACCTGTCGCCATCATGAAGGTCGAGCCATAGACGTTGCCGCCGCTCTCGCTGACGAAGCCGAACGGCGCGTGGGCATATTCATAGGCCTGAATGGCGCTGAAGATGACGCCCAGCGCGATCGTGGCGAGCAGGCCGTTCTTCAGCCCCTGGCGGTCGCCGTTGATCAGGCTGTGGTGGGCCCAGGTCACCGTGGTGCCCGAGCAGAGCAGGATCAGGGTGTTGAGAAGCGGGAAGCCGAGCGGGTTGATGACCGGCATGTCCTTGGGCGGCCACACGCCGCCGACGCTTTCCACCGCGCTGGGGAACAGGGCATTGTCGAAGAAGGCCCAGAACCAGGCCAGGAAGAACATGACTTCCGAGGCGATGAACAGGATCATGCCGTAGCGCAGGTGAAGCTGCACGATCGGGGTGTGATCGCCGGCATGGCTTTCATGCACGACGTCGCGCCACCAGCTGAACATGGTCAGCAGCACGCCCGCGAGGCCCGCCAGCAGGACGAACTTGCCATAGGGATTGTCGTGCATCCACAGCACGCCGCCGGAGGCCAGCGCGAGCGCCGAAAAGCTTCCGATCAGCGGCCAGAGGCTGGGCGGAAGAATATGGTAGGGATGGTTGCGGGTGGCGGCCATGGGTCCTCGAAAGCTTGTCGCTTAACTGATGATGGACCGCGCTCTAGCGGGCCTCTGCGCGCTTTTCCACCGGGTAAAAAGTGTAGGAGAGCGTGATCTCCTCGATGTGGCGCGTCGCGGGGTCGGTGCGGATCTTGGGATCGACGAAGAACACCACCGGCATCTCGACCTTTTGCCCGCCGTGCAGCGTCTGTTCGGTGAAGCAGAAGCATTCGAGCTTGCTGAAATATTGCCCGGCGATGGCCGGCGTCACGTTGAAGCTGGCAGTGCCGGTGCTTTCGCGCGCGGTCAGGTTCTTGGCGGTGTAATAAATGACGATCCGGGCGCCCGGGACGACCTTGGTCTTGTTGGTCTCGGGCTTGAACGACCACGGCAGCGCCGAATTGACGTTGCCGTCGAAGCGCACCCCGACCGGGGCCAGCGCGGCCTGCGCGCCCGGTGCCGCATCGGCCCGCATCGGAGTCCCGCCGAACCCCGTCACCTGGCAAAAGATCCGGTACAGCGGCACGCTGGCATAGGCGAGGCCGACCATGAACAGGACGAACAGCACCGCCCGCCCGGCGACCTTGCGGTTCTTGGCGGCAAGCTCGATCCGGTCGATCGACGTCGCCGTCACTGGTTGACCGTCAGCTTGGCGATGGTCACCGCAAAGGTCAGCGCGATGAACGCGAACAGCAGCATCGCAGTGATCCGCGCCGCCTTGCGCTGGCGTGCGCGCACCACTTCGTCCTCCGGCAGGCTCATGCGAAACGATCCACGACCAGGGCTCCGAACAAAGCGAACAGGTAAAGGATGGAGAATTTGAATAGCGCCCGCTCCGGACCCATCGCCGCCGGTTCGGTCGCCTTGTTGGCGAGGACCCGCAGGCTTAGAAGCAGGAACACCGCGCTCAGCACGGTTGCCAGCACGCCGTACAGCGGGCCGGTCAGCCCCAGCGGCCACGGCGCGATCGCCACCGCCGCCATCGGCACGGTGTAGAACGCGATCTGGCGCCGGGTGTTCACTACCCCGTGGGTCACCGGCAGCATCGGCACCCCGGCGTTAGCGTAATCGCTCTTCACGAACAGGCTGAGCGCCCAGAAATGCGGCGGAGTCCACAGGAAGATCAGGCTGAACAGCAGCACCGGCAGGACGTCGATGCTGCCGGTCGCCGCGACCCAGCCAATCAGCGGCGGGAACGCCCCGGCGGCGCCGCCGATGACGATGTTCTGCGGGGTCCGGCGCTTCAGCCAGGCGGTGTAGATGATCGCGTAAAAGAAGATGCTGAACGCCAGGATGCCGGCGGCCAAGTGGTTGGCGGCGAGGTCCATCAGCACCACGCTGCCCAGGCACAGCCCGACCGCGAACTGGAAGGCGGTCTCGGGCTTCAGCCGTCCGCCCGGCAGCGGCCGCTTGGCGGTGCGCTTCATCTTGGCGTCGAGGTCGGCCTCGTACCACATGTTGAGCGCGCCCGCCCCGCCCGCGCCGACCGCGATGCAGAGGACGGCGGTGAACGCCAGCACCGGGTGCATCGAGCCCGGCGCCGCCAGCAGGCCGCACAGGCCGGTGAACACCACCAGTGTCATGACGCGCGGCTTGGTCAGCGCGAACAGGTCGCGCCAGTCGGCCGGAAGGTCGTGGGTTTGGACAGCGGTGCTCATGATGCAGGCGCCTATAGGCCTCTTTGCTCTCCTGCGGAAGCAGCTAGACTAGAGGCTATGACCAACCGAATCATTCTTGCTTTCAGCGCCTTGGCGCTTCTGGCCGCCGTTCCTGCCACAGCGCAGACCGCGGGCGCGCCGGCCCCTGCCGCCCCTACTCCGGCGGCCGACCTGGTCCAGGTCCGGCTCGATACCGCCAAAGGTACGATCCTGCTCGCGCTCGACCGTGGCCGGGCGCCGCTGACCGTCGCCAACTTCCTCCGCTACGTCGACGCCAAGCGCTACGACGGCATCAATTTCTACCGCGCCATGCCCTATGGCGAGGGCAACGGCCTGATCCAGGCCGGGATCACCAAGGACATCCGCCTGCTGTTTCCGCCGATCGCGCACGAGCCGTCGAGCAAGACCGGGATCAAGCACGAACCCGGCACCATCCTGCTTGCCAACGCCGGCCCCGGCACCGGGCGCAGCGACTTCTTCATCACCCTGGGCGCGATCCCCTTCGGCGAGGATTTCGCCCCGTTCGGCCGGGTGGTCGAGGGCATGGACGTGGTGAAGGCGATCTTCGCCTCGCCGGTCGATCCCGACAAGGGCGCCGGCCCGATGAAGGGCCAGATGCTGACGCCTGCGATCCCCATCAGGACCGCGCGGCAGGTCGCGCCCTAACCCGCCTCCCCGGCTGGCATAGCCTTCGAGTCGATCGTCACGGTCGGCGGCGGTACCGGCTCGATTGGGGGAATCGCCGAGGTAGCGGCGAAGATGATGAAGGTAACGATCAGGGCCAGGATCAGGATGCTTGCCCTGATCTTGTGCGGCGGCGACTCGATCTCGATGATCGTGGCCTTGGGCCCTGGCGGCTGCCAGCCGGCGCCGCGCGGCGGGGACCATTGCCCGGCGGTAAAGTTGGGTCTGGGCCGCGAACGCGGAGCCTCGCGCTGGCGGTCGTAGGCCGCGCGCTCGTCGGGATCCTTGAGGCAGGCATAGGCCTCGTTGATCGACTGGGCTTGAGCCGCCGCCTCCTCGGCGCGATTCACGTCGGGGTGATAGCGCCGCATCAGCTTGCGATACGCCAAACGGATCGCCGCATCGTCGGCGCTGCTGTCGACCCCGAGGACCGTATAGTAACAGCCGGAAGCATCCATTCTTCAGCAGGATAGCGCCCGGCGCCGCCGGCTCCAATACCTCTTAGCGGCGGTCTCCGGCGCTCGCTGCCCGAGCGGTCGCAAAGCCCGATCCCGGGTTCCAGTTCGGCCACGCCTCGCTGTCCGCTACCATCTGCCCGACGCGATAGGCCGCAAGCGCTTCCTGCGAAGTTCCCGCAAAGTCCCAGCCGGGCGCGAATTCGTCGCACGGCTGGTGGTAGCAGCGCTCGTTATAGGCGCCGACGATCCGCTGCCCGGCCCGCACTCCGCCGACCTTGAGGTCGCGCCCGGCGCGGAACGCCAATGCCGGAACCCCGCGCTGGGCGAAGGGATAATGGTCGGAGCGGAAATACCAGCCGGCCTCGGGGCTCGGCTCGGGATCGACCCGCAGCCCCTGCTCGCGCGCCGCCGCGACCAGCAGCGCCTCGAGGTCGGTCTGCCCTGGCCCGATCAGCTCCAGGTTGCGGGCGGCGGGCAGGACCACATGCGGATCGAGGTTGATCACCGCCGCCGTCTTGCCCAGCGGATAGAGCGGATGCTGGGCATACCATTCGGCGCCGAGCAGCCCCTTCTCCTCCGCCGTCCACGCCGCGAACACTACCGATCGTGCCGGGCGCCGGCCCGCGGCAAAGGCCCGCGCGACCTCCAGCAGCTCGGCGGTGCCGGTGGCATTGTCGACCGCTCCGTTGCGGATCGTGTCGCCGGTGCGATCGGGGCCATTGTGGCCGTTGGCGTCCCAGTGGGCGCCGTAGAGCACGAACTCGTTCGGCCGCGCCGCGCCGCGCAGGACGCCCACGACATTGTGGCTGACCACCTCCCGCGCTCGGTTGGTTGCCGACACGCTCACCGTCGCCTCCAGCGGAAAGGCCCTGAACTCAGCGGAACGCGCGCGTTGCTTCAGCGCCGGCAGGGTCAGGCCCAGCCGCGCCAGCACCGGCAGGATCGCCGGCCCCCGCACGATCCCGCTGAACTGCAGCGGGTTCGGCTTCAGCGGCGCGTAGGAAAAGCTCGGCACCCGGATGCTGTCGCCGGCCTGGGCATAGGGCCAGCTGTAGGCAGCGGTCTCGTGAATGAAGAGCACGCCCAGCGCGCCGGCCTTGGCCGCCGCCGCGGTCTTCGTCCCGCCGCGCCCGCCAACCACCAGCGCCCGGCCGCCGAAGCCCAGGTCCTTGCCGCCTTCGAAGTCGGGGTCGCCGGCCAGCATCACTACCACCTTGCCGCGCACGTCGACGCCTTGGAACGCATCCCATCCCCGCGCCGGATCGGGGGCGCCCCAGCCGGCGAACACCAGCGGCGCGTCGCGCACGTCGGTCACTCTGGCATTGGTCGGGTTGATGTCCATGTCGGGCCCGTCGCGCAGCACGCTCGCCTGGCCCGCGGCCCTCAGCGTCGCGCTACCGCCTGGCAGCGTGTCGAGCCGGACCAGCGGCACCTTCTGCAGCCAGCCGCCATTCTCGCCACCTGGCGCCAGCCCAGCCGCCGCCATCTGCCGCGCCAGGAAGGCGATGGTCGCCGCTTCGCCCTTCTCACCCGGTCCGCGCCCGTCGAAGGCGTCGGAAGACAGGGTCCGCACATCGGCCTTGATCCGCGCGGGGTCGATCGGACCGGCGGCGGTGAGGGCGAGGGCGGCGAGCGGGAGCAGGAGGATGCGCATCGGCCCAGCATGGCGGCACCCGCGCCCATCGCCAAGCGGCTTCGTCGCGCGGAGCCTCTCTCGCTCCCCGTCCGTTGATCCGGCCGACCCCCTCAGGAGACCAATCATGCTACCCTCAATCCTCATCGGCGCCTTGTCGGGCCAGCGCGCGCTGACCCCGATCGCCGCGGTCGCGATCACCGCCGCCCGCGACCGGCTTCCCGACGGCAGCAAGGCCGTGCCGCTTCTTGATAACAAGCTGGTCGCGGGTGGGCTGCTCGCCGTCGCGGTGGCCGAGATGGTCGGCGACAAGTGGCCGAAGTCGCCCAACCGGACCGTGCTGTCGGGCAGTACCGCCCGCTTCATCACCGCCGCCGCGGCCGGCGCTTCGCTCGCCCCGCGCGACCAGCGTGTAGCGGGCGGGCTGCTCGCCGCGCTGACTGCTGTCACCACCGCGCATCTCGGCCTCGCCGCGCGGCTGCGCTCGATGCAGCGCTGGAGCCAGGCCCGCACGGGTTTCGTCGAGGATGCGCTTCTGCTCGCCGGCACCGCGCTGCTGATCCACCAGGTGGCAAGGCCGGCCCGCGCCGCCGCCTGACCGCCCAACGAAGAAGGCCCGCCCTGCTGGTGCAGGACGGGCCTCTTCATTTGCGAACGTGGCGCCCGATCAGTCGATCTTCGGCAGCACGTCGAACTGGTGGTACGGCGGCGGGCTCGACAGCGTCCACTCGAGCGTCGTCGCGCCTTCGCCCCAGGGGTTGTCCGGCGACTTCTTGCCGCTGGCGAGCGACAGGAAGACGTTGACGAAGAACACCGCCATCGAGGCTACCGTCACCATGTAGCCGACGGTGGAGATGTAGTTCCAGTACGCGAAGGCGTCGTTATAGTCCGGGATACGCCGCGGCATGCCGTCGAGACCCAGGAAGTGCTGCGGGAAGAAGATCAGGTTCACGCCCGCGAACATCACGAAGAAGTGAACCTTGCCGAGGAACTCGTTGTAGAGCTTCCCGGTCATCTTCGGGAACCAGTAGTAGAAGCCCGCGAACAGGCCGAACACGGCGCCCAACGACAGCACGTAGTGGAAGTGCGCCACCACGTAATAGGTATCGTGCATGTAGGTGTCGACGCCGCCGTTGGCGAGCACGACGCCGGTCACGCCGCCGACCGTGAACAGGAAGATGAACCCGATCGCGAACAGCATCGGCGTCGGGAAGGTGATCGACCCGCCCCACATGGTCGCAATCCAGCTGAAGATCTTCACGCCGGTCGGAACCGCGATGATCATCGTCGCGGCGGTGAAGTACATCTTCACGTTCACGTCGAGGCCGACGGTGAACATGTGGTGCGCCCAGACCACGAACCCGACCACGCCGATCGCGACCATGGCGTAGGCCATGCCGAGATAGCCGAACACGGGCTTGCGGCTGAAGGTGGCGATAATCTGACTGACGATGCCGAACGCCGGCAGGATCATGATATACACTTCGGGGTGGCCGAAGAACCAGAACAGGTGCTGGTAGAGGATCGGATCGCCGCCGCCCGACGCGTCGAAGAAGGCGGTACCGAAGTTGCGGTCGGTCAGCAGCATAGTGATCGCCCCCGCCAGCACCGGCAGCGCCAGCAGCAGCAGGAAGGCGGTGACCAGGATCGACCACACGAACAGCGGCATCTTGTGCAGGGTCATCCCCGGCGCGCGCATGTTGAAGATGGTGGTAATGAAGTTGATCGCGCCGAGGATCGAGCCGGCACCCGCAAGGTGAAGCGCGAAGATGGCGAAATCGACCGCCGGCCCGGCCGAGCCGCTGGTCGACAGCGGCGCATAGACGGTCCAGCCGGTGCCGGCGCCGACGCCGGTGCCGCCGCTGGTCACGGTCGAAAGGAGCAGCGAGCAGAAGCCGGCCACGGTCAGCCAGAAGCTGACGTTGTTCATCCGCGGAAAGGCCATGTCCGGCGCGCCGATCATGATCGGCACGAACCAGTTGGCGAAGCCGCCGATCAGTGCCGGCATGACCATGAAGAACACCATGATCAGGCCGTGGCCGGTGATCAGCACGTTCCAGTGGTGATAGGCCTCGTCGATGTTGGCGCTGCCGGCGCCGATCGGCCAGGCGCGAGTCAGATACTGGATGCCGGGCTCCATCAGCTCGGCCCGCATGATCCCCGACAGCGCGCCGCCGACGATCCCCGCGATGATCGCGAAGATCAGGTACAGCGTCCCGATGTCCTTGTGGTTGGTCGACATGAACCAGCGGGCGAAGAAGCCCGGCTTGTGGTCATGATCGTCATGCGCATGGGCATGGGCATGACCGGACTCCGTCGGGGTCAGGTTCAGCGTGTCTGCGGTGGTGGCCATGATCGATCCGTGCCTGTCTTAATTGGAGCCGTCGGTCGCGCGGTTGGCGACGGAGGGAGTGGTGTTGCCGGGTGCCGCGGACTGGGGCGCGGTGGGCGGAGCGGCGGTCGCGGCGCCGGCGGCGGGCGCCGGGGCGGTGACCGCAGCCGGGCTGACCTGGGTCGCCGCGGTGCTGTCGGCCGGAGCGACCGCCGGTGTGGCGCCCGGCATCGTGCCGCCCTTGGTGCTCACCCACTGGGCAAAGCGCTCGGGCGCGACAACTTCGATCGCGATCGGCATGAAGGCGTGACGCGCGCCGCACAGTTCGGAGCATTGCCCGAAATAGACGCCCGGCTTGTCGACCTTGACCCAGGTTTCGTTGAGGATGCCCGGGTTGGCGTCGGTCTTGGTCCAGAAGGCCGGCATGGCAAAGCTGTGGATGACGTCGTTGGAGGTGACGATGAACTTCACCACCTTACCCGCCGGGATCACCAGCCGCTCGTCGACCGCCAGCAGGCGTGGGCCGTCGGCGTCGGTGCGGAAGCGGGCACCGGCCGCGACTTCGCCGCGCTCCTTGAGCATGTTGGAGACGATCTCAAACCCGCCATTGTCGGGATACTGGTAGCTCCAATACCACTGGTTGCCGATTACCTTGATCGTCAGGTCGGCGGGCGGCGGGCTGTACTGGTGGCGGATCAGGCGGATCGACGGCACCGCAATGGCGACCAGCACCAGCACGGGGACCAGGGTCCAGACCACCTCGACGAAGGTGTTGTGGCTGGTCCGGCTGGGGGTCGGGTGCGCGCTGCGACGATATTTGACCATGGTCCACAGCAGCAGCACGAGAACCAGCAGGCTCATCGCCGCGCACAGCGCCAGCAGCCAGTTGTCGTGGAACGCCGACGCCTCACGGCCGACCGGGGTGAACTGATCCTGCAGGCCCATCCGGCCGTCGGGCATGCCAACGCCCTTGACCGGAACCGCATGATCGAACGCCGGGGCGGCCAGGGCGCCGCCCGGGGCGACTGCACTGGCGCCCGTCGCATCGACGCCCGCAGCCGGGGTCGCGCTGGCATTGGCGGCGGCAGCGTTCGGACCGGCCGGTGCTCCGGTCGTCGCGGCCGGCGTCGCAGCTTGTTCCTGCGCCGCAGGTGCAGCTGGAGTCGCCGCCGTTTGTCCTTGCGCCGCCATCGGGATCATCCCCACGGCAGCAAGCGCGATCAGCCCAGTTTTCAACTTCATCACGACCCCGGTCACAGGTTCAAGTCACAGGAAGGGCCCGGCCGGGCCGCCTGAAAGTGGCGGCCTTATAGGCAGGGGTGTCCGCCTTCTCAAGCGCTTGTCTCTGCTCCTCTTGCACGGCACGGGATAGGTCGTCCAAAGACCAGCAGACAAAGGGGCAAGCGCATGACCGAGCAGGAGATATTGGCCGAATTCCGGGCCGCCGAGGCGCTTCTGGAAGGGCATTTCATTCTCTCCTCAGGCCTCCGCTCCTCGCGCTACCTGCAATGCGCTCGGGTACTGATGGACCCGGCCCGGGCCGAACGCCTCGCCCGTGCGCTCGCCGATCGGATCGACCCCTCCGTCCGCGCCCGCCTCCAGGCGGTGGTCTCGCCCGCGATGGGCGGGGTCATCATCGGCCACGAGATGGGCCGCGCGCTGGGCTTGCCCGCGATGTTCGTCGAGCGGCCGACCGGCACCTTCGAGCTGCGCCGCGGCTTCCGCCTCGATCCCGGCACCCGCGTGCTGATGGTCGAGGACGTGGTCACCACCGGCCTGTCCAGCCGCGAGGCGATCAAGGCGATCGCCGACGCGGGCGGCGAAGTGATCGCCGCCGCCTCGCTGGTCGACCGCTCGAATGGCGGCGCCGACCTTGGCGTCCCCTTCACGCCGCTGATTCGCCTCGACGTCCCGACCTACGCCGCCGACGCCCTCCCCCCTGAACTCGCCGCCCTGCCCGCGATCAAACCCGGCAGCCGCGCCGCCACCTGATTGAAGAGTAGGATTGCAAATGCCATGTCCGCATCATGAGGCTGAACAGATCCTGGCAGAATGAGGCGGGCTGTAGGTCACAGCGTGTGACCTTTGGTTTCGCGCCTCCACGGAGGAGAAAGGCACCCTGCGCCGCCAACGCCCCACCAGTGACCTTCGTGACCCCCGCGGCATGACCGTTCCGCTGCGACTCGGCGTCAACATCGACCATGTCGCGACCATCCGTAACGCGCGCGGCGGCGACTTTCCCGATCCGGTCCGCGCCGCCCACGTGGCGGAAGCCGCCGGCGCGCAGGGGATTACCGCTCACCTCCGCGAAGATCGCCGCCACATCCGTGACGACGATCTCGTCCGCCTCAAGAATGAGATCGCGCTTCCCCTCAACCTCGAAATGGCCGCGACCGAGGAGATGCTGCGGATCGCGCTGGCGACCCGTCCCCACGCCGCCTGCATTGTCCCCGAGAAGCGCGAAGAGCGCACCACCGAGGGCGGGCTCGACGCAGCGGGCCAGTTCAACCACCTGCGCCGCTTCGTCGACGAGCTGGGCGCAGCAGGGATCCGCGTCTCGCTGTTCATCGAGCCCGACGCCGCCCAGATCGACGCCGCCGTGCGCCTGCGCGCTCCGGTGGTCGAGCTTCACACCGGCCGCTACGCCCACCTCCCCGAGGACGGCCGCGAGGCCGAATTGAAGCGCCTCGCCGACGCCGCGGCGCTCGCCGCCAAGAACGGGATCGAGCCCCACGCCGGCCACGGCCTGACCTACGCCAACGTCGTGCCCATCGCCGCCGTGCCCCAGTTCGCCGAGCTCAACATCGGCCACTTCCTGATCGGCGAGGCGATCTTCGTCGGCCTCGAGGCCAGCATCCGCCGCATGCGCGACCTGATGGACAGCGCGCGTTGATCGTCGGCCTCGGTTCGGACCTCTGCAACATCGAGCGGATCCAGAATTCGGTCGACCGGTTCGGTGACCGCTTCCTCCGGCGCGTTTTCACCGAACGCGAGCAGGCCAAGGCCGCGCGCCGCCCGTTCACCGCCGCCGGGACGCTCGCCAAGCGGTTCGCCGCCAAGGAAGCCTTTTCCAAGGCGGTCGGCACCGGCTTCAAGCGCGGCGTGTTCATGAAGGATATCGGGGTGGTCAATCTGCCAAGCGGCGCACCCACTCTACAACTGACCGGAGGCGCGGCCGAGCGCCTTGACGCGCTCACCCCTCCGGGCCACGCCATGCGGGTGCATCTGACGATGACCGACGACCATCCCTGGGCGCAGGCTTTCGTCATTCTCGAAGCCGTGCCGATTGCGGAGACTTAAGTGAGCGAGACCGTCCTCAACCAGGGCCAGGCGCCCGACACTCCGGCCGCGCCGCCCGCTGAGGCCAAGAAGGACTCCGCCCTGTGGCGTGAGATCAAGGGTATCTTCTGGGTGCTGGTCGCGGTGCTGCTGTTCCACAGCCTGGTCGCCAAGCCGTTCTACATCCCGTCGGAGTCGATGATGCCCGGCCTGCTCAAGGGTGATCGGCTGGTGGTCAGCAAATATGCCTATGGCTGGTCGTGGGTGTCCCCCAGCTTCCACCTCTGGCCCGAACAGAAGGGCCGCCTGTGGGGCAGCCTGCCCAAGGCCGGCGACGTGGTCATCGTCACTCCGCCGGGCCTGCGCGAAGACTATATCAAGCGGGTGATCGGCCTGCCCGGCGACACCGTCGAGGTGCGCGGCGGCCGCCTGATCCTGAATGGCATTCCGGTCCGCCAGCAGCGCCTGCCCAATCGCTTGGTCCCGGTCGACGACAATGCGCCGTGCGGCGTCGAGCAGTTCGCCGGCCGCCTGGTCCAACAGCCGGGCGGCGGCTTTGCCTGCTCGCTTCCGATCGTTCGCGAGACTCTGCCCAACGGCGCTGTCTACGACACCGTCGACCTCGGGCCGAGCGTCGGCGACGATTATCCGCCGGTGAAGGTGCCCGCCGACCACGTCTTTCTGATGGGCGACAATCGCGACCGCAGTGCCGACAGCCGCTTTGCGCTGGGGCCGGTCGAGAATGGGCTCGGCGGGCCGGTGCCCTATGAGAATATCGGCGGCCGCGCCGAGTTCATCACTTTCAGCCTCGACGGCTCTGCCAGCTGGTGGAACCCGATCAGCTGGCTGACGTCCCTGCGCGGTGGACGCGCAGGGACCAGTCTCCGCTCGGGGGTTTAGCCCTTACTGGCCCCGTTCGGGGGCCGGACCCGGCGGCGGGGGAACCTCGGCGCCCGGCGGGAGCGGCTGGGCACCCTGCGCACCAAGCTGCGCCGCCGCGTTCTGGACCACGCGCTTGATCGTGATGTCGAAGTCGAGCGGGCTGTTGGCCGGGATCGGCGAGCCCGGAGGCGGGTTGGCGCCATAGGCCAGCTCGCCTGGGATGCGGACCTTGTAGCGGCCATTCGGCTGCATGTTCTGGAGCGCTTCGGCAAAGCCCGGGACGACCTGCTGCACCAGCAGCGGCGCATCCTGCGCTTCGTCGAACTTGGTCCCGTCCGGCAGTGTCCCGACATAATCGATGATCACGCCGTCCTGCGGCCCGATGATCGCGCCCTCGCCGGCCTTGATCGTGCGGATCTGGACGCCGGTGGCGGTGGTCTTCGGACCCATCTGCCCGGCCCCGGCAAAGGCCAGCGCCGCGCCGGCGATCACCAGCAGGATGAGTCCGAAGGCAAGCCGCAGCCGGGTAGCGCTGGCGACGGGGCGAATGGGAACCTGGGTGGCGCTCATCAGATGATCATCCTGTGGCGGAGGGCACAAATGGAAAGGCCGCCCGGTAAGGGGCGGCCTCCGTATGGGTCAAGGAAAAGCGTCTCGGCGCTCTTACCGTGCACCCTCGCGCTCGGCGCGCTTGCGCTCGAGCTTGCGGGCGCGGCGGATGGCGGCAGCGCGCTCGCGGGCGCGCTTTTCCGACGGCTTCTCGTAGTGACGGCGCAGCTTCATCTCGCGGTAGACGCCTTCGCGCTGCAGCTTCTTCTTGAGCGCGCGCAGCGCCTGATCGACATTATTGTCGCGAACGATGATTTGCATAAAAGGTCCGTCACTCCATTGTCTCTAGGTTGCGCCCACGCCGCCCCATAAGAAAGGCGGCTAGGCATCGCACTGCTGTTCCCGGGGGAATATGCTGCAGGCGACCAAAGCGGCTCCTCGCGCAACCAGGGTCGCGCCGGAAGTGGGAGCCCCTAACAGCGGATGGCCGATTCGACAACCCACGGGGCCCTCATGCGACGAAGCGACTGCCCGGTGCGCCCGGAATGGGCAATGGTTATCGCCTGTTAACCTATTGCCGTGTATAGGCTTTTCCTGTTCCCGGATTCAACAGGAGGGCCTTGGGTGACCATCAATCGCCGTGACATGCTGCGCCATTTGGGTCTTGGTGGCGGCGCTGTGCTCCTATCCGGAGCCGCGCTGGCCGCTGACCTGCCCGGCCTGCTTGCCGGGCCGAAGCCGCTGATCGGCGAGCCGCTGATGCCGGTCGCCCCGGTTGCACCCATCGCCACGGTGTCGAGCAGCCCGGTCGGGCCGATCGGCGTCGATCCGCAGCTGTTCGCGCGGGCCAGGGCCGCGCTGGAGCGGCACCGGACGACGCTTCGCCATACCGACCGGATCGGCATCGCGGACTTTTCCTCGCCCAGCCGCGACCCGCGCTTCCACGTCGTCGACATGGCCACCGGCCAGGTCACCAGCCACCGCGTCGCCCACGGCCGCGGCTCGGATCGCGGCCACACCGGCTTCCTCGAGCATTTCTCCAACGATTTCGGAAGCAATGCGACGTCGAACGGCGCCTATTCGACCGCCGACTTCTACCACGGCAAATACGGCCTCTCGATGCGGTTGAACGGGCTCGATTGGAGTAACAACAATGCGCTCGGCCGCGCCATCGTCGCGCATCAGGCCTGGTATGCCGAGCCCGACATGATCGGGATCCACGGCAAGCTCGGCCGCTCTGAAGGCTGCTTCGCCTTCGGCCGCGACAGTCACTTCGAGGTGATGCGGACGCTGGGCGACGGGCGGATGATCTACGCGGACAAGTTGGCCTGATCGGGCTCCGGCCAGCGGTTCACCACAGCAGTTCTGAGAAAAAGGGAGCGCCGGCCAGCCAGCCGGCGCTCCCTTTATCGTATCAGCGTGCGGCTGAACGGACCGGCGGCTTGGCGCCACCGTCGCGGTCGTTGAGCGCTGCCCGGACCGGCGCGTCGCGCTTGTAGAGGTCGGTGTACTTGACGATGCTGCCGTCGGTCAGCGCGGCGACCGAGAAATAGACGATATAGACCGGCACCGGCTTCACGAAGGTCGGCATGACCGTCTTTTTGCTGTCCAGCGCCGCGTCGATCTTGGCCCGGTCCCAGTCGCCGCCATCGTCGCTCAGCAGTTCGGCGGCGAGGTCCAGGACATTCTCGGTCCGGATGCAACCGTGGCTGAAGAAGCGGTTCTGCGAATCGAACAGCCCGCGATTGTTGGTGTCGTGGAGGAAGATTGCATGCTCGTTCGCCATGGTGAACTTGATCTTGCCCAGCGCATTGCTCGGCCCCGGCGGCTGGCGCCAGCGCTGGACCTTGCCGTCCTTGCCCTTGACCGCGACATAGCCCGCCTTGCCCGCGACGCTCGCCGACAAGCTCTTGGGCACTTCCCACCAAGGATTGAGATGCACACCGGTGGCCAGCACCGACAGCTGCGGTGTCGGGGTCTTGGGAGCGCCGGCGATCGCGCGGTGCTTCCAGCGGGTGACGCTGTTCTCGACCAGGGTCGCATGCTCGCCCGGCACGTTGACGATGATGTAGCGGCTGCCAAGGTCGCGCGGCAGCCAGCGCCAGCGGTCCATGTTGAGCCGGATCGCGCCGACCGTGCCGGCGTCCTTCTTGTCGGCCATGGCGAGCGCGTTCTTGAGCGACCCATATTGCGGATGGGTCGGGAGCAGCCCGTTCAGCGTCGCGGTAACGCTGCCAGCGGCAAGCGCGGCGTCGAGCAGCTGGCGGCTGCGTCCTTCCGGCAGGTCGGGGTCGCGGACGAACCACTGGACCCGAGCCGCGCCGCGGACATGGCCAAGCGCCAGGTCGCGGACGACCAACGGCCAGACGGTGTTGGCGGCCGCGCTGATCTGCGCGGAATCGCCAGTCTTGAGCGCGGCCTCGAGTAGCGCCGGGCTATAGTCGCGCGGGTCCAGCCCCTCGCTGCCGATCGCGCGGACGAAGCTGAGCAGTTCCGCCGCCGGGGCCGCCGACCATATCGCTGGCGGCAGTTCGGGGACTGGCTGGGGCGCAAGCGGCTCGGCGGTGGTGGCCGGCGGCGGAGTGAGCGCGGGAGCGGGAGCGGGGGTGGCGGCGCGAGGCGCGAGCGGGTCGACCGCTGGCTGCACCTGCACCGCGGTGCCGAGCGGGGTGGCGGGTGCAGTGCTTACCGGACGGGTCTGTGCCCCGGCCGTTCCGGCACTCACCATCAGCAAAACCAAGATCGCCGCTCGACCGCTCATCGCCCGTTTACCCCTAACCACTTCGCCAGGCTCTCTGCCCTCCTCTCCTGTTACCGAAGATGAACGCTTTTCTCCAGTGTCCGCAGGGCAACAAAAGCACATCCTTCGACGCGCTTTGTCCAGTAACACCCACGACTTAGCCCGGTCTGGCGTTTCGCTTCCAGATGCTCCATAGCGCCCAGCCGGCCGGGCGGTTGAACCCCGGGCCAGCCCTCCAGGAGTATAGTGACGTGCCGATCGATGCCCGCATCGCAAAAGACCCGTCGGGTGCCGAGCGCCGCGGTCAGCCGCGTTCGGCCGTCGAGCTCGACGCGCACGTCCGCGAAATGGGCACCACCGGCACCGAAGCCCGCGTGCTCAACATCTCCAGCGACGGCTTCATGGCCGAGACCAGCACCGAGCATGAGGTCGGCGCGCGGGTGTGGTTGATCCTGCCGGGACGCGAACGCGCCAGCGCCATCGTCCGCTGGACCGCCGCCGGCAAGCTTGGCGCCCAGTTCGCCGAACCGCTGAGCGAGGAATCGCTGGCGCAGATCGGCGGCTGACTGGTCCTCAGCGCTGGGTTGGGCCGATCTTGGCCAGCGCCCGTTGTACGGTCGGCATGATTCCCGTCACCATCCGCTTGATGCCTTCGAAATTGGGATGCACCCCGTCGCCTAGAAGCAGCGCGCGATTGCCGACCACGCCCTGCAGGATGAACGGGTAAAGCTCCGCATCATATTTGCGCGCGAGCGTAGGGAAGATCGCCTCGTAGCGCTGGCGGTAGTCGGGGCCGAGGTTCGGCGCCGCCAGCATGCCGGCGACCAGTACCGGGATGTCCTGCCGCTTCAGTTCGGCCAGGATCGCATCGAGATTGGCCTCGGTGACCTTGGGATCGACCCCGCGCAGCATGTCGTTGGCGCCCAGTTCGACGATTGCGAGATCGGGCTTCGCGCCCATCCGCTGCAGCGTCCAGGCAAGCCGGGCCCGGCCGCCCGCGGTGGTGTCGCCCGACACGCCCGCGTCGCGCACCCGCGCCTTGACGCCATGACGCCTCAGCGCATCCTCCAGCTGGGGCGCGAAGCCCAGTCCGCGGCCGAGGCCATAGCCGGCGGTCAGACTGTCGCCGAAAGCGAGGATCAGCGGACCTTCGCTATTCGACGAAGGGACCTGTGCGCTCGCCGGAACGGCGGCAAAAAGGGCGGGGAGAAGGAGCCAGCGGAGCATCCCTGACCATCTAGGCCATTGTGGCTCCCCTTCAAGCTTCCTAGCTGCTGCGTCTGATGACCCAACCGCTGATCCAACTCGACGAGGTTCGCCTCACCCTTGGCCAAGGCGCTGCCCGTACCGAGATCCTTCGCGGGATCTCCCTCAGTATCGAAGAAGGCGAAACCGTTGCCGTGCTGGGCGCCTCGGGTTCCGGCAAGAGTTCGCTGATGTCGATCATCGCCGGGCTCGAAAAGGCTTCGGCGGGCAGCGTGCGCGTGCTTGGCGAGGACATGGGCGCGCTGGGCGAAGACCAGTTGGCGAGGCTCCGGGGCCGGTCGATCGGCGTGGTGCTGCAGGCCTTCCACCTGCTTCCGACGATGACCGCCCTGCAGAACGTGATGGTGCCGATGGAACTGGTTGGCGCGCCTGACCCGCGCGACCGTGCCCAGGCCGAGCTTGCCGCGGTCGGTCTTGCCGCCCGCGAAAATCATTATCCGGCGCAATTGTCGGGCGGGGAGCAACAGCGCGTTGCCATCGCCCGCGCCACGGCGCCGGCGCCCAAGCTGCTGCTGGCGGACGAGCCGACCGGCAATCTCGACGCCGCCACGGGGGCCAAGATCATCGACCTGCTGTTCGACCGGGTCGCCGCGGCGGGCGCGGGGCTGGTAGTGATCACTCACGATCCCGCCGTCGCCGAGCGCGCAGGGCGGGTGCTGCGGATCGCCGACGGGCGACTGGCCGCGTGAGCGCCGGCCTCAGGCTCGGCCGCCGCGACCTGACGCATGGGGTCGGCGGCCTGTGGCTGCTGCTGGCCTGCCTGACCATCGCAGTCGCGGGGCTGTCGGCGGTGACCAGCCTGTCGAGCGCCATTCAATCGACTATCGAGGGCCAGGCCCGCGAACTGCTTGGCGGTGACCTGGCGTTGAGTGTCGCGCAGCGTAGCGCGTCGCCGGAGGAGCGCGCGGCCATCACCCGGCTCGGCACGGTGCGCGAAAGCGTGACATTGCGCAGTACCGCGCAGGTCGGCGGCCAGACCGCGCTGGTCGACCTGTCCGGGGTGGACCAGGGCTGGCCGGCAGCCGGGCGGGTTAATCTGTCGTCCGGGCGGCTGCCGTCTGCCGCCGGCGAGGCCGCGATCGGGCGCGAGCTTGCCGAGCGTTTCTCGCTGGGCATCGGGAGCGCGCTTCGCATGGGGTACGCCGATTACCGGGTCAGCGGGATCATCGACAAATTGCCCGCTCCGTCGGGCTTCGCGCTTGCACCGCCGGTGCTGGTCAGCCGCGCCGGGTTGGACGCCTCGCGGCTGGTCCAGCCCGGAAGCCTCTATACCAGCAGCTACCGCGTAGCGCTCGCCCCCGGGGCCTCGTCGGACGGTATTGGCAGCAGCTTCCAGAAGCGCTTTCCCGAAGGCGGCTGGCGGGTCACCGACAAGAGCGAAGCCGCGTCCGGCACCCGCCGTTTCACCGAGCGCGCCGGGCAGATGCTGCTGCTGATCGCACTCGGCGCGCTGGGAATCGGCAGCATCGGCATCGCTTCGGCCGCCAGCGCCTTTGCCGCCTCGCGCCGGTCGACCATCGCCATCCTCAAGGTCCACGGCGCCCGCACCCGCGATCTGGCGCTGATGCTTGGCACCAGCGTCACCCTGCTTGCCCTGGTCGCGATCGTGCTCGGGACGCTGGTCGGCGCCACCGTGCCCGCGATCGTCGGCCGTGCCGCCGCCGACCTCCTGCCGGTCGCCCCCGACCCCAGCCCGCAATGGGGCGCGCTCGGCCAATCGGCGTTGTTCGGGCTGCTGGTCACCCTCGCCGCGGCGTGGGTCCCGCTGGCACGTGCGGCGCGAGCCCGTCCGGCCGCCGTCCTGCGGGGCGATGTCGGGGAAGGCGGCGCCGACAAGCGCGACCTCCTCGTCCCCCTGCTCGCCGCGGCTGCAGTCGCGGCGTTGGCGGTATTCACGTCGGGCAACCGGGCGGTCACCGCCGCCACCCACACCGGCGGGGTCGCCCTCGCCTTCCTGTTCGCCGGAGCGGGCAAGTTGCTCGCGCTGGCCGCCCGCCGCCTCGGGAGCCGCGGCGGTCCGGTCATCCGGCTGGGCCTCGCCGCGCTCCACCGCCCCGGCGCCGCCACCGTCCGCCTCAGCGTCGCACTAGGCCTGGGGCTTGCCTTGCTCGTGGCGCTGGCCGGAATCGGCGGTAGCGTCCGCGCCGAGCTTGCCGGCAACATCCCGGCCAAGGCCCCGGCCCTGTTCATGCTCGACATCCCAGCGGCCGAGGAAGCCCGCTTCCGATCGCTTGCCGCCCGGACCCTGCCGGGCGCCGACCTGCGGCTGGTGCCCTCGCTCCGCGGGCCGGTGACCGCGCTCAACGGCCAGCCGGTGTCGGCGCTCAAGGCCATTCCCGAAGGCGCCTGGATCCTCCGCGGCGACCGCGGCCTGACCTTCGCCCGCGAGCTTCCGGAAGCGAATCAGGTGGTCGAGGGCAAGTGGTGGCCGGCCGATTATGCCGGACCGCCGCTGGTCAGCCTCGACATCGAGGCGGCGCGGGCGCTGAACCTCAAGATCGGCGACAGCATGACCATCGCGGTGCTGGGAACCCCGATCGAGGCGCGCATCGCCAGCTTCCGCACCATCGACTGGCGCAGCCTGGGGTTCAACTTCGCGATCATCTTCGCGCCCGGCACGCTGGAGCAGGCGCCCTACACGCTGATGGCGACCGCCTCGGCCGAGCGTGGGACCTCGACCCTTGGCTTCGAACGCGCGCTGGCCGCGGGGCTGCCGATGGTCAGCACCATCCGCGTCAGCGACGTGGTGGCGCAGGTCTCCACCATCCTCGAAGGGCTCGACAATGCGATCCGCCTGGCGACCCTGGTTGCGATCGTGATCGGGGTGACGGTGCTGGCCGGCGCGGTTGCCGCCACCCGCCGTACCCGGACCCGCGAAAGCGTGCTGCTGAAGCTGGTCGGCGCCACCCGCGTGCAGGTTCTGGCGGCGCAGGGGATCGAGTTTGCGGCGATGGCCGGGGGAATCGTCACCCTCGCTTTCGTCACCGGCACGGCGGCGGCCTACGGGGTGGTCACCTGGCTGTTCGAGTTGCCATTCCTGCCCGACTGGCCAAGCCTCCTCGCCTTGCCCCTGGCCGGCATGGCGGTAGCGGTGCTGACCGCTCTGGCGGCGGCGTGGCCCGCCCTTCGCGCCCGTCCTGCGAGCGCGCTTCGGACCATCTGATCCGGCGCTAGACCGCTCCGATCAAACGGAACCTTCGCCGCCGCATCGCCGTTATGCCGGGCTGAAAGGATTGCCTGATCATGACCAATTTCCCGACCCTCGGAGAGCTGGGCCTGAAGCACGACCCCAAGGGGCGCGGCTACCATGCAGTCTATCGCGAGCATGAGGTGAATCACTGCCCCGGCTGCGGCCGGACCCACTGGCTGATCGGCCGCGTTTCGGCGGAATGCGCGTTCTGCGCAACGGCCTTGCCGCTCGCCGAAGCCAGCACCCGCCACCACAACGGCCCTGCGGTGATCCAGCATCGCAACCGGAATCACGGACACGCCTGGGCGGCGTAACCCCACGTCCTCACCGGCACGACAGGAACGGGGCGCAGCTTGCCGCCGCGCCGCCGGATGGGGACGACTAACGCGAGGATGAAGGCGCCGGTGTCCGTCTGACGGGCACCGGCGCATTGCATAGGTCGACACCGCCGGCCGGAATATTGAAGAACGCGTCCCGGCGATTGGCCCGCGCCCGGACGTAGGCCGAGAAGGTCGCGCTGTCGGTCTTCATCACCTGGAAGCGCGGCCGTTCCGCCGCCGGCAGTGCCGAGGCGAGCCGGATATTCGCGATCAGCCGTGCCACCGTTCCCGCCTTGTAGATCCCCAGCGCCTCGGTCCCGCGAGGAAGCGCCGACATCTGCTCCATCCCCTCGACCACGCGTCCGACCAGCGCGATGTTGCGGTCGAGGTGGCGCGGGGCATGGCCGATCACCGCATACAGCTCGCCGCCCATGCCGGTGTCGGGTGCCATGTCGCGGCCGACCCCGACCATCCCGTAGCAATGGGTCAGGTTGCCGCGGCCGGTCGCCGGGTTCCAGGCGAACGGCCAGCCCTGGGCGTGGCCGACCCGCGGCGCATAGGCGTCGGAATAGCCGAGCGGGCGGATCGTCAGGCCCCTCACCGCCCGGTCATATTCGGCCGGCGGCTTCTTGACGACCGTCGCGGGGATTGGCGGGCCGCCCTCGTTGACGCCCCATTGGGTGACGTAATTGTCCTGCACCCGGTAGATGCTCGACCCGCGCCAGTAGCCGGCAGCCGCCAGCGCGCGGATGTTGGCGACGTGGACCGGGGCAAAGGCCGGGGCGAGCTCGATGATCGTCCGCGCGCCCCCCTGATAGTCGATCACCAGCAGGTCGTCAGGACTGACCTCGCTCCACGCTGCGGCGGGCGCCTGAGCGACGATCTCGGACGGAGTCAGCGGCTTGGCGGCGGGGGCCTGGGCGGCGGCGGCTAGGGCGAGGAGGATGCTCATGGAGCCAGCCTATCGCGTCATGCGCGCTTGCGGTAGGCACTTGTCCCATGTTCCTTGCCAAGCTCATGCTGCTGGGGTCGGGCGAGCTCGGCCGCGAATTCGCGATCGCCGCCAAGCGTATCGGCTGCGAAGTCGTCGCCTGTGATCGCTACCCGCAAGCCCCCGCCATGCAGGTCGCCGATGCGTTCGAGGTCTTCACCATGCTCGACGGCACGGCGCTGCGGGCGGCGGTCGAAAAGCACCGCCCCGACTTCATCGTGCCCGAGATCGAGGCGATCGACACCGCGACGCTGGCGGCGTTGGAGAGCGAGGGCTGGCACGTGGTGCCGTCCGCGAAGGCAGCGCAGCTGACCATGAACCGCGACGGCATCCGCCGCTTCGCTGCCGAGGACCTGGGGCTCACCACCAGCCGCTATCGCTTCGCCGAGACCGAGGAGGAGGCGCTGGCCGCGGCCGAGGCAGTCGGGCTGCCCTGCGTGATCAAGCCGGTGATGTCCTCGTCGGGCAAGGGCCAAAGCACCGCCACCACCGAAGCCGAGGTCCGCACCGCCTTCGCCTATGCGATCAACAAGATGCGCGGCGATCGGCCGATGGCGATCGTCGAGGAATTCATCCGCTTCGACAGCGAAATCACCCTGCTGACGGTTGCCGCCGCCGACGGGATCCACTTCTGCGCGCCGATCGGCCATCGCCAGGAAGCCGGCGATTATCGCGAAAGCTGGCAGCCGGCGGCGCTTGATCCAGCGGTGCTCGAGGACGCCCAGCGGCAGGCGGCGACGATCGTGCAGGCGCTTGGCGGACGCGGGCTGTTCGGGGTCGAGTTCTTCATCGCCGGCGACCGCGCGATCTTCTCCGAACTGAGCCCGCGCCCGCACGATACCGGCATGGTCACGCTTATCGGCCAGGACCCTAACGAATTCGAGCTTCACTTGCGCGCCATCCTCGGCCTGCCGATCGGTCCCATCTTCCAGCGTGGGCCGAGCGCCTCCGCAGTGATCCTCGCCGACCGGCAAAGCCGCCGCTTCCGCTTCCAGGGGGTCGCCGAAGCGCTGGCGACAGGAGCCGTGGAAACCCCGGTCGACCTTCGACTGTTCGGTAAACCGGAAACCCTTCCGGGTCGGCGCATGGGCGTCGCACTGGCGAGGGCGGCGAATGTCGAGGACGCAGTGGGCGGCGCCAAGGCCGCCGCGGCGAGAGTGACCATCGCCTATGACGAGGAGAAGTGAGAATGCGTCTGCTGCTTGTCGCCCTGCCGGCCCTGCTGCTCACCGCCTGCGGGGGGAGCGGAAGCGAGCAAGCCGCGACCAAACAGCCCGAGATCGCCGTCCGCAGCGAGGAGCAGAATGCGCTCCACCAGCTCGACGAGATGAACCGCAACATCGCGCTCAAGCGCGCGATTCTTGCAAGCGGCCTGCGCTGCCGGCGGGTCGAGCGATCCGGCTACGTCACCGAATATAAGAAACTGTCGATGTGGTCGGCGGACTGCGACGACAAGCGCAGCTGGGGGATCTTCGTCGGGCCCGACGGCACCGCGCAGGTCCGGCCGTGCAGCGACAATCAGCGTTTCCAGCTACCCGAATGCAAGATTGCCGACGATCCGACCGGGCGCACGGCACGCGGGATCGCCAAGACGTCCTGAGTTCAGCCAGCGGCGCTGACCCTCAGCGGGTCAGTCGCAGCGGCGGCTTTCCTTGAACTCGCCGTTGGCGGTCTTTTCGCGGACGACGATGCAATTGCCCTGCTTGGATTCCTCGCGCCAGCCGCCACCGGGGCTGGCGACGCGGTTGCCGGGCTTGGGCACGCGCTGACCGTTGCAGATCATGTAGTTCATGCCCGGCGGCGAGACGCAGCCCTGGCCGGTCGACTGGGTGGACGCCGCACCCGGCACAGCGGCAAGACTGAGCCCAACCGCGGCAATCGCGGTGGCAATGGTGGCAGGCACGAACACGCGCATCGAATCGGCTCCTATGAGAAGCCTATTTAGTGCAAAGGACATGAACCGTAGATGACGACGGACCGCCCTATCCTGACGATGAAGCGAACCGTCCCGTTCGGGTACGGTTCAGCGGGCTCAGCCCTGCCGCGCCTTGAAGCGACGGTTCGTCTTGTTGATGACGTAGGTCCGGCCACGACGACGGATCACGCGGCAATCCCGGTGACGATCCTTGAGGCTCTTGAGCGAATTGCGAATCTTCATGGCGGGTGGACCCGTCTCTCTAAAATCTGGTTGTCAGCTGACGCCCTTCGGGCTTCGGCCAGCGCCCCTATGGGAGGGGCGGCTTCGAGTCAAGTTTCGCATCCCATTTCACCGGCTTTACACCGAGCGCTAGGGCGATCCTGAAGCCGATCCACGAACCGGCAGCGACGGAGAGCACCATGGCCAGGGTCCGTCCGCGGCTTGATCGGGCAATCAACCAGTCGAGCGACCAGCGCCGCGCCGCCCATTCGACGACGATATCCAGGGTGAAGATGATCACCAGGCAGAGCAGGACGACCAGCAACAGGTCCTTCCAGTCGAGGACCGCCGGTTCCTGCCCCTCCTTCATCGGTTAGCGCGAAAGCCTTGGCTGGCCGGCGCCAAAGGTCCGCCCGAAATAGCTGTCGGCATACCAGCGCGGGCGCTCGGGCGCGTCGGCCAGCCGGCGGGCGATCCGATAGTTGAGCTCGCCGAAGCGCGCTGCCGCCTCCCAGTCGATCCCTTGCCCGACTTCGTCGCAGGGATGGTGATAACAGCCGCCGAGGAACTTCTTCCACTGCGCCTCGCCGCCATTGGCATAGCCGGTCATCAGGAACACGCTCGGCACCCCGCGGGTGACGAAGCGATAATGGTCGGAGCGAGTGAACAGGCCCTGTTCCGGCATCGGGTCGGCCGTGGTGCTGACCTGCATCGCCCGCCCGGCTTCGTCGACCGCCTTGACGATGTTGCTATGCTCGGCCCCGAAGGCGATGACGTCGCGGAAGGGGTAGAGCAGCAGCGGCATGTCGAGATTCACCAGCGCGGCGATACGCGGCAGCGGAACGGTCGGGTTGGTCGCGAAATAGTCGGCGCCGGTCAAACCCACTTCCTCGCCGGTCACCGCCAGGAACAAGAGGCTACGCTTGGGCGCCTGGCCCGACGCGGCGAACGATCGCGCGGTCTCCAGCAAGGTCGACACGCCGCTGGCATTGTCGAGCGCGCCGTTGTTGATCGCGTCTTCGCCCGGCTTGGCACCCTTGCGTACGCCGATGTGATCGAGGTGACCCATCAGGGCGACATATTCCCCGGACAGCTTCGGGTCGGTGCCGGGAAGAACGGCGACCACGTTGGGGCTGGTGAAGTCCTCCCATTTGCTGGTCGCGTCCACGCGCAGCTGTCCGTTCAGCGCGAAGCCCTTGGGCTGTCTCCCGGCCGCGGCCTCGGCCTGCGTGGCGGCCAGAGTCTGGCGGGCACCGGCGAACAAACGCTCCGCGGTCGCCTTGGTGAAGCTCATGCGCAGCAACGGGGCGGCCCGGCCCTGCCCGGATCCGCCCTTGCCTTCGGCCCAATTGGTCAACGGGCGCGCAGCGCTCGCCGTCAGCGGGCCCCAATTGCCGAGCGGATTAGCGGGGATCTCGACATAGCCGACCGCACCGCGAGCGGCGGCGGTCTGCGGCTTCACCTGGCCGAGGTGCGCAGACACGTCGCTGCGCAGCCCCTTGGGGGTGCCGCTGAACGCCACCACGATCTTGCCCCTGGCGTTGACGCCGCGATAATCGTCGATGCCCAGCACCGGATCGGAAATGCCGTAGCCGACGAACACCAGTCCGGCGTTCACCTTCATGTTCCGGGTGACCAGGTTCGGCCGTACCGTGACGTCGGCGCCGTGGGTCAGCGGCATCGAGCCGCCCCGGCTGGTAAAGCCAATGGTCGGCACACCATCCAGCGTCGCCCGCCGGTAGGGCACCTGCTGGTACCAGCTGCCTTTTTCCCCGCCGGGCTTCAGGCCAAGCGCCTGCAGCTGGCTGACAACATAGCTCGCCGCAATTACATGGCCGCGGCTGCCGGTGTCGCGGCCTTCAAGGAGATCGCTGGAGAGGAAGGTGACATGCGCCCGCACCCGCTCGGCGGCGGAGGTCGGCGGAAGGGTGGTGGAGGGCTGGGCTGCGCCGATCAGCGCGAAAGCGAGCGGCAGGACGGCGAAGGTGATGGAGCGCAACGATGGTTCCTCAGCTGGCGAGGCGACGCTCCCATTCGAGCGCGCTCCGGACGATGGTCGCGGTATCGGCGAAGCGCGGGGTCCAGCCGAGCCGTTCGACCAACCGGCGGTTGGAGGCGACCAGTTGCGGCGGATCGCCGGCGCGGCGTTCGCCCATCACGCGCGCCACCGGGCTGCCATTCACCGCGTCCAGCGCGTCGAGCATCTCCAGCACCGAGGTGCCGCGCCCATAGCCGCAGTTGAGGGTAAAGCTTTCCGACGGGCTGTCGATCAGGGCCTCCAGCGCCAGCACGTGGGCGGCAGCGAGGTCGGAGACGTGGATATAGTCGCGGATGCAGGTGCCGTCGGGGGTCGGATAGTCGGTCCCGAACACGTCGACATGGCTGCGCTTGCCGACCGCCGCCTCGCAGGCGACCTTGAGCAAGTGGGTTGCGCCCTTGCTGGCCTGGCCCGAGCGGCCCTGCGGATCGGCGCCGGCGACGTTGAAATAGCGCAGCGCGCCATAGTTGAAGGCGCCGGTGGCCGCGATGTCGCGCAGCATCTGCTCGGTCATCAGCTTGGACCATCCGTAGGGGTTGATCGGGCGGGTCGGGTTGTCCTCGTCGAGCGGCACCGTCTCGGGCGCGCCATAGGTGGCGGCGGTCGAGGAGAACAGGATGTGCTTGATGCCCGCCTTCATCGCCGCGCCGATCAGGGCGTGGCTGGCGACGGTGTTGTTGCGGTAGTAATAATGCGGGTCGGTGACGCTGTCGGGGACCACGATCGAACCCGCGAAATGCATGATCGCGGCGATCGGGTGAACGGCGAACAGGTCGGCCATGGCGGCCGCGTCGCCGACGTCGACCTCGACCAGCGGCACGCCGTCGGGAATGGCCTCGCGGCGGCCGTTGGAGAGATTGTCGGCGACCACCACCGGCCAGCCGGCGTCGTGGAGGGCAAGGACGGCGTGGCTGCCGATGTAGCCGGCACCGCCGGTGACGAGAATGGTGGGCTTGCTCATTCCATGCCGCTAGCGGGACGGTAGACCCATGGAAAGCCTAGGTCAGCCGACGCGGGTCCAGATCTGGGTCTTGCAGACGATCCCCATGAAGCAGCCCGAAACCTTCATCTGGTTGCGCGAGGCGATGGTGACCGTGCTGCCGACCTTGCGGCCAAGCTTAGGGACGTAGACCTGCCCCTTCCAGCGGTTGGCGCCGGCTGGACGAAGCCCGCTCAGCATCCGCTCGCCTTCGAGCTCGTCCATTCCGTATTTGACGGCCTTGGCTTCCTCGCGGGCATTGGCCTTGATCACCTCGCCGCACCAGGCCGGCCCGCAGGGCGCGACCCGGACCACCACCGACTTCTTGGGGTTGGTCCACAGCCCCTCGATCGGGCTCGCGGCCAGGGCCGGCGCCGGAATGGCCAGCGTCGCGGCGGCGGCAAGCGAGAGAATCATGGTGCGCATGAGAAGCCCTCTAGCCGTTCTACCCTTGCCCCAAGCTTGCTCAAGAATGGCAGGATTGTGGCGATGGCGACCGCGAAGGTCACAAAGTTCTCGCAGTTCGCACAGGGGCCGGCCCTTTCACGCGCAGCCTGCCGCCTCCTCGTGGCTGCTTGCCGCCGGACCTGTGAACCAGCCCAAATCCTACTTTGCAAGCGCGACCGGCCGCGCGCTCGTCAGGTCGGGCAGTCGATCACCCGCGCCTTGGGGATGACCTCGGCATCGCGCGGGTGGCGGGCCATCGGCGGGCGGCTCGGCCCCGCGCCATCGCCGCGGCCGACCCGGGGGTCGAGCGTCTGGCCGTCGTTCAGGTCACGCAGCCGCGCGCTGTCGTCCTCCAGCCGGCTGGCGATCAGGTGGCACACCGCCTCGTCATGCTGGACCAGCCCATGGACCACCATCAACCGCGCCCCCATCACGATCCGGCGCTGGGCGGCGAAGGCGTCGGGCCAGACCACGAGGTTGGCGGTCCCGGTCTCATCCTCCAGCGTGATGAAGCAGACCCCCTTGGCGCTGCCTGGCCGCTGGCGGATCAGCACCAGCCCGGCAAGGCTGACCCGCTTGCCGTAGGGGATCGCGCGAAGGTCCGCGGCCCGGACGAACCCGCGTGCCGCATAATGGTCGCGCAGGAACTGCATCGGATGCGCCTTCAGGCTGAGGCGCACGGTCTGGTAGTCGCTGACCACATGCTCGGCGAGCGGCATGGCGGGAAGCACGGCCTTGTCCCGCTCCTCCCCTTCCTCACGGGTCCGGGCGGCGGCGAACAGCGGAAGCTCGGGCACCGGGCGGAGCGCGCGGGCGTCCCACAGCGCCTGGCGGCGGTCGAGGCCCATGGAGCGGAAGCAATCGGCCTCGGCCAGCTTGACGATGGCATGGGGCGGGACACCGCCGCGACGATGCAGCTCCTCGACGGTCCTGTAGGGCGCGCCGGCGACCACCCGGGCGGCGTCCATCGCGCGCAGGCCCTCGACCTGGCGGAGGCCGAGGCGAAGGGCCGCTCCGTTAGTCCCGAGCGACGTCGAGAGACGGGTGCCTCGACTTCGCTCGGCACGAACGGAGGGTTGGTCCTGCGTCCTTCGACTTCGCTCAGGACGAACGAGATGTTGTTCGTTAGCTACCTCTCGTTCGTCCTGAGCGGACCCCGGACCTGATCCGGGGGCAGTCAAAGGGTGCTGGTGCTCCAGTGAACAATCCCACCCGCTCTCGTTCACGTCCACCGCCAGCACGGTCACCCCATGCACCTGCGCATCCTTCACGATCTGCGCCGGGGCGTAGAAGCCCATCGGTTGGCTGTTCAGCAGCGCGCAGGCGAAGGCGGCGGGATAGCGCCAGCGCAGCCAGCTCGAGACATAGACCAGGTGGGCGAAGCTGGCGGCATGGCTTTCGGGGAAACCATATTCGCCGAAACCGCGGATCTGGTGGAAGCAGCGTTCGGCGAATTCGCGATCGTAGCCGCGGGCCACCATCCGCTCGACCATCTTGTCCTGGAGGAGATCGATGGTGCCGCGGCTGCGGAAGGTGGCCATCGCCTTCCTCAGCTGGTTGGCCTCGGCGCTGCTGAACTTCGCCGCATCGAGCGCGATCTTCATCGCCTGTTCCTGGAACACCGGTACGCCCAGCGTCCGCTTGAGGATCCGTTCGAGTTCGTCGGGCGGGCCGTGGTCAGGCGACGGACGGGGATATTCCACCTTCTCCTTGCCCTGCCGGCGCTTGAGGAAGGGATGGACCATGTCGCCCTGGATCGGGCCGGGGCGGACGATCGCGACCTCGATCACCAGGTCGTAGAAGCAGCGGGGCTTGAGGCGCGGCAGCATGTTCATCTGCGCCCGGCTCTCGATCTGGAACACGCCGAGCGAATCGCCGGTGCACAGCATGTCGTAGACCCGGCTTTCCTCGCGCGGGACGGTGGCGAGGTCGAGCGGGCGGCCGTGCACCTTGTCGATCAGGCCGAAGCATTTGCGGATGCAGGTCAGCATGCCGAGCGCGAGCACGTCGATCTTGAGGATGCCCAGATCCTCGATGTCGTCCTTGTCCCATTCGATGAAGGTGCGGTCGGGCATGGCGCCATTGCCGATCGGCACGGTCTCGATCAGCGGGCGCTCGGTCAGGATGAAGCCGCCGACATGCTGCGACAGGTGGCGCGGCATGCCGATCAACTGCTCGGCAAGCTTGACCGTGCGGGCCAGGTGCGGGTCGGTGAGGTCGAGGCCGGCTTCCTGGACATGGGTCTCGGTGACGTCCTCGCCCCAGCCCCAGATGGTCCCGGAGATGGCGGCGCAAATGTCTTCGGACAGGCCCATCACCTTGCCCACCTCGCGAATCGCCGAGCGCGGGCGATAGTGGATCACGGTGGCGCACAGGCCGGCGCGGTCGCGGCCGTATTTCTCGTAGATGTGCTGGATCACCTCCTCGCGCCGCTCATGCTCAAAGTCGACGTCGATGTCGGGCGGTTCCTTGCGCTCCTCGGAGATGAAGCGTTCGAACAGCAGGTCGGTGTCGGCGGGATCGACCGCGGTGACCGCCAAGCAATAGCAGACCGCGCTGTTGGCGGCCGAACCGCGGCCCTGGCACAGGATCGGCGGCTCGCAACTGCGAGCGAAATCGACGATCGAGTGGACCGTCAGGAAGTAGCGGGCGAAATCCAGCTTCTCGATCAGCCGCAGTTCGTGGCGAAGCTGGGCCGCGACCTTGTCCGGCACGCCCAGCGGATAGCGCGTCTCCGCCCCGGCCCAGGTCAGCACCTCGAGGTGGGCCTGGGGACTGCGGTCGTCGGGCACGCTTTCGCGGGGATATTCGTATTTGAGCTCGTCGAGGCTGAACCCGAGCGCATCGGCAAAGTCGCGGGTGGCAGCGAGCGCATGGGGCCAGCGCGCGAACAGCCGGGCCATCTCCTCCGGGCCCTTGAGATGGCGCTCGCCATTGGCGTGGAGCCGCAGGCCCGCTTCCCTCAGCGTGGTCTTTTCGCGGATGCAGGTCAGCACGTCCTGCAGCGGGCGCTTGGCCGGCGTGTGATAATGGACATCGTTCGAAGCGAGGATGGTCCCGCCGAACGATCGGGCGAGACGGTCGAGCCGCTCGATCCGGGCGAGGTCGTCGCCGCGGTAGAGGTGGGTGGCGGCGACGTGGCGAAGCTCGGGCAGCGCGGCGCGGATCGCCGGCAGCTGGGCTTCGAACCGGTCGAGGTCGTCGTCCGGCCAGGCGATGAAGGCGATCCCCTCCCGGTGCCCGGCGACATCGGCGAGGGTGAGGTGGCACTCGCCCTTGATCGCACGACCCTGGCCCAGCGAAAGCAGGCGCGACAGGCGGGCATAGCCTTCGCGGTTGACGGGGTAGGCGAGGAGCTGGACCTGCTCATCTCCCCTCCCGCTTGCGGGAGGGGCCGGGGGTGGGTCTGTCGTAACCAGCCTTAGCCCCTGCCCCGCCTGCCACCCCCCGTCCCCCTCCCGCGAGCGGGAGGGGGTGCAATCCACCACCAGCCGGCAACCGATCAGCGGCTTCAGCCCCGCCGTCTTGGCATTGCTGTGGATGCGCACCACGCCCGCCAGGGTGTTGCGGTCGGCGACCCCGATCGCGTCCATGCCGAGGTCCATCGCCGCCGGAATCAGTTCCAGCGCGTCGGACGCCCCGCGGAGAAAGGAAAAGGGGGTGGTGATGCCAAGCTCGACGAACGACGCGCGGGGGATCGGCGGCAGCGGGCCGTCGCGAAGCTCGAGCCGGCGGCGGGCATGGCCTTCCTGTTCAGGCATGACGCGGCCTCCTCACGCGAACAGCCCGTGGACGAACCATTCGGGCGCGCCGCCGCGACCGTCGCCGATCACCCCTTCGCGGAAGATCCAGAAGCGCCGGCCGTCGCTGTCCTCGACCTTGTAATAGTCCCGCAGCCGCGCGGTGGAGCGTTCGCGCCACCATTCGGGCGACACCCGCCGCGGCCCTTGCGCGCGGGAAATGTCATGGATCCGGCGGCGCCAGACGAAGCGGCGGGGGAGCCCTTCGGGGGTCGCATAGATGACGGTGATCCCCTCGGGCCGGTCGAGCAGGCGGGTAGGGTTTTCCCCTTCCGGTTGCGCGAGGGGAGCCGTTCCGGCGACCCCCTCCACCCAGCCCGCGGCGCGCTCCGGCAGGTGGCTTTCCACGGCGAGCGGCCGGCGCACCTTGGCCGGGCCGAGGCGGACGCTCAGCCGGTCGACCAGCGCCGCCACCGCCAGCTCGCCCGGGGCGTCGCCGAGCAAAGCGTCCTGCGCGGAATCGAGCCGTTCCCACGAACGGACCTCGAGCGCGAAGGCGTCGATCCCGAAGCCGGGGTCGATCCCCTGCCGCTCGAGGATACCCGACAGCAGGCGGTGGAGGTGCGCCGGTTCGCGGGAGGGAATCGAGGTCGCGACCTCGACCTCGCCGAGGCTGCCGTCGACCCGGAAGGCGGTGAGCGCGAGGTAGCGGGCGCCGAGCTTGCGGCGCTCGAGCTCGACGGCGAGGCGGGGGACCAGCTGGCGCAGCGCCTCGGCCGGCGCTTCGGGGTGGACCACCGGTTCCTTGATTGGAAGCAGCGCGCGCGGGGGCGGATCGTCGGGCAGCGGCGTCAGCGGTTCGGGCTTGCGGCCGAGCGCACGGTCGAGCGCGTCGAGCGGATGCTCGTCCTTGGGGAAGCGGCGGGCGAGCGACTTGCGGGGCACCCCGGCAAGGTCGACCACCTGCTTGAGGCCGAGCCGCACCAGCATGTGGACCGCTTGCGGCGACAGGCGCAGCGCGGCGACCGGCAGCGGGGCGAGGATGCGGTGCAGTTCGTCGCTGCCGGCAAGGCGCTGCTGGCGGCCGTAGCGAGCCAGCGCCCAGGCCGCGCCGGCGGTCGGCGCGATCGCCGCCTGGGCGCTGATCGCCATGCCGGCGAAGCGCGCTTCGATGTCGGCGAGCAGCGCGGCCTCGCCGCCGAACAGGTGGGCAACGCCGGTGACGTCGAGCCGCAGCGCGTCGGTGCCGTCGACCTCGACCAGGGGCGACCAGCGGCTGGCCCAGCGCGCGGCGGCGCGGAGCCAGGCGGCTTCCCCGGCGAGGTCGGCCGCTTCGGCTTCCAGCGCGGGATCGAGCGCGCGGGCGTCGGCCAAGCGGGCGCCGACCCACGCGCCCCGCTCGGAAGCGGCAGGGGTGGTGGCGTGGATCAGCTGGCCGTGGCGGCCCTCAACCGTGAGGACGAGGGGGCGGGCAAGCGCCTCCCTTCGACGCTGCTCGGGACGGGCCTCAGGCGCGTTGCTGCCACCCGCCCAGCGCTCGATCGCCAGGTTGGGCAGCCACAGGGAGCAGATTCGCCGGGTCATCGCCGGTGTCTTCCGCGCCGACCAGCCAGCTTGCCGGTGCCCGATGGCGCGAGCGGAACAGCTCGGCCGCCCAGCGTGGGCTCCCGGGGGCCTTGGGGTCGAACGGGTGCGGGGCGCTCGGCGCGCTCGCCAGCCGCCAGCGTTCGCGGGCGCCGCTGAGGTTGGCCTCGCCCCCAAGTCGGATCAGCCAACAAGCGACTTGGCTGCGCTCCGCCGCCACCGCCAGCCGCCGGCTCGCGGTGAAGTCGAGCGCCTGGGGATCGCCCCACAATTCGCCGATCACGCCGCCTAGCGCCGAGCATCGCAGGCCCTCTTCCATCGCCCACAAGGCGACCTTGGAGTCGCGCGCCTCGACATGGATGAGGCCGGGTCCGAGCGGTCCCAGGCCCGCGGGGTGGACCCGTCCCGCCTCGAGGATCGCCATCCGTTCCTGCACCCACAGCAATGGCCTGGCGGGGGAGAGATGACGGAGGACGAAGCCGATCCATCCGGCATCGCGCGGCAGGGCGGGAAAGAGTTCGGAGAGGATGCTTGCCGGCTCGGTGATCGGGGCATGCAGGGAAGGCACTGGCCCCCTGCCGTCACAGGGGACCAATGGTTCCTCAGCCGCACGGGAACCCCCGCCGGCGACGAGATGAAGACCTCGTTCCACACGACTCGCAACGCTCTTGTTCTGCTTTTGTTCTTATTCGCGCGAGTTCGCGAGCAGAGTCAATCGGGCGACTCGACGAGCCGCCCGGAGCGTGGCAAGGGTGAGCGGCCTAGCGCCCGATCATCGTCTCGGGGCGGACCACCCGGTCAAAGGTGTCGGCATCGACCAGGCCTAGTTCGAGCCCGGCCTCCTTCAGCGTCTGCCCCTTCTTGTGGGCGTGCTTGGCGATGGCCGCGGCATTGTCGTAGCCGATCTCGGGCGCCAGCGCGGTGACCAGCATCAGCGACCGGCCGACCAGGTCGGCGATGTGATCCTCGTTGGCGGTCATCCCCTCGACGCAGCGTTCGGCGAAGCTGACCATCGCGATGCTCAAGAGCTCGACCGAGCGCAGGACGTTGGAGCCGATCAGCGGCATGAACACGTTCAGCTCGAAATGGCCCTGCATGCCGCCGACGGTCACCGCCTGGCCGTTGCCGATCACCTGGGCGCAGACCATCGTCAGGCTTTCGACCTGGGTCGGATTGACCTTGCCCGGCATGATTGAGCTGCCGGGCTCGTTCTCGGGCAGGCTGAGCTCGCCGAGGCCCGAGCGCGGGCCGGAGCCGAGGAAGCGGATGTCGTTGCCGATCTTGGTCAGCGCGACCGCCAGCGTGGTGAGCGCGCCGTGGAAGAAGACCAGCCCGTCACGCGCGGCCATTTCGGCGAACTTGTTGGGGGCGGGCTCGAACCGGCTGCCTGCGATGTCGGAGATGGCGGCGGACATGTCGTCGGACCAGCCGGCGGGCGCGTTGAGGCCGGTGCCGACCGCGGTGCCGCCGATTGCGAGCTTGCGGAGATTGCCTTCGAGCGCGCCTTCGATCCGGGCGCGGCAGCTCTTCAATTGGGCGGCATAGCCCGAGAATTCCTGGCCCAGCGTCAGCGGGGTCGCGTCCTGGGTGTGGGTGCGGCCGATCTTGACGATCGAGTCCCACGCCTTGGCCTTGGCCTCCAGCGCGGCGGTCAGTTGATCGAGCGCGGGATAGAGCTGCTGCTCGGCCGCCAGCACCGCCGCGACGTGAAGCGCGCTGGGGAAGCTGTCGTTAGAGCTCTGCGACTTGTTGACATGGTCGTTGGGGTGGACCGGGCTCTTGCCGCCCTTCGTTCCCGCCAGCGCCTCGTTGGCGATACCGGCGATGACCTCGTTGACGTTCATGTTGGTCTGGGTGCCGCTGCCGGTCTGCCAGATCGACAGCGGGAACTGGTCGTCATGCTGGCCAGCGATGATCGCGGCGGCGGCGCTTTCCATCGCGTCGGCCAGTTTGGCGTCGAGACCGTGTTTGCGGTTCACTCGCGCCGCCGCCCGCTTGACGATCGCCTGGGCGTGGACCAGCCGGATCGGCATCCGCTCCCGCTCCCCGAACGGGAAGTTGCCGAGGCTGCGCTGGGTCTGCGCGCCCCAGTAGCTGTCGCCGGGGACCTCGATCGGCCCGAAGCTGTCGGTTTCGGTGCGGGTGTTGCTGGTCATGAGCCTCCGTCACCCCGGACCTGATCCGGGGTCTGCCTGTTTTCGGGCGTCGTAAAGAAGGAAGGCGGATGCCGGGTCAAGCCCGGCATGACGGCTTTGGCGAGCCGCTACTTCTTGCGGGTGAAGTCGACCGAGACGACGTTGGAGCCATCTTCCACCGGCACCGCGGCCGGGACGTCGTTCTCGGCGTCGTCATGGTCTTCGTGGCCGTCGTTCTCCGCCCCATTCGCCTGGAACTTGAGGCTGAAGTCGACCGCCGGATCGACGAAGTCGGTGACCGCCGCGAACGGCACCCGAAGCATCGCCGGCACCCCGCCGAAGCTCAGTCCCACGGTGAAGAAGTCGGGCGCGACGTGGAGGTCCCAGTAGCGGTGCTGGATGACGATCGTCATCTCGTCCGGGAACCGCTGGGTGAGATGCTTGGGAATCTCGACCCCCGCCATCCGCGTGCGGAAGGTGATGTAGAAATGATGGCCGCCCGGAAGCGAGCCGCCCTTCTCGACCGAGGACAGCACCCTGCCGACCACATCACGCAGCGCTTCCTGCACGATCTCGTCATAGGGAATCAGGCTTTCTGGACTCTCGTCGGCCATGCGTCGAACTGGTAGCGAGGCGCCCAACAGGGTCAACCGGGAAACGCGTTCATGCCAATTGATCACAAGCAGCCGTACGACGAGGGCAACATCTTCGCGCGGATCCTGCGCGGCGAGCTGCCGTGCCGCAAGGTATTGGAAACAGACCATGCCCTGGCCTTTCACGACATCAATCCGGTGGCCGCGGTGCACGTGCTGGTGATCCCCAAGGGCGCTTACGTCAGCTGGGACGATTTCGCGGCCACCGCCCCCGAAGCCGAGATCGCCGGTTTCGTCCGGGCGATCGGCGAGACCGCGCGGCTGGTCGGGGCCGAGCCCGGTGGCTACCGGATCCTCGCCAACAGCGGCAAGCGCGCCGGCCAGGAAGTGCCGCACCTCCACGTCCACCTGTTCGGCGGCCAGCCGCTGGGACCGATGCTCGCGCGGTGAGCCGCCCCTTGTGGCGGGCATGTGACAGAGGGATTGCGCCACCGGAACAAGCCGCTAGGCTCCGCGCCGATCTCACATCCAAGTTCTCGGGGGAGCCTTCATGGCCAGTGTAGCGCCAAAGAAGACACTGATTGGGCGAATGTTTGCCCGCAAGTCGATTGCCCAGGTCCAGCAGGAGTCCGCGTCGAGCGAGCTCAAGCGCACGCTCGGCAAATGGAACCTGCTGCTGCTCGGCGTCGGCTGCATCATCGGCGCGGGCATCTTCGTCCGCACCGGTAGCGCCGCCGCGCTTCACGCCGGGCCGGCGGTGCTGCTGTCGTTCGTCGTCGCCGGCATCGTCTGCGCCTTCGCCGGCCTGTGCTACGCCGAACTGTCCTCCACCCTTCCGGTGTCGGGTTCCGCCTACACCTATGGCTACACCACGCTGGGTGAGTTCGTCGCCTGGATCATGGGCGCGCTGCTGCTGCTCGAATATGGCCTGGCGGCGTCGGTCGTCGCGGTCGGCTGGAGCGGTTACGTCGTCAGCCTCCTGGCTGACTTCGGCCTCGTCATTCCGCCGCAGTTCACCGGCCCCGCAGGCTATACGCTGATGCGCGATGGCGCGCCGGTGTTGGTCAACGGCGCCGAAGTAACCACCTTGTTCAACCTTCCCGCCTTCCTCATCTGTCTCGCGCTTGCCGCCCTGCTGGTGGTCGGCGTGTCGGAATCAGCCAAGGTCAACAACCTGATCGTGTTCATTAAGGTCAGCGTCCTTGCCGCCTTCATCGTGGTCGGCGGCGCGATCGTTCTGAGCAACCTGCCGGCGCTGATGGAAGCCAACTGGACCCCGTTCATTCCGGAGAACACTGGTCCGGGCGAGTTCGGCGTCGATGGCATCATGCGTGCCGCCTCCATCGTCTTCTTCGCCTACATCGGCTTCGAGGCGGTCTCGACCGCCGGCCAGGAAGCCAAGGATCCCAAGCGCGACATGCCGTTCGGGATCATCGGTTCGCTGATCGTCTGCACCGTCATCTACATGCTGGTGGCGGCGATCATGACCCTGCTGGTGCCCTACAACACGCTGAACGTGCCCGACCCGGTCGCGGTCGTCGTCGATGCCTTCGGCCCGCAGTGGAGCTGGCTCGCCAAGATCATCAAGATCGGCGCGATCATCGGCCTGACGTCTGTGGTGCTGGTACTGATGTATGCCCAGACCCGCATCTTCTACACCATGGCCCGCGACGGCTTGCTGCCCAAGGTCTTCGCGCGGGTTCACCCGCGCTTCCAGACCCCGCACATCAACACCATCCTGGTCGGCCTCCTCACCGCCGTCGCAGCCGGGTTCCTCGACATCAACGTGCTGGGTGACGCGACCTCGGTCGGCACGTTGGCAGCCTTTGCCATCGTCTGCCTGTCGGTGATTTACCTACGCCGTTCGGCGCCCGACCTGCCGCGCGGGTTCAAGGTGCCGTTCTATCCGGTGCTGCCGATCCTCGGCATCCTGTCGTGCCTGTACCTGATCACCACCGTGCCGGCGCACATCCTGATGTATTTCGGTATCTATATGGTGATCATGACCCTGCTCTACTTCGTGTACGGCATGAGCCATTCGGAGCTGGGCAAGGGCCACACGGTCACCGCCGATGGCGAGATGCCCTACTTCCCGGAGGATAATCCGGACGGTGGCACCGTCACCCGCGACTGATCCTCACGGGCCTGACGCCAAAAAGAAAGGGCCGGCGCAGCGATGCACCGGCCCTTTCTTTATGTCCGTCGTCCCGGCGGAGGCCGGGACCTCAAGCGACTGAGGCGTCCAATCGAACGAGGTCCCGGCCTTCGCCGGGACGACGCATTTTCAGAGCAGGTCGCCGGCCAGCGCCTTGAGATCCTTTTCGGGCCGCGCGCCATAATGCTGGATCACCTCGGCCGCGGCGATGGCTCCGAGGCGGAGCGAGGCTTCGAGGCCGAGCCCGCGGGCCTGTCCAGCGAGGAAGCCGGCGGCGAACAGGTCGCCCGCACCGGTGGTGTCGACCAGCCGCTCGATCGGCTCGGCCGCGACCGAGGCGCGCTCCGACCCGGCGACGGCGACCGCGCCCTGCTCGCTGCGCGTTACCGCAAGCACCTGGACTTTGGCCGAAAGAGCGGCAAGGCCCGCCTCGAAGTCGCTCTCACCCGTCATCGCTGCCAGTTCGGCCTCGTTGGCGAAGAGAATATCGACCTTCTTCTCGTCGAGCAGGCGGTGGAAACCGTCGCGGTGGCGGTCGACGCAGAAGGTGTCGCTCAAGGTGAAGGCGACCTTGCGGCCGGCCTCGCGCGCCGCGGCGATCGCGGCTTCCATCGCGGCCCGCGGCACTTCGGGGTCCCACAGATAGCCTTCGAGATAGAGGATCCCGGCGTCGCGCACGGCGCCCAAGTCGATGGCGTCGGGCGACAGCTGCTGCGCGGCGCCGAGGAAGGTGTTCATGGTCCGCTGCGCGTCGGCGGTGACCAGGATCAGGCAGCGCGCGGTGGCGCCGACATCGCTGCGGGCCGGGGTGTCGAAGTCGACGCCCAGGCTGCGGATATCGTGGCGGTAGATGGCGCCGAGCTGGTCGTCGGCAACCTGGCCGATGAAGGCGGTCTTGATGCCCAACGCGGCGAGACCCGCGGCGGTGTTGCCGGCCGACCCGCCGCTCGCTTCGCGGCCCGGACCCATCAGGCCGTACAGCCGCTCGGCCTCGGCCTCGTCGATCAGCCGCATGCTCGCCTTGTCGAGGCCCTGCGCCTGCAGGAAGGCATCGTCGGCATCGGCGATCACATCGACGATGGCATTGCCGATGGCGAGCACGTCGTAGCGGGGAGCGGTCATGGAATGTCCTGATAGTTGGGAAGTGGCGCGCGCCCTACCGCCATCCGGCCATTCAGGGAAGGTCAGGGTCGGCAACGCCATGGATTGCCTCGCCCCACCGAGGATGACAAAGCCCCACCATGCGTCGCCTGTTTCCGCTTGCCGCCCTGTTCGTTGCCGCCTGCGCCACCACACCCCGACCCACCCCAGCGCCGATACCCAGCGGGCCGGCGCCGGCGGAAGTGCGGACCAACCTCAGCGGCCTGTCCGAGGCCGAATTGCTGGCGCGGTTCGGCCCGGCGCCGTTCCGGGTGCGCGAGGGAAGCGGGCTCAAGCTGCAATGGCAGAACGCCGCCTGCGTCCTCGACACCTACCTCTACCCGCCGGCAAACGGAGCGGGCGCTGCGACGGTGCTCCACGCCGATGCGCGGCGACCGGGGACGGGCGAGACGGTGCCGGTCGAGGGGTGCGTGGTCAGCCTCGCTATTCTTCCCCGTTAGTCCTGAGCGGAGCGCCGCAGGCGCGTAGTCGAAGGGCGATTCCGGCAAGATCGACCGGTCCTTCGACTTCGCTCAGGACGAACGAGAGGTTTGGCCAAGGCGCGCAAACGCCCACTCCGCCGCTTCCGCCACCACCGGATCCTCGTTGCCGCACAGCGCTTCGACCCGCGCCGCCAGCGCCGCATCGCCGCTGTTGCCCGCCGCGATCAGGCAGTTGCGGAGGAAGCGCCCCACCCCGATCCGCTTGATCGGGCTGCCCGAGAACAGTTGGCGGAAGCTCGCATCGTCGAGCGCGAGCAGGTCGGCCAGCGCCGGAGCGACCAGTTCGGCGCGGGGCAGGAAGGCGCGGTTGGCCTGCGCCTGCTGCGCGAAGCGGTTCCACGGACAGGCGGCCAGGCAATCGTCGCAGCCGTAGATGCGATTGCCCATCGCCTCGCGAAACTTGAGCGGGATCGGGCCCGAATGCTCGATCGTCAGGTAGGAGATGCACCGCCGCGAATCGAGCCGCCGCGGCCCGTCGATCGCCCCGGTCGGGCAGGCCGCCATACACGCGCTGCAGCTGCCGCAATGGTCGCGGCCCGGCGGGTCGGGCTCCAGGTCCAGCTCGGTAAAGATGACGCCGAGGAACAGCCAGTTGCCATGGGTCCGCGACAGGAGGTTGGTGTGCTTACCCTGCCACCCGATCCCGGCTGCAGCCGACAGCGGCTTTTCCATCACCGGGGCGGTGTCGACGAACACCTTGAGCTCGCTCGGGACCGCTTCGACGATGAAGCGGGCAAGCGCCTTGAGCGCCTTCTTGACCGTCTTGTGATAGTCGGCGCCCTGGGCATAGACGCTGATCCGGCCGAGCGACGGCTCCGCTTCCAGCGCCCGCGGGTCGCCGTCGGGCGCATAGCTCATCGCCAGCGCGATCACGCTCTTCGCCTCGGGCCACAGCCCCTGCGGCGAAACCCGCTGCCCGGCGCGTTCTTCCATCCAGCCCATCGAGCCGTGGCGCCCCTCGGCCAGCCATTCGCGCAACCGCTCTGCCGCCTCCGGCACCGCATCGGCGCGGGCGAAGCCGCACGACACGAAACCCAGCCGCTCGGCCTCGGCGCGTATCCGTTCCTTAAGGCTTGCGGGTTCAAGCACCGGCGCTCACTACAAGGGCACGTGCGGGGAGGCCAGTCGAGTGCAGCGTGAAGCAGAGGCCGCGGTCGAAGCGCGCGACCTCGTCAAGATTTTCGGGACCAAGCGCGCGGTCGACGGGGTTAGCCTGGAGGTGCCGAGGGGCAGCATCTTCGGCCTGCTCGGCCCCAATGGCGCGGGCAAGACCACCACGCTGCGCATGCTGCTGGGGATCATCGACCCCGATAGCGGCACGCGCTCGCTGCTCGGCCGTTCGGCTCCGCTGACCGCCGCCAACGAGGTCGGCTACCTGCCCGAAGAGCGCGGGCTCTACCCTTCGATGACCGCGCGCGAGGCGATCGCCTTCATGGGCGCGCTGCGCGGACTGCCGATCGCCGAAGGCCGCCGCCGCGCCACCGCCCTGCTCGCCGATCGCGGCCTGGCCGAGTGGGAGAAGAAGCCGATCCGCACCCTGTCCAAGGGCATGGCGCAGACCGTCCAGCTGCTAGGCACCCTCGTCCACAAGCCGCGCCTGATTGTGCTCGACGAGCCCTTCTCTGGGCTCGACGCGATCAACCAGGAGAAACTGGAAGCGCTGATTCGGGCCGAGGCCGAAGCCGGCGCGACGGTGATCTTCTCGACCCACGTCATCGCCCACGCCGAGCGCCTGTGCGAGCGGATCGCGATCATCGCCGCGGGCAAGGTCGCGTTCGCGGGGGCGGTCGACGAAGCGCGCGACCGGCTGCGCCCGGTGGTCAGGCTACAGACCCGCGCCGGCGACGGAGCGTGGCGCGCCGCGCTTCCGGCCGGGGCACGGCAAGTCGGCCGCGAATGGCGCTTCGAGCTTCCCGAAGGCGGCCCCGAGCCGCTGCTGCGCGCGCTGATCGACGGCGGCGCCGGCATCGACACGCTTTCGATCGAGCGGCCCGGCCTGCACGATGCCTTCGTCGCCATCGCCGGGGCATCGGCCGCGGCCGAAATGGGCAAGGAAGTGCCGGCATGACCCGCCACCTCAACAAACTCGAGGCCGCGTTCGTGATCGCCCGCCGCGACTACACCGCGACGGTCTTCAGCCGCGCCTTCCTGTTCTTCCTATTGGGGCCGCTGTTTCCGATCCTGCTTGGTGTGCTGTTCGGCGGGATCGGCGCCAAGGTGGCGAGCGATTCAGAGCGCGTCCGGCTGGCGGTGATCGCCGCACCGGCCGACTTCGCCCGCCTCGACCGAGCGCGCGGCGAACTCGCCGCCTTGCCCGGGGCGAGCCAGTTCCCGCTGCTGAAACCGATGCCGCGGGGCACGAACAACAGGAGCCTGCTCGCTGCCGAGGCTGAGCCGGTGATCGCCGTGCTCGACTATGAAGCCGGCATGGCCTCGCTGATGGGCAAGGTCGGTCCGGGCGACCCGCTGGTCGGGCAGGTGCGATTGATGGTCGACCGCGCCCGGGTCGGCTCCACCCCCATCCCCGAGATCGGCCTGATCCCCCTCCGGCAGACCGCCGGCGCGACCCGCAACGCGCGCGAGATCACCGCCCGCGCCGGCCAGGCAATGCTGTTCCTCCTCACGCTGCTGCTGTCCGGAATGCTGCTGAGCCAGTTGATCGAGGAGAAATCGAACAAGGTGATCGAGGTGCTGGCGGCCGCCGTCCCGGTCGAATCGATCTTCATCGGCAAGCTGTTCGCGATGCTGGCGATGAGCCTGACCGGGATCGCGGTATGGATGACCGTCGCGATCAGCTTTCTGCTGCTGTTCGCACCCGGGCTGTTCGCGGTGCTTCCGGTGCCGGCGATCGGCTGGCCACTCTTCCTCCTGCTGGGCGCGCTCTATTACGGGATGAGCTACCTGTTGATCGGCGCCGCCTTCCTCGGGATCGGGGCGCAGGCCAGCACCGCGCGCGAGGTGCAGACGCTTTCGATGCCCGTCACCATGGGCCAGGTCGGGCTGCTGCTGCTGGCCAATTTCGCGATCAGCGATCCGCACGGCTCGGCGGGTATTGCCGCGGCGGCTTTCCCTCTGTCCTCGCCGTTCGCGATGATGGCCAGGGCTGCGCTCGACGGGTCGGTCCTTCCGCACGTCGCGGCCTTGCTGTGGCAGGGACTGTGGGTTGCGCTGATGCTGAAGCTGGTCGCGGCCTGGTTCCGGCGCTCGGTCCTCAACAGCAGCGGACCGCGTCGACGCTGGTGGAGACGCGCCCGCAAGGTCGGCGAAGCGCTGCCTTAAGCGGCGGCCTTCTGCTCGTACATTGCGCGGTCGGCGCGGACGAGCACGCTTTCGGGCGTGTCGTCGCCGCGGATCTCGGCAATCCCGATCGCCGCCGACAGCGGGATACACACTCCGCCGAAGCTGAAGTTGCTGCCGGCGATCCGGTCGGTCAGCCGGGTCGCGGTTTCGGTCGCCTGGTCGAGGTCGACCCGTTCCAGCAGCACCGCAAATTCGTCGCCGCCGAACCGCGCCACCGTGTCGCTCTGGCGCACCCCCCCGGTCAGCAGTTCGGCGATGTGAATCAGCGCGGCATCGCCGGCATCGTGCCCGAAGCTGTCGTTGACGAACTTCATCCCGTCGACATCGACGAACAGCAGCGCCCCGACGTCGCCATAGCGTTCGGTGCGGTCGATCAGATGCGCCAGTTGGCGCTCGAACCCGCGCCGGTTGGGCAGCGGGACAAGGGGGTCGTGGTGGGCCAGACGGTCGAGCTCACCGACCTGCCGTTCGAGCTTGGCCACCGTCGCCCGCAGGCGTGCGATCTCCGCCCACATTACGGTGGGGTCATCGCTGTTAACCTCATTCCCCTCGTTCATGCCGTACAAACCATTCCGCTGGCGGTCCGACCGAGCATAACGCAGATCAACCTGTTTGGGGAGCGGGTGACATAAAGCTGGCGCGCCCTTAGGGAAGTGGCCGTTCGACCGGGGAGCGATGCACGAATGGACGTCGGGATCATCATGGGCAGCCAGTCCGATTGGGAAACGATGCGACATGCCGCGTCGATCCTGGAGGAGCTTGGCATTCCCCATGAAGCAAAGGTCGTCTCGGCGCACCGCACCCCGCAGCGACTGTACGATTATGCGACAGGCGCAAAAGCGCGTGGATTGAAGGTGTTGATCGCCGGCGCGGGCGGCGCGGCACACCTCCCCGGCATGGCCGCGGCGATGACCCCGCTGCCGGTGCTCGGCGTACCGGTCGAGAGCAAGGCGCTGTCCGGGCTCGATAGCCTGCTGTCCATCGCCCAAATGCCCGGCGGCGTGCCCGTCGGCACGCTGGCGATCGGCAAGGCGGGGGCTATCAACGCCGGCCTGCTCGCCGCCGCGATCCTTGCCCTGTCGGACGAGGCGCTGGCCGGGCGGCTCGAGGCGTGGCGGTCGGCGCAGACCGATTCGGTCGCCGAGACTCCTGAATGATCGCGCCTGGCGGGACGATCGGGATCATCGGCGGAGGCCAGCTCGGCCGGATGCTGGCGCTCGCCGCCGCGCCGCTCGGCTACAAGGTCCACGTGTTCGATCCACACGATCGGCCCTGCGCCGCCGACGTCGCCGCCGACTTCACCTGTGCCGAGTTCGACGATGTCGCCGCGCTCGAACGGTTCGCCGCGGCCTGCGACGTCGTCACCTACGAATTCGAGAATCTGCCGGTGGGACCGTTGGCGACCATCGCCGGCAAGCTTCGCCCCGGCACCGCCAGCCTCGCTATCGCCCAGGATCGCTGCGCCGAAAAGGCGTTCGTGGAGAGCGCCGGTGCACGGCCCGCGGCCTGGCGCCCGGTCGATGGCCCGGCCGACATCGACGCAGCGGTCGAGGCGCTCGGCCTGCCGCTGGTGCTAAAGACCCGCCGCGACGGCTATGACGGCAAGGGACAGGCCTGGCTGCGCACGGCGGACGACGTCGCGAACGCATGGGACGCGCTTGGTGGCCGCCCGCTGGTGGCCGAGCAAGCGATCCGGTTCGAGGCTGAATTCTCGGTCGTGCTGGCGCGCGGCGCCGACGGAGGCCTCGTTTTCTACGATTCGACCCGCAACACCCACGAAGACGGCATCCTGCGGCGGTCGGAGCTGCCCGCGGGGGCGCTGATCGAAAGCCAGGTCGTGCAGGCGCGGCAGCAGGCCGGTGCGATCGCCGAGCGGCTCGGTCACGTCGGCGTCCTGACCGTCGAGTTCTTCGCCTGCGCCGACGGCCCGCTGGTCAACGAGATCGCGCCGCGTGTCCACAACAGCGGCCACTGGACGATCGAAGGCGCGGCCACCTCGCAGTTCGCGCAGCATATTCGCGCCATCGCCGGGCTTCCGCTCGGCAGCACCGCGCTGCGCAGCCCGCGGGTGGTGATGGACAATCTGATCGGCGACGAGATCGACGATTGGTCCGCGCTTGCCGCCGACCCGGCCGCCGCGCTGCACCTCTACGGCAAGGGCGCCGCCCGCCCGGGCCGCAAGATGGGCCACGTCACCCGCCTCGGCTGAAGCGCCACGAAAAAAAAGGCCCGGAGCATCGCTGCCCCGGGCCTGATTTCGTTGCTTGGCTTAAGCCTTACTTGGGCTCGATCACCTGCACCGGATAGCCGAGCTTATCGAGCTGCGGCTTCACCTTGGCGGCGTCGCCGACAACCAGCCAGGTGAACCCCTTGGGATCGATCGCGCCGCGCAGCGCGGTGTCGATGCCGCCCTGGTTCAGTGCGCGGTAGCGGACCGCCAGCTGCTCCTGATAATTGTCCGGCCGGCCCAGCAGGCTGTTGGACATCATCGCGCCCAGCACCGCGCTCGAAGTTTCGAACCGGCCGGGCAGCGTGTTGACGTTGTTGCTGACGACACGCTCCAATTCTTCGCCGGTGACGCCCTTGCTTCCGAGCAGGTCGTTCACCTGGCTGTTCAGCGCAGCGATCGATTCGCCGGTGCGGTCGGCTTGGACCGGCGCGGTGATGGCGTATCCGACGCCTTCACGAGCGATGTCGAAGTTGCTCCGGACACCGTAGCTCCAGCCCTTGGTTTCGCGCAGGTCCATATTGATGCGCGACAGGAAGTTGCCGCCCAGCACCTCGTTGCCGGCCTGCGTAGCGATGATGTCGCCGCGCGGATCGACGCCGGTGTGCTGCGCCGCGACGATTACCGACTGGGGCGCGCTGGGCACGTTCACCAGATAGATGGTCGGCGTCGCGGGGCGGGCCGGGGCAGCACTGAACTGCTTGGTGCCCTTGGCGACGGACGGCGCTGCCCAGTTCCCGAACCGACGCTCGAGCTGCGGGGTCAACTGCGCCAGCGGCAGGTTGGAGACCACGAAAATCTCGGCATTGTCGGGACGCAGCCACTTCTGCTGGAAGCCGACGATGTCGTTGCGGGTAAAGCCCTTCACCGCCTCGGCCGATCCGTTGCCGACGATTGCATACGGGTGATTGGCACCCCAGATCAGGCTCGGAATGATCCGGGCAGCGATGCCGTTAGGGTCACGCTGCTGCGCGGCGATACCGGTCAGCGCCTGGGCGCGAACCCGCTCCAGCTCGGCCGGAGCGAAGGTCGGTTGCTCGACCACCGTCTCCAGAAGATCGAGGCTGGGAGCAAGATTGGCCGAGAGCGCGGACAGGGTCACCATGCTGCGGTCGAGCGACGCACTGGTGCCGATGTTGGCGCCCAGCTCTTCCTGGCGTTCGGCGATCTGCTGGCTGGTGAGGTTGCCCGCACCCTCTTCCATCAGCCCCATGGCAAGGCCGGCGAGGCCGCGCTGGTTGGGGACCTCGGCTGCTTGGCCAGCATCGAACGAGAGCGCCATGGTGGTCACCGGGACCGCGGTGCGCTGCGCATAGTTGATGCGGATGCCGTTCGACAGCGTGGCGCGCTGAACGTCCGGGAAGTCGAGCGCGGCGAAGTTGCCAACCGGCGGCACTTCGCGCTTGGTCGGCGGCGGCGGGGTGCCGACACCCTTCTGCGCGGTCGGGCCCTTGGGCTCGATCGGCGCGGGGCGCTCGCCCGGCTCGAGCCGGATCTTGAGCGGCGGACGGGTCAGATACTGACGGAACGCGGCTTGGACCTGCGCCGGGGTGACCCGGGCATATTCGTCCAACTGCTTGCGGAACCAGTTGGGGTCGCCGGCATAGAGCTGGCCCTGGGCCAGCGCGACGGCCTTGCCGCCGAACCCGCCGACCTGCTCAAGCCCGCGGATGGTACCGGCGACTTCGCTGGTCGCGGCGCGGCTCAGTTCGGCGCGGGTCGGACCGGTGGCGACGAACTCGGCCATCAGTTCATCGAGGCGCTTCTCGACCTGCGCCGGGTCGACGCCAGGGCGGACGACGGCCTGGACCTGGAAGAGGCCCACGCGATGCTGCGGCGAAGCGCCGGCCGAGACCTGGACCACCAGCTTCTCGTTGCGGACCAGCGCATTGTCGAGGCGCGAGCTGGCGAGACCGCCGAGCACCGAACCGCCCAGCTCCAGCGCGGGGGTCTGCTTGTCGAGCATGCCCGGAATCGCCCAGGTGCGGATAAGGGTGGTCGCGGGAACGCGGTCCTTCATCACGATCGTCTTGCCGTTGGCAGGCGGCACCGCGGCCATTGCCGGGGTGTTCACCGGACCGCGCTTGATCGCGCCGAAATACTTCTGGACCAGCGGGCGGGCCTCGGCGGCGTTGATGTCGCCGGCCAGCACCAGAACCGCATTGTTCGGGCCGTAATTGTCGGTGAACCACTTCTGGACGTCGGCCAGGCTGGCGGCGTCGAGGTCGGCCATCGAGCCGATCGGGGTGTGGTGATAGGGGTGGCCGGCCGGGAACAGGTTGCCGAAGATCTCATATTGGGTGAGGCCGCCCGGACGGTTGTCGCCCTGGCGCTTCTCGTTCTGGACGACGCCGCGCTGGTTATCCAGCTTGGCCTGCGTCACCGCGCCGAGCAGGTAGCCCATGCGGTCCGATTCCATGAAAAGCGCCTTGTCGAGCGCGGCCTTGGGGACGGTCTGGAAATAGTTGGTGCGGTCGAAGCTGGTCGTGCCGTTGAGATCGGTCGCGCCGATCTGCGTGGTGTACTTGAAATAGTCGTCGGGCAGGTTCTCCGACCCGTTGAACATCAGATGCTCGAACAGATGGGCGAAGCCGGTCTTGCCGGTCGGCTCGTCCTTGGAGCCGACGTTGTACCATACGCTGACCGCGACGACCGGCGCCTTGCGATCCTCGTGGACCACCACGGTCAGGCCATTCTGCAGCTTGAAGGTCTGGTTGGGGATCTTCACGTCCTTGACCAGCGTCGGCAGCGGCGCGGCGCCCTGGGCCTGCGCGGCGGCGGGGGTAGCGAGCGCTCCGAGCGAGGCTCCGGCAAGCAACAGCGAAAGGCGAACGGAATCACGCATGGGATTGAGGCTCCAAGAGAATCTTCGGCGGATTGAGTGAGCAGAAAACGCGAAGTGAACGCTCGTTCATCTACCAACGGCGGCTGGGCTTCGACGGGCGGCGGTGCCCGCCACGGAACCGGGCAGCTTCAGGCGGATCGTGGATTGAGCCTGACGATCCGACAGTTGAGCCACGCGGCAAAGCTAACCCAAAGCAGGTAGGGCAGGATCAGCAGGCTCGCCTTTTCCGAGATCGGCGCCAGTCCGACCACCAGCGCGACCAGCGAGACCCATAGGAACACCACTTCGACCAGTGCCCAGTCGGGCCGCTTCCATTTGAAGAACAACGGGCTCCACAACAGGTGCAGCAACGCGTTGGCGCCGAACAGCAGCACCACCAGCCGCCGCTCCCCATCGGTCGCCGCCGCGTTCCACGCGATGCTGGCCGACCAGGCGGCAAGCCCGAGGATGACCGTCCAGGCCGGCCCGAACAGCCAGTCGGGCGGGTTGAGGCGCGGCTTGCGCAGGCCGTGGTACCAGCATCCCACCTCGGTCAGGAGGCCGCCGGCGATTCCCAGCAGGATCGCGACGCCGAAGCAGATGATGACCGGCGTGCTCATGCCGCTGCTTGTGGCACGATGGCGGGCCGGAGGTCCAGATGACAGGAGGCCCCGCCCCTGCTAGCGGCTCCCCCCGACATGACCGACCTTTCCCACATCCGCAATTTTTCGATTATTGCCCACATCGACCATGGCAAATCGACGTTGGCCGACCGATTGATCCTGCGCACCGGGGGGCTGACCGAGCGCGAGATGACCCATGGCCAAGTCCTTGATAACATGGAGATCGAGCAGGAGCGCGGGATCACCATCAAGGCGCAGACGGTGCGCCTCGCCTACACCGCCAAGGACGGCGAGACCTATACCCTGAACCTGATGGACACGCCGGGCCACGTCGACTTCGCCTACGAGGTCAGCCGCAGCCTCGCCGCGTGCGAAGGCGCGCTGCTGGTGGTCGACGCCGCGCAGGGGGTCGAGGCGCAGACGCTGGCCAACGTCTACCAGTCGATCGAGCACGACCATGAAATCGTGCCGGTCATCAACAAGATCGACCTCCCCGCCGCCGAGCCCGACAAGGTCAAGGCCGAGATCGAGGAAGTGATCGGCCTCGACGCCAGCGACGCGGTCCTGACCAGCGCCAAGGCCGGGATCGGGATCGAGGAAGTGCTCGAAGCGATCGTCACCCGCATCCCCCCGCCCAAGGGCGATCCCGACGCGCCCCTGAAGGCGATGCTGGTCGACAGCTGGTACGACCCCTACCTCGGCGTGGTCATCCTGGTGCGCGTGATCGACGGCTATATCCGCAAGGGCCAGGAGATCGTCTTCATGGCGGCGGGCACCCGCCACCTGATCGACCGCGTCGGCTGCATGAATCCCAAGCTCCAGCTGCTGCCCGAGCTCGGGCCGGGCGAAATCGGGATCATCACCGCGCAGATCAAGGAAGTCGCCCAGACCCGCGTCGGCGACACCATCACCGACGCCAAGCGCCGCACCGCCGAGCCGCTGCCGGGCTTCAAGGAAGTCCAGCCCGTCGTCTTCTGCGGCCTGTTCCCGGTCGACGCCGCCGACTTTGAGAAACTGCGCGAAAGCATCAGCAAGCTGCGCCTCAACGACGCCAGCTTCAGCTTCGAGACCGAAAGCAGCGCGGCGCTGGGCTTCGGCTTCCGCTGCGGCTTCCTCGGCCTGCTTCATCTCGAGATCATCCAGGAGCGGCTGACCCGCGAATATGATCTCGACCTCATCACTACCGCGCCGAGCGTCGTCTATACCCTGCACCTCAGCCACTCGAAGACCGAGGACGCGCAAACCATCGAGCTTCACAACCCGGCCGACATGCCCGATCCCAACCGGATCGCCAGCATCGAGGAGCCGTGGATCGAGGCGACCATCTACGTCCCCGACGAATATCTCGGGCCGATCCTCAAGCTGTGCCAGGACCGCCGCGGGATCCAGAAGAACCTGACCTACGTCGGCGGCCGCGCGCAGATCACCTACGAGCTTCCGCTCAACGAGGTGGTGTTCGATTTCTACGACCGGCTGAAGAGCATGTCGAAGGGCTATGCGAGCTTCGACTATCACCAGATCGGCACCCGCGAGGGCGACCTCGTCAAGATGAGCATTTTGGTCAACGAGGAGGCGGTCGACGCCTTGTCGATGATTGTTCACAGGGGCACCGCCGAACAGCGCGGCCGCGGCATGGTCGAGCGCCTCAAGGAGCTGATCCCGAGGCACATGTTCAAGATCCCGATCCAGGCCGCGATCGGCGGCAAGGTCATCGCCCGCGAAACGCTGAGCGCGCTGCGCAAGGACGTGACGGCGAAGTGCTACGGCGGCGACGCCACCCGCAAGCGCAAGCTGCTGGAGAAGCAGAAGAAGGGCAAGGCGAGGATGCGGGAATATGGCAACGTCAGCATCCCGCAGGAGGCGTTTATCGCCGCGCTCAGGATGGGGGATGAGGGGTGAACGCCCGCTCGTGAGAGAGTGCGAAGTGCTACGGACTCGATCCGGCGCGCATTGGGCGCGGGCGACTGACGGATGGGATGCCTCATAAGCCCGCCGCAAATCGTATGGCAAAATAGCCCCTCGGTCTTGATGCTAGATCATATTCCAGCAATCCTCGTTTGGCCGAACGAGGATAACTGATGAACGACGAGAGAACTTTTCGCTGGCTTCACTTGAGCGACCTACATGTCGGCATGAAGGAGCAGTCGTCCCTCTGGCCTAACGTTAAATCCGCGCTTCTGGCAGACTTGCAGTCTCTGTTGAAGAGAACGGGAACTATCGACGTAATTATCTTCTCGGGGGACATGACGAACCGTGGCAAGCCAGACGAGTTTGCAATCCTTCAGAACATCCTCACGGAAATACGAGACGTCGCCAAACTGTACGGCCCTTCTCCGCAGTTCCTCTTCGTTCCAGGAAACCACGACTTACAAAGGCCTCGGAAATCCGCGGCACCGCATCTTGTCCTTAAGCGCTGGTGGGACGAGCCCGCCGCGCAAGAGCAATTTTGGGAACCCAGATCCGATCTCCAGCGAGCTGTGACAAAATCCTTTCTGCACTACAGCAACTGGACGGCGTCAGGCTCAGCCCTGCACAGCTTGAGTACTCATTCGCGCGGCATTTTGCCGGGCGATTTTTCGGGAAGCTGGCAGGGTCCTGGAATCAAAGTGGGAATTGTAGGCCTCAATAGCACGTGGCTTCAGCTCGACGCAGGAGACTACGAAAAGAAGCTTCACGTCGATCTGAGACAAATACTTGCTGTCACAAATCATGCACCCGAAGAGTGGTGTGCCAAGAATGATATAAACCTTATTGTCACACACCACCCACCCAGCTGGTTACACCCCTCTAGTTTGGCTACATGGGAATCCGAGATCAATCCCCCCGGAAGATTCGATGTCCATTTCTTCGGACATATGCATGTTCCAGATGCGCAAACAATCTTACAGTCTGGCAGTACGGGGCGCACCACTGTTCAAGCGGCATCGGCTTTCGGTCTGGAAAGCTTAGGGAACGGTCAAAGCAGAGTGCACGGCTTCAATGTCGGAGAGATTCGGCTAGACAAGACCAAAAAGTATCGAAGAATTTGGCCAAGAGTTCTAAAGCGACATACGAGTGGACGAATGCGATTTGTAGCTGATACTGATTTCGAACTTAATGAAGGGAATTACTTCGAAGAACAGTATGGTTCAGCACCTGACAGGCAGCATGCCTTAGATAGCCTGCCAGCAACCCTAGCTACTAAGAAAATCTCGCCGGGTGAAGGTACTAGTGCTGAGGAACTCGAGGCAGTTCGCTACAAACTTCTGCCGGCTACTTCACACAGAAATGTCAGACTGCCAGAGCAGGAAGCGTGCATAGGTTACCTCAAAACCACCCGCACTGCTTGGATACAAGCGGATTGGGGCCTTGGTAGCGACGGTTTCGTTTGGTCTGTTCTCCAAAGACGGGGACATCTTGAGGGCACAGTCTACCGGTTTGACTGCAGTAACTACGAGAGCCGTGATCGCTTCCTTGACGGCGTGCGACGCCTTGCAGGAATTAGTTTTGAGAAACTCTGCGAAGTGATTTCGCGTCAGTCGAATGCTTACATTCTATTCGACAATGTCAATCCAACTTGTACTGACGAGAATGGGCATTCGATTGCATACGACATTGCAGAGCTTATGCTTGTCGTTAACGATTATTGCCCTGAGGCGTCAGTGCTTGTGCGGAGTCGTGGCGCTCCCCCAGCCGAGATACCGTCAGTGCGCCTTAGGGCACTCGATGAGCCAGATATTGCGGTCTATGTATCAGATTCACCCTATTCAGCTCAAGCGCTGAAGTCTCCTGATTTCCCCTCTAAACTTCACAGACTTACTGATGGCACGCCAAGTCGCCTAGACCGGGCACTGCGCGAACTTAATGTTGTCGGAATATCCGATTTGGTAGCTTATAATTCAGACTACGTCCCGGCATTGACAACGCAATCTTCTGCCCCAGCGACCTTGGTGCAAGCTATAACGGTTCTCTCACAATCCGACGACATCGCAGAACAACGCGCGTTGTCTCTATTGCAGGTTCTATCTACATTTCCCCAAGGGGAAGAGCTTGAAGGCATTAGACGGTTCAATGTCACGTATCAGTTCTTTGCGACCAGTGCCACGCTACTGCACGATCAAGGCCTGATCGACTCCAATTCCCTATCCGAGGTCTCAGGCAAAACAAGCGGTCGCGATGTACGGGTTCTCAGTGTTGCTCGTGACGTTCGCGACTACATCCGCGCCACAATCGGTGACGAGTCAGCGGAACGGCTCCACAACAGAGCCATGGAACTTTATTTTGGCTCGGACTGGCGGAATGGCCTGCTTAAAACAAAGTCTGGCCATCGCTATGATGAGCCTCTGCAGTTCGAATTTCGCATCTCGAATGCAAGCGCATTGCTTTTGCGACATATCGCAAGCCTTCAGAGTAGCGGAGATGATATTGCTATTCGAAGCAGCTTCCGGTTGCTGACCACTTATCTAGGATCGCTGGTTGAAGGCGCCCATTACAGAAGCGTTGTTGCCTTATCTTCTGATCTTGAGCCGTTTGTAAGTATGGCGAGCGCAGTCGAAAGAGATCTAATTGCGTACCAAAATGCAAAAAGCCTTCGCATGCTCGGTGAGGGGGAGAGAGCAAGAGAAGTGCTTGAAGGCATAAATTCAGCCTTGCTGACTAAAGATTTACGAAGAAGTACTCTTCTCAATTTGGCACTCTGCTACCAATCGTTAGACGACCCGAGGGCAGTTTCAACCGCCGAGAAAGTCATCTCTATGGGCAAAGCTGAGTCTTCAGCAGTGCAGGCCGAAGCAATCATCATTCGCTCTGCTTATACAGGTGACGAGAGGCGAAAGCGTCTCCTCGATCTAGAAAACACTGCTAAGCGCAAGAAGTTTGATCAGATGGTAAATACCATCGCTTTAATCAGGGCGGACGACATGAGCCTTGATGAAGTCCAGAGGACGCAGATTCTTGACGAGGTGCTAGATCGATCGCGTAACAAGAAAGATTTCTACAATGGCGTTCGGGCCTTGATCAAAATCTGTGCCGCAAAGATTGCGAAGGGTGAATATCTTACCGAGCGTGACAGATCCCATCTAATCGATGCCTATCACTTCCTTTACAATGAGCGTCTTTCCGCCTTGTTCGAAGAATGTAGCGATACACTTTGGGCAGACTTTGAGCGCACAGGCGATGTCGGTAATCTGCTTAGGCTGTTTAGGCATAGCTCGTTCATCTGGCGCCTGCTCGGACGGGAGCAGAAAGAAAAAGGATATATCAAACGCCTTGCAAAGAGGGCGCCGAAGCTCGGTGTTTCCGTCGAGTTAGAGCGAGAGCGCGCTTATTATCTAGCACGAGCAAGCGCGACAATTGCTTCCAATGATGAGCTGCCAAGAAAAATTGAAAGGTAAGTTCGCCTGATCACGCCGAGTCTTCATCCTCCACCCCCGGCGGCTCCCGACACACCCGGCCGTCGAGGCTCACCGGCCGCGCCAGCCTTGGCAGCATGCTTTCCTCCTGATCCTCCAGCGTCAGCCAGTGGGCGTAGTCGCTGTTGAGGGTGAAGGTGCGCAGACCCTGGCCGCCCTCCTCGAAATCCTTGGGTTCGCGCATGGTTATTGGGCCTTTCGCCGGCGGGGCTTGGGTTTGGGCGTGGGCGCCGAAGCCGCCGCCATCTCCTCGCGCATGCTCGCCAGCACCGTGTCGATCTCGGCCTGGCGGGCGAGGCCTTCTTCGTCGAGGTTGCGCCAGTCGAGCTCGCCCTCGCCGCCGTGGTGGTAGGTGCCGGTGTCGTCCTCGCCCCCGCCGAGCTCGAGCGCGTTCGTGACCTCGTCGGCGCGCAGGTAGGGGACGGCGGGGTCGAATTCGGGCTGGTGCTCGAGGGCTCGGCGGGAGGCGGCGGCGGCGCTGAGGAGCTGTTGCAGGGTCTCGATCTGATCGAGGCTGAGGTGGACGGGATCGAAGTGGCGGATGAGCTCGGCCTGGTCGTCGGTGCGTTCGGACTCGGTGGGGGCGAGGGGTTCTGAGACCTGGGGGAGCGGCTGCGACGCGACGCCGCTGAGGCGGGGGGCGCTCGCGTCGAAATAGGTCTGGCTGTAGCGGCGGCCGTCGGGGGCCTTGGCGTTCATGCGGAGGCAGAACATCAGCAGGCGGTCGTTGGTCTTGCGGCGGTAACCGACGAGCTTGCCGAAGCTCATCACCGGGACGAGCTCGCCCTCGATCGCGCGTTCGAAGGCGAGGTCACGCAAGCGCTGGACGCCGAAGTCGAGCGCGGCTTCCCACGCGCGGCGGAAGCTTTCGGCGCCGGCCTGGCGGCGGAGGTAATAGGCGCCCTCCGGGCTCATGTTGACCATCGTGGCGGCGCGCGAGACGCTGCCGGTGTCGGCAAGGGCGGCGATGAAGGCGCGCTGGCGTTCCGGGGTCCAGCCGTCGTGGCGATATTTGCGCTCGACCGGCTGGAAGTCGGGCAACGGCTGGGTGCGGGGAGCGGGGGTGCGGTTCTGCATGAGGCAGATCGAACCATAAAGGTTCGCTGTAGGACAGCGGAATCTTCGCGCGGCCGTGCGGTCAGAATCCATCCCTGGCTAGCCGGGCGCGGTCAAACGCACCTCTCCGCTCGCTCCGTTATGGCCCCAGTTCCGCGTGCGTGGCCGCAGGGCACCACCTCTTCACTTTTTGCTAACCACGAGAAAAACCGTCCGGAACCAACGCGGTGGAGGGCCGTTGCGCGACTGAACATGCTGGAATGTGGTTGAGCTTCCCGATCGGGACGCCGGCTCGTTCGAGGAGGCGTTTCGCAGTGTATCGCGACCATCCCGTTCCGGCATCGGCGGCTCGTCCGCTCCTTCCGCAGCGCCGCGAATTCGCTGCACACTCCATCCGATCGGCTGGCCGGCCGTGAGCGGGCGTCTCGCTCCTCCGCCGCAAGCGCATTCAAGCCGCGCATCCGCGCGCAACAACCAGCCGTATCTAGTCTGGATCATCCCTGAAGGAGTGTGCACGCATGCAGGAAGAACTGGCGCTTCACGCGCTTGAGAGCCGTGAAAAGAGACGCACCGAGCGTCGCGATTTCTTCCGGCTGGCGGCCACGGCGGCGGTCGCCGCGCCGCTCGCGCTGACCCTCGGCGGTCAGCCGGTCACCGCCCAGACCGCGGTCACCGATGCCGACATCCTCAACTTCGCGCTCAACCTCGAATATCTCGAAGCGCAATTCTACCTCTACGCCGTGACCGGCGCCGGGCTTCCCGACGGGCTGACCACCGGCACGGGGACGCGGGGCGCGGTGACCGGCGGCAAGCAGGTGACCTTCACCGATCCTCTCGTACGCGAATATGCCAACGAGATCGCGTCGGACGAGCAGGCCCACGTCGCCTTCCTCCGCAACGCGCTCGGCACCGCCGCGGTGGCGCAGCCGGCGATCGACATCGGGACCGATCCCAACGGCGCCTTTTCGACGGCAGCGCGGGCTGCCGGTCTGGTCGGGCCGGGGCAGAGCTTCGATCCTTACCTCAATGACGAGAACTTCCTCCTCGGCGCGTTCATCTTCGAGGACGTCGGGGTCACCGCCTACAAGGGCGCTGCGCCGCTGATCACCAACAAGACCTTCCTCGAGGCCGCCGCCGGAATACTCGCGGTCGAGGCCTATCATGCGGCGCTGGTCCGAACGACCCTGTTCCGCAAGGGCATCCAGACCCCCGCGCTGGTGCAGGCAACCGAGGCGATCTCCAACGCCCGCGACAGCCTCGACGGGTCGGCCGACAAGGACCAGGGCATCGCGGTTCGCGACAATGCCTCCAACATCGCCCCGCTCGACGGCAACGGCCTCGCCTATAGCCGCTCGGCGGGAGAGGTGCTGAACATCGTCTACCTGACGCAGCTGGCGCGCACGCAAGGCGGGTTCTTCCCGGCCGGCGTGAACGGCAACATCCGCACCAGCCAGGCCAATTAAGCTCAGGACATCAGCCCCTGACGGGGCCGGAGACGCATCATGATCGAACAGGATACCTTGAACGAAGTGCTCGAAGCCTGCGACAAGAGACGCGACGCACGCCGCGCCTTTCTTCGCGGCACCGGAACCGCGGCGATGCTGGTCGGCGCCGGCGCGCTCGCCAGTTGCGGCGGCGGTGGCGGTGGCGGCAATGACGACCCGCTGATCCAGGTCCCCGGGACGCCGGGCACCAACCCGCCGACGGGCACCACGCCTCCGGGTACCATCTCGGACGGCGACATCCTCAACTTCGCCCTCAACCTCGAATATCTCGAGGCGCAATTCTACTCGTTCGCGGCGTTCGGGACCGGCCTTGCGGCCAACCTCCTGACCGGCACGGGCACCCAGGGCGCGGTCACCGGCGGCAAGCAGGTCACCTTCACCGACCCGGTCGTCGGCCAATATGCCCGCGAGATCGCGGTCGACGAGCGCCAGCACGTCGCCTTCCTCCGCTCGGCCCTCGGCAGCGCCGCAGTCGCCCAGCCGGCGATCGACATCAGCGCCACCGCGACCAGCGCCTTCTCCAACGCTGCCCGGGCCGCCGGCCTGATCGGTCCGGGGCAGACGTTCGACCCCTATGCCAATGACGAGAACTTCCTGCTCGGCGCGTTCATCTTCGAAGACGTCGGAGTGACCGCTTACAAGGGAGCTTCGCCGCTGATCACCAACAAGACCTTCCTCGAGGCTGCGGCCGGCATCCTTGCCGCAGAATCCTATCACGCGGGGCTGGTCCGTACGGTGCTCTACGCCAAGGGGCTGCAGACGCCCTCGCTGCGCACCGCGACCGAGTCTATCTCGGACGCCCGCGACAGCCTCGATGGACCGACCGAGGTCGATCAGGGCGTGGCGATGCGCGGCGCGGCATCGAACATCGTGCCGACCGACAACAATGCGATCGCCTACAGCCGGACGCCGGGCGATGTGCTCAACATCGTCTACCTGACCGCGGCCGCGGCGCAGCAGGGCGGGTTCTTCCCGGCCGGCGTCAACGGCAACGTCCGGGTCAGCACCGCAGGATAATTGAATAGGGGAGCCCGGTTGCGCAGGGCCGGGCTCCCCGCCGTCTCAAGACAGGGGTTCACCATGAGAAAATTCCTACTGGCCAGCGCCGTGCTGATCGGCATCGCCGCTCCGGCCCAGGCCCAGAACAGCGGCGGTTACTTCGGGGTCGAGGGCGGCATCATGTCGGCCAAGACCAACCGCGCCGACGTGTTCGCCGACTTCACCACCGTGCAGACCCCGGCGACGCCGGCCGGCCCGGCGTTCGTCGCCGACGTCCTCCTGCCGGGCGCGATCCGTGCCGACTACAAGCGCGGCTACGACTTCGACGCGATCGCCGGCTATGACTTCGGCTTCATTCGGACCGAGCTCGAGCTCGGCTACAAGCGGGCCAAGCTCAACAGCTATCGCATCGGCGACACCGAACTGGCCACGCTCAGCACCGCGCTGAACCGGCCGTCGGCGGCCCCCGATCCCTTCGCACCGGGCCTCGGCGCGCTGACCACCAGCGAAACCAGTGGGCGGATGACGATCTATTCGGCGATGGCCAACGCCCTCCTCGACCTCGGCAACGAGCGCTTCTCGGTCTATGGCGGCGGCGGCTTCGGCCGGGCCCGGGCCAAGCTGCTCGGCAACCGCGACGATGCCTGGGCGCACCAGCTGATCGCCGGCGCCCGCTTCGCGGTCTCCGAGAACATCGATTTCGGCCTCAAGTATCGCTACTTCCGCACCAACCGGCTGAACCTCGGCGATGCCGAGACCACCGTGATTCAGGGCAACCCCGACCTGCTCAATCTTGGCACCACCGCTTCGCCGGTGTTCGTCGAGCGGCGCACCAGCGCCGCGCTCGACACGCAGTTCAACGAGCGGTTCCGGTCGCACAGCCTGCTCGCCAGCCTGATCTTCAACTTCGGCGGGCGGGATGTCGCGCCGCCGCCGCCACCCCCACCGCCGCCGCCAGCGCCGGTCGAAGTCGCGCCCCCGCCGCAGACCCAGACCTGCCCCGATGGCAGCGTGGTGCTGGCGACCGACGTCTGCGCGGTGCCGCCGCCGCCGCCCCCGCCGCCGCCGGTCGAACCGGTTCGCGGCTAAGCAAAGGGGGCCGCTCTACCTCTCGCTGAGGTAGTAGCGGTCCACCTTCTGCCCATTGTCGTCCAGCTCGTAGACGATCGGCTGTCCGGTCGGGATTTCGAGCCCGGTGATGTCGGCATCGGAAATGCCCGACAGATGCTTTTCCAGCGCGCGCAGGCTGTTGCCGTGCGCCGCCACCAGCACCCGCTCGCCGCGCTTCAGCGCCGGCGCGATCTCCGCTTCGTAATAAGGCAGCACCCGCGCGATCGTGTCCTTGAGGCTCTCGCTCGCCGGCACCGCGATCCCGGCATAGCGCCGGTCGTCCTGCAACGCGGCATACGGACTGTCGCCGTCGAGCGGCGGCGGAGGCACGTCGAAGCTGCGACGCCAGATGCGGACCTGCTCCTCGCCGACCTTGGCCACCGTCTCGGCCTTGTTGAGCCCGGTCAGCCCGCCATAATGGCGCTCGTTCAGCCGCCAGTCCTTGATCATCGGCAGCCAGATCCGGTCCATCGCCTCCAGCGCCAGATTGGCGGTGCGGATCGCGCGCTTCTGGACCGATGTGAACACCCGGTCGAGGTCGATTCCCTTGTCGACCAGCAGCTGCCCCGCGGCCCGCGCTTCGGCCTCACCCTGTTCGGTGACGTCGACGTCCCACCAGCCGGTGAAGCGGTTCTCGAGGTTCCACTGGCTCTGGCCGTGGCGCAGCAGGATCAGGGTCGGCATCGCTTACTTCGCCTCCAGCTCGGGCAGGATCTGGTGCAATGCGTCGAGGCAGGAATGCGCCAGCCGCTTGGACCGCTCCGGGCTCCAGCCGTGGACCGCGTCAGCCAACGGCGCGTGATCCTTGAACGGCATTTCCAGCGTCATCGACACGCAGCCATAGCGCTCGGCCAACTGGGTGGTGCTCATCGACAGATTGGCCTCGCCCGGGCGCGACAGTTCATAGCCCTGCTTGGTCTGGAAATCGGGGCAGATCCGCTCGAGCGTGTTGGCGAACAGGTGGTACATTTCCTCCTGCCGCGGCTTGAGGCTCGGGATACCCTCGAAGCCCGCGAGGAAGTTGGCGGCGATCGCCTCGTCCCCGTGAATATCCATCGCGAACACCGGCTTGGCCGCGTCCATCGCGTTGCGGACGCACAGCACTTCGGGGCTGCGCTCGGCCGACGGCGCGTGCCATTCGCGGTTGAGGTTCACCCCCACCGCATTGGTCCGCAGATGCCCGCGCGCCGACCCGTCGGGATTCATGTTGGGCACGCAGTGGAAGGTGCAGCGCGCCCGCAGCGCGCGGGCGACGGGATCGTCGGGATCGACCAGCTTTTCCAGCGCACCTTCCATCCACCATTCGGCCATGCTCTCGCCCGGATGCTGGCGGGCATAGAGCCACACGGTCAGCGGCCCTTCGCCGATTGTCAGGCAATCGATCGCCTGCCCGTCGAGGCTGACGCCCAGCTCGCGGTGGGTAACCTGCGCAAGCTCGGCCAGCGCGGCGACCAGATCGTGGTGCCGCTCCATCGAATAAGGCGCGAAATAGGCCACCCACAGCAGATCGCTGTCGACCGCAGTGCGGATCGTAAGTACGCCATTGTCGTAGGACGTGTCGGCCTGCACCCAGGTCTCGCGGTCGGTCGACACCCGCGCCTGATAGCCGGGCCAGCCCATCGGATAGGCCGACTTGGCGCAATTGGTCAGCCGCAGTGTCAGATCCTGCCCGCGCACCCCCGACAGGCGGAAGTGGAACCACTGGTAGAAATCGGACTGGGTGTCGTTGACGATCTCGAGGTCGAGGGTCGACCCCTCTGCCTTGACCAGCCGGATGTTGCCGCTGTCGAAGGCGCTGTTGACGGATATGGACATGGGGCCGCGCCTTAAGGGCTCAACGGCCAAGATGAAAGCCGCCGCTCATCCGCCCTTCCAGCACCGCCGTCTGCAGCGCCGCCATCTCGTCCGCCCAATAGCGGTCGGCCTCGAGGTGCGGGCTGATCGCGCGCACTTCGCCATGCAGCGCGGCGAGCGTCGGGGAGGTCGCCAGCGGGGCATGATAGTCGACCCCCTGCGCGGCGGTGATCAGTTCTACCGCCACCACGCCGGCGGCGTTGCGCGCCACGACCGCCGCCTTGCGCGCGGCGATCGGCGCCATCGAGACATGGTCCTCCTGCCCGGCCGAGGTCGGGATCGAATCGACCGACGCCGGGAAGGCCAGGCTGCGATTTTCCGCGACCAAGGCGGCGGCGGTGACCTGCGGGATCATCAGCCCGCTGTTGACCCCGCCATCGTCGGTCAGGAACGCGGGAAGCCCGCTCATCTTGGGATCGACCAGCACCGAAATGCGGCGTTCGGACAGGCTTGCGACCTCGCACAGCGCCAGGGTGATGGTGTCGGCGGCGAAGGCAACGGGCTGGGCGTGGAAGTTGCCCCCCGAGATGGCGTCGTCGCCCTCCTCGCCGGAAAACAGGATCGGATTGTCGGTCACCGCCGCCGCCTCGATGGTCAGCGTGCGCGCGGCATTCTCCAGCAGGTCGAGCGCGGCGCCCATCACCTGCGGCTGGCAGCGGAAGCTGTAGGGATCCTGCACCCGCCCGCAGCGATGGTGCGAGGAGACGATCGCCGACCCGTCGAGCAGGCGGCTGAGTTCACCCGCGACGCGGATCTGCCCCGGCTGTCCGCGCAGCGCCGAGATGCGCGGGTCGAACGGCTTGACGCTGCCCTTCAGCGCATCGACCGCCAGAGCGCCCGCCCCCAGCGCCGCCCCGAACACCCGCTCCGCCGCGAACAGCGCATCGAGCGCGACCGCGGTGCTGAACTGCGTCCCGTTGATCAGCGCCAGCCCTTCCTTGGGCCCAAGTTCCAGCGGCGCGCGCCCCATCCGCTCCAGCGCGGCCGCGGCCGGCAGCCGCTCGCCGGCAAGGTCGATCCAGCCATGCCCCATCAGCGCCGCGGTCATGTGCGCCAGCGGCGCCAGGTCTCCGCTCGCACCCACGCTCCCCTGCGAGGGGATGACCGGCATCGCGTCGCCGTCGAGCAGCGCCTGGAGCGCGTCGGTCACCACCCGCCGCACCCCCGAATGCCCGCGCCCGAGCCCGAGCAGCTTGAGCACGATCATCAGCCGCGTCACGTGCCGCGGCGTCGCCTCGCCCAGCCCGCAGCTGTGCGACAGGATCAGGTTGCGCTGCAGCTCCGCCAGCCGCTCGCCCGGGATCCGGGTCTGCGCCAGCAGGCCGAACCCGGTGTTGATCCCGTACACCGTCTCCCCCGACGCCACGATCCGCGACACGGCGGCGGCGGAGGCATCGATCCGAGCCAGCGCGGCTTCGTCAGGGCGGGCGGGCGCGCCGCTCCACAGCTGGCGAAGGGTGGAAAGGGTGATGGCTTCGGGATCGAGGATGAGCATGGGCGCGCCTTAGAACGGAACCCCGCCGAGCGGGAGAGGCACGCTCCCCCTTTCGCTAACCCTTTCGATAGAGGACCGAGCTACTCTAATGATCCTTGCCCACAAGGCAGGCTAGCAATTTCGACGGACCGGATACGCGATGCTCAGCAGGAATTTAGACCGGGATCGAGCACTCCGCATCGCCATGATGATGCTGATTGCTTTTGTCTCTGTCACGCTTTGGCAGACATCGCTTGGGCGTATTCTCCTGTATCCGTTCACCATCTTGGCGACTTGGTTTCACGAGTTCGGGCACGGCCTTGCTGCCTTGCTGACCGGCAACGCCTTCCATCAATTGCTGATCTTTCCTGACGGGTCCGGCCTCGCGTTCGCAGGCGGGCGGACAGGTGCCAATCGCCTTACCCAAGCCCTAATTCCCGCGGGCGGCCTGTTCGGACCTCCCATTGCCGGCGCGCTGCTCATCATTGCCTCGCGTAGCCGTGAAGCAACGCAGGGCGGCCTCAACCTGCTCGGGATTCTGTTGATCGCCTCGACCGCGATCTGGGTGAGAACCCTTGTTGGATGGTTGATCCTGCCAGCGATGGGCGCAATCATTCTCGTGATCGCGCACCGCGCGTCTCCCGCCGTCCAGCGCCTCGCAATCCAATTACTCGGCGTGCAAGCCGTCATCAGCGTATGGGCGCAGCTCGACTATCTTTTCATGTCCGAGGCCACGGTTGCCGGTGAAGTCAGGCGCTCGGATTCGGCCGCCATCGCCGATGCGCTTTTTGCCCCCTATTGGTTCTGGGGCGCCGCCATCAGCGTCGCGAGCTTCGCGCTGCTCTGGTGGAGTTTGAAGGTCGCCATGCGACGCTGACGAGGCGCTTGGGAAGCAGGATTTCGGCTGCTCACCATACTTTCGTGGTCTGCTGCCAAGCCTTGACGGCGTCGAGCATTTCGCCCCGTGCCTACCTTTCCGACTGCACTTCGCAGATCAGGGAAGGGGGCGCTCGATTGCCGGCGACCCGCTACGCGACGCGTCATGGTCCACGAGATCGATTCCGCTGTCGGCCGTTGCCAATCTAATTCGCAAACCGGATTATTGACTCGCGTTGCGAAAAGAGTCCCTATCATCTGCCGGCTACCCCGCCGGCAAAGAGGGGAAAAACCATGCTCAAGACTCAGCTCTTAGTTGCGTGCACCTTGCTGGCGGCGACACCTGCCGTGGCTCAATCACCCTTCGACGGCACCTGGAAGATGGATGCCAGCAAAGCCAAGTGGACCGACAAACCTGCCGAGGCGGTCCTCGCAGGCGGCATGTACGAGTGCGTGACCTGCACGCCGGCCTATAAGATCAAGGCAGACGGTACTTATCACAGCCGTCCGGGCGGCGGGGTGGACGAAACGTCCGTGCAGATCATCAACGACCGTTCGGTCAAATTCGCGTCCCGCAAGGCGGGCACCCTGGTCGGCGAGTCGCTGGTGACGATCTCGGCCGACGGCAACACCCGCACGGTCGAAGCGGCGGACTATGCCCCCAATGGCATCGTGACTCGCTACTCCACCACCCAGCGCCGCGTCGGTGCGGCACCGGCCGGTGCGCACCAGGCTTCGGGCAAGTGGCTGATGGACCGGATCAACAGCGCCAGCGACGAACAGATGCTGATGACCTTCAAGGTCGACGGCGACAAGCTGAACATGAGCACGCCCGACGGCTATTCCTATGCCGCGCAGTTCGGCGGAGCGGCGGTTCCGGTCGGCGGGGATCGCTTCGGCGGGAAGGTCCAGTTGCGCAAGCTGTCGGCCAACAGCTTCGAGGAGATCAACCTGCGCGACGGCAAGGTTCGGTCGGTGTCGACCATCACCCGCACGCCCGAGGGACGCCTTCATATGAAGTCGGAAAACAAGCTCAATGGCGCTGTCGAAGAGTTCGAATTCGCTCCGCAGTGAGTGCACCGTCCTGCCTGCCGACGCTGGTCACTGCGGAGGCAGGCAGGACAGGCTTCGAGAAGCTAAGGGTTCAGCCGAGGCTCGGCAGGTCCAGCCCCTGCTCCCGTGCGCAAGCCGCCGCGTCCTCATATCCTGCATCGGCGTGGCGCATGACCCCGGTGGCGGGGTCATTCCACAAGACCCGCTCCAGCCGCCGCGCGGCTTCGGGCGTGCCGTCGGCGACGATCACCATCCCGGCGTGCTGGCTGTAGCCCATGCCGACCCCGCCGCCGTGGTGGAGCGACACCCAGGTCGCGCCGCTGGCGGTGTTGAGGAGGGCGTTGAGCAGCGGCCAGTCGCTGACCGCGTCGCTGCCGTCCTTCATCGCCTCGGTCTCACGGTTGGGCGAAGCGACCGAGCCGCTGTCGAGATGGTCGCGGCCGATCACCACCGGGGCCTTCAATTCGCCGCTCGCCACCATCTCGTTGAAGGCGAGGCCCAGCCGGTGGCGCTGCCCCAGCCCGACCCAACAAATCCGCGCTGGCAGACCCTGGAAGGCGATCCGCTCGCGCGCCATGTCGAGCCAGCGGTGGAGGTGAGGATCGTCGGGGATCAGCTCCTTCACCTTGGCGTCGGTCTTGTAGATGTCCTCGGGATCGCCGCTCAACGCGACCCAGCGGAACGGCCCTATCCCGCGGCAGAACAGCGGCCGGATGTAAGCGGGGACGAAGCCGGGAAAGTCGAAGGCATGTTCTACCCCGGTGTCGAAGGCCTCCTGGCGGATGTTGTTGCCATAGTCGAAGACGGGGATGCCCTCGGCCTTGAAGCTCAGCAGCGCCTCGACATGCCGGGCCATCGAGATGCGCGCGGCGGCGGCGGTGACTTCGGGGTCACGCTCGCGGCGTTCGATCCACTCGGCGACGGTCCAGCCCATCGGGAGGTAGCCGTTGACCGGATCGTGCGCGCTGGTCTGGTCGGTGATCGCATCGGGGCGGATGCCGCGGGCGAGCATTTCGGGGACGATTTCGGCGGCATTGCCGAGCAGGCCGACGCTGGTCGGTTCGGTCGCTTGCGCGATGATCTCCAGCGCCTCGTCGATGGTCGCGGCGCGGCGGTCGAGATAGCGGGTTTCGAGCCGCTTCTCGATCCGGCTTTCCTGGCATTCGATGGCGATGCAGTGGGCGCCGGCCATCACCGCCGCCAGCGGCTGCGCCCCGCCCATGCCGCCGAGCCCGGCGGTGAGGATCCACTTGCCGCTGAGGTCGCCGCCGAAATGCTGGCGGCCCATTTCGGCAAAGGTCTCGTAGGTGCCCTGAACGATGCCCTGTGTGCCGATGTAGATCCAGCTGCCGGCGGTCATCTGACCGTACATCATCAGCCCGGCGCGATCGAGCTTGTGGAAATGCTCCCAGGTCGCCCACTTGGGGACTAGGTTCGAGTTGGCGAGCAGCACGCGCGGAGCGTCGGCGTGGGTGCGGAAGACGCCGACCGGCTTGCCCGACTGGACCAGCAATGTCTCGTCGCCCTTCAGACGCTCGAGCGTCTCGACGATACGGTCGAAGCTCGCCCAATCGCGCGCGGCCCGGCCGATGCCGCCATAGACGACCAGGCTCTGCGGGTCCTCGGCGACCTCGGCGTCGAGGTTGTTCTGGAGCATCCGCACCGCGGCCTCGGTCTGCCAGCTCCTGGCGACCAGCTCCGGCCCGCGGCGGGCCCGGATGATGCGCTGGTTGTCGCGGCGGTCGTTCACTGATCCATTCCCCCGAAGATTCGTCGTTCCGGCACCAGGCCGAGCCAGTAGCCGAGCTCGGCCGGCTCGGCGATATTCCACACCGCAAGGTCGGCCGCCTTGCCCGGCTCGATTGAGCCCACCTCCCCCGCCAGACCCAGCGCGCGGGCGGCGTTGATCGTCATGCCGGCGATCGCTTCCTCCGGCGTCAGGCCGAACAGGTTGCACGCCATGTTCATCGCTAACTGCGGCACCAGGTTGGGCGAGGTACCGGGATTGCAGTCGGATGCGACGGCCATCGCCACCCCATGCTTGCGAAGCAGATCGACCGGCGGCTGTTTGGTTTCGCGCAGGGTGTAGAAAGCGCCGGGCAGCAGCACCGCCACGGTCCCGGCCGCCGCCATCGCAGTCGCCCCTGCCTCGTCGAGATGCTCGAGATGGTCGGCCGACAGCGCGTGATGGCGGGCGGCCAGCGCGGCACCGTTCTGGTTGGACAGTTGCTCGGCGTGGAGGCGCACCGGCAGGCCGTGCTTGGCAGCAGCCTCGAACAGGCGCTCGGTCTCGGCCGGCGTAAAGGCGATCCCCTCGCAAAAGGCGTCGACCGAGGTGGCGAGGCCGAGCCGGGCGACGGTCGGCAGCAGTTCCTCGATCACCCGCTCGACGAAGACGTCACGGTCGGCCCCGGCCGGCAGCGCATGCAGCGCCAGGAGGGTCGGCACCACCCGCACCGGTTCGGACCTGGCAAGGGTCCTGATGACGTTGAGCAGGCGAAGCTCGGAAGCGGGGTCGAGGCCGTAGCCCGACTTGATCTCCACCGTGGTGACGCCGCCCCGCATCAGGGACTGCAGCCGCGCCCGGCTCTGCTCCAGCAATTCGGTGACGCTGGCGGCGGCCGTGGCACGGACGGTCGAGGCGATGCCCCCGCCGGCGCGCGCGATCTCTTCATAGGTGGCGCCGGCGCGGCGGGCGGCGTGCTCCGCGGCGCGCGTCCCGCCGAACACCAGGTGGGTGTGGCAATCGACCAGCCCGGGCGTCACGAACGCACCGCCCAGCGGCACGACCTCGGCGGCGCGGGTCCCGGCCAGCTCGGTCCGGCGGCCGACCCGCACGATCCGCCCGCCATGGATTCCGATCGCGGCATTGCCGATGAGGCCGAGCGGATTGCCGGGCGATGGCACCATCGTCAGGACATGGCAGTCGGTCAGCAGGCGGTCCCACATGCGACAAGCCTGTAGGCGGCTGCTACAGGAGCGGCAATGACCAGCGCCTGGCCCAACCTGTCCGATCTGATCTTCCCCGCCGATACCGCGGCGCCGATCGGGCTGGTCGGGGCACCGCTCGGCGCGGGATCGGTGACGCCGGGGCATTGCGACCTGGCGCCGGCGGCGCTTCGGGGCGTGCTGAAGCGCATCGGCCTGTACGATGTCGACAGCCGGAGCGAGCTGTCGGCCCGGATCGCCGACCATGGCGACTTGGCGCTTGGCGGGCTCGACATCGCAGGCGCGACGGGTCCGATCCGGGAGGCGGTGCGGGCCTCGGTGCGGCGCCATGACCTGACCGTGCTGGTCGGCGGCAGCAATGCGGTGACCCGGCCCGGACTGCTCGGGATGGCCGAGGCGCTTGGCCTCGACCTGGCGGAGGTCGGGCTGATCACGCTCGACGCGCATTTCGACATGCGCGGACTGGAGGCGGGCCTCAGCAACGGCAATCCGGTGCGAGCGCTGCGCGAGGACGGCTTGCCGGGCCGCAATATCGTGCAGATCGGGCTGGCGCCGTTCGCCAATGCGCGGACGATGCACGAGGATGCGCTGGCCGGCGGCCACCTGGTGATCACGCTCCGCGACCTGCTCGAACAGGGCACGATCGAGGCGCTGGAGGCGGCGGTCGAGCGGCTCGAGGGGGTAAAGGCGATCTTCGTCGATTTCGACATCGATGTGATCGACCGCAGTCAGTTCCCGGGGGCGCCGGGAGCGCGCGCAGGCGGCATGCTGGCCGAGGAATTTTTTGCCGCCGCACGCTGGCTGGCCAGCCAGCCCCAGGTTCGGGCGATCGACCTCACCGAGTGGGACCCGCCGCTCGACCCTGGCGACCTCAGCGCGCTCACCGCCGGGCGCTGGCTGGCCGAGGTCGTGGCCGGGGTCGACGACCGGCTCAGTCGATAAGCGCGTCGATCGCGGCGGCGAGCGCGCCGGCGCTGACCGGCTTCTTGAGGATCCTCACCCGGCCGTCGACCGCGCGGTCTATTGCCTCGCTGTCGGAATAGCCGGTCAGGAATAGCAGTTTGACGTCGGGCCGCATCTCAAGGGCAGTGGCTGCGACCTGCGCCCCGTTCATCCCAGGCATCGCAAAGTCGAGCAGGAGCAGCGACGGGCTCCATCGCTCCAGCTCAAGCAGGGCCTGGGGACCATTCTCGGCCTCGGTGACCTGGTGGCCCTGCTTGCGCAGCATGTCGGCAATCGTCTGGCGCACCTCACGGTCGTCGTCGACCAGCAGGATGTCGGTCAGCCGTGCCGGTCCGTCGCGAGGTGACTTTTCACGACCGGTACCGGCCGCCGACCGGATGATCTCTTCGCGCGGCAGATAGAGGGTGACGGTGGTACCCTTGCCCGGCTCGCTGTCGATCCGCAAGTCGCCGCCCGCCGCCCTCGCCACGCCATAGGCCATCGACAGGCCAAGCCCGGTGCCACGCCCGGGTCCCTTGGTGGTAAAGAAGGGCTCGAGCGCGCGCTCGACGACTTCCGGCGTCATGCCGACACCTTCGTCGACGATCCGCACCGCGATCCGATCGGGCGCGTCTGTCGCTGCCTGGACCAGCAGGCGTCCGCCCTGAGGCATTGCATCCCGGCTGTTGATGGCAAGATTGAGGATCGCAAGCTCGAGCTGCGTCGCGTCGGAGCGAACGGCACCAAGACCGGGCGCGATCTCGACATCCAGCTCGATCGTCGGACCGACCGAGTTGCGGAGAAAATCCGACATGTCGTGGAGCAGGCCGCCGACGTCGACCGCGGTCGCTTCAAGCCTTTGGCGCCGGGAAAAGGTCAGCAGCTGACCGGTCAATCGCGCGCCGCGCTCGGTGGCCTGCGCCGCATTGCCTGCCCAGCGCACGACCTTGTCGCGATTGTCGGGTGCCATCTGGATCAGCTCGAGGTTGCCCGAGATCGCCTGCAGCAGATTGTTGAAGTCGTGCGCGATGCCGCCGGTCAGCTGTCCGACCGCTTCCATCTTGTTGGCCTGGACCAGCGCGGCTTCCGCCCGTTCCCGCTGCGCCACCTCGCCGCGGAGCTGCTCGAGCGCAGAGTCCCGCTCGGCGAGGGCCGCGGCAAGCTCGTCATTCTTCTTCTGGAGCATCGACGGACTGGGGATCGCAAGCGCGCGGGGCAGCAGCGGCCAGAGCAGGATGGCGGTGGGAACGCTGGCGATGGCGGTGATCGCCTTGATTGTCGCCTCCGCCGCATAATCGCCATGCCACAGGTTCCAGATGCCCATGACGTGGGTCAGCCCACACGACAGGATAAACAGTGCGAACAGCCAGAACATCTTGCCGAACTCGACGTCGGGGCGCTTGCGGACAAAGGTGACCAGCGCGATCGGGATCGAGAAATAGGATGCGGCGATCAGGGCGTCCGACACGACGTGGGTCCAGATCAGCTCGGGCTGCCACAGCAGGCAATAACCGTGAGGCGCATAGTCGCCGGCAAAGAAAGCCCTGGCGGATTCAAGCATAACGGCATCCTGCACGGGGCAGGCAGGAATGCCCGCCGAGTCAGCTAGACTACGTTCCCGACCGACGATTGCCAATCACTGTTCAGCCGTTGTGGAGCAGCTCCGCCAGACCGGCCGTCGAAAGGGGATGCCGGAGCTGCTCGCAGCGGCACTGGTCGGCGCCCTTGTCCGGGCGTCGCCTGAGCAGCCGGGCACCATGCCGGAACCGCCCGTTGGTGACCTGGTCGTAGAGCACTTCCACTACCAGTTCGGGACGCAAGGGCACCCACTCGCTGGTCCGCTCGCGCGACCAGCGGCTGGCCTTGTCGGGGCGGTTGCCGGAGAACCCCTCGCCGCCTTCCAGCGGGGCCAGTTCGCCCGCCCAGGCGCGCTTTTCGGCGGCCTTGAAGCCCGAGCAGAAGCCGACGTGGTGGAGCAGGCCGTCGTCGCCATAAAGACCGAGCAGGAGCGAGGCGACGCCGCCGCCCTTAGCATCGCTACGGTAGCCGCCGACTACGCAATCGGCGCTGCGATAGCGCTTGATCTTGAGCATCGCGCGCTCTCCGGCGCGATAGGGTTCGTCACCCTTCTTGGCGACCACGCCGTCGAGCGCACCGCCGCTGCGTTCCAGCCAGCGGCGTGCCGTTTCTATATCGGCGGTCTGCGGGGAAAGGAGCAGCGAGGGCGCCTTAGCCTGGGCAATCAGGCGTTCGAGCGCCCCCCGCCGCTTGGCGAGCGGAGCCGTTGCCAGCTCGTCCTGTCGCCAGCGCAGGAGATCGAAGGCCATGAACAGCGCCGGCGTCTCGGCCGACAGCTTGCGGACCCGGCTTTCCGCGGGGTGGAGGCGCTGCGACAAGGCGTCGAAGCTGAGGCCGTCCTGGGTTTCGATGATCAGCTCGCCGTCGAGGGTGAAGTCGCCTGCGGGCAGCCCGCCGATCAGTGCTTCGACCTCGGGAAAATAGCGACCGAGCGGCTTGCCCGAGCGCGACCACAGCTGCACCTCGCCGTCGGTTCGCACCGCGAGGCAGCGGAAGCCGTCCCACTTGGGCTCGTAGCGCCACTCGGGGCCGGACGGCAGCTCCTCGACCAGCAGCGCCTCCATGGTCGCGGGGGCGGTCATTTGAGCGCGATCCAGACGGGCGCGTGGTCGCTGGTCTTGGGCAAGGCGCGGGCGGAGCGATCGACCCCGGCTGCCTTCAGGCGCTTGGCCGCCGCCGCGTTGAGCAGCAGGTGATCGATGCGCAGCCCGGCGTCGCGTGCGAAGGCGTTGCGGAAATAGTCCCAGAAGGTGAACACCTGCTCGTCGGGGTGAAGGTGGCGAAGCGCGTCGAGCCAGCCGGCACCGGTCAGCCGCTCGATCGCCGCCCGCACGTCGGGCACGAAAAGCGCGTCTTCGGTCCAGCGCTCGGGCTTGTAGACGTCGCGCTCGGTGGGGATGATATTATAGTCGCCGGCCAGCACCACCGGCTGGTCGAGGGGCAGAAGGTCGGCGGCGAGCGCCTCGAACGCGGCGATCCACCGCAGCTTGTAGTCGAACTTGGGACCGGGGCGCGGATTGCCGTTGGGAAGGTAGAGACAGCCGACCAGCACGCCGTTGACCGCCGCTTCCAGGTAGCGGCTCTGTGCCGGGTCGGGATCGTCGGGCAGCCCGCGCCGGGTCTCGACCGGAGTGCAGCCGCGGGCCAGGATGGCGACCCCGTTCCAGCTTTTCTGGCCATGCCAGATCGCGCCGTAACCGGCTTCCTCCAGGGCCTTGAGGGGAAACTTCTCCTGCGGCGCCTTCAGCTCCTGCAGGCACACCACGTCGGGGCTGGTCGCGCCGAGCCACTCGAGGAGTACCGGCAGCCGGCCGTTGACGCCGTTCACATTGTAGATCGCGATCCGCACAAGGCTTGAACCGCCAGCGGAGGGTGAAGCTCCCTGCGACCGCCCACTCCGCCCGATCGGCGCAACAGGCTTTACGGAAGCTTTACGCCAATCGCCCGCTCTTCACATGGCATTGTAACGGCCACGACCGCCATCTCGCTCCCCGACGGGCCCCTGCCCTGCGGAGTTTGCGATGCGCGTTTTCGATCTGCTCACCACGGCTGCAATCCTTGCCGCCGCCTTCCCGGTTCGGGCTGCCGCCCAGGAGGCGCCTGCGCCTGCCTTTGCCGTTAGCGGCGGGACGACCCTCGTCAGCCGGTATCGCTTTCGCGGAATCGGACTGTCGGACGAGATGCCGACCGTGCAGGGCACCATCAACCTGGCGCATCGCAGCGGCGCCTACGTCGGCGCCTGGGCCTCGGAGCTCGACGGGTTCGGCGAGCTGGGGGGGACCAATCTCGAGCTCGACCTCTATGGCGGCTACAAGCTGCCCGTTGGCAAGGCGACCCTCGACGCCGGCCTGCTCTATTACGCCTATCCGGGCAGCAAGGGCGGCAAGTTCGAATTCTTCGAGCCCTACGCCAACCTCAGCCTGCCGGTCGGCCCCGCCACCGCCAAGCTCGGGTTCGCCTTCGCGCCCGAGCAGGCGGCGATCGGCGGGAATAGCAATGTCTACCTGTTCAACGACAACAGCCTGCCGCTGAAAGGCACGCCGCTCACGCTCACCAGCCATGTCGGATGGTCGCGGGGCCGCACCACCCTGACTCCGGGGGGCGACTATCTCGACTGGTCGCTCGGCGCCCAGGCGAGCTGGCGCAATCTCACCGCTGGCGTCGCCTATGTCGACACCGACATCTCGCGCCGCGATGCGCTCGCCGCCGGAGCGACCAAGGGCATCGTCGACAGCACCGCCGTGCTCTCGCTCGGGGCAAGCTTCTGATGTCCCCAATCAACTCCGCCGTCGGGTCGCATCGCCCATGACCCTCGACCTGTGGCTCGGCGCGCTGACCGCGCTCGGCCTTCTCCTTTACCTGCTGGTCGCCCTGCTGCGGCCCGAGCGCTTCTAGGAGGCCGCGACCCATGGCCCATACCACACTCGCCGGCTGGCTGCTGATCGTCGGGTTCATTGCCGCCACCTTCGGCATGGCGCGCCTGTTCGGCCCCTGGCTGTTCGCCGTCTACGAAGGCCGCCCCCCGCGCCTGCTCGCCGCGTTCGGCCCCGTCGAGCGCCTGCTGACCGGGGCCGGCGGCCGCGCCGCCCGCGAGGAGCAGGGCTGGCGTGCCTATGCGATGCACCTGCTGGTCTTCAACGGCGCGGGCATCCTGCTGCTGCTCCTGCTTCAGCTGCTGCAGGGCATCCTGCCGCTCAACCCGCAGGGTTTCGCGGCGGTGCCGTTCGGGATCGCCCTCAACACCGCGGTCAGCTTCGTCACCAACACCAACTGGCAGAGCTATGCGGGGGAGACGACGATGTCGAACCTGACCCAGATGCTCGGCCTGACGGTGCAGAACTTCCTCTCCGCCGCGACCGGGATCTCGGTCGCCTTCGCGGTCATCCGCGGTTTCGCGCGGCGGGAAAGCGGCACCCTCGGCAACTTCTGGGCCGACCTGGTGCGGGTGACGCTCTACCTGCTGCTCCCGGCCTGCCTCCTCTACGCCCTGGTCCTGGTGGCGCTTGGCTTGCCGCAGACGCTGGCGGGCTCGACGGTCGCTCAGACCCTCGAAGGAACGCGCCAGGCCATCGCGCTGGGGCCGGTGGCGAGCCAGGAGGCGATCAAGATGCTGGGCACCAACGGTGGCGGCTTCTTCAACGCCAACAGCGCGCATCCGTTCGAAAATCCGGGAGCGCTCAGCAACCTCCTGCAAATGCTCAGCATCTTCGCGTTGGCCGCGGGGCTGACTTGGTGCTTCGGCAAGGCGGTCGGCAATGTCCGCCAGGGCTGGGCGATCCTTGCCGCGATGATGCTGCTGTTCGCCGGCCTGACGAGCGTGTCCTATATCGCCGAAGCGGGCGGCAATCCCATCCATCATCATGCCGGGGTCGATCCGTCGGGCGGCAACATGGAAGGCAAGGAGGTCCGCTTTGGCATTGCCGCCAGCGCCCTGTTCGCCAGCGTCACCACCGCCGCCAGTTGCGGCGCGGTCAATGCCATGCACGATAGCTTCACCGCGATCGGTGGGATGGTGCCCTTGTTCAACATGCACCTTGGCGAAGTGATCGTCGGCGGGGTCGGCGCCGGGCTCTACGGGATGCTGCTCTACGTCATCCTTGGCATCTTCATCGCCGGGCTGATGGTCGGCCGCACCCCCGAATATGTCGGCAAGAAGATAGAGGCGCGTGAGGTCAAGCTGGCGGTGATCGCGATCGCGGTCCTGCCGCTGTTCATCCTCGGCCTGACCGCAAGCGCGCTGGTGCTCCCGTCCGGCCTCGCCGGGTTGCAGGAAGCGGGCCCGCACGGGCTGACCGAAGCGCTCTATGCCTACACCTCGGCGGTCGCCAACAACGGCTCGGCCTTCGCCGGGCTGACCGCCACCAACGACTGGTGGGCCTACAGCTTGGCGCTGGCGATGCTGGTTGGCCGGTTGGCGGTGATCGTTCCGGTGCTCGCCATCGCCGGCAGCCTGGCCGCCAAGAAGACCACCCCCGAAGGCGCGGGCAGCTTTCCGACCACCGGGCCGCTGTGGATCGGCCTCCTCGCCGGGCTGATCGTCGTCCTCGGCGGCCTCACTTTCCTGCCCAGCCTCGTGCTCGGCCCCATCGCCGATCATCTCGCGATGATCTCCGGCCAGACCTTCTAAAGGGCGCCGCGTCATGACCCGTCACGAACGACCCTCGACCTCGATTTTCTCGGCCGCCCTGGTGCTGCCGGCGATCGGGCAATCCTTTCGCAAGCTCGATCCCCGCCAGCTCGCCCGCAATCCGGTGATGTTCACCACCGGGGCCGTCGCGTTGCTGCTGACCGGCCTGCTGATCGCCGGGCACGGAGTGGGCAGCCTCGGCTTCCAGATCCAGCTGGTCGCCTGGCTGTGGCTGACCGTCCTGTTCGGCAATTTCGCCGAGGCGCTGGCCGAGGGCCGCGGCAAGGCCCAGGCCGAATCCCTTCGCGACACTAAGTCGCAGCTGTGGGCCAAGCGCCTGCTCGGCGTCGGCGAGACCTACGGCAAGGTTCCGGCGACCCAGCTGCTGGTCGACGAGATCGTGCTGGTCGAGGCCGGCGACCTGATCCCCGCCGACGGCGAGGTGATCGCCGGCGTCGCGTCGGTGAACGAGGCCGCCATCACCGGCGAGTCCGCACCAGTGATCCGCGAGGCGGGCGGCGACCGCTCGGCGGTGACCGCCGGAACGCGCGTCATCTCCGACTGGATCAAGGTGCGGGTGACGCAGGAAGCAGGCCACGGCTTCCTCGACCGGATGATCGCCTTGGTCGAAGGAGCTTCGTGCCAGAAGACCCCGAACGAGACCGCGCTGACCATCCTGCTGGTCGGGCTGACCATCATCTTCCTGATCGCGGTCTCCACCGTCCCCGGCTTCGCGGCGTATAGCGGCGGGCAGATCGGGACGCCGCTGCTGGCCGCGCTGCTGATCACCCTCATCCCGACCACCATCGCGGCGCTGCTGTCGGCGATCGGCATCGCCGGCATGGACCGGCTGGTTCGCTTCAACGTCCTGGCCAAGTCGGGCCGCGCGGTCGAGGCGGCGGGCGATGTCGACGTCCTGCTGCTCGACAAGACCGGCACTATCACCGTCGGCGATCGCCACGCGACCGAGTTCCGCCCGCTGTCGGGCATCAGCGAGGCGCAGCTGGCCGAGGCCGCCTACCTCGCCAGCCTCGCCGACGAGACACCCGAAGGGCGTTCGGTCGTGGCCCTTGCCCGCGAACGCTATGGCGTCGCCGAACAGGCGCTGCCGGCCGATGCCGAGATCATCTCCTTCACCGCCCAGACCCGTCTCAGCGGCCTCAAGCTCGGCGAACGCAGGATCGAGAAAGGCGCGGTCGACAGCCTGCTGCGCGCCGCGGGCGGCACCGACAACCGCCAAGCCGCCGAGCTGAAGCGCATCACCGACGAGATCGCCCGCGCCGGCGGCACCCCGCTGGCGGTCGCCGAGAACGGCCGGCTGCTCGGGGCGCTTCACCTCAAGGACATCATCAAGGCCGGGATGCGCGAACGCTTCGCCGAGCTGCGCCGGATGGGCATCCGCACGGTGATGATCACCGGCGACAATCCGCTGACCGCCGCCTCGATCGCGGCCGAGGCCGGCGTCGACGACTTCCTCGCCGAGGCTACTCCCGAGGACAAATTGGAGCTGATCCGCAAGGAACAGGCCGGCGGACGGTTGGTCGCGATGTGCGGCGACGGCACAAATGACGCCCCCGCTCTCGCGCAGTCCGACGTCGGAATCGCGATGAACACCGGCACCCAGGCCGCGCGCGAGGCCGGCAACATGGTCGACCTCGACAGCGATCCGACCAAGCTGATCGAGGTGGTCGGCCTCGGCAAGCAGTTGCTCATGACCCGCGGCGCGCTGACCACCTTTTCGATCGCCAACGACGTCGCCAAATATTTCGCGATCATCCCGGCGATCTTCGTTGCGCTCTATCCCTCGCTCGGCGTGCTCAACGTCATGAACCTCGGGTCGAGCGAAAGCGCGATCCTCAGCGCGATCATCTTCAATGCGCTGATCATCCCGGTGCTGGTACCGCTGGCGCTGAAGGGCGTCCGCTACCGGCCGGCACCCGCTGGCGACATCCTGCGCCGCAACCTCGCCGTCTACGGCCTCGGCGGCCTCGTCGCGCCGTTCGTCGGCATCAAGCTCATCGATCTCGCCGTCACCGGCCTGCACCTCGCCTGAGGAGTTTTCCATGCTTTCCGACATCCGCAGCGCGCTTCGCCCCGCATTCGCCCTGCTCCTCCTGCTGAGCCTGCTGACCGGGATCCTCTACCCCCTGGCGATCACCGGCGTCGCCCAGCTTGCCATGCCCTACCAGGCGAACGGCAGCCTAGTGCGCGACGGCGACCGGGTCGTGGGCTCCACGCTGATCGGGCAGGCCTTCACCGGCGCCAATTACTTCCACGGCCGCCCATCGACCGCCGGCGAGGGTTATGATGCCTCGGCCTCGTCCGGCTCCAATTTCGGCCCGACCTCCGCCGCGCTGGAGACCGCGATCGGGGAGCGCGTCGCCGCGGCACGGGCGGAGGGCGTGACCGGCCCCGTCCCGGCCGATCTCGCGACGGCCAGCGGCTCGGGCCTCGACCCACATATCTCGCCGGCCACTGCGCTGGCGCAGGTCCGCCGCGTCGCCGCCGCGCGCCGCCTGCCCGAAGCCCGGCTCCGCGCGCTGGTCGAGCGGAACGTCGAGCATCCCGCACTCGGCCTGTTCGGCGAACCCCGCATCAACGTCCTGGCCCTTAATCGACAAGTCGCTCGCTTGGCGCCACAGACAGGGAGGTGAACCCCGCCGAGCCGCCTCGTCCCTCCCCCGACGCGCTGCTGAACCAGGCGCGACGGGAGGGGCGCGGCCGGCTCAAGATCTACCTCGGGGCCTCGCCCGGGGTCGGCAAGACCTATGAGATGCTCTCGGACGGAGGGGTTCTCCGGCGTTCGGGCGATGATGTCGTCATCGGTGTGGTCGAGACCCACGGCCGCGCGGAGACTGCGGCGCTGGTCGAAGGGTTTGAACTGATCCCGCTTCGGCCGGTCGCCTACGGGGGCCGAACGCTGAGCGAGATGGATGTCGACGCCCTCCTCACCCGCGCGCCGCGCCTCGTCTTGGTTGACGAACTCGCTCACACCAATGCGCCCGGCAGCCGTCACGCCAAGCGCTATCAGGATGTCGAGGAATTGCTGGACGCGGGGATCGACGTCCACACCACCGTCAACATCCAGCACCTCGAAAGCCTCAACGACGTCGTCGCCTCCTTTACCAAGGTGCGGGTGCGGGAAACGGTGCCCGACAGCTTCCTCGAAGGCGCCGAACTGGAGGTGGTCGACCTTCCGCCCGACGAACTGATCGAGCGGCTGAAGCAGGGCAAGGTCTACGTCCCCCATGAAGCCTCGCGCGCGCTGGGCCACTTCTTCTCTCGTTCCAACCTTTCGGCGCTGCGCGAACTGGCCTTGCGACAGGCAGCTCAGCGGATCGACCGGGACATGCTGGTCGACGTCGCCGCGGCCGGGCTTGGCGGCAATTGGGCGGCTGGAGAGCGGGTGCTGGTGGCAGTCAGCGAACTGGCCGGTTCGGACAATCTCGTGCGCGCCGCCAAGCGCCTGGCCGACGCCCTCCGCGCGCCGTGGGTCGCGCTTCACGTCGAAACGCCCCGTACTGCGGGTTTCGGCGACGAGGAACGACAGCGTCTCGCCGCCACCCTGCAACTGGCCGTCCGGCTCGGCGCCGAAGTCGCGACCATTCCTGCGACCGACGTTCTCGACGGCATCACCCGCTACGCCGCCGACGCCCGCACCACCCAGATCGTGGTCGGCAAGTCCGCCCGCTCGCGCTGGTTCGAGCTGCGCCACGGGTCGGTGGTCGACCGGCTGGTTCGCGACACTCCGGACATGGCCGTCCACGTCCTTCCGATGAGTGGCCAGCCCGCCGCCAGGAGCGCGCCGGTCAATGCCGGCAGCTGGGGCAAGCCGGGCAATTACCTCTGGTCGCTGCTGGCCATCGGCGCGGTCACCGTCCTTGGCGTGGTGCTCGCCAATTTCGTCCAGCTCAGCAATCTGGCTTTGCTCTATCTTATCCCCGTGCTGTTCGCGGCGACCCGCTTCGGACTGCGCCAAGGCATTGCGACCGGCGTCGCGTCCGGCCTGGCCTACAACTTCTTCTTCCTGCCGCCGCTCTACACCTTCACCATCCAGGATCCCGAGAATTTGGTGACCATGCTGGTCCTGATCGGGGTGGCGGTGGTAGTCAGCCAGCTCGCCTCCAGGGTCCGCGCCCAGGCCGCCATCGCCCAGGCCAGTGCGACGCAGAACAGCGCACTGGCCGGCTTCGCGCGCAACCTCACTGGAGTGGCCGACCGGCGCCAGCTGAGCGAGGTGCTCGCGCGTGAGGTCGCCCGGCTCCTCGGGCTCGATGCGGTGGTGCTCCAGCCGGAGAAAGGCGGGCGGCTCGCCGTCGTCGCCGGAGAGCCGCGGCTGCCGGCGCTCGACCTCATCGACCATGCCGCGGCCGACTGGGCGTTCGTCCACGCCCAGCCCGCCGGCAGCGGCACGGGCACGCTCGCCGCCAGCGACTGGCGTTTCCATCCCTTGAGCGCGGGCGGGCGACCGCTGGCGGTGCTCGGCCTGGCACGCTCGGGCGGCCGCGAAGTGCTGCGATCCGACCAGCATCAACTGCTGGTCAGCCTGCTCGACCAGGCTTCGCTTGCGCTGCAGCGGGTCGGGCTCGAAGAGGAGATGAGCGAAGTCACGCAACTGCAGCAGCGCGACCGCCTTCGCGCGGCCCTCCTGTCGTCGGTCAGCCACGACCTGCGCACCCCGCTGACCACGATCCTCGCCGCCGTCGCCGAACTCAAACGCCAGGGAGAGACCGCCAACGTCGCACTGATCGAGGCGGAGGCCCTGCGCCTCAATCGCTTCGTCACCAACCTGCTCGAGATGGTGCGGGTCGAAAGCGGTGCCATCGACCTGCGGGTGGAAGCGGTCGACCTGACCGATGCGGTGGGAGCGGCCGCTCAGGATCTGCGAGCGAGCCTGGCTGACCACCCGCTTCGGCTCGCCGTGCCCCCCAATCTCCCCTTGGTCCGGGCCGACGAACGACTGCTTCATCAATGCCTGGTCAACCTGATCGAGAACGCCGCCAAGTTCAGCGAGGCAGGCACCCCGATCACGGTGCAGGGCCGGCGCCTGCCCGGTGAACTGCGGCTCGAGGTCCTCGACGAGGGGCCTGGGCTGCCTCCGGGCATGGAAGCGCATGCCTTCGAGACCTTCGCCCGGCTGGAAGGATCAGATCAGGTCGGGGGGACCGGCCTGGGCCTGGCCATCGTGCGAGGGTTCGCGCTTGCCATGGGCCTGACCGTGTCGGCGGCCAATCGCACCGACCGGCCGGGGGCGCACTTCACCATCACCTTTCCGGACACTCTGGTGATCAGGACCGAAGCGCCATGAAAAGCCGCATCCTGGTGATCGACGACGAGCCCGCCATCCGGCGCCTCCTCCGCAGCGCGCTCCAGCGCGACGGGCACGAGGTCGTCGAGGCAGGCGATACGCGGGCCGGGCTGGGCACGCTCGACATCGACAAGCCCGACCTGGTGCTGCTCGACCTCGGCCTGCCCGATCGCGATGGGCTGGAGGTCATCCCCCTGATCAAGGCGCGGGGCATTGCCGTGCTGGTGATCAGCGCCCGCGAAGCGACCGACGAAAAGGTCGCCGCGCTCGATCTTGGTGCCGACGACTACGTGACCAAGCCGTTCGATACCGACGAGGTCCTCGCCCGGGTCCGGTCCGCCCTGCGCCGGCAGGCGGTCGGCCTAGCCCCCGCACCCAGCGTCGAGATCGGTGCCATCACGATCGACCTCGAAACCCGGCGGGTGACCCGGGACGGCGCGGAAGTGCACTTGCGGCCCAAGGAATATGCCCTGCTGGCCGAACTTGCGACGCAGCCGGGCAAGGTCATCACCCACGTCCACCTGCTCCGCACCGTGTGGGGACCGGCGCACGAGCGCGACCTCGAATATCTCCGGGTCGCCGCGCGCAGCCTCCGCCTGAAGCTTGAGGCGGACCCGGCGTCGCCCGCATTGATCATCAACGAACCGGCGGTCGGCTACCGCCTCGCCATGCCCTCACAACCTTTCCCCATGCGATCGTCGGCCGGCAGGCAGGCCTGAGGCCGAGGCAATGCGATGAAGCGCAGCCTGGTCTGACTTCCGCAAATCCTGCCTGGCCGGTCCGCAAACAGGCTGCTCGACTTCGGACGCGACTTCACCTTTGGATTCGTCAAGACCAGACCGATCTGGTAAACCTTGGTTAAGCAAAGTTTTTGGGCGTCGAATCACCAGAAAAGCTGAATCTTTGAGCAGAGGTGCGATTTGGCCGGGCGCGATATCTTCATTTCCTACAGTCGTGACGATCGCGCCGCCGCCCGGCACTTCGCCAAGTGCCTCGAGGAAGACGGCTTCACCGTCTGGTGGGATGCCGCGCTCCATTCGGGCGAAAGCTTCGACCAGGTCATCGAACGTGAATTGCGTGCCGCAGCGGCGGCGATCGTCCTGTGGTCCCCGCGCTCGGTCGCCTCGCGCTGGGTCCGTGCGGAAGCGACGCTGGCCGACCGCCAGGGCAAGCTGATCCCCGTCATCATCGAACAATGCGAACGCCCGATCATCTTTGAGCTGACGCACACCAACGATCTTGCCGACTGGATCGGCGACAAGAACGATCCGCGGTGGAAAGGGCTGGTCGACGACATCGCCCGGCTGGTCGGTGATCGCCGCGCAAGGACCGCAGGTCCGGCCGCTGAAAAGCCTGCTGCGCAGCCGGTGCCTTTCGCTGCCGCGCTTCCCCTGCAGCGCGAACAGCAGGCGCCACCGCACCAGCCGGCGATGGTCCCGCCGCAGGACAATGACGATTCGCAGGCCACGCAATTTTTCGTCGGCGCCGACTGCCAGGACATTTTCCACTGCCTCGAGATCAGCACCGAGGAGCATGGCGAGCGCCGCTATATCGTCGCGCCGCAAGGGCTGCGGATCGGACGCTCCCCACCCGCCGACATCATCCTTTCGGATCGGCAGGTGTCGCGGTCGCACTGCCTGGTCGAACTGGACGGAAACGCGCTCAGGATCACCGATCTCGGCTCGACCAACGGCACTTATGTCGATGGAAAGCGGGTCGAGCGCTCGGCGTCGTTGGCCGTCGGATCGGTCCTGACCGTCGGAACGGTGAGCATGCGGCATCAGGTGCGCAGCGCGCGGGTGATGAGCCAACGGAGATACGCCGTCGGTTGAGCCCGGCGCGCGAAGGGGGGTTTTCTGGAAGTTGCTCATCCGCCGCGGCCGCGGCTCACGCTCAATGTCGGCATCACAGGGCATCGGGCTTCCATCCTTCCCACCGACCTGATCGACGATCTGGTCCCCGTCGTCGACGAGGTGTTCCGCCAGCTGGCAGCGGGGATGAACCGCCTGCATGCGCGGGAACGAGCCTTGTTCGATCCCGCTCCGCCCCAGCTGCGGCTGCACACGCCGCTCGCGTCGGGCGCCGATCAACTGGCGGCCCGGGGCGCGCGGGCAAGCGCGTTCGAGATCCGTGCCCTGCTGCCCTTCGCCCCCGACGACTATCGCGCTGACTTCACCGGACGGGCCGAGCGCGCCGACTTCGAGCGCGAGCTGAGTGCCGCCGACCAGTTGTTCTCGCTTCCCGGACAGCGGTCCGACGAAGAGGGCGCCTATGTCCTGGTCGGCAAGGCCGTCGTCGCCGCGGCCGATATCCTAGTCGCAATCTGGGACGGCGGCGCCGCGAACGGGCCTGGCGGGACCGGGCACGTGGTCGACCAGGCGCTCGCCAACGGCGTGCCGATCATCCATCTGCTGGTCGATCGCGACGGCGGGCAAAGCGGCACGCTTCGCCTGCTGTCCGACGGCGAAGTCGGCGCCCCTAGGGTCAGCCCCTTCGGCACGCCGGACACCTATGACGCGCTGCTTGGCGATACCCTGCTTCCGCATACGGCCGACGAACGACAGCACATCACCGATTATTATGCCGAGACCACCCGGCGCCATAACTGGCGGCTGGAATATCCCCTTCTGCTCACCACCCTGTTCGTGAAAAGCCTGCCCCGCGCCGCCTGGCGCGAGGCGCCGCCCCCCGCCTCCGACCGGGTCCGCCGCCCCGATCTCGCGACCTATGCCTGGGCCAATCTGCTCGCCATCCGCTACGCCCAGATGTTCCGCAGCGGGCATGTCGCCAATTACGTCCTGTCCGCATCGGCGGTGCTGCTGGCGCTGGTCGGGCTGCTGCTTCCCGCGGCCAAGGTGTATCTGGTGATCGCCGAACTGGGCGCCATCGCCCTGCTGTTCCGCAACACACGTGCGGGGACGGAGGGCGACTGGCACCGCCGCTGGCTGCAGTACCGGCACTTGGCGGAGTCGCTGCGTCCGCTCTACTTCCTCAAGGGCACCGGCCTGATCAGCACGCCGTTCCGAAGCGACTTCGTCCGCGGCAATGCCCACTGCGAGACCGGCGCCGACTGGACCCGCTGGTATGCGGCGGCAGTCTGGCGCGAGATGGACAGCCCGACCGGATCGATCGGCCCATCCGAGACGGCCACCTTGGCGCGCCAATTCAGCGAAGAACAGATCATCCCGCAGGCCGAGTATCACCGCATCAACGCCGCGCGGATGAGCAAGCTCGACCACCGCCTGCACGAGGTCGGAAACTTCCTGATCGGCGCGGTGATCTGCGTCTGCTGCCTCTACCTCGTCGGCTATGTCCTCATCCACGACGTCGCCAAGTCGCTGACCAACGCCTTCATCTTCCTCACCGCAGGCCTTCCAGCCGTCGGCGCCGCCATCTTCGGCCTGCGCGGACACGGCGAGCATCTGCTTGCGGCCAGCCGCTCGGTCAGCTCCGCCACCGCACTCGATGCTTCCGCGGCGCGGCTCGGCAAGGTATCCGACGCGGAAGGCCTGTCCCGAGAGTTCGAGCATGCGGCATCGATCATGCTCGCGGATCTCAACGAATGGACGATCGCCTATCGCGAACGCTCGCTGGAAATCCCCGCCTGATCAGATCTTCTCGCCCGGGCCCTGGCGCCCCCACAGCCGCTCCATGATCAGGTAGGTGAAGGACGCGCTCCAGGCGACCAGCACCAGTCCGTTTAAGGCCTCGAGACCAGCGACGATCCGGATGTTGCCATGCGGTAGGATGTCACCGATGCCGAGCGTCGTGTAGGACGCGATCGAGAAATAGAAATGGTCTGCGAACCAGCCGGGCCCGCCGACGATCGCACCGGTCAGTTCGCCCTCCCCTGCCCAGTCCAGCAGCGATAGGCCGAGCGCGTAGAGGACCACCTCCACTAGGTGCGCCAGGAAGATCACGGTGAGGATGATCGGAAACGGGTGACGTATCTTGTCCTGGCGCCGGTAGATCCAGCGACCGAGGCGTTCGAGCGTCCATAAGTGGATCAGGAAGCAGCCGCCGATCAGGCCGATCGCCACCACGAAGGTCAGCAGCATCGTTGGTCCTCTGCGAAGGGTGCGTGAAGTACCGCGCCGATTATTGCGCTTGGGTCTGCTTGACGAGGAACACGAGATAGGCCCGGGTACGCTTGGCACTCGTGATGATGGTGTCGGCCTGTGCGTTGGTCGTCGCCGTTCGCGCGGACCGCTTCAGCACCTTCAGATAATCGTCATAGCCGCGCGCCAGGCGGCCATTCTCGCCGCGATCGGCCCGCATCACCTGCCGCGCCATGCCGCGCGCTTCGTCGATGATGCCGTTCATCTCGCCCAGCTTCGCCGCCGACGCCGCTCCGGCCGCGCTCGCAACCGGCGCTGCAGTTGTCGGCGCGGCCGGCTTCGCAGTCGATGTGGCCGCGGCGACAGCCTTTGGCAGGGCGGCGGCCCTGGCCGGGGGCTCCCGCTCGACCTTCGTCTGCACCGCTGCCAACTTGGCGGTCGGGACGCTGGCCAGTGTCGCCCGCCAGGCGCGATACCTGCCCAGCATCTCACGCGCCGCGGCGGACGAGGCGGCCGCGTCCGCCGCCCCGTTCACTGCCTGCGCGGCGGTCTGGAACTCCCCCGACTGGCCGTTCAGGCGCGACAGGTAGGACCGTTCCGCCGAACTGCTCGGGACGGCAGTGCCGCCCGGATCGGTCCACGGAGCAGCGCCCGCCAGTCGCTGCCGCCGCAGCGTCGCATCCTCGGCCAGCACGGCCGCAAAGGCCTTGTCGGCGGTCAGCGCAGCCTCGTTCATCGAGGCCTGCAAGGCGGCCGCCTCGCCTGACCGGGCCGGATCGCCGAGCAGCGTCTGCACCTGCGCCTGGTCACCGGCCAGCTTCTCGCTCGCCGCAGTCAGTGCCGCGATCGCGCTGTCCGGCGCGCCCGCCGCGCGAGCCTCTTCGGCCAGCGCCTTGAGGCCGGGCGCGAGCATTCCCGTATCCGGTCCCGAGTAAGTGGCAACAGCTGCAGGAGCGCCGGTAGCCGGTCCCGCAGGCGCGGTCAGCGCGTCCGTGTTGGTCCTCGGCATCAAGCTCCAGCCAGCCGCGCCGACCGCCACGACCGCGGCGACGGCTGCTGCGATCAAAGGCCCCTTCTTGCGACCCGCAGCCGCAGGCGAGGGCACAGGCGCGGCAGCGGGCTTGCGGACCGGCTCGGCTAGCTTGGCCGGCGGCTCCTCCTTGACTACCGCCGGGACGACAGGCTCCGCGGACTTGCGCGCGACGCCCGTCTCGTGGCCGGCGCGCTTGAACCTGGCTTCGCCCGGCGTGTCCGGGACATTGGTCTCGATCGGCACGTCGGCCACGTCGGCGGGCGGCGCGACCGGAACGATCTCCTGCACCGCCACCTCGTTGATGGTGAAGCGCGTGCGCTCCTCATCCTCGCTGTCCGCGCCGGCCGCCGCCCCTTGCGGGAACAGCGCCAGCCATTGGGTGATCGATTGCGGCCGCTCCTCGGGCTTGATCGTCATCGCGGTGTCGATCGCGGCCAGGAACTTCTTGCTGTAGCCGGGCCACTTGCCGGCGCCGAGCGGCTGCCCCTGCCCGCCATGAAGCCGCTCCAGCACCTCGGGCGGTTTGGTCCCGGTGACGCACTCGTAAAGCACCACGCCGAGCGCGTAGATGTCGGTCCACGGGCCCTGCTGGTAGGTTTTCACATATTGTTCGATCGCCGCGTAGGGCGGGGTGTGGAAGGTGACCTGGGTGCTGGTCGCCTCCGCGGTGTCGAACCGGGCGGAGCCGAAGTCGATCAGGACCGACCGGCCTTCGGGGGTGATCAGGATGTTTGGCGGCTTGATGTCGCGGTGGAGCACGCCGACCCGGTGCGCCCGGTCGAGTCCCTCGGAGATCGGCGCGATGATGTCCCACAGGCTGCGCTCGTTGAAGCGCCCGCCGTTCTTCAGCAGGCGCGACAGCGAGGTCCCGTCCTCGAAGTCCATCACCATATAGGCGGTGCCGTGAATCTCGAACAGGCTGCGAACGCTGACGATGTTGGGGTGCCGGCTGGGGGTGGAGAGGTTCCACAGCAGCTTGGCTTCCTCAACGAACTTCTTCAGGCCGAGCGCATGGACTTCCTCGGCATCGGAATCGATCGGGACGACCGTCGCTTCCTCGTCGCGCTCGCTGATCGAACTCGGGAAATATTCCTTAATCGCGACCAGTTCGTTGAAGTAAATTCCGCGCGCCTTGTAGACGATGCCGAAGCCGCCGACTCCAAGCACCTCTTCCAGCCGCCACTCGCGAAGCACGGTCCCCGGCGGCAGGGCCTTGTTCGAATACGCCTTGCTCATGCGCGACCAGCCCCCACGAAGCTGTTAACCGGGATCGCATAAACGGCTTGCAAATGCTAGTCACCCGGACGCGGCAGCGGGGTGCACTCCATGGGCTTTCAATGCGTCAGTCGGACCCACGTGGGACTCAAGCGCCGGATCAACGAGGATGCGCTTATGGTCCGGACCGAGCGCGGCCTGTGGGCGGTGGCGGACGGCATGGGCGGGCACGAGGCCGGGGATGTCGCCAGCAGCAAGACCGCCCAAGCCCTGCAGCAACTTCCGATCGTCTACGACATCGATGAACTGGTCGATGCCGCCGCCGCCGCACTGTTCAAGATCAACCACGAACTGATCGTCCTCGCGCGCGGTGAAGGCCTGCCCCGAACGATCGGCAGCACGGTGGTCGGCCTCGCCATCGCCGGCCCCGAGTGCAGGTGCTTCTGGGCCGGGGACAGCAGGGCCTATCGCCTGCGCGCCGGCAAGCTGGTCCAATTGTCGCGCGATCACAGCCTGGTGCAGGAACTGGTTAGCGCCGGGATGTTGCGCCCCGACGAGGCGCTGGATCATCCCCAGTCCAATGTCGTCACCCGCGCGGTCGGCGTAACGGAGGAACTAAGGCTGGAGATCGTCTCGGGTGATGCACAGGACGGCGATCTCTTCCTGCTCGCCAGCGATGGCCTGACCCGGGTGGTCCCCGACGACGAGATAGCCGACGAGCTGTCTGGCAGCTCGCTCGACGCTGTTGCCGATCGGCTGATCGAACTGGTGCTGCATCGGGGCGCTCCCGACAACGTGTCGCTGATCCTCATCCGCAAGGACTGATACGCGCCTCTTCAGCCCTGCGATTGCGACTGCCAGTTTCCACCCCGGCCCTGCCGCTGCGATTGGCGCTTGAGCGCCGTGCGGGTGACCTGGACTTCGACCGTCATGTCCTCCTGGCCGCCACCGCGCCGGGTGCCGACGATCGGCGACACGTCGGCGAAGTCCAGCCCGGAAGCGACACGCACATAGGCATCGTCGGCGCAGATGCCGTTGGTCGGGTCGAACGCGACCCAGCCGAGGTTGTCGACCCACGCTTCGGTCCAGGCGTGGCTGGCAGGCTGGGTGCCGGCCCCGTCGCGGCGATAGAGATGGCCGGACACGTAGCGGGCGGGAATATTGCCGGCGCGCGCCGCGGCGATGAAGATGTGGGCGTAATCCTGGCACACCCCGCGCCCGGCGGCCAAGGCATCGGCGGCACTGGTCGAGACGACGGAAGTCGCCGCATCGAACGTCATCCGCTCGGCCAGGCTGGCGCTGAGAGCATGGAGGCGATCGAGCGGTGACGAAACCCTGGCCGCGACTTCCTTCGCAAAGGCACGGATCGCGTCATCGGGCATAGTCAGCGCCGTCGGGCGCAGGAACACCCCCGGCGGAAGATCGCTCGATAGGCCCGAGACCACCCCGGCGCGATCGTCGGTCACCACCTGCCCCTTGGCGGTGATCGTCAGGGTGGTGACCGGCTGGTCGACATACAGCGCGGTCAGGCAATTGCCGTAGCCGTCGCGCGATTCCCGCAGGCGGGCGTCGCAGTCGACGTCGATCCGCCAGTCGAGCACCGTCTGGTTGAGGCAGCTTTGCGGTGTCAGCCGAAGCATCTGCACCGCCGCGGCCAGCGGCCGGGTGAAGCGATAGCGCGTGCGATGGCTGATCGTCAGGTGCATCAGGGAAACCGGAACTGCTGCGAGATGGCGGTATCGACCTGTGCATTCTCGTCGATGCTGTCCTTCAGGAATTCGTGAAGGCCGTTGCGGAACACCTCGTCGATGTTGGTTTCGGACAATCGCGAATGCCGCAGGCGCGCCAGGCGGTCGGCCTCACCCTGCCGCCCCGTCCGGCCCCCGATCTCGGCCAGCAGGTCGACGACCTCGGCGGCCGAGCCGGTGATCGAGCGCGGCAGCTCGCTGCGGAACAGCAGCAGGTCGGCGACCAGCCACGGCTTGGGCGTGTCGTGATAGAACAGGCGGTAGGCGTTGCGCGCCGAGACCGTCTGCAGGATCGCAGTCCACTGGTCATGGTCGAGCACGCCGCCGACCTTCTGCCCCTTGGGCAGCAGGAGGTAATATTTGACGTCGAGCAGGCGAGCGCTGTTGTCCCCGCGCTCGATCGCCGAGCCGAGGCGCATGAACCAGAAGCCTTCGTGACGCAGCATGCGCGCCAGGGCGCCCTCGAACCCGCGGCTGTTGGCCTTGAGGGTTTCGACCAAAGCCAGGGTATTCTGGATTCCGCCTGGGCTGGTGCGGTCGCCGACGTCCAGCCAGGCCCGGTTGATCGCCTGCCACACCTCCGAAGACAAGGCGTTGCGCGCCGACCGTGCGTTGTCGCGGGCCCGCGAAAGGCAGGAGCGGATCGAGTTGGGGTTTTCCATGTCGAGCGCGAGCGTTCGGCAGACGTTGAACGTCGTCGCGCCGGGCGATGCGGTCTCTCCCGGCGCAGGCCCGCGGCCGACCACCGCGAGCGCGCTTTCCCAGGTCGCGCTGGCGGCGTCGGCGCCATAGGATAGCGACGACAGGCGCAGGGTCGCCTCGATCAGCCGGGTGGTGAATTCGGCGCGCTCCATGTAGCGCCCGATCCAGTAGAGGTTAGCCGCCGTACGGGAGAGCATGTTGCTCCTCCTCGTCGCCATTGGCCGGCGGCGCGGCGATGATCAGGCTGTCCTTGGTGCCCCCGCCCTGGCTCGAATTGACGACCAGCGATCCCTCTTCCAGCGCAACCCGGGTGAGGCCGCCGGGAACGATGGTCACGCGATCGGCGCCGCTCAGGATGAACGGCCGGAAATCGACATGGCGCGGTGCGATTCCGGCGTCGGTCAGCGTCGGCACCGTCGACAGAGCCAGCGTCGGCTGCGCGATATAGCGCTGCGGTTCGGCTGTCAGCGCGGTCCGGAAGTCGGCAATTTCCTGTTTCGAAGCAGTCGGACCGACCAGCATCCCGTAGCCGCCCGATCCGTCGACTAGCTTCACCACCAGCTGCTCGAGATGGTCGAGCGTATAGCGCAGCGCCTCCGCCTCGCGGCAGCGGAAGGTCTCGACATTGGGGAGCAGCGCTTCACCGCCCATGTAATAGCGGACGATCTCCGGCATGAAGCTGTAGACCGCCTTGTCGTCGGCGATTCCCGTGCCCGGCGCGTTGACGATGGTCACGTTGCCTGCGCGATAGGCCGCCATCAGTCCGGGGACGCCAAGCCCGCTGTCCGGCCTGAACACCAGCGGATCGAGGAAGGCGTCGTCGACCCGGCGATAGATGACGTCGACCCGGACCGGCCCCTCGATCGTGCGCATGTAGACGATGTCGTCCGCGACCTCGAGATCGCGGCCCTCGACCAGCTCGATCCCCATGCTGTCGGCAAGGAAGCTGTGCTCGTAGAAGGCGCTGTTGTAATGGCCCGGGGTGAGAAGGACGCAGACCGGATCCTGCGATCCGCGCGGCGCGACCGAATAGAGCATGTCGCGCAAGAGGTCGGGATAGATGTCGATCGGCTGCACTGCGAGCTGCGCGAACAATTCGGGGCAGAGCCGCAGCATCGCCTCGCGATTCTCGAGCATGTAGGACACGCCGGACGGCGTTCGGGCATTGTCCTCGAGGACGAAGAAGTCGTCGGCGCCAGTGCGGACGATGTCGATCCCGCAGATGTGGGTGTAGATGCCGTGCGGCGGCGCGGCGCCGTTGGCAGGAACGCAGAATTGCGGATTGCCGAGGATGACGTCCTCTGGGACAACCTTGTCCTTGAGGATGTGCCGCGGCCCGTAGACGTCGGCGACAAAGGCATTAAGCGCACGGACCCGCTGCTCGAGCCCGCGCGACAATTTGTCCCACTCGGCGGATGTGAACAGCCGCGGGATGATGTCGAACGGTATGATCCGCTCCCCCGCCTCCTCATCCCCATAGACATTGAAGGTGATGCCGAGATTGCGGAAGGCGGCTTCGGCGGTGGCCTGGCGCCGGGCCAGTTCCGTGACCGGAGTATTCTTTACCCAGTCGCCAAGCTGCTCGAACCCGGCACGCGCGGTCTCGCCGCGGCCCTGCCCCCACAATTCGTCAAAGGCCTTGCGCGCCGCCATCGTCAGGCCAGGCAGCGAGCGCGCAACAGCGCTGCTTCATCGGGCTCGCGGCCGCGGAAGGCAGTGAACGACTGCATCGGATCGCGCGCGTCCCCCTGCGCCAGGACCTCGCGCCTGAGGCGGTCGGCAAGCTCGCGGTCGAACAGGTTGCCTGTCGCGGTAAAGGCCTCGAACACGTCGGCGTCGAGCACCTCCGCCCACAGGTAACTGTAGTAGGCGCTGGCGTAGCCACCGTCGAAGACATGGGTGAAATAGGCCAGCCGGTGACGCATCCCGATCGCCTCGGGCATGTGAAGCGCGGCAAGCGTATTGCGTTCGAAGCCGGCGATATCGCTTGGCGGCGGCTGCGTTTCGTGGAGCTTCAGGTCGACAATTGCCGAGGCGAGGAACTCGATCGTGGCAAATCCCTGCCCAAAGGTTTCCGCGCGTGCGACGGCATCGGCGAGGTCGGCGGGAATGCCGAACCCGCGCAACGCTTCGGGCGAGGCGACCCAATGCTCCATCAGCTTGCTTGGGAATTCGACGAAGTCGCGGGCGACGGCCGTCCCGGCGAGGCTGGGATAGGTGACGTCGGATAGCAGGGCGTGGAGCGCGTGCCCGAATTCGTGAAACAGCGTGCGCGCCTCGTCGAGCGACAGCAAGGTATCGTCTTCGCGCTCGGCCCGGGTGAAGTTGGCGACCGTGTAAACGATCGGCCGCACGGGATGATCGATCTTCTCCTGCACGCGAAGGCTGCCCATCCAGGCCCCGCCATGCTTTTCGGGCCGCGCGAGATAGTCGGTGAACAGCAGGCCCAGCGGCGTGCCGTCGTCATTGTCGACCGACCAGGCGACGACATCGGGATGGTAGACCGACACGTCGGGGCGGCGGGTGAAGCGCAGCCCGTAGAGGCGCTCGGCAGCGGCGAAGACGGCCGCACGGACCTTGCCCAGCGACAGCTTCGAGCGGATCGCGCCGGCATCATAGGAAAATCGCTCGCGCCGCACGCGGTCGGAGAAATAGCGCCAGTCCCAGGCCGCCAGCCTGAAGCCGCCGCCGTCGCGGTCGATGATCTGCTGCAGTGCTTCCGCTTCGCGTTCGGCCTGCAGCAGGCCCGGCTGCCAGACCCGGTCCATCAGCCCCGCGGCGGCGGCGGGAGTCTTGGCCATCGCATCTTCCAGTGCGAAGTCGGCATAGGAAGCGTAGCCGAGCAACCGCGCCTTTTCGGCGCGCAGCGCGACGATCTCGGCGATGATCGGGTAGTTGTCGTGGGGCCCAGACTGGCAGCGCGAGGTGAAGGCACGCCAGACCTGCTCGCGCACGTCTCTGCTGTCGGCGAAAGTCAGCAGCCCCTCGTAAGTGCCGCGGTCGAGCCCGAACAGCAGCTGGCCGGCCAAGCCCCTCGCCGTGGCAGCAGCGAGAGCGACCGCGCGCAGATCGTCGGGGATGCCTCCCGCATCGGCCTCTGGGACGACGATCTCGGTGGCATTGGTCGCGGCAAGGACATTCTGTCCGAAGCAGACCCCAAGCGCGCCGAGCCGTTCGTCGATCTCGGCCAGTCGGCGCTTGGCTTCCGGGTCGAGCGCCGCGCCGCCGGCGATGAAGCCCTTGTAGCTGTTGTCGACCAGCCGCGCCTGCTCGGGTTCGAGCCGATCGCGCATCTGCCACACCGCGGCGACGCGGGCAAACAGCGCGGCATTCTGGCTGACCTCGGTGCCCCAAGCGGTCAATCGCGCCGACACTTCGGCCTCGATCGCATGGATGTTCTCGTCGGCCTGGGCCGAGGCGAGCATCCAGAAAATCCGCCGCACCCGCGCCAGCGCGGCGCCCGAGCGCTCCAGCGCGGCAATCGTATTGTCGAAGTCGGGCGCGGCAACGTTATCGGTGATCGCGGCAAGCTCGGCCCGGCTTAGCGCAATGCCGAGGTCGATCGCGGGCAGGAACTGGTCGGCGCGAACCGCACCGAAATCAGGTGATCCCGCCGGCCCGCCCCACTCCTCGAGCAGCGGATTAGTCAATGCTGTCGACCTGGTCGGTATGGACGTCGAACCCGGTCAGGATCGCCGAGCCGAAGGCGGTGGTCAGCGCGCAGTCGGTGGCGTCCCGGCCGCGGGCCATCAGGATGCGGCCGATCCGCGGGAAATTGTGCCGGGCATCGACCGTGTGCCATTCGCCGCCGAGATAGGCCTCGAACCAGGCCGAGAAATCCATCGGCGCGTCTGCCTTGGGAACGCCGATCTCGCCCAGAAAGCCGGTGCAGTAGCGCGCCGGGATGTTCATGCAGCGGCAAAGCGCGATTGCGAGGTGGGCATAGTCGCGGCACACGCCCCGCCGCTCCTGATGCGCATCCCAGGCGGTCTTGGTCGACCGAGCGTGCTGATAGCCGAACTCGATCTGCTTGTGGGTGAAGTCGAGGATCGCCTGGAGCCGGGTCCAGCCCGGTTCGACATGGCCGAACAGCCCCCAGGCGGTATCCGACAGGCGGTCGGTCTCGCAGTAGCGGCTGCCCAGCAGATAGACGAGAACCTCGTCCGGAAGGTCCTGCACGGGATGCTGGATCGCGCCGGGGGAGACGCGGTCGGGCTCGCCGCTGTCCTCGATCACGAAGCTGTTGGACAGCAAGGTCTCGCCCTCGGGCAGGACGAAGCGGGTGGCGATATTGCCGAACCCGTCCTTGTAGTCGTGCATCGGGATGGCGGGATCGCTCACCAGCCGGGGCTGGGTCTTGAGATATTGGTGGCGCGATTCATGGACCCCCAGAAGGGCCATCATCGGCGTCGGCTGGCGGCAGGTGAAACGGATATCGTAGCCGGCGCGGATCAGCATCGTGGTTTTACTTTCTTGAAACAGCGGCGGGGATCGCCGGAATGACGGGCTCGACTTGCTCATCGAGCGCGACGTCGACGGTGACTTCCATGCCGAGGTCGCTGGCGGGAAAGCCGCTCCACGTGCCGGATATGGGGATGGCCTGGGCGGGATCGCGGGCGACGGCGACCCGGATCAAGCCAGAATTCCCGACGATCCCGTTGGTCGGATCGAATTCGACCCAGCCCGATCCGGGCAGGAAAATCCGCACCCACGCATGTGTACTGCCACCCCCGATGCGACCCGAAGTTCCTTTAGGATTATACAGATAGCCGGAGACGAAGTGGGCGGCGAGTCCCAGCGCACGGCAGGCTTCGATCATCAGCACCGCAAAATCGCGGCAGGTGCCCTGGCGCTTGTGCAGGGTTTCGATCGGCGACTGGGTGCCCTTCTCGGCGCGCGACAGATAGGTGAAGTCGCGGCGGATCGCGTTGGTCATCGCGCTCAGCATGGCCAGCGTGTCGGTCTCGGCGCTCTTCTTGACGAAGCCGCGGGCCCAGTGGTCGAGAATCCGCTCGGGATCATGGTGCTGCCGCTCCATCGAACGCAGCAGATCGGGAAGTTCGTCGGGCGAGTAGCCGAAGGGATAGCGCCGGGCATAGGGCTCGATCTCGACCTCGCCGCGAAGCAGCGGGCTGTGCTTGAGGCGGATCCAGCTGTCGATCCGGAGTTCCTTTGCCCGCCGGTCGAAGGTCGCGAGCGCGAGCGAATTGCCGAACACGTCCTGAGTCCAGCGCAACTCCGCCGGCTTGGGACTGATATCCAGCCGCGCTTCGAGGAGATGCTGGTCATAGCTTTCGCGGGGGCGGACAAATATACGATGCTCCCCGAACGACACGGGCTGCCGGTAGGTGTAGCGCGTCACATGAGAAATGGTCAGGATCGTCATGCAAAATCGGCCCACCGCGGCAGTGTCACCCGTTTCTCCTATCTTGGCCGCCGATGAGCCGCCACCCGTCAATGTGCTGAACCCCGGGGCACCTTCCCCGTTCCTGCTGATCGGCGATCATGCCGGCAACCGCATCCCGCGCGAAATGGCCGAGCTCGGCCTCGACGAGGCGGAGCGGACCCGGCACATCGCCTGGGACATCGGGATCGCCGCCCTCGGCACCGCGCTCTCCGCCCGGCTCGACGCGACCTTCATTCACCAGACCTATTCGCGGCTGGTGATCGATTGCAACCGGCGACCCGGAGCGCCCGACTCAATCCCGCCGGTCAGCGACGGCACCGCGATCGCCGCCAATGCATCCCTCGACGAAGCCGGCGCAGCGGCCCGGGCGACGGCCATCCAGGCGCCTTACCAGGCGGCGATTGGCGCGGACATTCAACGCCGGCTCGACGCGGGCCAGGAGACCATCCTCATCGCGTTGCACAGCTTCACCCCCTCGATGCGCGGCATCGACCGGCCGTGGAAGGTCGGCATCCTCCACGATGCGGGCGACAACCGTTTCGCGCGCGCCATGCTCGCCTTCTTCGCCAGGGACCCGGAGCTGGTGGCGGGCGACAACGAACCCTATGCGATGGACACCATCGACTTCACCATCCCCTTCCACGCCTACCCGCGCCGCCTGCCCTATGCCGAGATTGAGATCCGCCAGGACCTGCTCGCCGACGCGACCGGCGTTGCGGCCTGGTGCGACCGCGTCGAGCAGGCGCTGAATTTCGCTTACAGGGAGTATGCGAGCCTTTGACCTTGAGGTCAGTCGCCCTCCCTGAGTTCGCAAGTTCGTTTGGAAGAGTCAGGGGGCTCCGCTGGTACCCGCCGTCGCGCATGACACGGCGGCAATCGACGGCCATCTGCCCTTCAAAACATTCGAAAGAGGCGGGAGCAGGCCTTGCACGGACGCTGCGGCCAAGCGGTTCGTATCCAGCGTTTAAGGGTACGAACCGCTTGCCCGTGTCAGGTCTCGATCAGATGAGCGAGCCATAATCGAGATTATAGCCGACAAGCACGCCCGTCTGTCCGAAGCCGACGATGTCGATCGCCCCATCATTGTCGATGTCTGCCAGCTCGCGATGGTAGATGTTGTCGCTGGTCCAGCCCTGGTTGGCGCCGAAATTTGCGACATCGAGGCTGGCCTGCGTGAAGCTGCCATTGTCGAGGCCGTAGGCGACATAGGTGCCGGCGAGCCCGAACCCGACGATATCCGCATTGCCGTCGCCGTTCACGTCGGCAACCTGGCGTGCAAAGCTGTCCTGGGTCGACCAGCCCTGGCCCTTCCCGAAATTGTTCAAGGCCAATGTCGTGGCGCTGAAGGTGCCGTCGCCCTTTGACAGCGCCACCAGCGTTCCCGCGGTGCCAAAACCGATGATGTCGTCGAACCCGTCGGCGTTGACGTCCGCCACCGTGCGGTGAAACTGGTTGTCGCTGGTCCAGCCCTGCTGGTTGCCGAAGTCGCCTAGGGTCAGCCTGGCAGCGCTGAAGGTGCCGTCGCCGTTGCCGAGCGAAACAAAGGTGCCGGCGACACCGAAGCCGATGATGTCGGCCCTGCCGTCGCCATTGACGTCACCGGTGACCCGGGCAAAGCCATCCTGCGTCGACCAGCCCTGGTTGGCGCCGAAGTTGGCGATCCCGGTGATCGGATCGCTAAAGCTGCCGTCGGCGCGCCCGAACGACACCAAAGTCCCGGCGGTGCCGAAGCCGACGATGTCGGCCCGGCCGTCGCCATTGACGTCGGCAAGCTCGCGGTGGAACTGATTGTCGCTCGACCAGCCCTGCGCCTGTCCGAAGTTTGCCAGCACCTGCCCCGCGCCCGAGAAGCTGCCGTTGGCCGAGCCGAACGAGACCAGCACGCCCGACTGACCGAAGCCGACGATGTCGGTGTAGCCGTCGCCGTTCACATCGGCGATGTGCCGCGGATAGCTGTTCTGGCTCGACCAGCCGCCGGCACCGACCGCGAAGTTGCTGACCAGGACCCCGCTCGGACCCGCGAACTGGAACGAGTAGAGTCCATCGCTGAACTGGATCCGCTCGATGCTGGTCAGCGTGTCGATGCCTTCCGCGCCGGCCTTGACGGTGACCGTGCCATTGGCGTTCAACACCACCGACGCCTGCGCCCGGCTGATCTGGTAGACCGCGGTGTCGATGCCGCCGCCGCCGTGGATGGTATCGTCGCCCGCGCCGCCTTCGAGGATGTCGTTGCCGCCGACCCAATCGGGGTCGATGAGAAACCCCGGCGCGGCATTGTCGTCGAGGTTGAAGGTGCCGTCGCCGGCCAGGATGTCGTTGCCGCCGCCGCCACGCAACGTGTCGTCGCCCTGCGCGCCGGCGAGGATGTTGGCATTGCCATCACCGGTCAGGCGATCGGCGCCGAACGATCCACCGAGATTTTCGATGTTGGTGAGCGTCCAGTTGCCGATTCCAGTCGCCTGCGCGGTACCCTGGAGCGCGAGCGAGACGGTTATTCCGGCGGACGTATAGGCGGGCTGGAAGGCGAGATCGTAGACTTCGATCGTATCGTTCCCGCTGCCGCCATCGGCGATCTTGTCGCCAAGGCCGACGGTGAAATAGTCGTTCCCGCCATTGCCTGACAGCGTATCGGTTCCGCTAAAGGTCCAGAACCAGTTGTCGGCCTCGTTCCCGATCAGCGTGTCGTTGCCGTAGTTGGAGGTGATGTGTTCGATACCGATAAAGGTGTCGATGCCCATCGACCCGGTGTTCTGCGCGGTGGTCAGGCGAAGATCGACCGTGACCCCGGGGCCGAAGGAAGTGAACAGGCTGACCCGGTCGTTGCCCTCACCGCCATCGTAGAGGTCGTTGCCGAACGGGCCGTTGTCGCCCGAGGCTTCGGACAGGAAGTCGTTGCCGGCCCCGCCGTAGAGTTTGTCGTTGCCGAGTCCGCCACGCAGCGTATCGTCCCCGTCCTCGCCCCGCAGTTCGTCATCGCCAGCGCCCCCTTCGATGACGTCGTCGCCGGCCCCGCCGAGGATCACGTCATTCCCATCGAGCCCGCGCAATGTGTTTGCGTTGACGTCGCCGGTGATGCTGTCGTTGAGGTTGGAGCCGGTGACGTTCTCGATCTTGAAAAGTTGATCGGTCGAGATGCGATCGTCGTCGGCGTAGATATCGTTTCGGGTCTGTGAGGTGGCGCCGGGGGGAAAGGAGAAATATACCTGCGGGCTGGCGCCGGAGGCGGCCTGGACCGAGGATTCGGTCGCGAGGTTCACGGTCATCGCGCCGCGGGCGGAAGAATAATCTACGGTGTCGATCCCACCCCGGCCGTCGACGATGTCGTCGCCTGCACCCGGTGTGATGACATTGTCGAGATCGTTGCCATACAAAGCGTCGCCAAGCCCGGTGCCGACGATATTCTCGAACCCGGTAACGATGTCCCGGGCGAGACGCGGCGTATCGGAGTTGATCGTCCCGGACGCCGCCCGGACTTCGATCATCCCGGGCGTCTCGAT